>CAZQBU010000001.1:0-21048 GCA_964592175.1 uncultured Lentimicrobiaceae bacterium
CTCCGGAGTTTGTTCCAAAACCATCCATCTCAGTAAGCAGCTGGTTTAAGGTGTTTTCTCTTTCGTCATTGGCTCCCGTGGCAGGGTTTCTACCTCTTGCTCTACCTATGGCATCAATTTCATCAATAAAAATAATACAAGGTGATTTTTCTTTTGCTTGCTTAAACAAATCGCGTACCCGTGAAGCACCGACTCCGACAAACATTTCCACAAAATCGCTTCCCGAAATTGAGAAAAAGGGAACATGTGCTTCTCCGGCTACAGATTTAGCCAATAGCGTTTTTCCGGTGCCCGGAGGACCTACCAATAATACACCTTTTGGTATTTTACCACCCAGCTTGGTGTACTTTTCGGGCTGACGCAAGAAGTCAACTATCTCAATAATTTCAACTTTTGCTTCTTCGAGGCCGGCCACATCTTTAAAAGTCACATTTACATGCGTATTTTTATCAAAAAGCTGTGCTTTTGATTTTCCGATATTAAAGATTTGACCTCCTCCACCTCCAGCCCCACGACTCATCATGCGCATAAAGAAAAGCCATAATCCAACCAGTAAAAGGATAGGCCATATCATGCCGAATACATCCGTTCCCCAGTTTCTACGTGTAATATTATTGATGTAAATAGGGTTTTCAATCCCTTCTTGAATCTGTTTCAAATCTTCTTCAAAGGTAGATACCTCCCCAATTTGATACACAAATTGAGGTTGCTCCGGATTATAAACTTGCTTTGATTCAGCTTCCGGCTTTTCATTCTCATAACGCTCAAATGCTTCTGCATTGAGAAATATTTCTGCCATTTCCTTATTCACAAGGTCAATGCGCTCTACCTCTTTGTTCTCAATCATTTCGAGCAGCTGCCCCTTGTCAATACGCTTGGGAGAAGCACTAAAGTTAGTAAACTGAAGTGCAATAAAAATGACGGCAAGTATTCCGTAAATCCAATAAAAATTGAATTTTGGAGCACCTTTACCATCCGTTTTCGGCTTACTGTTTTGTTTTTTACCGCTATTCTTTTCTTTCATTGATTTCTAAAATATTATTCCACTCTATTCCTTCCTACTCGTCGTAGTTGGTGATTACTGCATCTGCCCACAATTTTTCGATCCTGAAATAATTTCTTGTGTCTTCCAGAAACACATGCACCACTACATCAAAATAGTCCATCAAAATCCATTCCGCATTTTCTGCTCCTTCCACATTATGTGGTTTAATTCCATTTATTTTTCGCACCTGCTCTTCAATAAAATCCGCAATTGCTCCTACCTGCGTTTTAGATGCCGCATGGCAGATTATATAATAATCAGTCACAGAGCTATTTGTAGGCTTTAAGTCCATGCTTAAAATATCAGCTCCTTTTTTTTCTTGCATTGCCTCGACAATGCTTTTTAATAATTGATCGCTATCTTCGTTTCTGTACGTTTTTACCATAGAAAATCATCTCGTTTATTAGACAACAAAATTAGCTTATTTTAGTTCAGCATTCTAGCTTAATTTGGCAAGGCTTAATATTTTAAGCTTACTATTTGATTCTGTGATGCTTACAATATTTTTTAAAGAAATATTCATGATTAAAATTCAAGTTAGACCAAATAATTAAAATTTTTCTGCCAATTTAGCTGTTTATTTAGCAAAAATACTAAACGTTCAGGCATTATGTCAATTTCTTGGCAAAAGCTTCATTTGGAGCATATAGCTTCCACAAATTTATGGTTACAAGAACAGTATTCCCTTGGCTATGATATTCAGGGGATGGTCGTTAGCACTGATTATCAAACTGCAGGAAAAGGATTGGGAACAAACAGCTGGCATAGCAAAACTGGCAAAAATCTATTATTCAGCATAGCTATAAACACCCAACTCCCTGCTTCAAATCAGTTTTTAATTACCATGGCTGTCTCTTTGGCACTTATTGACATGCTCGAAACTCATATCGGCAGTGAAGCTTTAAGCATTAAATGGCCCAACGATATTTGGAAGCAAAATAAGAAATTAGCCGGTATTCTTATCTCGCATATGATTAGCGGTAACTTATTAGATATGACCATAATAGGTATAGGATTAAATGTAAATCAAACGGAATTTCCGACAAATTTGAAAAATCCTGCTTCCATGACAAGCTTTAGCGAAAAAACGTACGATTTAGACAAAATAAAAGCCGAGCTGCTGATGCAGTTGGAAACACAACTCACTAAACTCTCGCAGCCTGAGCAATTGCGTGCTATTAAAAAGCGTTATTTATCGCATTTGCTTTATTTACAAGAATTTAAAACTTATTCAATTCAAGATCAAAAGCGAGAGGCAAAAATCATGGATGTAAATTCATTTGGTCAGCTCGTCCTTCAAGACCGCGAGCATGAAACGCTAATTTGCAATTTCAAAGAAATAGTTTTCCCTTTGGATTAATCAAACACTTTTACCGCCAAGCTATCGGCTATATGTTCTACCAAATGCTGCAAGGGTCGTTTGGCAAGCATTGCCATCATCGGATTAAGCTCGGCTTGAACTTCAACCTTTGCTTCGGCACCCGCATCAGCTTCACGAAGATGGACCAGCAATTCAAATTCAAATGACGACTTTCCATCGGGCTGTAGGCGCAACAAGCTGTTTGGTCGTCTTTCGGCTACACGAAGCTTTAAACTTGTCATCCCTTTAATGGTGAACGAGCAATGGTCGCTGTCTGCCTCCCAATTTATAATTTGTTCAGGCATCAGACTGCCCACATTTCTTAAATCAGATATAAAAGAAAAGGCTTTTTCCGTATCGGATTGTAAGCTCTTCCAATTGCTACTAAGGTCCATAACTTAAAATGCTGTTTACAAATTATTCTTTATAGCTTCTTCACTCCATTTATGCGGATCCAGCTTCCATTCTTTCAGTGACTGCCACTCACGTTCGTTAATATAATTTTCTTCCAACGCCTTTGAAAGCATACTTTCGAAATTTGTCAAAGTAGCATATTCGCAGTGGGCATCAGCAAAATTTTGAATGGCAACAGGTAATTCATATGAAAAAATCGCCAAAAGTCCTTTTACATTTGCTTCGGCTTCTCGAAGTGCTTGCACGGCATTTAAGCTACTTCCACCGGTTGAAATAAGGTCTTCAATCACCACCACGGATTGCGCAGAGCCAATTATACCTTCAATTTGATTATTTAGCCCGTGTCCTTTTTTCTCGGTACGCACATACACCATGGGCAATCCCAATTCTTGAGCCACTAATGCACCATGAGCAATTGCACCGGTAGCTACAGCTGCTATCACATCAGGTTTACCAAATTTCTCAAGGAGCACACGACTAAACTCTTGACGAATATATGTTCGGATCTTGGGATGGGATAAGGTGATGCGATTATCACAATAAATAGGGCTCCTTAGGCCGGATGCCCAGGTGAATGGTTTGGCAGGATTAAGTTTTATTGCTTTAATTTGCAATAATAAACCGGCCAAGGTCATTGATGCTTGGTCATTTCTATTCATGTGGCAAATGTATAAAGTTTTTAACGAAAAATATTACATGAAATTGGCTTCGGAGGAAGAAATAAATTCCGCATATGGTAAAGAAAGCCATATCAAGTTCACCGATAAGCCACTTAATGAAATGATTATCAATTGGATGAATAATCAAATTGAAGATAATTTATTTTATCAAACCGCTGATGAGCCCTTGACTTTTTTACAAAAATATATTCCAAACATATCCTTTATTGTCGCAGCAGGCGGAATGGTTCGAAATGAAAGGGAAGAATTTTTATTTTTCAAAAAGAACGGATTTTGGGATTTACCAAAAGGTCATGTGGAAACTCATGAAACCGTGCAAGAAGCAGCCATACGCGAAGTTAAAGAAGAATCAGGCATTAAGCAGCTAAAGATTGTCGGGGCTTTGCCGGAGAGTTGGCATTGCTATTTTTATCAGACGCAGCCGGTATTAAAAAAAACCTATTGGTTTGAAATGGAAGCAAATAGTTCAGAGCAGTTACAAGCTCAAATTTCTGAAGGTATAAGCGACTTAAAATGGGTTAGTTTCACACAATTAACTGATATTTGCAAAGGAAGCTACAAAAGCTTGAACGAATTGATACAAAAATTTTACACTAAGTTAGCATGAATACAAAAAATATAGCTGTTTTTCCCGGCTCCTTCGACCCCATCACAAAAGGTCATGAAGCCATTGTATTACGGGCATTAGCTCTTTTTGACAAGATTATCATCGCCATTGGGCATAACGACAGCAAACAAGGGTTATTTAAAATAGAACAACGAAAAAAATGGATTGATGAGGTGTTTCAGGCATATCCCAATATTGAAACTGCGGTTTATGAAGGGCTCACAATCGATTTTTGTAAAAAAGTAAATGCAAAATATATCTTGCGCGGACTACGTAGCTCAGCCGATTTTGAGTTTGAACGCAATATCGGGCAAGCCAATAAAATGCTTGATGATGAGATTGAAACCATATTTTTACTTTCTGCTCCCGAGCATCTACCAATCACTTCGAGTATTGTACGCGATATATTTCGAAACGGGGGCGATGTCAGCAAGTTTGTGCCTTCGCGTATAAAACTGACAATATAGCAGCCTGAATCACGTTTATTCTGCCAAAGCGTGTATAAATCCATGAAACAGTTTTTAATTCTTGTTGTTCTATTCTTTAGCAGCTTCGGGCTTGATGCCGGTATTGTTAAAATTAGCGGTATTTCTAACTTACCGAGTACAAGTGTTCGATTGATTCTGCAAAGCGACCCTATTTCAGGGCGCACCACTACGCTGGCTCAAACCACTACCGATTTCAAGGGAAATTTTGAAATTGAAGCCAATATTGCGCATATCAGCTTTGCAAAAATTGCAGCCGGTCTTTATCAAAGCGATATTATCTTAAAACCGGATGCAGCCTATACCATTCAGCTGACAGCCTATACTACTGACTATACTTCCTATTTTGATGCATCGCCGCTCAGCCTACGCACGCTTGAAGCTACGGATAACAAGCTCCAACAACAGATTGAGCTGATTAATTTCTCGTACAATGCCTTTGTACTGGAGCATTTTCAAGCCCTGCAGCGATTTGGGAGAGCAGATTTAATTGACACTTTAGCACAAGTAATACGTAAACAACTTCCGGAGAGGAAAAATGAGTTTTTAGATGACTATCTGTATTACAAGCTTGCATCTTTGGAATCAGTAGTTAAAAAATTGAGTCCTGCACAAGTGTATGAGCGTTATTTTAAGGCAAAGCCGGTTTTATATGAAAATCCTGAATATTTTAATTTGTTTAAGGAGTATTTTGGAAGTTATTTATTTGAAGCCAAGCATATTGGAACAAGCAAATTTTTCAGTACACTGAAAACTACAGAAAATGCATTAGCAGCTTTCATGCAGGAAGATGACTTTTACAAAAATGACAAGATTTTTACTGAAATAATGATGTTGTATCATTTGCAGGCATCATTTTGGAACCCACAAGTTTCACATGAAACGGTTGCTCTACAATTAGAAGCTATTTCAAAAGAGTCGGCTGTAAGCACTCATCGCAGTATTGCACAAAACATCATTTATATGCAAAGCCGTTTGGCATATGGCGCAAAGCCCAGTGGCTTCAGGCTTAAAGGAAATGACGGACAAACACATGATTTAAAGGATTTTAAAGGGATTATACTATTAAATTTTTTGGGTGATAAATGTCCACTTTGTGAACATGAATTGCAAAGTTTACACAGCTTAGCTCAAAAATATTCGGAATGGCTACAAATCATCAGCATTGCCACACCGGAATCCTTTAAGCAGTACAGTAATTTATTTCAACGGAGGCAATACAATTGGACATTGCTCAATTTAGGACAAGAATTTGCATTATTGGACGCATATAATATCCGTATGTTTCCGGAAAACATCTTGCTTGAGTCGCATTCCAAAATTGCGGTAGCAGCAGTGCCTATGCAGTCCGAAATACTGGAAAATCACATAAAGAAATTAGTGTCTGACAGCCTTTCGCAGTAAAAGCCGTCGTGCATCTGTAGGCATTTTTACCATAAAGCGATAAAAAGCATTAATTTTGCTGAATTAAACATGCCGTTCCGCAATTTAGGAACGATTATTGTCAGAATTTTATCATAAAAGAGAAAAAACCTCATACAATATGTTAAGTTTTATCAAAAAGATATTTGGCGACAAAGCCAGCCGAGACCTTAAAGCCATTGAACCTATATTGGACAGCGTATTAAAAGCTTATGAACATATTTCTACGCTGAGCAACGATGAGCTTCGGGCAAAATCACACACATTCAGAGAAAAGATTCAGGAGCGTATTGCAAATGAAACCAAAGAAATTGCAGTTATTCAAGCGCAGATCGAAGAAGATCCGGATATGTCGAATAATGACAAAGAAAAGCTGTATGCCGAAATAGATAAGCTGGAAAAGCAGCAATATGAAAAGACGGAAGAAGTTTTAAACGAGATTTTACCTGAAGCTTTTGCAGTAATGAAAGCTGTAGCCAAGCGCTTCAACGACAATGAGTTTATTGAAGTTACGGCTACCGACATGGATCGAAATATTGCAGCAATTCACGATTATGTCAATATTGAAGGTGACAAAGCTATTTATAGCAACAGCTGGAGTGCCGGAGGCAATATCATAAAATGGGACATGATACATTATGATGTACAGTTTATCGGGGGTATTGTATTGCATCAAGGAAAAATTGCGGAGATGGCAACGGGTGAAGGTAAAACCTTGGTGGCTACCTTACCGGTATATCTTAATGCCCTTGCCGGGAAAGGAGTACATGTGGTGACGGTAAACGATTACCTGGCAAAACGTGACTCCGAATGGATGGGCGTGATTTATGAATTTCTGGGATTATCAGTTGATTGTATTGATAAGCACGAACCAAACTCTACTGCCAGAAGAAATGCATATTTGGCTGATATCACCTACGGAACCAATAACGAATTTGGCTTTGACTATCTGCGTGACAATATGACCGGCAATCCGGACGAACTTGTTCAACGCAAACACCATTACGCCATTGTGGACGAGGTTGACTCCGTATTGATTGACGACGCACGTACTCCATTGATTATCAGTGGACCAACTCCAAAAGGCGACAATCAAGAGTTTGATGTACTAAAACCGGATGTTACCAAGCTTTACAATGCGCAAAGAACATTGGTAAGCAGTATGCTGGCTGAATCAAAAAAAATACTGCAATCAAATCCTAAAGACGAAGAGCTTAAAAAGGGAAGCGATTTATTGTTCAGGGCATATCGCGGCTTGCCGAAAAACAATGCACTCATCAAATTCCTTAGTGAAGAAGGAATGCGCAGCCTAATGCAGAAAACCGAAAGCTTTTATATGCAAGAGCAAAGCAAAAACATGCACCTTATTGATGACGAACTGTATTTTGTAATAGATGAACAACATAATTCGGTAGACCTTACAGAAAAAGGTATTGATTTACTTACCACCTCTTATAATGAACCCGGCTTTTTTATTTTACCTGATGTAGGAGCCGAAATTGCCGATTTGGAGAAGCAAGAGCTTCCCGAGCAGGAGATGCTGGATAAAAAATCGGAACTGATTCAAAACTTCAGTGTGAAGTCAGAGCGCCTGCATACGGTACATCAGTTATTAAAAGCTTATACGCTTTTTGAAAAGGATGTGGACTACGTCATCATGGACAACAAAATCAAAATTGTTGACGAGCAAACCGGTCGTATCATGGAGGGGCGTCGCTACAGCGATGGGCTACATCAAGCCATAGAAGCAAAAGAAAACGTAAAGGTCGAAGCTGCTACTCAAACTTATGCCACCATTACGTTGCAAAACTACTTCCGTATGTACAACAAGCTGGCGGGCATGACCGGTACAGCTGAAACGGAAGCGGGTGAGTTTTGGGATATCTACGAGCTGGACGTAGTAGTGATTCCCACCAACAGACCTATTATGCGGGATGACCGTGAGGACTTGGTTTATAAAACAAAAAGGGAAAAATTCAATGCGGTAATTGATGAAATTGTAAGCCTTGTGGAAGCAAAACGTCCGGTACTTGTGGGTACTACATCGGTGGAAACATCCGAACTACTCAGTCGCATGCTTACCCGACGCAGCATCCCTCATAATGTATTGAACGCCAAGCTGCACCAGCGTGAGGCACACATTGTAAGGGAAGCCGGACAGCCGGGCGTGGTAACTATTGCAACGAATATGGCAGGTCGTGGTACGGACATTAAGCTGGGTGAAGGAGTAAAAGATTCCGGCGGCTTGGCAATTATAGGTACCGAGCGCCATGAATCGAGACGGGTTGACAGGCAGCTACGCGGTCGTGCAGGACGACAAGGGGACCCGGGTAGCTCACAGTTTTTTGTTTCGCTTGAAGACGACCTGATGCGTATGTTTGGATCGGGACGTATTGCCGGACTGATGGACCGCATGGGACTTGATGAAGGTGAAGTGATTCAACACTCCATGATTACAAAATCAATCGAAAGGGCGCAAAAGAAGGTCGAAGAAAATAACTTCGGAATTCGTAAACGTTTGCTTGAATATGATGACGTGATGAATGCCCAACGTGAAGTAATTTATAAGAAACGACATCATGCCCTTTTCGGAGAAAGACTGTCGGTAGATTTATCAAATATGCTTTACGATTTAGGTGAAGCACTTATTCAAGATTATCAATCTCAAGATTTTGAGGAGTTCCGCGTTGCAGTATTGAGAGATATGGCTTTAGAACCGCCTTTCGATAAAGAAACCTTCCGGGCTGAACGAGTGGAAGCGCTTAGCGATCAGCTGTTTGAAAAAGCTACAGTCGTGTATCGCGACAAGAATAAACGCATTGGAGAACGCACTATGCCGGTTATTAAAGATGTGTTTGAACGTCAAAAACAATATGAAAATATTGCCATTCCAATCACTGACGGAAAGAAAGGCATGCAAACAATTGTAAATCTGCAAAAAGCAATGGATAACGGCGCACGTGAAGTAGCCTTATCAATTGAAAAAAGCATCAGCCTTGCATTAATTGACGAATCTTGGAAAGAGCACTTACGCGAATTAGATGACCTCAAACAATCGGTTCAAGCAGCTACATACGAACAAAAAGACCCCTTGCTGATTTATAAGTTTGAATCATTTGAACTGTTTAAGAATATGATTCACAGAATTAACAGAGATGTGATTTCATTTTTAATGAAAGCGGATATCCCTGTACAAGACAGCTCAAACGTACGCGAAGCACGACGCAGCAGAGGTATTGACCGTAGTAAAATGAAGGAAGAACGCTCCGACCTCTTGTCGCAAGCCCATAGTAAAACGCAACAGCAAGAAGTAACACAACCCATTATTGCAGAGAAAAAAGTGGGTCGAAACGAGCCTTGCCCTTGCGGTAGTGGGAAAAAATATAAAAATTGTCACGGAAGGGCATCTGCTGAAGCATGATTTGTTGTATATTCGTAGAGTAAAAAAGAGGCTAAGATATAGCCAAAGCGAATAAACAACATGAAAACAAAACACGGTCTTCTACTCTTACTGAGTATTGCTTTGCTATGGACATCTTGTAAAAAAGATGACACACTTACAAAGGATAATCGTACGATATTTCAATACGAGCAACCGATTGTAAATCCGCCCGATACCTTTGCCATAGAGTTTAAATTTAATTCGCATGACGAAAAAACAGCACGCATTTATTTTGAGCAAGAAGGAGAATGGCAAATTGTTAAGGAAGGCAATACACGCTATTCATTGAATTTTGCAGATAAAAACGGAGTACACCCCATACAAAGCTCCGCTTTCTTCAATGTATTTCCTGAATTTGAATACCAAGTTGTTGTTTCCAATATGGCATCATTGGAAAATATGAGCTGTACGGTAGGATTTAACAAAAAGCAGATTGAGGTTGAAAGTTTGACGAAAATTCATTAAATTAGTGAGTTATGAATCGCCTTTATAACTATATCACTATCCTTACTATTATCCTAATCGGCATAGGTGCTACAAATAGTTTTGCGCAAGCTGACTCCAAAAAGCACAGTCCAAAAATTGGATTGGTTTTAAGTGGAGGTGGCGCCAAAGGCTTTGCCCATATTGGAGCATTAAAAGTATTTGAAGAAGCCGGCCTTCGATTTGATTATGTGGGTGGAACAAGTATGGGAAGCATCGTCGGTAGTTTGTATGCACTGGGATATCATCCCAACAGCATTGCAAACATCATACGGAGTCAAGATTGGGAAGCATTGATGAGCGACCAGATTCCACGAAAATATATTCCCATTGAAGAAAAACAAAACAACGATCGCTTTTTAATCACATTTCCTTATGCCGAGCGAAAAGTAAAAGTCCGTTCCGGGCTGCATAACGGGCAACTTATTGATATTCTTTTGGCAAAATACTTGAGCCCTGCCTTTTTAATACATGACTTTAACGAACTTCCCATACCGTTTTTATGTATAGCAACTGATTTGTCAAACGGTACAGATACCCTGCTGACAAGTGGAAACCTGCATCAAGCAGTGCGCGCAAGCATGTCAATTCCCGGATATTTTACTCCTGTTGACCTTGGTACAAAAAAGTTGGTGGACGGAGGATTAATTAATAATTATCCTGTTGCGGAAGTGATAGAAGCCGGTGCAGATTTTATTATCGGAGTGGATGTGCAAAGTGAATTAAAAGAAGAGGAAGAGTTGACGGACATACTTTCAATTTTCAATCAAATCATTGGTTTTTATAGGTTCGACAAACATGAACAAGGTAAAAGCCTGACAGATCTATATATCAAACCCGACCTATTTGAATTTGATGTGATGAGCTTTGACTCCTACGAAGAAATAATGGAGAAAGGAGAAGAAGCTGCTCGTGAACTACTACCCGAATTACTTAAAATCATTGATTCGCTAAATCTTAATGAGCGACCAAAACCTGATTTAATAACCCGTCCGATTGATTCAATTTTCATGTATTCATATCAATATAACGGCTTGCATGATGTGTCGCACGATTATTTGAATGGTATCCTGAACCTCAAACCCCGAACTTGGGTAAATATCGATAAGCTTTCGGAAAGCCTGTCGAGAGCCTATGGTAGTGGATTTTTCAGATCAATAAGTTATCATGTGGTACCTGAAGAAGACGGGCTACGTCTTGTATTTGAAATTCAAGAAAACAGCACCGGTATATTAGCAGCCGGTTTACATTATGATAGTGATTATAAAGCATCCGTTTTGTTATTTGCATCCATCAATAATGCCGGATTACGTGGCTCAAAATTATCTGTCGATTTGAATTTAGGAGAAAACCCACTATTACGTGCACTTTATCTTATCGACCGAGGTTCAAATATTGGATTTGGCATAAGACCTGAAGCTTTTACGCTACGGCTCAACCATTATAACAAGAATAAAATCAATGATGTATACAGATCTACTCAATATGCTGTTTCTACTTTTTTACAATGGACAACTCATAACACTTTACGGATAAAAGCAGGAGTTACCTACGAAAGCATTTTAATCAACAGCAGCTTTGCAACCGAAATCCCTAAAGGCTTTAATCCCAACATAATACCATTTATAAAAATAGCTCTTGACACCGATAATAAAAATATGTTTCCTACTAGTGGAATCAAGCTGGATTTGCAAGCAAAATATGTTCATAGCATTAGCAAACGAAGTCGGGAGGTGTATGACAAAAATGTGTTGGTGCTATCAATGAATTACAATACAAATATTCCCATACATCCTAAGCACAGTCTTCAGGCAGGCTACACTTTAGGTTTTACACTTAATAGTAAAACACCTCCTTTGCAGCATACATTCCTGATTGGGGGCCAATCCAATATAAGCTATTATGATAGTTTTATTCCGTTCACCGGACTACACTTCATCGAAGAAACCACAAAGCAGATAGTGGGTGGAAACATTGGTTGGCAATTTAACTTTTTACCGGACTTGTATTTAACCTTTAAATCAGATGTAGGTTTTATTGCCGACACATTTGATGAACTAGCAGATTATCCGAAAGTTATAGCAGGTTTTGGACTTTCTTTGGGCTACGAAAGCATTATTGGTCCCATAGAAATTAGCATCATGAAAAACAATTTGCACAAAAGCATTACAAATTTCTTTAATATTGGATATTGGTTTTAAAAAAATTATATGAAATATTCACGTGTTTTACTAAAGCTGAGCGGTGAGGCGCTCATGGGACAACAAAATTATGGCATTGATTCCCAAAGACTACAACAATATGCCGAAGAAATACAAACCATAGCTGAAGCCGGCACACAAGTCGCGGTAGTTATTGGCGGAGGAAATATTTTCAGGGGGCTTCAAGGCAGCAAGCAAGGGATGAACAGAATACAAGGCGATTATATGGGTATGCTTGCCACGGTTATCAACAGCCTTGCACTCCAATCGAGCTTACAAGATATAGGTCTGAAAGCAACTGTTTTATCCGGTCTATATATCGACCGTGTGGCTGAATCAATGAACGGACCAAAAGCAATTGAGCTTCTTAATGAAGGGCAAATAGTTATTATTTCAGGTGGTACAGGCAATCCATTCTTCACCACCGACACCGCAGCAGCCTTGCGCGCCATCGAAATACAAGCCGATGTAATTTTAAAAGGTACACGCGTGGACGGCATTTATTCGGCTGATCCCGAAAAACATCCCGATACCGTTAAATACACGCATCTGAGCTTTGATAAGGCATATCATGAAAAATTACAGGTGATGGACCTTACAGCATTTACACTTTGCAGTGAAAATAATTTACCCATAGTGGTTTTCGATATGAACACCAAAGGGAATTTGCTTAAAGTAGTGGCTGGCGAAGAAATTGGGACTACGGTAACGAATTAAGTGTTATCGCGT
The DNA here is from genome assembly GCA_964592175.1 of uncultured Lentimicrobiaceae bacterium. Lineage (GTDB taxonomy): Bacteria > Bacteroidota > Bacteroidia > Bacteroidales > F082 > JALNZU01. The sequence continues at coordinate 12,869 of CAZQBU010000001.1, forward strand.
GGTGTAGCAGTACAGCACACGAACTGCATCATTGGATTTTGGCAAAACAAAATCCAAATTCATCCTTTAATATACGAGAATGACAGTAGAACAGTATTTAAAAAGTATAGACGAAAGATACAAGTTGGGCAACGCAACCGAACATACGTTTCGCGGTGATTTACAACAACTTATTGAAAGTTTAGTACCCGGAATCCAGGCAACAAACGAACCAAAAAGACAAAGTTGCGGTGCACCTGACTATATTTTGACCAGAAATGAAATACCGGTCGGATTTATTGAAGCCAAAGATATTGGAGATACTGATTTAGATGGAAATAAAAAAGCCGGAAACAAAGAGCAATTTGACCGGTACAAAGCTTCATTAAACAATTTGTTTTTCACGGATTATATCAATTTTCATTTATACCGAAATGGCGAATTCATAACCAAAATTGCTATAGCAGAAATTACGGGAAAAGGAATTAAACCCATTCGCGAAAATTTCGAGAGTTTTGAAAATTTAATCACAGCCTTCTGCACACATATTGGACAAACTATTAAAAGCTCAAAACATTTAGCAGAAATGATGGCAGGAAAAGCACGCCTTCTTTCTGATATTATCGGCAAAGCCTTGACAAGTGATGAAGAAAATCATCAAAACAGTACGCTTCGTGATCAAAAGCAAGCATTTAAAGAAATTTTAATCCACGATATTACACCCCAAGGCTTTGCTGATGTATACGCCCAAACCATTGCTTACGGGATGTTTGCTGCACGATTACACGATCCTAGTTTGGAAAACTTCAGCAGGCAAGAAGCAGCTGAGTTAATTCCAAAATCCAATCCGCTCCTACGAAAACTGTTTGGATATATTGCCGGGCCTGATATTGATGACCGTATTAAATGGGTGGTTGAAAACCTTGCCGAAATTTTCTTGGCGACCAATGTGAGAGAAGTCTTAAGAAACTACGGGAAATCCACTAAAATGGAAGACCCCATCATCCATTTTTATGAAGATTTCTTGAGTGAATATGATCCGAAACTCAGAAAAGCAAGAGGCGTTTGGTACACACCACAACCAGTGGTGAATTTTATTGTGCGTGCAGTAGATGACATTTTAAAAACTGAATTTAATCTGCCGATGGGTTTGGCCGACACGAGCAAAACAAAGATTAAAGTAAACACCCAAACACCCGATAAACGCTCACCCACAGGTTATAAGCAGCTAGAACAAGAGGTGCACAAAGTACAAATTCTCGACCCAGCTACCGGAACCGGCACCTTTTTGGCAGAGGCAGTTAAGCATATTTATAAAAATTTTGAAGGACAGCAAGGTATTTGGAACAGCTATGTGGATGAACATCTGCTGCCACGCCTCAACGGTTTTGAGCTGCTAATGGCAAGTTATGCCATGGCACATCTGAAAATGGATTTACTGCTCAAAGAGACAGGTTACACAAGCACAAACGACCAGCGCTTTCGTATCTATCTGACTAACAGCCTAGAAGAATATCATCAGGATACAGGAACTCTTTTTGCCAACTGGCTTAGTACCGAAGCGAACGAAGCCAATCACATTAAAAGAGATGCTCCGGTGATGGTGGTGATTGGAAATCCACCCTATTCAGTCAGTTCATCAAATAAAGGAGAATGGATAGAAAACTTGGTGGCAGATTATAAAAAAGATTTGAACGAGCGGAATATTCAACCGCTTTCAGACGATTATATTAAATTTATTCGCTACGGACAGCATTTTATCGAGAAAACCGGTGAAGGAGTTTTGGCATATATCTCTAACAATAGTTTTATTGATGGCATCATTCATCGTAAAATGCGAGAAGAGTTAATGAATACCTTTGATAAAATCTATATTCTGGATTTACACGGCAACGCCAAAAAGAAAGAGACCGCACCCGATGGTAGTCCCGACCAAAATGTGTTTGACATTATGCAAGGCGTAAGCATTAATATTTTTGTGAAGAAGAAAAATTAACGCATGAACTATTTAGTTGACATAAAATCTATACTTTCTCAAGCCCGACAAAAGGCATATATAGCCATTAATTCTGCTATGGTGGAGGCCTATTGGAATATAGGCAGAAGGATTGTAGAGGAAGAACAAAACGGCGCTGACCGTGCAGAATACGGCAAACAGGTGATTGAAACTGTTTCCAAAGAACTGACTAAAGAATTTGGAAAAGGGTTTGGTACTAGAACCATTTGGAATATCCGACAGTTTTATAGTTATTTCCCTGACTACCTGATTATGAAAACACTGTTTTCACAATTGTCATGGTCTCATTTTCAGCGAGTTCTAAAAGTTTCTAATGAAAAAGCAAGAATGTATTATCTTACAGAAGCTGCTAAAAATATGTGGTCCGTGCGGACCTTGGACAGAAATATTTCCACACTTTACTATGACCGATTAATTGCTTCCGCTAACAAAAAAGCAGTGCAACAGGAAATGACCGAAAAAACAATGGCACTCAATCCTTCTGATTTTATTAAAAACCCTACGGTATTGGAGTTTCTCAACTTACCCACACACAAAGCATATACCGAAGCAGAATTAGAAAAAGCACTGATTGACAATTTGCAGGATTTTATTTTAGAATTAGGAAAAGGCTTTGCTTTTGTAGCCCGACAAGAACACATACGCACCGAAACTTCTGACTTTTATATTGATTTGGTATTCTATAATTATATACTGAAATGCTTTGTCATTGTGGAATTAAAAACCAATAAACTGACTCATCAGGACATTGGGCAATTAGATATGTATGTACGAATGTATGACGACTTGAAAAGGCAGTCTGATGACAATCCCAGCATCGGCTTGTTGCTATGCACAGAAACAGACAGCGTGGTCGCCAAATATTCTGTACTAAATGACAACAAACAGCTTTTTGCCAGCAAGTACATGCAATATCTGCCCACCGAAGAAGAACTAGTCAGAGAGATAGAACAACAGAAAATATTTTTTGAGCAAAGACATGAAAAAGAATAAAGCACAAATATTCCATTACGACCTTTACGGAAAACGTGAAGAAAAATATGAGTTCTTAAATGAAAACTCAATCCACTCTATTGAGTGGTCGGAGTTGGATGTACAGGAACCTAATTTTTTCTTTGTTTATAAGGATACTGAACAAGAAGAAAAATACAGTAAGGGTTTTGAAATAAGCAAAATATTTCTTGAAAATAGTAGCGGAATAACCACCGGAAATGACAAAGAGTTAGTTTCAGACATTCCATTTTTAGAAAACAACAACACATACTCATATAAGCCATTTGATAATCGTTACATTAGATATGATTTAAAAAAAATTCAAAGAGCACGTCACAAAGTGATGAAATACTTTATTGGCAATAACAAAAATATTGGACTATGCCTAATGAGATCTGTCGTAAACACAACAGAATTCAAAACAGTATTTATTACAAAATTCATGTTGGATAAAAATTATTATGGTTTTCAATCTTATATCTTCCCCCTCTACCTCTACCCTGATAATGATTCAACCCTTTTAAAAAATGAAAAAGCAAAGCGAGTACCCAACTTCAACATGGAAATTATTGAGCGGATAGCCGAAGGTTTGGGATTAGAGTTTGAAGCAGAGAAATCGTTCACTTCGGCGACGCTCAATGAACAAAAGGATTTTGCGCCAATAGATATCTTAGACTATATCTATGCCGTGCTTCACTCTCCCACTTACAGAGAAAAATACAAGGAGTTTTTAAAAATAGATTTTCCGCGTGTGCCTTATCCAAAAGATACAGCTACTTTTTGGCATTTAGTGAAATTAGGCGGGGAGGTTCGTCAACTTCATTTATTGGAAAGTCCATTAGTGCATAAGTTGATTACTACCTACCCAAATACAGGAAATAATGAAGTAATCCGAAAACTCACTCAAAACTCGCCCGGATTTGTACCCACCGAAAATGGTTTTGGTCAGGTTTGGATTAATGATGAGCAATTCTTTGACAAAGTTCCTGAAATCGCTTGGGAGTTTTATATCGGCGGTTACCAACCTGCACAAAAATGGCTGAAAGACCGGGTCGGCAGGACTTTGAATTTTGAAGAAATTCTTCATTATCAAAAAATCATTGTCGCACTTAGTGAAACAGACCGACTGATGAAGGAGATTGATAAAATTGAGATTAGCTAAAATATTTTTAGCCACATCAATCTTGTTTTATTGAAGCAGGCATCCGACAAACTGTTGTAATTCAGCATATTCCCTAAGCACCAAAAAAACCTAAAAAAAGTTCATTTTCCGATTGCGGTTTGGTACATTTTTTGTTTTTATTTGTAGTGCAAGCTGTTTTTGCATGGGGAATCCTATTATTTACTTTTTGCCCCATAAAAAATAGCTTATATTTGTCAACGGAAAACTAAAATTAGACGGTATGTTAGAAGAAGCTCAATTTGTTATTGATTCTGCTATTGAAGGCATGGAAAAGTCTCTGGAGCATCTGGAGCGTGAATTTCAAAAAATCAGGGCAAGCAAAGCCACACCCACAATGCTTATGGGTGTAATTGTAGAATATTATGGTGCACAAGTGCCCATCGAGCAAACATCAAATATCAGTGCGCCCGACCCAAGGCAGCTTATTGTCCAACCTTTCGACAAAAGCTCTATCGGTGCCATTGATAAGGCAATTCGTGCAGCCAATCTAGGCTTCAACCCTGCCAGCGATGGCGAAATAATTCGCATCCAAGTGCCTCCGCTAAGCGAAGAGCGCAGGCGCGATTTGGTGAAACGTGCCAAATCAGATTCGGAAGACACAAAAGTAGGTGTCCGTAATGTGCGTAGGCAAGCAAACGAGGAACTAAAGCAGCTTGAAAAGAACGGACTGCCCGAAGATGAAACAAAAAAGCTGATGGAACGAATTCAAACTATTACCGATGACTTTATCCTCAAAGTGGATAAGCTACTCGAACTGAAAGAGAAAGATATTTTAACCATCTAATTCATCTTTTCCTGTATAATTCACCAATTCATAAGCTAGTCAATCTGAATTTATCCTAATATGTTTATATTCTGTGTGTTAGTAGACTTTAGTGGTAATTTTAAAAGCTGTTTATTATAAAATAAATTTTGATTTAAGCAGGGTTTATATCGTCAGTTGAATTGTCAGTTATATCGTCAGTCTTGACTGACTTTTTCTTATCGCGCAGCCATCGAAGCAATAAATCAATGGCAGCAGCTGTCAAAGTGGGGGTTTTAAAACCGGATACTACATAGTTTTTGACCAATTTATAAGGGTGTAATCCGTCAATAAGCTCTTCATATGCCCTTTGAATATCTTCTTCTCCCTGCTCTACCTTACGTCGCAAGAAAGCCTGCTGCTCTTCTTTCGATTCGATACCATTTAATGTAAGTAACAACTCGGGATCGATATCTGAAAATAAACCGCTTTCAATCTTTTTTACCATTGAAGAAGCATAAAACTTATTGCGATTGATGTATACAATAATTCCAATAAATGCATATAACAAACTCATTATCAAGAATCCATGATAATAAGTGCCGATTTTAGCGCCATACCAAAAAACAAAAGCGAAAGACAACATCAACAGTACGATGGTAAGCACAAACATGAGCAATATTGCTGTAATTGCCGAAGAAACAATATCTGCAATTCGATTTCCCAACTGCCATCCGGTATACGCAATACGCAGATTGACATATTTCTTAACATCATTTCCTAAATCTCGTAAAGGCTGTATAATTTTTCCCATTTTAATCCTATTTTTCTTCTATTTCGGTTGAATTGGCAAAATCTTTTTTCAACTGTTCCAATCTTGAAAGCATTTTATCGCACATCAGTTCTTTAAATTCATCGGTAAACTTAAAGAAACGTTCACGCTCTTCTTTGGGCATCAAGGCAATTAGCAATGTGCCGATAGCCAAGCCGCCCAAAATCCCAAAAACTATTTTTTTATCCATTTGTATTATGATTTTCTATTTGATATCTTTGTTCCCGAGTTAATTGTTTCAAATGCGGCTTTTTAAGTGGTTTTTAAAAGTAAATTGAAGCAAACTTAATAAAAGTTCAGGTAAAAATCTGAACTTTTATTATTTGAGGTCGAAAGTTATTTCCGAAAAATCTCTCAGATCTTTGTTGAAGAAGGTCATCGATTTTACGGAAATAACTATCTTCAAGTATTAATTCACTCCTTTTTACTGTTTTGTCGCGTTTACTAGGTGAACTTGCTCAAGTATTCAGTTTAATTACTGATCTTTATTAATATGTAGCTCATCATTCTCTTCTTCCAATTCCTTTATCATATTGTCGGAAAAAACTTTTTCGCCCGAAGCGGAAAACTGACGATACATTATCTTAAGCACGGTATAAACCGGAATCGCGGCAATCATTCCAATTATTCCGGCAAATTTTCCCGCAATAATAATTACAAGAAATATTTCAACCGGATGTGCTTTCACACTTTTGGAATAAATAAGCGGTTGAAGCAATAAGTTATCAATCAAATTTGCCACCACAAAGCTACCGAGGATTGCAAATGTAGTATATACAATTTGGTCAAACATATACATTGATAAGATGTATATTAATCCGAGCAAAAGCCCAATTGCTGCACCAATAAGGGGTCCTAGATATGGAATCACATTCATCAATCCACCTAAAAACCCGATTAGCAGCGCATTATGCACACCCATAATTTGCAAGCCCAACGAAATAAGCAGCACCATAGCTGTAATTTCAATTAATAAGCCAATGAAATAGCGGGAAAGCATTTTCCGTGAATCACTTAATATTTGTTCCACCTTTTGTTCGTAGCCTGCCGGGGTTAGCACTCTGGCAAATTGTTTAATTATTTCAGGCTCTTTGATAAAGAAGAAACTCAAAAAGAAAATCATGAAGATTGCCATGAAAATGGAGCTTGCCGTACTTATCAAACGACCAAACACAAAAGAAAAACTTGCTAAGTCGATCACGCTTTTCAGCTGTTCTTCAATCAATAAGCTCAAATCTTGTTCCGACTGAATGATATCGTACTCACGTAAGAGATGCGTTAACTGATTAATCCGTCCTTGGAAATAATCTTCCAAAACACTCAGGTCAATATTCGAAATTTGAGTTGCTTCTTTTATAATCAGTGGTCCTACATAAACAAAGAAAGCGGTAATTGCCAAGACAATAGCCAGCAAACTGATTACAGAAGCCAGTGTATTATTAAATTTGAAGCGACCAATCCGTATCTTGAGTAAGCCTTGTTGTAGCGGACGTGTAATAATTGATATCACCAAGGCGATGGCAATAAAATAAAACACATCGGAATAAAAATAGATTAAGACAGCCAAAAAGCTTATCAAAATCAATGATTTTATCACACTAAATTTAATTTTCATCTCATAAAAATTCGTGTAAAGATAATTCGAATTACTTTTACGGCATGCATACAACAAAAAAAACAACAATATTTACGCGCTTAAAGCAGCGTTGGAACATACATAGCAACTTTCAGTTGGTAGTCATTTTACTCGTTTTTAGTGTAACCGGAACTGCTTCCGTGTTTACCAAAAAGTATATTATGGCATTTTTGGGCATTGCGCAGCCGCCACATTTCATTGGGAAGCTATTACTTTTTATTTTTATTACCCTGCCTGCATATCAGGTCTTACTTTTGTTCTTTGGCTTTCTGTTTGGTCAGTTTAAATTCTTTTATGCCTTCGAAAAACGAATGTTTAGTCGCTTTGGCAGAAAAAAACCAAAAAATAAAGAGCTTAATTAAAGGCTGTACGCACGACAAGTTTTAAGGAAAAATTATCTAGGGTCTTGTCAAGTTGATAATGACCATAACGATAAAACACGCCTACACCCAAGTTCATTAGCGGGTTTGACAATAAATTTCCTAGTATGACACCGCTTTCAAAGTAGCCTTTTTCGGGGGTTTTAAGGCTTGGGAATTGCAATGCATGTTTCGGGCGGAGGCTACCGAAAGCAATATGGGTTGCCAATCCGAGATGTGGTGCAAATTTGCCTTTTTTAAAAAGCAGGCTTCCAAAATCATGCCGGGTAAACAGCATCACATGCCGATCGGCAATAAATTCATTCATTCGCATGCTTCCAAAGCTGTTTGGTGCTTCCACACTAAACGAACGATAGGAAGCAGGGATGTTAAACATCAGCGGATAAGGCAGCTCGCCCCAAGACTGAGCAGCTTCCAG
>CAZQBU010000001.1:21058-174542 GCA_964592175.1 uncultured Lentimicrobiaceae bacterium
TAATCAATTCGATGAAACCTATCAAAAGCTAGAGTTGAAGGGATGTATTACCTAAATAGTTTGTCTTCCATATCTTTTCTCCCCTCAACTCTAGCTTTTGATAGGTTTCATCGAATTGATTATCCAAAAAGCCATGTATAAAACCGGCTGTTACCACCATTTTTGCATTATCGAGAAGCAGCTTTTCGCGATGACGATAATACGCACGTTCACCCACGGCATAACGAATTCTAAACCCCAGCTCTTTCAGGTCAATTGTTTTTTCGGAGGGCGACAAATGGGGTAAAAAGTGTGGTTCATCTCCCGCAAAAACATGCATATCGGCTGTTCGAAGTCCAAGCTGCCAACGGTGGTGCGGCTGCCAAAACAGTCCGGCTTCCCAGCCTTTGTAACGGTTCATACGATCTACGAAAAAATGACGATATGAATTACTATGTAACCATCCTGATTGTTCTTCGGGCAATGAACTGCCGCCCGAGGCAAAGAAATCGTTCAAATATTGAAAATCAAAAGATGCTTTATTATTTTTATCCAGATATACAAGCATTCCCAAGCGGTAAGTCCATCGTGAAACACGGGTGGCAAAACCGCTTGCAGCCGACAGCTTAAAGGAGTTCGAGAACCGATGATTAGTGTTTAAAGCAATTACAGGCTTAAAGCCTTCATAATCTGTAAACAATAATAATTCATCAATTGCCAAATCTATAAATCCGAGCGGAAGTTTAGCATGCAACAATGCCAAGCTTGCATTCAATATGCGATCGGTTCCGGCTTCTTCACCCAATGAATCCATATAATGATAAGTTTGACGCAAACGGAGCGGCAAGCTATCTACACGCACGGCATTCCAAAACAGACTATCATGTTTTGGAATATCTTGTTTTACTTGAATCTCACCCGCACGAAAAATCTTCTTATCCATAGGTTTATTGATGTGAACATCTTTAAAATAACTATTTCCGTATCCGTTTATGCTCATTGCAGGCATCATCGGATTTTGAAACAGCAAATAAGTTTGCAGCTGCACCGGAAACCAGTGGTCATCCACTTTATCGTATAGCTGACGGATTCGGCAGCTAAGTCCTTGTTCGTTTTTCTCGGTTTCTGCAGAAACAGTACGAATTGCCCAATCGGTACCATTTATTTTCATTTCTCCGGTTAATCCATCAAACAAATTCCCTTGTTGAGGAAAAAACCGAATATGAAAAATCGTATCTCCATTTTGATCCGGTATGGCTGACTCCAGCACATATGAATACTTTGATAAGCTGCGCGAGTTAATCGGATTGGCATAATATTGCCCTGCAATCTGCAAGGAAGGAGCATAAAAATCTGTTGCCTGCCATTGCGACATCAGAAAGAACAGCAATGGATCGTTAAAGCCGCTAATTTGTGAGGCAATAACTTTTTCATGCTGCTTATCAGGTGCCATGAAATATTTTTCAGATACGGTCTCCATCACCATCAGCTCTTGTTTTCGAGCCAACTCAAGCAGCTCAGCTTGCTGAAGTGAAACCGTATCGAATCCCGCCACAAAGCGATCATAAGTCGTATAGCTGTAACTATCCAAGTTTTTATGGTAATGAAGTGAAGCATGTTTGGCAAGCTGCTTTAGGATGCGTAAGGCAGGATTTTCTCCGGCTTCCACAACCACTTCCGACAGCTGCAATGCAGCTTCTTCCAAACATAGGTTGTGTTGTGTTCCTTTCTCAGCCCAGACAACCAGCGATTGATATCCCAAAGCCGAAAAGCGAATGCTATCTGCCTTGTCCATCTCCAACATAAAACGACCATCTATATCTGTAATACCTAGCAAGCTGGAATCGGAAGAAAAAACATGTGCGAAAGAAACAGTCTCAGCAGTTTTACAGTTTTGTACACTCGCACGATAGTGAAGCTGCTGTGAAAAACCATTTTGTATACACAAAAACAAGAATACAAATAGCATAATGAATACTAAAAAAGGCTTTTTTACATACATATAAGCTTGTTCCATTATGCAGTAGGATTTTCGCGCAAATTTAAGCTATTCTCTCGTTCTTGATTCGACATAAGATCAGGCTTGACATCGATTTACTAAAAACAAAAAGGTTGCACCATTGATGCAACCTTTTCTGTATCAATTATATTGTTATTCTTATAAGAAGATTAACTGCATTAAGATAAATACAGGTAATAAGATTATCAATGAGAATTTAATCATATAACCAAAAAAGCTTGGCATATCGATTTTATTTTCTTCAGCAATAGCCTTAACCATAAAGTTGGGACCATTTCCGATATAGGTCATTGCACCAAAGAATACCGAACCTAATGAGATTGCTTTCAACAATTCGGCGGGGATACCTGCAATCAAATTAGCGGCAACCGTTCCTTCAGTCAAGCCAAGTGCAAGATTGTAGAATGAAACAGCTGTAGGTGCATTATCCAAGAAGGCACTCAATGTACCTGTGGCATAATAAAATTGAGCTGCTGTTTCAACACCCAAGGTTTTGGCATTGGCTTCAAGCCATAAAAGTGCCGGCACCATGGTTATGAATATTCCCAAAAACAGATATGCTACTTCAATAATTGGACCATAAGTAAATTTATTATCCTTTCGCAATTGTGAGGATGTGAAATAAAGCGACAAGCCTGCCATTGATAAAATTGTTGCTTCACGGATAAACGCTAAATAAGGATTGCTCGAAATTGCAGGAATATACTGCTCATTCAAGAAAGCAACCGAAAGCACAACTCCTGCTAAAAAGATAAAATTAAAACTTCCTCTTAATTTCATCGGCTTGACATTGGTTTTATCAAAGCGGATATTTTCTGCAGGTTCTTTTTTGTAGTAGTAACTATCAAAAATAAAGTAAATCGCCAAAAGGATTGCATTCACAAACAGCCATTGAGGTATCAGCTGGAAAAACCATGTAAATGGAGTGCCACGCAGATATAATAAGAACAATGGCGGGTCACCAAGTGGAGTAAGTAAACCGCCTGCATTCGCTACTGTTGCAATAAAGAACAAAATAGTATGTACCTTATATTTTCTTTGTGAGTTGGTGTTAATCACAGGACGAATCAGTAACATGGCGGAACCTGTAGTTCCCATAAATGAAGCCAATACAGCACCAATAGCCATAAAAATAGTATTGGTAATCGGTTCTGCTTTGATATCACCGCTTAGATTAATTCCACCGGTAATGACAAATAAGCCACCCAACAAAATAATAAAGGGGATGTAGTCAAAAATTAATTGATGCTCCAAATTATGCATAAACCCTTTAGCAATCAGATAAATTGCTACAGGAATTCCAAGCAATAAGGATACGATCAATTTGTTTTTATTCTGTTCCCACCAATGGTTGAACATAAGAGGTCCTACCGCTATCATCAATAACATGAGGAGGAAAGGAATTGAAGCATACAACGGGATGCCTTGAGTTAAAGCTTGTTCCATACGTTAAATTTTAAATCTTAAAAGTCAGCAAAAATAAAAAAAATATCTACAATAGCACGCACATATATACACTTAATTATATACCTGGATTTCAGGCATATATATTTTTTCAAAAAATACTTGGCAAACCGACAAAATCGATAAGCAATATTTATTCACCCGCAGGCTCTTTAAGTTGTTTCACCAGCTGATCTCCTAAGCCAATACTATAACCTTCGGAATACCACACAATTTCCCCTTTTGCGTTTAATAAGCTGATGACAGGCCACTGCGGAACGCCATCAATGGAGCATGTAAGGCTAATCGCTGTGCCCACATTTCCTTCCGAGTCATATCCAAATACAGTATTTTTCGGTAAAGCCGTATAAGCAGAAGAAGTAAAGCCGGGGCTTAGCTTATCAGCTGCCACAATAAACAAGAAATTTCCATCCCATTGATTTAGCACTTCTACAACCGCTTTCAAGTCTTCCATAAGATGTTTGGTAGGTTCTTTTGTAGGGTCTATAATGGCAACTACAAGTCCGGCTTCTCCCAGCACCGACCTAAGGTTTGCCTTGTCATTGATTTCCAAATTTAAAAAAGTGGAACTCATTTCGGCTTTTCCAATTACACCACTGCGCTCACTTCCTGAGCCTAAGATGATATCTACGGTTTGGGTTTTATTTTCCTGTACATTGAAATATGATATATTGGTTACTACCTCACCCCCACTCAATCTGTTGCCTGTAATCAAGCGATAAAAACCGGTATCAACCGTGACGGTAGCTGGATACTGCAATAAATCGGCATCATATTCATAATCAAGTGTTATAAAACGCCCATTATCATAACGCGCAATGGTGTAATGCACATAATATCGCGGATTAAAATCTTTGTCCGGCGAAAGATTTCGAAACTGCAGCTTGCCTCTTGGAGTCGATTTGGTAGACTGCGGCACAAAAAATACATCATGCCAGCTTTTATCTGAAAAATATTGGGGACGGCGTGTAGCAGGCTCAAGTCTGGCAGGGATACCAAAGCTTCTGCCAATTGCCACAAAAAGCAAATTACGTGAATAGGTATCAGCATGTTCAAGCTGCAGTACTGCTTCCGGATTTATTGCCACATTATAATAATTCGAATTTACATCTTCGGTAATATGTTCCATTATCCACTCTTTAATTTGCATCGGATTTTCACGAAATGCAAGCGCTTGTCCTTCATCAAAATATTGCTGGATAAATGACCTCCATGTCGTAACAAATTCACGACCAATTCGCGGAGACAGCACATATGCCTTTACCATATCGTTTGTCAAAACCGCTTGGGGTAAATAGTTTTGATATGCTTGAAGGTGGTCATTTAATACATTAGCGGTGATATCATGTAAATCTTTTTCAGATATCTGTGCTAAGATCTCCATTCCCAACAGGCTGTTATCTTCATTCAGTCCATTTACAAAATCACTGATTTCCTGCCAGTTACCACGGCTTTTTCGATGAAATTGCCACAACTTTGCAGCATCCAGATTTTTCGATAATGCCAGCTGAGCTGAAGCAGTAGAATCAATAAATGTGGCAATATATACACTACGAATGGAGTCTTCTTGTAGCAAGCGGATATTGTTTTGTGCGGCAAGCTCCGGGTCGGCGGCAGCTACCGACTTTTTAGCGGGAGGTGTAAATGTATATTCACCGGCAGGGAAAAACTGTGAGCTGCTGCCTAAAACCACTTTCAACGTATCTTGAAAATCAGCAGGGGCAACAACTGAGGAAGAAATACCATCTTTGGAAACATGCAACAACAAATCTCCAAATCCGGTACGAATGGAGCAGGAGCCGTTTTCATCCGTATATTGGGTGACCATCGGATAAAACTCAGCATAATTATAAAGCCCAAAGTCTACCCTTACATCAGCTAGGGCTTCATCAAATTCGTTTACAACCTTCACTGCCATGCTTTTTACATCGGTATAATTTTTAAGCATATTCAGTCTTGCATAACGATCACTACGTTGTACTGTTTCTTCAGTTCCGTTATATTTTCCAAAAACAAAGGTATGTGTCATCATTGCACGTTTCACGGGCTCATCAAACCATGCCATATCCAATAAAGGCTCGGGCTCACATGCTCCAAGGAAATGCCAATTACCATCAATCCACACTTCCACCCAAGCATGGTTATCATCGGTATGTGCCCAGCGCGGGGTATACACCTGTCGAGCCGGAATACCCACGGCACGCATGGCTGCTGCAGTAAATGTCGATTCTTCTCCACAACGACCAAAGGCGGTACGTACGGTGGTGAGAGGTCCGGATGTACGCTCGTCCGTCGATTGATACACGACTTTTTCATGGCACCAATGATTTACTTCCAGGGCTGCTTCATCCATCAGCATGTGTGCAATACGATCTTTTAGCTCCGCGAAAAATACCTGCCTTGCTGTATCCGTATATTCGTTATTCACACGATATGGCAGTACAAAATGCAAGAAAATATCTTCGGGAATTGTGTTGCCCCAGTGAAAAAAGGAACGTGCTTCCAATGCCGTTTGCACTTGGCGCAAGTAGTAGGCACCATCATTCAAAGCCAAATCGCTCAAAGGCATAAAAGCGTATAAAAATTCCAAACCTTCTTTTTCAGCTGTTGTCAAATCAAGATTAAACACATCAAAAAGCGCATCTGCTCGTCCGGCAGCAAGTTCTTTTTGTTCCAAAAATTGCGCATGAACCATTTCACGATAAGCTAAATCTTTAATAAGGTGTAAATCAGATTTTGATTGATTACAAGACACCAAGCTGAAAATCAATAAAATAAAAGCAAAGTATTTTTTCATGTTGCGGATAAAAATTAAAGGCATAAAAATACAAATAATCAGGCAGCAATATCTATAAATTGTAGCAGAGCGGCTGAAATCAAATGTGAAGGCATAAAAAAAGGCAGTCAGTGTTTAAACCAACTGCCTACCCTTTAAAAACAACAGCTATGAAAACAACAAATTATTGTCAATCGCTGTAAAAAATTTATAGTGGCTCGAACCTTGCTTGGAAGAAGCGCAAGTATTTGGGTTCGTACACCATTTTCAGTCCTTTAATGGTACTTCTTCTTTCGTATACCTCAGCTGCCGATTCGGCAATCACATCCATATGTGCTTGGGTGTAAACTCTACGCGGTATAGTAAAACGAACCAGCTCAAGCTTTGGATAATAATTATCGCCATTGGGTTTTCTTCCGGCTGATACGATACCTCTTTCCATTGTGCGCACACCTGATTCGAGATACAACTCGGCTGCTAATGCTTGAGCGGGGAATAAATCTTGTTCCAAATGGGGTAAAAATGCTTTTGCATCGACAAATACACCATGTCCGCCAACAGGTCTTACAATCGGAATACCAAATTCCATCATCTTATTTCCAAGATATTCCACTTGTCCGATACGTGCAGCTTGGTGGTGGTCGCATACGCTTTCAACAATACCTACAGCTACAGCTTCCATATCTCTACCAGCCATTCCACCATAGGTATGCAGTCCTTCGTAAACCACCACAAGGTTGCGTGCTTCTTCAAAGACGTCCCAATCGTTAATCGCCAAGAATCCGCCTATATTCACTAGGGCATCTTTTTTGGCACTCATGGTAGCACCATCGGTATAGGAACAAATTTCTTTTACAATTTCTTGTACGCTTTTATCTTGATAGCCTTCTTCACGCTGCTGGATAAAATATGCGTTTTCAGCTATTCGCGTCATATCCAGAATGATACGTATACCGTGTTTGTTGGTGTATTCGCGTAACTCCTTCAAGTTAGCCATGCTGATGGGTTGCCCGCCTGCCATATTTACCGTTGTGGCAACACAAACGTAAGGTATTTTATCCGCTCCGTGTTCTTTTACTATGGCATCCACTTTATTGATATCGATATTTCCTTTAAACAGGAATTCGTTCAACGGGTCATGTGCTTCATCGATAATTACATCCACAAACGTACCTCCTGCAAGCTCTTGGTGCAGTCTTGTAGTGGTGAAATACATATTTCCCGGTACGAAATCACCCTTTTTAATAAGGATTTGAGAGATTAAATTCTCTGCTGCTCTTCCTTGATGCGTTGGGACAACATATTTATAGCCGTAAATCTTATGGATGGTATCCTCCAACAGATAATAGCTTTTACTTCCGGCATAGGCTTCATCGCCTGTCATGAATGCACTCCACTGCCTGTCGCTCATGGCATTGGTTCCACTATCTGTTAGTAAGTCGATATACACATCTTCAGCATGCAGCAAGAAGGTGTTATAACCGGCTTCGACAAGTGCTTTTTCACGGTCTTCGCGTGTAGTCATTTTGAGGAGCTCAACCATCTTCATGCGATATGGTTCTGCCCAAGAACGTCTTTTAGATTTTTCCATTTAAAGAACAAATTAAATTAAGAATTATATATTAATTTTAAAGGCTGCAAGATAGCATAAAAATACGTAGCTGCAAGCAGAATAGGCTGCTTAAATATTCACTATCCACTAACAAATTACAATAATTTGCCTGCCAGGATTACTGCGGCAATACTGAAATAAATTATCAGCCCGGTGACGTCTACCAAGGTAGCTACAAAAGGTGCAGATGCCGTAGCCGGATCCAGCTTTACCTTTCGTAGGATAAACGGTATTAAGGCTCCCGATAAAGTACCCCATAACACAATAAATATCAGCGATATAGCCACCACCATACCTATAGAGAACCAGTATTCGCCATAATCATAAAACCCAACCTTTTGCCATACCAAAATACGTGAAAACCCTATTGCTCCAAGGATTAATCCCAGTGCCAAGCCCGATACAATTTCTTTCCGCATAACGTAGAACCAGTCTTTCAACTTCAGCTCTTGAAGTGCCATGGCACGAATAATAAGTGAAGCAGCCTGCGAGCCGGAGTTACCTCCACTGGAAATAATGAGTGGAACAAAAAGTGCGAGTACTACTGCCTTTTCAATTTCATTATCAAAATATCCCATTGCGGAAGCAGTGAACATCTCTCCAATAAACAAGATGACCAGCCAGCCGGCACGTTTTTTTACGAGCTCAAGCCATGGGGTACTGGTATATGATAAATCAAGGCCTTCAACACCCCCGAACTTTTGGATGTCTTCCGTATCACGCTCTTTCATCCGGTCGAAGATGTCGTCAAAGGTAACAATCCCCACCAAGGTACCATGCTCGGTAACAATCGGGATAGAGGATCGGTCATATTTATCAAATATATTAAATCCCTCCTCCATAGGAGTAAGGGTTTGTATGCTAATGAAGTTATAATCAATTAGTTCTGAAATAGGCTGATCGCCGTCCGCCATCAAAAGCTGCCCTATCTTTACGTCGTCAATCAATTTATTATGCTCATCAACAATATAAATGTAAGTTAATGTTTCAGCTTTTCTACCGTGCTTTTTGATATGGTCCAACACATGCTGTACGGTCCAATGCGGTCGTGCTTGCACATAATTGGGTGTCATCAGTCGGGCAATGCAGTCTTTTGGATAGCCAATCAGGTTCAAGGCCATTTCACGCTCATCATCATCCAATAAATTTACTGCCTCTTTTATTAAATCGTCGGGAAAATCTTCCAATACAGAAGTTCTATCGTCGGGGCTCAAGTTATTCAACACCTCAGCCAACTCCTGATCACTAAGCGATTTGACAATTTCTTGTTGGACTGCCAAATCGAAATAGGGAAACACTTCCGACTTCTTTTCACTTGTCAGCAATAAAAAAGACAAATTCCTGCTTTTTATATCCAGCTCTGTCAATTGCTCTGCAATGTCGGCCGGATGCTGATCCTGCATACTTAGAATATTCATGTCGATTGATTTTTTAATATGCATCCGGGCTGTACCATGATTTATAACATGATATAACCAAGGATATAAACCTAACTTCTATTGTAACTGATAAAATGCGTATTGCAAAATATCGTTTCCTTACCATATCAAGGTGCACAAAAATAAGCAAAGCTTATTACAATAAAGGCAGCAGTGGAAGATTATAATGACTTTCTTTAATTTTATCAGGTAAATGATGAAAGAAACTCCTTTATTCAGCTTTTTAGACTTACTTTTAGGTCTTTTTCATATACTTAATTCGTGTTTTCAGTCAAGGTGCTTTTACAAAAACATAAAAATCAAGTACATTTGCAGAAATAATTAGACAAATTTTCATATGAGCTCCCTTATATCATCTGACCAACATATTCGTGTAGGCATTACACATGGCGATTTCAACGGTATTGGTTACGAAGTACTTATTAAAGCACTTTCGGACAATAGAATGCTTGAACTTTTTTGTCCGGTGATTTATGGGCAATCCCGTATTGCTTCGTACTTCCGAAAAAACTTAAATAAACAGGATTTTGCATTCAACATTATAAAAGATGCGTCGCAAGCGCAAAAGAATCGAATTAATTTTGTCAATATCAACGAACAAACATATACTATTGAACTTGGCAAAAGCACACAAACTGCAGGACAAGCAGCTTTCTTAGCTCTGGAAAATGCTGTTCGAGACCTTAAAAACAATCTTATTGATGTGGTTGTTACCGCCCCTATCAATAAGCAAAATATACAATCAAAAGGCTTTGAATTTCCCGGGCATACAGAATATTTCGCCTCTCAATTTTCAAGTCAGACCCCTCTTATGCTCATGGTATGGAATCAACTACGCATTGGCACTGTAACCGGACATATTCCTTTGTCGCAGGTGGCACAAAAAATCAGCACTGAGCTCATCCTCAACAAATTAATTACTCTTAATCACAGCCTGTATCACGATTTCGCCATTTATAAGCCAAAGATTGCGGTACTCGGGCTAAACCCGCATGCCGGCGATGGCGGTTTGCTCGGTAAAGAAGAAGAACGAATTATTATTCCGGCGATAGAAACTGCATTTAAGCAACATAATATACTCGCATTTGGTCCTTTCCCTGCGGACGGCTTTTTCGGCAGCGGCAGCTGGAAAAAGTATGATGCCGTATTGGCAATGTATCACGACCAAGGCTTGGTGCCATTTAAAAACATGGTATTTGACGAAGGGGTCAACTTTACTGCCGGACTCCCCATCGTGCGCACTTCGCCGGCACATGGCACTGCATACGATATAGCCGGAAAAGGTATTGCTTCCGAAGCTTCGTTTTCTCAAGCTATTTATTTGGCTTTGGATGTGTTTAAAAACAGAAATATGCAAAAAGAGCTAGAAGCAAACGCCATGAAACCCGCAGCAGACAAATCGACGAAAAATGATCAGCAGTAATGCATCATACAGCCCCCAAACTATTGCACAACAAATGGGCGGCAAGCTGCTTTCAAAAGAAGCCGGCGAATACTCCATAAGTATACTATTGACGGATTCAAGACGCGTATTAATGCCCTCGAACACGTGCTTTTTTGCGATTAAAAGTCCACGGAATGACGGACATCGCTATATACAGGAACTTATCAATAAGGGGGTACGCTGTTTTGTAATCAGCAATAAGAACGGACTTCCTGTAAATGACGAAAAACTGGATTTTATATTGGTTGAAGATACGCTGAAGGCACTGCAGCTTTTAGCAAAAAATCACCGCAAGCAATTTAGGGCTCCCCTAATCGGCATCACAGGCAGCAACGGCAAAACCGTTGTGAAAGAATGGCTTGCACAATTGCTCGCAAATTTTAAAAAAACGGTTCGAAGCCCAAATAGCTATAACTCGAAAATCGGTGTGCCGCTTTCGTTATGGCTGCTCAATAATACCTATGACATAGCCCTCATTGAAGCTGGTATTTCACAAAGCGGTGAAATGGAACCTTTACAAGAAATGATAAATCCCGAAATGGGAGTTATTACGCATATTGGTCCAGCACATGCATCCGGTTTTGCCGATGTAAATCAAAAAATCGACGAAAAGTTAAAGCTATTCCATAATTCAGAAGTACTATTTTATTGCCGTGACCATACCCAAGTTCACGAACGCATCCAAAGCTTTGTAAAAAATAATTCGATTCAACTTGTGAGCTGGGGGCATGAGCCCGAAAATCAGTTACAACTTGTAGAAACAAGCCATCAAAACGGCCGTACCATTCTCAGCGCGCGCATTAAAGACAAGGTCCATCAAATTGAAATAGCGTTTGCAGATGCTGCATCAATAGAAAATGCCATGCACTGTTGGAATATTTGCAGTTATCTGGGCATGAAACAGGCAGATATTGCAGAAGGAATGAAAAAGCTTAGTGCGGTAGCCATGCGCTTGGAGCTGCGGGAAAGCATCAATAACAGCACCCTCATCAATGATTTTTACAATTCTGACTTGCATTCTCTTTCGGTGGCACTGGATTTTTTACAACAGCAGCAGCAACATCCGAAAAAAGTACTTGTTTTATCCGATATTTTGGAAAGTGATTTGCCGGAAAACGAGCTTTACAAAAGCATTGCAACGATTTTGGAAGAACGCCCAATCGACTTCCTTATTGGAGTCGGAAAAGCTGTGGCACGCCATACGGAATTCTTTAAGGCGCCGCAGAAGTTGTTTTTTGAAACTACCGAAGAATTAATGCATTCGTTGGCATCTTTACAACTTGCAAACAGCACCATATTACTAAAAGGAGCACGCCCATTCGGATTTGAGCGCATTAGTCTTTTACTACAGCAAAAAGCACATGAAACGGTTTTGGAAGTTCGCTTGAACAACCTCATCCACAATATTAATTACTATAAAAGCCGCCTCAAAGCTTCAACCAAAATCATGGTCATGGTAAAGGCATTCAGTTATGGAAGCGGTAGCTTTGAAATTGCATCCAGCTTACAGTTTCACAAAGTGGATTATCTGACTGTAGCCTATGCCGATGAAGCTGTTGAATTGCGAAAAGCAGGCATTGAGCTACCAATTATGGTCATGAGTCCGGAGGCAGAAAGCTTTCACTCGATTCTCAAGCATAAGTTGGAACCCGAAATATTCAATTTCAGAGTATTACATATGCTGGAAGCGGCTATGGAACATGCAAACACCTTGGATATTCCTGTCGGCATCCACTTAAAAATCGATACCGGAATGCATCGACTGGGCTTTTCAAAAGTAGACATTGACAAGCTCATCCTCCAGCTAAATAAAAACCCCAACATACGGGTTTTATCCGTCTTTTCGCATCTTGCAGCAAGTGAAAACCCGGAGCATGATGCATTTACTTTGGAACAAATACAGCTTTTTGAAGCAATAAGCGAGCAGCTGGAACAAGCGTTAGGCTATTCGTTTGATCGCCATATTTTAAACTCGGCAGGTATCAGTCGTTTTCCTCAAGCACAATACGAAATGGTCCGTCTCGGCATAGGCGCTTACGGAATTTCAACTGTTGCTGAAGAACAAGGGATTTTGGAGCCGGTACTGGCTCTAAAATCGACCATCACACAAATTAAAGCAGTGCAAACTGATGAAACAATTGGATATAACAGAAGCGGAAAACCAAGACGTGACAGCATAATTGGTGTTGTGCCCATTGGCTATGCCGACGGATTGCCGAGAGCCCTTTCCAACGGAAAAGCAAGTTTGTATGTGAACGGACAAGCTGCTCCAATCATAGGCGATGTGTGTATGGATATGTGCATGATTGATGTTACGGGATTAAATGCTTCCGAAGGAGACGAGGTAATCATTTTCGATGATAAATACCCTATCGAACGCTTGGCAAAAGCTACAGATACTATTGCTTACGAACTACTTACAAGAATTTCAAGGCGGGTTAAACGAATCTATTTTCAGGAATAAAGTCTACAAAGGTTCAAACAATTATTCATTGATTATTCGTGGTCGTAATCGTATCCATCTTCCAATATCCTTTGTCTACTAAAATCAAAGTCGGGATTTAATAAGCTGACAGCCGGATTAAACACCGAAGCGTTTATGTTTCCAAGCTCAATAAGTGTATGAAAAAGATTATCAGTAAGGTAAGGCGCACTTTTACGTGCACTTAATATTTTGGTATCGAGTGAATTACTATACGCATCAGAAAACCAAAAGAAAAACGGCACTTCAACATTTGCTTTCGGCAGCCTTCCGGCATATGTATGACCCACTTCATTATTTTCATCATACACATTTTCACCATGGTCCGAAACATATAAGACTGCCGATTTATTAGTAGATCCAGCAACAATATTCAGCAGCGAATCAAGGAAATAATCATGGTATAAGATGCTGTTATGGTATTCGGCAATGGTTTGTGTTTTGGCATCATTTCCTTTGAATTGGTCAAAAGAAGGGGGGTAACGTTTCCTATAAGAGCTATGGTTTCCCATGGTATGCACTATTATTAGTTTTAGGGGATCATCCATTTGTACTATTTTTTCAACCGGTGAAAATAGCAGTTCATCATAAGAACGAATCATGGTTGACTCCATGGAACTGTTTGCTGCCAGATTGACAAATACGGTATAATCTGCCTTGCGTGCAAACACAGTGACCAAATTTTCCCATACACCTATTGGTGTTTGATTTGAAATCCAATAAGTTGTATATCCGGCAGATTTAAATACATCAAAAATATCTATTCCTCCTCCGGTAGAAGCTTGATAATTCACCGTTTTTTCAGAAAGGCTTGTTGTAATGGAAGATATCGTATTGGAGTAAGCCGAAATAACATTGTCAAATATGAACAAATCACTCCGTTTTGATAATAATGGCGTCGTCTTATTCGGATTACCATACAATTGCCAATGGTTACGATTAGAGGATTCACCCAATATCAATACAATGGTTTGTTTATCAGCCTCCGTTTCAGCATCTATTAGTTGTAGTTTGTTTACTGCCATTGCTTCTTGAAAATGGAGGCGTTCCTGTTGATAGCTAAGAAATACTTTCGCAAATTGAGGAATTCCTTTTCGCACCAATCGTCCGGCACTTGCATTTTCAAATACAAAGATTACAAACACCAGTAATAAGATACTTTGAATCAAGACCGAATGTCGGAACTTCGCAAAATTCAGTTGTTTTTTCCAGCTTAAAATAAAGAATATGATAAGAGGCACTAAAAGAATTAGCCGGAATCCAATTTTCAAACTCAGGAAATCGACACTTTCCTGAAAATTGGTTGCTGCCACAACAAATACACTTGATGGTGAAAGCGGGCTTTTAAGTATAATCCAATGCAGGCTTTCAATAAAAGAAGTGAAACCGTAAACAAGCAGTCCGATTTTATAGATAAAATTACTTTTTAAGAAACGAACAACAATCACAAAGGCAGTTTGCCACAAAATATTTATCAAGAAGAGCCTAAAATCAACCAAAGGATAATTCAAAACCAGTCCGAGCAGCAAAGGATAGTTGACCAAAAGACTCAGGTATAACGGGAATATTAATCGTATTCCCCATTTATCTTGTACATGGTCTTTGGTTTCTTTACGCATAAACTTTTGCTTCCCCCTTTCCTTGAAATTGTTGTTGGATTATTTATGCCATCCTATCAACAAACATATTAAAAAGGACTCACTATCAAGGTGAACACTTCATAACCTGCATAATTCACCAATTCATAAGCTAGTCAAACTAAATTTATCATAATATGTTTATATTCTGTGTGTTAGTAGACCTTAGTGGTGATTTTAAAAGCTGTTTATTATAAAATGAATTTTGATTTAATTATAATGGCATTTTCACCAATGCTTATAAGCCATTACTCTTATTCCGTTTATCTTGAGCCTGCTATAAAATCTTTGGCATGCACGCAAAGCACCGGTATGGGCGAACGATTCACCATTTGTTGCGCATAAGGTCCCAGCCACAAGTTGGCAGGCGAAATCTCTTGCTCGTCCATGATGCTAATCAAATTAGCATCAATTTTAATGGCATAGTCGATAGTGTCATTGGTAATATTATCGGCTTCCAGATGCTCGGTCACAAAGCGCACTTCATTTTCGGTAAAATAACGTTCGGTTTGAATTACATATTCTCGAATCACAGCACGTATTGACTCAAATGGTGAGGTATACATTGCAAGTATATGAATTTCGGCATCAAAATATTTTGCCAAAAGCGTAGTCATTGGCACTTTTTGGCGGCTTTCGACCGAACTGTCGATTGGCATGACAATTTTGGAAAGATTTTTTTCAATAAAAACTCCTCCACGTATGGTAATTACCGGACGATGTGTGGCTGTTACAATACGATTTGCATTGCTGCCAATCCAAAACTCTTCAAAACCGGAAGCTCCATGTGTGCCTACCACAATAAGGAAGGCATCAAGTTCATCCGCTACATCCACTATTTCTCTATACACTTTTCCTTTGCGAATGATGTAGTTGATATTGGTTTTTGTCAGGTTTTTACTGTACTTGGCAATAAATTCCTCAAAACGTTTGGTGGCTTCCGGAATAATATGTTCCGAATCTATTTGATAAATTGCTTTTCCGCTTACGGGGCGGTTTACCCATACCATTGTTAAATCTGCTTCAGCCTTTTCGGCTATGGTAAGTGCATGCTCCAATGCATTAATACTGCATTCAGAGAAATCGATACCTACTAAAATTACTTTATTCATCTTCTTGGTTTTTAAGGTCGGATTGGAATGAAGGTAAATTGGGTAATTCAATTTGGTCTTTTGTTATAAAAGCCTGATTGAACTGATTTTTTATAAAACGTAATTGTCCTTCAGCTTCGATACGAGAACGAAAATTACCTACGCGAACGCGATAATAGGGTTGTCCGAAGCTGAGATAAGTAGGGATATTTGGAAAATCTTCCTCAAATTGTGCTATAATCTCATTTGCACGCCGAACGGCATCATTGCCGGACTCCATGCAGAGTTGAATTCTAAAACCGTCCATCTTTTCTGATGTTCTGAAAATGCTGTCAGATACCAATAAAGCATCTAAGCGATCAGGTTTATGCAGCTGCAAGGAGCCTTCAGCATGCTGTTGTGCCGACAGTTGCAGCCCAACAAAACTAAGAAACAGAATAAAACAGACTTTCTTCATAAATTTATAACTGATAAATTATCTTAAATATTGCCGGACTGTAAACTCAGTACCGGTATCAATGCATTATTTATTAATTGTTGGGCATAAGGTCCCAAAAACATATTTCCTGAGGTGCCTCCTTGCTCGGTCATCATCATAATCATATCCGAACGACTTTCATCTGCATAATCCAAGATACCACGTATCAGGTTATCGGCAGTTACTTCTTTCATCACATAAGGAATTTGCTTTTCGGCAAAGCATTTTACTGCTTCATCGGCATATGATTTCGTACGTGCCCGCACCACTTTTACAGGTGAGTCATAAAGCAAGAGCACATGTATTTCGGCACCAAACTTCCCCGCCATTTCTGCTGCCAAAGGCAGCTTCTGACGAGTTTCGGGCGTGCTATCTATGGGCAACAAAATACGTTCGATGCCGGAAGGGACTTCGTAATCGCTGCGCAAGGTAATCACCGGGCAAGGAGATTGAGTTACAATACGATATGCATTGCTGCCAATCCAGTATTGCTCAAAGCCACTAACACCGTGGGTGCCGGCAAAAACCAAATCGGCATTGATTGCTTTTGCTGCCATGGCTACCTCGCTATATACCTTTCCTTTTCGCAAAATGATGTTAATTTTTCCGCTATGCAAACGAGGTTCATATTGCGGAATAATTTCTTCAAAAAGTTTTTTGGTTTCAATTCGCAACTCTTGCTCGATATTGATTACATTGTCGGGTGTATTGCTTGCATCAACCCATACCACATGCACTTCTGCGCCGGTTTTATTGGCAACCATAAGCGCATAGTCGAGTGCTTTAAGCGCATTTTTCGAAAAATCGAATGCTACCAATAATTGTTTCATAACATTAAGTTTATGGTTTATAACTCACTTACAGCTACATACGCAAGTTTTTACACAATATTCAATCCATTGTTTTACACATATTAGCCGATGCTAAGTTAATTCTTTTTACATCAAATACAAAGCAAAGAGGCATCGCATCGTACAAATTTGTAATTTTGTTGAATATTGGAGAATTTTATAATGAACGAAAATCTTGATCCTCAAGGGACAAATATGAGTCCTGCCGAAAAAGAAATTGAACGGGCGTTACGTCCGGATGCATTTGGAAGCTTTGCCGGGCAGGAAAAAGTAGTTGAAAACCTCCGAATCTTTGTTCGGGCTGCCGTACAGCGTGACGAGGCATTGGATCATGTATTGCTACACGGTCCTCCAGGATTGGGTAAGACCACTTTATCGCATATTATTGCAAACGAACTGGGTGTTGGTATAAAAATCACTTCAGGACCTGTGCTTGATAAGCCCGGCGACCTGGCAGGCTTGCTGACCGGTTTAGACGAAAAAGATGTACTGTTTATTGATGAGATTCATCGCTTGAGCCCCATCGTGGAAGAATACCTGTATTCTGCCATGGAAGATTATAAAATTGATATTATGATTGAAACGGGACCCAATGCGCGCAGTGTACAAATCGACTTAAACCACTTTACTCTAATTGGAGCCACCACTCGTAGTGGACTGCTTACCAGCCCATTACGCTCTCGTTTTGGCATTACCTCCCGTCTGGAATATTATGATGCACAAACATTAACCGGTATAGTCGGGCGTTCAGCCTCCATATTACGCGTTCCCATTGATGAAGAAGCTGCCTACGAAATTGCACGCCGAAGCCGAGGCACCCCACGTATTGCCAACCTGCTCCTACGTCGTGTGCGCGACTTTGCCCAAATTAAAGGAACCGGAAAAATTGATGTAGGCATTGCACGCTTTGCACTCGAAGCACTTAATGTGGATCAGCACGGACTGGATGAAATGGACAACCGCATATTATCTGCCATCATTGATAAATTTAAAGGTGGTCCTGTGGGTATTACCACCATCGCCACAGCAGTGGCAGAAGAAGCCGGAACCATTGAAGAGGTATACGAGCCTTTTCTGATTCAAGAAGGATATCTGATGCGTACACCACGAGGAAGAGAGGCTACTGAACTGGCATACAAGCATCTAGGAAAGATAAAAACCGGAAAACAAGGCGATTTATTTGGATAATCTCAGCCAAAGAACAAATATTACAGTGACAGATTTTTAAAAAAGATTTCGCATCTTTGTCTGCATTCGCATATACATAAAACCATGACACAAGCATTGCTTTTACATCATTTAATCATGGAACAATCCGAGCTACTCGGCTTTGACGGCTGCGGCATTTCGGAGGCAGACTTTTTGCCCGGCGATGCCGAAAAGATGGAGCAATGGCTTGCCGAAAATAGGCACGGAAGCATGTCATATCTTGAACGAAATAAAGAAAAACGATACGACCCGCGTCTATTGGTTGAGCACACACGCACCATCGTTACGGTATTGCAAAATTATTTCCCTGCCGAACAGCCTCCGGAAAAAGATAACTACAAAATATCGAAATATGCTTTAGGCAAAGATTACCATTTTGTCATAAAAGAAAAACTACGTAAGCTGCAAGCAGCTATTGAAGAGGTTACGGGACCGCTACCGAACGCACGTGCCTTTACCGATTCGGCACCCATCTTAGACAGGGCATGGGCAGCCAAAAGCGGATTGGGTTTCATAGGAAAAAATAGCTGCCTGATACATCCGCGAAAAGGGAGCTGGTTCTTCATCGGGCATTTGTTTTTGGATGTGGAAGTGCAAGCACATCAGCAAAAAGTGAATGAATATTGCGGCACCTGCCGAAGATGTATTGA
The DNA here is from genome assembly GCA_964592175.1 of uncultured Lentimicrobiaceae bacterium. Taxonomy (GTDB): domain Bacteria; phylum Bacteroidota; class Bacteroidia; order Bacteroidales; family F082; genus JALNZU01. Next base: position 40,191 of record CAZQBU010000001.1, read on the forward strand.
TGCATGTCCCACCGGAGCAATAACAGAAGCACATCGGCTGGATGCCAGACGTTGTATTTCGTATCTTACCATTGAATATAGAGGAGAGCTGCCGAAAGAACTGCAAAGCAAGTTTCGTGATTATATCTTTGGATGCGATATTTGTCAAGATGTATGCCCCTGGAACCGCTTTGCAAAACCACATAACGAACCGCTATTTGCCATGATGGATGAGCTCAAACAAATGCGAAAAAATGATTGGCACAACCTAGATAAAGCAACTTATAAAAAACTTTTTAAGCATTCGGCTGTTGAAAGAACAAGGTTTGACGGATTAAAACGAAATATCGACTTTTTGCGAAATAGCGAAGACAATACAAATCCGAACGACAGCTAATTCTTGCTATTTTTCTGATAATTAACACATAACATCAAAATTTACTATGGCACTTACACCTACAAACATCATTCCGCTCGGATTCCCCGCTCCGGATTTTTTATTAGCTGATATTCCATCTGGTCGCAACATAAGCTATTCAGATATAAAAGGAGAAAAAGGGACCCTTGTCATGTTTATCTGCAACCATTGCCCCTATGTAAAGCATATTGTACATGAGTTGGTAAAGCTTGCAAATGATTATCTTCCAAAAGGCATTGGCTTTGTAGCCATCAACAGCAATGATGTGGAAAATTATCCGGAAGACTCACCCGAAAAGATGAAGGAATTTGCTGCTTTACACCGCTTCCCATTTCCTTATCTATTTGACGAAAGCCAAGAAGTGGCAAAAGCATATGATGCAGCCTGCACACCGGATTTTGACCTGTTTGATACAGACGATAAATGCGTATATCGTGGTCGCCTCGACGGGAGCAGGCCCGGTAATGATGTGCCGGTAAACGGTGCCGATATGCGCCAAGCTTTGGATAAGCTGTTAGCAGGCATCCCAATTCCAAGCGAGCAGCAGCCCTCTATGGGATGTAATATCAAATGGAAATAATAAAACCGATTCTTCAATTAGAAAAACCGGTTTTAATGCTTTTATTTTGAGGATTTTACCAGTTAAACAGCGGAAAATCCGACATTAATTTATTCACTTCTGCTTTTACAGCTGCAATTGTTCGATCACTTTCGCTATTACAAATTACTTCATGGATAAAATCCACTATGGGCTCCATATGCTCCTCTTTCAAGCCGCGTGTGGTTATTGCTGCCGGACCTACACGTAAGCCGGAGGTTTTGAAAGGCGAGCGCTCGTCAAATGGCACCATGTTTTTATTGGTAGTAATATCTGCTTTTACCAATAAATCTTCTGCAATTCTTCCGGTCAGCTTCGGACATCTGTAGCGCAGGTCAATAAGTAATAAATGGTTGTCTGTTCCACCGGAAACCACATGATATCCTCTGTCGACAAATGCTTTTGCCATGACGGCGGCATTCTTTTTTACCTGCAGTATATACTCAAAATATTCATCGGTAAGTGCTTCTCCGAAAGCTACTGCCTTGCTTGCAATCACATGTTCGAGCGGTCCGCCTTGTATGCCCGGAAACACCGCTGAATTTAATAATGACGACATCATACGGATTTCTCCTTTAGGCGTTTTTTTACCCCAAGGATTTTCAAAATCTTCACCCATTAAAATCATGCCTCCTCGTGGTCCACGAAGCGTTTTGTGGGTGGTGGTTGTAACGATATGGCAATGCTCGATGGGGTCATTCAACAATCCCCTTGCAATCAGTCCGGCAGGATGTGCAATATCTGCCATCAAAAGAGCCCCCACTTCATCCGCAATATAACGCATACGCTCATAATCCCAGTCGCGGGAATATGCCGACGCTCCTGCTACAATTAATTTTGGCTTTTCGCGTCTTGCCAGCTCTTCCATTTTGTCATAATCAACCAAAGCAGTCTCCTTGTCAACTTCATAAGCCACAGGATTATAAAGTATTCCTGAAGAATTGACTGCTGAGCCGTGCGAAAGGTGACCTCCATGCGCAAGGTCTAAGCCCATAAAGGTGTCGCCCGGCTTTAGACAAGCAAAAAATACTGCCATATTTGCTTGGGCACCGGAATGTGGCTGCACATTGGCATATTCGGCATCAAAAAGTTCACAAGCACGATTAATAGCCAAGGTTTCCACCTCATCAACTACTTCACATCCGCCATAATAACGCTTGCCGGGATAGCCTTCGGCATATTTATTAGTTAAAACCGAACCCATGGCTTCCAGCACCTGGTCACTTACAAAGTTTTCTGATGCAATAAGCTCAATTCCATGCGTTTGACGTTCTTTTTCACGTTGAATAAGATCAAAAATATCCTTATCTATTTTCATAATTATCTATTTTTTAATTGTAAACAAGCTAAATTGACTAGCTGACAAAGATATAAAAAGGGAGTAAAGCAACTTAAATTCTGATAAAAAAGTGTTCGCAATTTTTTTATTTAACGGGAGAAACCAAAAAACTGATTGTTACAGTGTTTTTAAGCTTTCAGTCCGTGTATCCCACAATTTAAAACGGCTTAACCAAATGTCCACTACGTCTAATCGTATAACGCACCATAAAAGTAAATAAAGCCGTAATCAAAAGCCAGTCAGAACGCTGTTGCAGGCTGTCACTCAATTTCATATGCAACTCACCTCTAATTTTCAGTCCTTTATTATACGCTTTCAAGTCTCCAGAAATCATTTTCTTTTTGTCTTTATCAAGAAGAGCAAAGCGTGTTTTCATATTATAGTTTTGCCTAAAAGTTAAAACCTGTCGCTCCCCTTGAAGCATATACTCAATATTCATCCAGCCGGAATATCTGTATCGGATTTTAGCCAACAAACTGTCATCCACAAAGACGCCAAGCTTGGTTTTAGCCAGGTTTAATTTCTTCACTTCATATACTGTATCCTCCTTAAAATGAAGATCAGCCAACATAGAAAATTTCTTATTGGGAATAAGTTTGACTAATTCCTGCTCTCCATCATAAATAATGCTTTCTCCAAAATTTATAGAAGTTGCTATCATAATAAAAATGACTTCGATAAAGGCGTTTACAAATAAAAGCGCTTGCTATCACTAGCTAATTACGATTTTTATCTACCACAACACTAAGATTTAATTCGGATTTATTTTCTAAAGCATAAGGATTTTAAAATCCCTTAAAAACTTGACATGTATAATAACTGTTGCTTTCCGGATGTTTTTGGAATCGGCGTGAGGGCTGGACTTGATTTTTCTGTCATTTTTATCAAAAAAAGGATGACAGAGTTATATGTTTTGTGGGTAAAATTGTAGATAGGAGGGTGTTTTGTCCCTTCAGGACGAGGTAAAAGTTGCTGCAACAGTTTTTAAAACACGAAACATGTACCCTTATAACCGGGTTGGGCGCGCGGGCCAGCATGTTCCGATGGTGATCGGAAGGAGCAGCGCTCGCCTGAGAATTGACAAAGCATAATAAATCTTGCAAGGCAGACTACCGAAACGGTGGTCTGTTTGAGCTTGTTAGGAGGGCAAAAAAACAGCTTTTAAAGCAGTTTGTTTTTCAATTTATTATAGTAATGTTCAAGATAGTACTCCTAATAAGCGACGCAACCTTGCTTAGATTTATATGCTTTGTCAAGTGCGGGGAGACCGTTTATTCATGCATATAAGTTTTGGTACTTTTACTTTAAAAGTACGAAAAATACTCGACTGTAACTTGCTATTATCAGCTTGAACAAGATTAATTCATGCTTGATTTTCGGTCCTTTTTATCAAGAACAAGGGCGAAAGAATACAACGTATTTTCAGGTTTAAAGCATAAGTATTAAGAAAAGCTATCAAACCTAAAAAAATTAGGCGCTTATTTCAGCTTAAAAACCTCTTTTTCATCCTGGATAGATTATATAAATAGCGGCTTATATACTAAAAAAACATGGAAAAGGTTTATTATTGCAAAAGATACCTTACAAGCTTCGCATGATACAATACGAACAATTCACACTTGCCAATGGTTTGCGCTTCATTGTGCATTATGACCGCAGCACCCCTATGATGGCAATGAATATCCTATATGATGTAGGTGCGCGGGACGAATCGCCCGAGCGTACCGGTTTTGCACATTTATTTGAACATCTGATGTTTGGCGGTTCGCTAAATATACCGCGTTACGACGAGCCTTTGCAGCTTGCAGGCGGCAACAACAATGCATTCACCAATCCGGATATCACCAATTATTATCTTACGCTGCCTGCTGCCAATGCGGAGACCGCATTTTGGCTGGAGTCGGACCGTATGTTAAGCCTTGCATTCTCTGAAAAAAGCCTGGAGGTACAGCGTCAGGTAGTCGTAGAAGAGTTTCGACAAAATTATCTTAACCAGCCTTATGGCGATGCCTGGCTGCTGCTTAAGCCTTTGGCTTATAAGCGACATCCGTATCGATGGAATACCATTGGCATGAAGATTGAACATATACAAGAAGCCAAGCTGGAAGAGGTAAAAGCCTTTTTTGCCACACATTATCATCCTTCGAATGCAATTGTGAGCGTAGCGGGCAATATCCATCCCGATGAGGTGCGACGCCTTGCCGAGAAATGGTTTCTCCCTATCCCAAAGCGTGAAAAAGCGGTGCGTAAGCTTCCCAAAGAGCCGAAGCAAACCAAAGCAAGGCGAAAAGTAGTTCAACGCGAGCTTCCCACAGATCGGATTTATATGGCCTTCCATATGTGTGAACGCAGCCACCCACATTATTTTGCTTCCGACCTGATTACGGATATATTGGGAGCAGGGCATTCATCGCGCTTGCTAAAAAAGCTGGTGAAGGAACGGCATTTGTTCAGTGAGATTGGCTCTTTTGTAACAGGAAGCCTCGACCCTGGCTTATTGGTTGTAACCGGCTCGCCCCTACCCGGCGTACATATTGAAGTAGCAGAAGAAGCCATAAAAAAAGAACTTGAACTATTGCGCAGCAAAGGTCCCTCAGTAAACGAATTACGCAAGCTGAAAAACAGGATTATTGCCACACAAGCTTATGAAAATGTATCGGTACTCAGCAAAGCAATGAATTTGGCATTTTATACCCATTTGGGTGATACTGAACTAATTAATACTATTTCAGAGCATTATCGTAGGCTGCAAGCGGAAGATATCATTTTGCGTGCAAACGAGATTTTACGTGAAGAAAACAGCAATACGTTGATTTACAAAACCCAATAAAGAATACGAGCATGCAAAATCCCGATCGCTTGACAGCACCCGCAATAAAAACCGGTATTTTACCTCAACTCAATGAGCCTGAATGGAATACATTAGACAATAACATTCCCTTGTTTTTGTTCGAAGACCACAGCAATCCCGCTGTACGCTTCGATATTATTTTAAATGCAGGCAGCTTGGTACAGCATAAAAAGCTGGTTGCCATCACTACCAATAATATGTTACGTGAAGGCAGCCTGCGCTTGAACAGTCATCAGATAAACAATCGGATTGAATATCATGGTGCACATCTCACACTTAATGCATCAAAAGACCGTGCACTAATTAGTTTGCTTTGCCTGCAAAAGAGTGTACGCCATTTGTTGCCCCTGCTGGCAGAACTATTTTTCGAGCCCGACTTTGCCGAAAAACCCTTTACCATTTACAACAAACGCCAAAAACAAGCATTTATATTGGGCGGAAAGCGAAGCCGTCAGCTGGCGCAACGTCATTTCAACAAATTGGTGTTTGGAAATGAGAGCCTGTACGGGCAAATTGCAGAAGAAGAGGACTTTGACTTAATCCAAATCGAAGATTTAAAGAAATTTCATGCGGGATACTATCAAATTGCCCCGCTACAGCTAATAATGAGTGGTGCAATTACCAAAGAAATGCCGGAAATGGTCAATTCTCTTTTCGGGCAGCACCACATCAAGGATATATCACTCCCTGAAGCAGCAATTGTGGAAAAGGCTGCAGTCGGGATACATGAATTCAAAGCTGCAAGCTCCCTTCAATCGGCTATTATGATGGGAAGGCAAATTATGAGGCGCGACCATCCGGATTACAGCAGTTTTATAGTGCTAAACACCTTATTGGGCGGTTATTTCGGCTCACGCCTGATGTCGAATATACGTGAAGACAAAGGCTATACCTACGGCATTTACTCACAAATGGTCAACTACCGCCATAGCGCTACCTTTGCCATTGCTTCAGAAGTAGGTGCCGGAGTGACTGATGCCGCCATTGCAGAAATAAGGAACGAGCTGCAAAAATTGATTGACGAAGAAGTAAGCGAAGATGAGTTGCAGCTTGTCAAAAACTACCTCAACGGAAGTTATTTGCGTGGGCTGGACGGCATTTACAATCAAGCCGAAAAGTTTCATGCCACCCTCGAGATAGACCGTAAAATGGAATATTTCACGAAGAGCCTTGCAGAAATGAATAACACCAATCCACAAAAGCTGCAAAAGCTGGCAAAACAATGGCTGCAAGCCGATGAAATGCTTACTGTAGTAGTTAAATAGCCTAAAATATGAATAGACAAAGTCCAATCATATTAGTTGTCCTGATGCTGTATGCAGTTTCGCTCTTTTCGCAGATGCAACCGAATATTCGCATGATTAGTTTTAATCCCGATAACAATAATGATATTGAGATACAGTGGGATATTACAACACATAGTACTGATGTTGAAGGTTTTATAATATATTTATGGGACGAAACGCAGGATCCCATACATCATATCACAGATTCGGCAAGCCGCTCATGGACCTATTCCATACGAGACCATAAACAGTTGAAAAACTATATTTTTACGGTTGCAACCAAATATAACGGAATTGAATCAGACATATCGAAGGATTTGCTTCAAAGCATTATTTTAGATGATACTGCTACTACCTATGAGCCGTGTGAAAAGTATAATTCTTTGATTTTCAAGGAGTATATGCTTGAAGGCCTAGCACCGGAATACATTATTTATTGCAAACAAAATGATCAGCCTTGGGAAGAGCTAGACAAAATCATAACAGCATATCTCGAGCCAAAGGGAACAGAAACCATAAGCAGACCAGGGTATGGAATAACATTCGAACGAAACATCTACGAATACCGGCATCAGGATGTGGAGCCGGAACAAACATACATCTATTATGTGGCTGCACATTTTCCCGATGGGAGCTATCCGGATGCCAATTCAAATTCTACGGAGGTGTTTACCAAGAGTTATCTGCCGCCCGCAGCACCCAAGATTCAATCAGTAAGCGTGCTTGACAATCATACGATTGAGATTTCATATCAGGCGGAAGAAGCCATGCGCTACAAAGCACTATACCTGAGTCGAAACAATGATGAGGGCTTTGATTCCTACACGCTTCCAATGCATAGCTTTAATCCATTGTCTTTTGAGGACAGCCATGAGTTGAACTGTAATGCACATTCATATTATTATAAGTTGTTTATGCAGGATTCCTGCAATAATCTTCATACAGATGACAAGGTTCACAGAAGCATACTGCTGGAGTACGGAGGTACCGAAAATAATGAAATTCAACTTCGTTGGAATACCTATGATGGCTGGGAAACCGGTTCACAAGAAATTATTCTGTCCGGAGGCAACAGAGTTATTGCCATTCATGAAAATGCCCAAGAATACAATATCCCGATAGATGATTTATTCGAATTAAGCGCTCCGGTTTCCATTCAATTAAAAGCCGTAGGCCTTGAAGAACATCAGCTTTCATATTCCAATATTTTGCAATTCGACCCGGAAGCAGAGCCGGTAATGCCCAATGCATTTAATCCCTATAGTTCTATTGAAATAAATCGCAGTTTCAAGCCCGTACAGCCCATGAAATCAGAAGGATACAAGCTAGCTATTTTCAATCGTCAGGGAGTGCTACTTTGGGAATACAGCAATCCAAGCGAAGGTTGGGATGGCAAATATCAAAATAAGATGCAGCCTACGGGGACCTACGTCTATCAGATGCAATACCTAGATTCAGCAGGCACCATCAGGCATAAAAACGGAACGGTCTTACTGATTTATTAGCTATTATACTATTCTTCTGCTTCCACCCTTTGCCATTTCCCTGCAATCTTATCCACAATCATGGCGATAGCACCGTCTCCGGTTACATTACAAGCTGTACCGAAGCTATCCACGGCTATATAAAGCGTAATCATTAGTCCGACCATTTGCTCGTCAAAGCCCAGCATGCTTTGAATAATTCCGATGGCTGCCATGATAGCACCTCCCGGCACTCCGGGAGCGGCAATCATCACGATGCCAAGCATGAATATAAAGCCTAAAAAGCTAACGAAATCTATCGGAACAGCATAGAAATACATGATTGCCAGGGCAAAACCGACTACCTTCATGGTGCTTCCGGCAAGATGTATGGTGGCACAAAGCGGGATACTGAAGGATGCAATATTTTCATTCACTTTGTTATTCAAGCTACACTGCAGCGTGACCGGAATGGTAGCTGCAGAAGAGGCGGTCCCCAAGGCAGTGGCATAAGCCGGCAGCATTTGCTTCAAAGCCTTAAAAGGATTGCGACCCGCAATAGCTCCCGCCACCACAAACTGCAAAATAAGCAGGAGAATATGCAATACAAAAATGACTAAAATAACTTTTAAAAAGAGCAGAATCACCGAAAATACCTGACCCGAAACCGACATGGATAGAAACATACCGAAGATATAAAGCGGCAATAACGGAATAATAACCGAAGCAATAACGACCGTAATGATTTCGCGAAAATCAATAAACACATTTTGCAGGCTTTTACCCCAAATAACCGTTAATCCCAATCCGATTGTAAATGAAAGCACCAAAGCCGTCATCACATCCATCAGCGGAGGCATTGCCACACTAAAAAACGGATTTACAACCACTTCGTCTATAGCTTCTACCGCAAGGGGCTCGCTCCCACCCGACAACATATGCGGAAACACCGCTTGACAAGACGCATAGGTGAAAAATCCGGAAAACAAGGTAGATGCATAGGCAATCACTGCCGTCAACAATAATAATTTACCTGCTCCCTTGCCTAATTCTCCAATAGCCGGTGTAATTAAACCGACAATAATCAAAGGGATGATAAAGGATAAAAAATTACCGAATAAGGCATTAAAAGTGGCAAAAATACGCGCAAACCAAAGCGGAACAAACTGCCCAAAGATAATACCCAACACAATGGCAATACCCACTTTAGCCAATAAAGGAAGTTTCAGTAGTTTCATGAAAATCAGCAAAAATTTTGGTAAAATTACTCTTTTAGGCTGAAATCAAAAATGCTTTTACTGCTTTAAAGCAAAATAGAAGGCAGGCAGGCAAGAATTCATGACTAACAGCCTTAAACTGCCAAGCTTTCTGACTTTTTTAAGGGCAGTTGCTAAAATTAGCACTAACTTTGTCGCTTTTAAAGCGTATAAGCTTATATGATTACGCCCGAATTAAGTATTATTATCCCTTGTTATAATGAGGAGCAATCGCTTCAGTCTGTCTTACGCAAAGTGTGCGACAGCCTCATTTCCAACAATATATCTTCAGAGATTATTATTTCTGACGATGCTTCTACCGACCGCACCATCGAGATAGCTGAAGCATTTATGGCGGAAGAAAACACTATCCCAATACATATTTTAAAGGCAGCCAGCAATAAAGGGAAAGGCTTTGCCATTCGCACCGCCATCGGAAAAGCAAAAGGCGATTATATACTAATACAAGATGCCGACCACGAATACGACCCACGCGATTATATGCGCTTGTTGCAGCCCGTACGCGAAGGAATGGCGGATGTGGTATACAGCTCACGGTTTTCGGGAGGAAATCCGCACCGCATTTTGTTTTTTTGGCACTCCATTGGTAACAAATTCCTGACATTTGTATCAAATGTATTTACAAATCTCAATTTGAGTGATATGGAGACAGGCTATAAGCTGTTTCGCCGCGACATCTTACAAAGGCTAAAGCTCAAAGAAAACAGATTTGGATTTGAACCCGAAGTGACCGCACGAATAGCACGTATCAAAGGAATACGCATATACGAAATAGGCATCTCCTACTACGGTAGAACTTATGCCGAAGGCAAAAAAATTAACTGGAAAGACGGCTTCAGAGCCATCTATTGCATACTGAAATACAATTTATTTGATAGAAAAGACCTGCTTTAAAAGCGTATGATACAGCAAATTAGCGAACGTATTTAGCGAAAACAGCTCCATAAAAATGAAAAAAACCGTTTCCGTAATCATCACCACCTATAATGCCGAAAAGACACTAGAAAGAAGTCTGCTTTCAGTGCGTAATCAGCAAGGAAGAGGCACTGATTTTGATGTGGAGATTATTGTGGTGGACGATTGCTCAACGGATAAAAGTCCGGAAATTGCAAAATCCTTAGGTGCAATTGTGCTGCAAACAGAAAAAAATACGGGCGGTCCCAATACCGGACGAAATATCGGCCTAAAGGCAGCTAGTGGCGATTATATCTGCATCATGGACCATGATGATGAGTGGAAAGAAAATAAATTAGTCGTGCAATTGCCTTTTTTGGAACAAGTGCCCATTGTTAGCTCGGGCTACAGCCTTGTAGATACAGCAAAAGACAAAACAATAGCACGGGTGCTTTCTGACCCAAAAGGCTATATTTATTACCAAAAGAACCAAAGTTTTTTAGAAAAACTGTCAAAATCAGGCAAAGGGCAGCAAGCCTATCTGGGAAGCCTCATCTACCGAAAAGAACTGAAAAACATACTTTTTGAAGAAAATTTCGGGATGGTGGATTATGATTGGGTGCTGCGGCTGTTTCATAATCAAGATTCAATTGAAGTCTGCGAATCGCTCTACAACCGCCATGTGAAAGACTCCAATCTTTCGTTAAATGCCGATTATCGCATGAAAGATTTTTATTATTCGCTCCTAACGATTGAAAGCTATAAAAACACCTATCCAAAAGAAGTAAAACGTGCATATAAAAAGATACACGGCAGCCGAGGGAGGTATTATTATTTGTTGGGCGATATGAAAGAAGCACGCTTTTATTTTGCGCGCTCCACATGGAATATTAAAACCATACTTTACTATCTCACAAGCTTTTGGGGTTCTAAATTTGTAAAAAAACGATTTCATACCTTCGGATAAATTCAGGTTTCACAAACCAACGAAAACCCTCTTTTGTCCCGAATTGAAAAGCAAATGCTCTTGCTTCATACTTTATCCATATTTTTGCTTTATCAAACAAATTGCATCACCGAAGCATGGCTTTATGAACACAAGGGCATTATTTTTACTCGTTTTTCTGATTTTTCCATTGATGATTAATGCACAACACGTACAAATTATCAAAGCTCCCGAAAAGCTGCCTCAGCAAGATGAGCGCATCAAAATTTTTCTTGGTGGCAGCATTGATATGGGCACTGCCGAGGACTGGCAACAAGCAGTTGAAACGGACTTGGCAGCATACGATGTCATTCTTTTAAATCCGCGCAGGGGAGATTGGAACAAAGACTGGAAACCTGTTGCCGAAGAGCCGGAATTCAGAAAGCAAGTGGAATGGGAATTGGAAGCATTGGAAGCTGCCGACTACATTATAATGTACTTTGCTCCTGCCTCACTCAGCCCAATCAGCCTGTTAGAGCTGGGACTTTATGCACGAAGCGACAACCTGATGGTAGTCTGCCCGGAAGGCTTCTGGCGAAAAGGAAATGTAGATATCCTAAGCGAAAAATACCAATTGGAAAACTATACGGACCTGAACAGCCTACTCATCGCATTAAAACAAAAAATTACTGCCAGCGATAAGGAGTAGATTTTATATCTTACTGTTTTTTAACTACTTATAGTTTCTTGGTGAAAGAAATCCTTTATCAAGGAAGCCAAAATTAGTACGGAAGACCGCACTTTTACATTTGTATAATTTGGTGATACAAAAGTTTTATTAACCACCACAACAAGTATAGTTGTAACTTTGAGATTTTAATAGAAACCTTAGGAAATATAATGGCTAAAAAAGAAACGAAAGAAAAACCAATCGAAGTAGCACTTTGGGATGCAGCAAATAAACTGCGTGGCAGCGTAGAGCCGGCAGAATACAAACATGTGGTGTTAAGCCTTATATTTTTGAAGTTTGCAAGTGATAAATTTGAAGAACATCGCGCCAAGCTTCTTGCAGACGGCAAACAGAAGTATATTGAAATGCCGGAATTTTACAATATGAGCAATGTCTTTTACTTGGATGAGATTAGCCGTTGGAGCTTCTTGATAAAAAAATCAAAGCAAAACGATATTGCTCTACTGATTGATACCGCCCTGCATACCATCGAGAAAAACAACAAAGCACTGAAAGGTGCACTGCCCGATAACTATTTTTCCCGATTGGGACTGGATATTACCAAGCTGGCTTCACTGCTCGATACGATTAATGATATTGACACCACTCAAGACCCTGAAAATGACTTGGTTGGAAGAGTATACGAATACTTTTTATCAAAATTTGCACTTGCTGAAGGAAAAGGCAAGGGCGAGTTTTATACGCCAAAAAGTATTGTAAACCTGATTGCCGAGATGATTGAACCCTACAAAGGAATTATTTATGACCCGGCTTGCGGTTCAGGTGGTATGTTTGTGCAAAGTATCAAGTTTATTGAGGCACATCACGGCAATCAAAAAGAAGTATCCATTTACGGACAGGAATATACGAATACTACGTACAAACTGGCGAAAATGAATCTGGCAATCCGTGGTATTTCTGCCAATCTGGGCGAAAAAGCAGCCGATACTTTCCTGGATGACCAGCACAAAGATTTGAAAGCGGATTATATTATGGCCAATCCGCCCTTTAACCAAAAAGACTGGCGGGGTGAAAATGAACTGATTGATGACCCTCGCTGGCGAGGCTATGCCGTACCGCCCCGAAGCAATGCCAATTACGGCTGGATTTTGAATATGGCGAGCAAGCTTTCGGAAAATGGGGTGGCAGGATTTCTGCTGGCAAACGGCGCACTGAGCGGTGGAGGTGATGAATATATCATTCGTAAGCAGTTGATTGAGAATGATCTGGTAGAAGCGATTGTAATTCTACCAAGAAATATGTTTTACACCACCGATATTTCGGTAACGCTGTGGATCTTAAACCGAAATAAAAAGGAACGTACCGTAAAACAGTTTGATAAAGAGAAACAATACCGAAACCGGGAAAAGGAACTGCTTTTTATGGATTTACGACAAGAAGGAATCCCTTTTGAAAAGAAATTTATCCAGTTTTCTGATGAAAATATTGAAAAAGCAACGTCGGTATATCATAATTGGCAGGAAGGGGCGAATAATGATTCGCCCCAACTGCCCCGACAAAATTATGAAGATATACCGGAATATTGCTATTCGGCGACAATAGACGAAATACGTAAAAAGGATTATTCACTGGTTCCGAGCAAATACATTGAGTTTGTCAACCGAGATGAGGGATTGGATTACGACGAACAGATGAAAACGCTGCAAACTGAATTGAAAAGCCTTTTTGAAGAGGAGGAAAAACTGAAAACAGAGGTGAGAAAAGTGTTTAAAGACTTGGGATATAAAATATAACGTTATGCAAGACAGACAATTATATCTTTTCGATTTTGATGATTATTCTATCTTTTCACTTATTCAAAATGAGTTTTTGCCTAATGAGTATTACGAGATTGAATATAAGTCAGGCAAAGACGGATTTCCTAAAGAACTATGGAAGTCTTATTCTGCTTTTGCAAACACAAATACCGGTGTTATTGTAATTGGAATACAAGAAAAAGGTCATTCGCTCATTGTGCATGGTTTATCAAATCAGCAAATTGAAAAATATAAAAAAGAATTTTGGGATGGGTGTAATAATCCAAATACGGTAAATAGAAATTTGTTAAAAAACAGCGATGTTAAAACCATCGTTATTAACAAAAAAAATGTTTTGGCAATAAGAGTTCCTTTTGCTTCGCGAACGGAAAGGCCGGTTTTTCTTAGCCGAAATCCTTTTGGGAACACGTATAAAAGAAATCACGAAGGAGATTATCGATGTACAGATGAGGAAGTGAGAAGAATGATTGCCGATTCTAGTGTAGAATTAAAAAAGGATGGCTTAATTCTTGAAAATTTCACTATTGATGATTTCGATGAGCTTTCCATAAAGCAATATCGGCAACTTTTTAAGAGTTCATTCAGTAATCATCCCTGGCATGCACTTGGGGATAACGAACTACTGACAAAATTGGGGGCAATCCGTAAAGACAGGAAAACAGGAATTGCAGGCATTACGCTTGCCGGACTTATTATGTTTGGTAAATATGATTCCATCAGAGAACAAGATGCTCTTCCTGATTTTTTTCCTGATTTCAGAGAACGTTTATCAACTGATAGTACTATCAGATGGACAAATCGCATTTATCCGGATGGCAGCTGGGAAGCAAATCTTTTACAATTTTATTTAAAGGTTTGGCCTCGTTTATCAGGCACTTTACCAACGCCATTTCAAATTAAAGGGGATGAACGATTAGATGAGACCCCTGCCCATATTGCTCTAAGAGAGGCTTTTGTGAATGCATTAGTACATACTGATTATTCTCAAAGCGGCAATATAGTGATAGAATTAGATTCAGAAAAGTTTGTATTTTCAAATCCGGGTACCCTACTTGTATCTCTTGAACAATATTATGCAGGTGGTACCAGCGAATGCCGAAATCCTTCCCTGCAACAAATGTTTATGTTTATCGGACGGGCTGAAAAAGCCGGTAGCGGAGTAGATAAAATAATGGCGGGATGGAAATATGCACACTGGCGACTTCCTTTTGTTGAAATTGAAACCATACCCGACCGTGTTAAGCTTACAATGCCCATGTTTAGCATTATTCCTGAAAATATTTTAATTCAGTTACAGCTAAAGTATGGAGATATATCACTGCTTACGCCGGATGAGCTTAGTACCTTATATGTGGCATTAGTAGAAGGTTCTATTTCAAATCACCGTTTACAATATATGCTTAACCAGCACCCTGCCGATATCACAGCCTTGCTTAAGAAAATGTGTGAAAAGGGCTTTTTAGAATCTGACAATAAAGGCAGGTGGACAACTTATAAATTGAGAGAAAAGGGTGAAACCCTTGCTGAAAAGCTTGCAACCTCCGACAAAAAGCTTGCAACCTCCGACAAAAAGGTTGCAACCTCCGATAAAAAGGTTGCAACCTCCGAATATCCCAAAAGCATGAAAAAAGAAGAGATGGAAAGAGCAGTCTTAGATATTTGCCGAAATGAGTATATAAGCAAAGAAAAGATAGCAAAATTGCTGGGTAGATCAGTAAATTATATTCGCAATAAAATATTACCCCCTTTAGTAAAAGAAAATAAACTTCTGATTAAATATCCCTACACCCATAACCATCCCAATCAGGGATATAAAACTAATGACGACCGAGATGCATAAAATTTACCACCACAAGCAAAATTGAAGTTGAAGTATGATTAATATGTTAGCTACTAGAGAGATGCCTACTGTTTCAGTTGTAAAGTATTATTTGACAACTGAAAAAAAACGATATAACTATAAAGCGTTTGAACGATGCTGAAATTTTCTTACATAAACGAAATAAAGAAGATTCTCGAAAATGCGAGAAATACCACTTATACGGTTGCCAATACCGAAATGATTAAGGCATACTGGCTTATCGGGCGGCGTATTGTGGAAGAAGAGCAAAATGGGAAGGAACGTGCCAAATACGGAAAGGAGATTATAAAAAATGTTTCCAAAGAATTAACCGAAAGTTTTGGAAGAGGATTTTCGGAGAGAACAATTCGGGAATATCGTCAGTTTTACAGCCGATTTCCGGATTTACTGATCCATGAAGATGAAGAAGAAAACATTTGGCGAACACCCTTCGCCATTTCTGTAAACCCAATTTGGCGAACGGTGTTCGCCAAATTGCATTGGTCTCATTATCAGCGTGTTTTGAAAATTGATGACCATCAGGCACGTAGCTATTATTTGAGCGAAGCAGCGGAACAAAACTGGTCGATCAGCACGCTCGATAGAAATATTTCCACACTTTATTATCAACGTTTGCTTTCATCTCAAAATAAGGAAGAGGTAAAACAGGAAATGGAGAAGAAAACAGCGCAAGCGGTGAATAATCCACAAGATTTCATCCGTAATCCAACTGTTTTGGAGTTTTTGGGGCTGCCTTCTTCCAAATCTTATACAGAATCTCAATTAGAGCAGAGTTTAATAGATAATTTGCAGGACTTTTTACTTGAACTCGGGAAAGGCTTTGCATTTGTTGCAAGACAAAAACATATCCGTACCGAAACACAAGATTTCTTTATCGATTTGGTTTTCTATAATTACATCTTAAAATGCTTTGTAATTGTAGAATTGAAAACCCATAAGCTTTCGCATCAGGATATTGGGCAGCTGGATATGTATGTGCGTATGTTTGACGATCTGGAACGTGGTGAAACCGATAATCCAACCATCGGTATTTTGTTGTGTACCGAAACTGACCAAACCATTGCAAAATATTCTGTATTAAGCGAAAATAAACAGGTTTTTGCCAATAAATATCTGCCCTATCTGCCCACCGAAGAGGAACTGGCAGCAGAAATTGAACGAGATAAAAATGTATTTATGGAAAGAAGAGCAAAGTATGGCAACTAAAAAAGAAACATATAAGCGTTTGGGTGATTATATTGAGTTAGTCAATATAAGGAATAGTGATTTGAAAGATATTCCGTTAATGGGTTTGAGTATAAATAAGGTATTTATTCCTTCAATTGCAAATACAATAGGTACCAATATGGCGAACTACAAAGTGATTAAGAGGAATCAGTTTGCCTACGGTCCGGTAACATCCAGAAATGGTGATAAAATAACAATTGCGCTATTTAAAGATTATGATGAAGCCCTAATTTCACAAGCTTATTTACCTTTTGAAATTGTAGATGCAGACCAATTATTACCGGATTATTTAATGATGTGGTTCTCTCGTCCAGAGTTTGATAGATACGCTCGCTTTAATAGTCATGGAAGTGCAAGAGAAACCTTTGACTGGTCAGAAATGTGCGATGTGGAACTTCCCATTCCACCCATTGAAGAGCAGGAAAAGATTGTAGCAGAATACCAAGCCATCGAGAATAAAATAAAAGTAAACGAGCAGATATGCGAAAAGTTAGAAGCTACAGCGCAGGCAATTTACAAGGAGTGGTTTGTGGAATTTAACTTCCCTGACGAAAATGGGAAACCCTACAAAGATAATGGCGGTAAGATGGTGTGGAATGAGGAGTTGGAGAAGGATGTGCCTGAGGGGTGGGTAAATACAACCTTAAAAGAAGTTTCAAAATGCTTTGATTATAAACGAAAGCCATTATCAGAAGAAGAAAGGAAGAGTTTTAAAGGGGAGTTCCCATATTATGGTGCAATGGGGATAATAGACTACGTAAAAGATTTTCTATTTGATGGTGAATATTTACTTTTTTCAGAGGATGGAATTAATGTTATAGACAAAAACGGATATCCTTCTGTTTTTTTAGTTAACGAAAAGTTCTGGGTAAATAACCACGCTCATATTCTGAAAGGTTCAAAAGATTACTCAACAAGATTGATTTATTCAATGCTAAAAAGGAAAAATGTAAGTGACAAGGTCACAGGCGCTGCTCAACCCAAAATTAATCAGAAAAATATGAATGGTATTTGCTTAATAAAACCAGATAAGCAAACAGCTAAATTGTACTATATAAAGACTGATTCTATCTTCAATGTGATTAATCTAAAAAAGAAAGAGAATATAAAACTGACACAATTAAAATCCCTGTTATTAGCAAGGATGGTGAAATAAAAAAATAATGATGTCAAACTACAATCCAAATATCCATAACCGTCGTTCTATTCGTTTGAAAGGATACGATTATTCGCAGGCAGGATTGTATTTTATTACGATTTGTAGTCAGGATCGGGAATGCCTGTTTGGTGAAGTTGAAAATGATGAAATAATATTAAATGATGCCGGTAAAATTGCCAAACAATGTTGGTTGGATATACCGGAACATTTCCCCAATGTGGTGTTGCATGAATATGTGATTATGCCCAACCATGTGCATGGAATTATTGAAATTGTGGAAACGGTCGTCGGTGCAAATATTGTAGGGGCGAAAAATGTTGGGGCGTACGTAGGGGCGAAAAATTTTTCGCCCCTACATTCGCCCCGACAACAACATTCGTCACAACGTCAACAACATTCGTCACAACGTCAACAACCAACCGAACGTCCGCGCGGTACATCCAAAACCATTGGGTCAATGGTGCGTGGTTTCAAAATTGGGGTAACCAAATGGATGCGTCAAAACACCAAAACGTATGATGTTTGGCAACGCAATTATTATGAATCCATTATTTGGAACGAACAATCGTATAACCGTATCTCGGAATACATAAAAAATAATCCGAAAAACTGGCAGTTAGATGAATTTTATAAATCGTGAAATTTCAGTATGTCGGAAATCCCAACGTACTGTACAGATATAAAATAAATAATTGAAGTTTATGCAGAAACTGTACAAATAAACCCTTTAAAAACACCTTATTTGTACAATTTTGTAGAAATAAGAGATTTTCTGAAGATATAAAGGCTTATTTTTACATTTATCAGGAGATAAACGAATCGTAAAGGAGAACAATATGAAGTTCACAGAAGCAAAATTAGAAGCGGCATTTATAGAACTGATAGCACAGGAGGGTTATCCACATTTTCCGGGTGTGGCGATTAATCGCAGATCGGATGAGGTGTTGATAGAGGAGGATTTGCGACAGTTTCTAACCAACCGCCATGCAGCAGACGGCATTACAAAAAACGAGGTAGACAGCATTATTTTGCAACTGCGTACTTTGCCGGCTTCCGATCTTTACGAAAGTAATAAAAGATTTATCCGCATGCTTTCAGATGGTTTTATATTGAAACGAGAAGATCACACACAGAAAGATATTTACATTCAACTGATTGATTATTCCGGTTTAAACAAACAGCGTCCTGCCGATGCAGAATTTTTGCAAGCGGTTGTAACAGAATATGATAATGAATATGTCGAAGATAAAAACATCTACAAATTTGTAAATCAGATGGAGATTGTGGGCGATGAAAAACGCATCCCCGACGGTATCCTTTATATCAACGGTTTGCCTGTAGTAGTTTTCGAGTTTAAGAGCGCAATTCGTGAGGAAGCTACCATTTTTGATGCGTACAAACAGCTTACAGTGCGTTATCGCAGAGATATTCCCGAGCTTTTTAAATACAATGCCTTTTGTATCATCAGCGATGGCGTCAACAACAAAGCCGGTTCATTTTTTGCACCTTACGAATTTTATTACGCCTGGCGACGTGTGGCAGGTCTGGCAAAAGATGTGGATGGGATTGATTCCATGTTTACGTTGATACAGGGCATGTTTCACAAAGACCGCCTTCGCGATATCATCCGCAATTTCATTTTCGTTCCCGACAACAGCCAAAAAGAAGTAAAAATAGTGTGCCGTTATCCGCAATATTATGCGGCAAAAGCCTTGTTTGAACACATTAAACTGGCTCAAAAACCCGAAGGCGATGGAAAAGGAGGCACTTATTTTGGTGCTACCGGCTCCGGCAAAAGCTATATCATGCTATTTCTCACAAGGCTTTTAATGAAAAGTGAATATTTTGAAAGCCCCACCATCGTATTGATTACCGATCGTACCGACTTAGATGACCAGCTTTCGACACAATTTATCAATGCCAAAACATTTATTGGCGATAATACCGTTGAAAGCGTTGAAAGTCGTGCTGACTTGCGCTTCAAACTGCTTGACAGACAAAGCGGAGGTGTATTTCTTACCACCATTCATAAATTTACGGAAGACACCGAACTATTAAGCAATCGTAACAATATCATTTGCATTTCTGATGAAGCGCACCGAAGCCAAGTAAATCTGGACCAGAAGATAAGAATCACGGAAACCGGAGTAAAGAAAAGCTATGGTTTTGCAAAATACCTGCATGATTCTTTACCCAATGCTACTTATGTAGGCTTCACGGGCACACCAATTGATTCTACATTAGACGTTTTTGGCAAGGTGGTGGATGCCTATACCATGACGGAATCGGTAAGGGATGAAATTACTGTACGAATAGTGTATGAAGGACGCGCTGCCAAGGTAGCATTGAAAAATGGCGAACTTGAAAAAATTGAGCAATATTATGAAGAGGCAGCTGCTTTGGGAGCAAATGAATATCAGATAGATAAGAGCAAGGAAGAAACAACAAAGTTGTCAGCCATACTTGGTGATCCCGACCGACTGAAAATGATTGCAGAAGATTTTATAACTCATTACGAAAAACGGATTTCGGAGGGAGCAACCGTCAAAGGAAAAGCGATGTTTGTGAGCAGCAGTCGCGATATAGCCTACGAATTGTACAAAAACATCATTTCCCTGCGTCCGGAATGGAATGAAATACAAGAAGCTGAAGATGGCGCGGAGCTAACTGACAAAGACAAACGGGAATTGCGACCTATTGAACGCATCAAACTCGTTATGACACGAAGCAAAGACGACCCCAAAGAGCTTTGGGATTTATTAGGTACGGTAGATTATCGAAAAGAGCTGGATCGACAGTTTAAAAACCCAAAGTCAAACTTTAAAATCGCTATTGTAGTGGTTATGTGGCTCACCGGCTTCGATGTGCCCTTTTTAGATTCCATATATATCGACAAGCCCATACATCAACATAACCTGATTCAAACAATTTCCAGAGTAAACCGCAAATTTGAAGCCAAAAACAAAGGACTTGTAGTGGATTATATTGGAATTAAAAATCAGATGAATCTGGCATTGGCAAAATACAACAAAGGTGATGAAGACAACTTCGAAGACATTGAACAATCTTTAGTGGTGGTCAGGGATCACCTAGATCTATTGGCAATGCTGATGCACAATTTTGACAGCTCAAAATATTTTGAAGGCAGTGCACTCGAACAGTTGCATAGCTTGAATATGGCTGCCGAATATGTGCAGCAAACCAAGGAGCTGGAAGCCCGTTTCATCGGTTTGGTACAACGACTGAAAGCCGCCTACGATATTTGTTCCGGAAGCGAACAATTAAACCAAACGGAAAGAGATTATACCCATTTTTATCTTGCCATTCGTTCTATAGTTTTCAAGCTGACCAAAGGCAATGCACCCGATACGGCACAAATGAATGCCAGGGTTCGAGAAATGATAAAAGATGCGCTACAAAGTGATGGAATAGAAGAAATATTCAAGCTTGGTGAAGAAAACAAAACCGAACAAGATATTTTTGATGAGGATTATTTAGCAAAGATTGACAAAATAAAACTGCCAAACACCAAAATAAAGCTGTTGCAACAGCTTCTTGCAAAAGTTATTGGAGAAATGCGCAAAGTGAACAAGGTCAAAGGCATTGACTTCACCAAAAAAATGCAGCATATCGTTGAACGTTATAATAATCGGGAGGCAAACGATATTTTCAAAAGCGAAGTTTATGAAGAAATGGCTGAAGCTTTGACAAACCTGATATGGGAGGTGCATAAAGAGTTTAAGGCAGGTGAAGAATTGGGAATTGATTTTGAAGAAAAAGCCTTTTATGATATTTTGAAAGAACTGTGCAAGAAATACGATTTCACCTATCCGGAGGATAAGCTTATTGAATTATCAAAAGCCGTGAAAATAATTGTGGATAGCCAAGCCAAATTCCCTGATTGGAACAAACGCGATGATATTAAAGCAGCACTTAAAGTGGAATTGATTCTGGTATTGGATAAGCACGGTTATCCCCCCGTAGAACGTGATGAAGTATATGTGGAGATTTTTGAACAGGCAGAGAATTTTAAGAAGAACAAGCAGTATCATTAGATTCAAGTGTACTCTCTCCTATCTTCACAAAAAGGCGAATACAAATAATCACCCCACTATTAGCACATAAATTGTAGAGTTCCTTTAAGCTCAAGCTTCAGCAAATAAATTTGAAGTTTATCCCAAGCTTTGAATGGCTTTGAGACAAGAAAATTTTGTAAATTAGTGCCTTTGCTATGCCAACTAAAATAGAATACGGTTATAACAAGCTTTTATCAAGCTATGACGACATTTCTAGGATAGCTGAAGATTGTGTTATTTCAAGATATTTAAATTGCAGCAGCGGCAAACAAAAAATCCAATATTTTACTGCATGCCCGAACTTTCTTACATTTGCTGATTATTTGGAATCCTTGAATAGTCAATGAAAAAGCTGTCGGTCGTAATTATCACGCTCAACGAAGAACGAAACATAGGTCGCTGCCTTGCGTCAGTACAAGGGGTGGCAGACGAAATAGTGGTGGTAGATTCCTTTTCAACCGACAATACCGAAGCAATTTGTCGCGAGTACGGTGCCCGTTTCATTCAACACCCTTTTGGAGGATATATCGAGCAAAAGCAATATGCATTGGAGCAGGCCTATCATCCGATGGTACTATCATTGGATGCCGATGAGCTGCTATCGGAAAAGCTGCTGAAAAGCATTGTTGCCGAAAAGAAAAAAGGCTTTCCGCAACAAGCATACAAGATGAACCGCCTTTCAAACTATTGCGGAAAGTGGATACGGCACAGCAGCTGGTATCCGGATACCAAATTGCGCTTGTTCGATAAAAAAATAGGCTACTGGGGTGGCAGCAACCCCCACGATAAAGTGCTGCTGAAAGACGAGCAACTGAAGCCATATCAGCTAACAGGCGATATACTTCATTATACCTTTGGCAGCATCCAAGAACATATCCATCAAATAAACCGCTTTTCGGAAATAAAAGCGCGTGTAGCCTTCGAGAATAAACGCAAAAGCAGATGGTATCATCTTGTTTTTTCGGCTCGGATACGCTTTTTACGCGATTACATACTTAAGCTGGGGATATTAGACGGCTTTTACGGATATATTATCTGCCGCAATTCAGCACATGCCACCTTTTTGAAATACAGCAAATTAAGGCAAATACAACACGAACAAAAGTCAGCCAAAAATGAATGAAAGCAAGCCCGTCATTGCGTTTGCCAACACCAATAAGGCATGGGGTGGTGGCGAAAAATGGTTTGCGGAAGTCATTGAACAGCTGCAATCCGATTTTCATATCAAGCTATATACTGCACCCAAAAGTGAAATTCTAAAACGCGTGCAGCTTGATGAAAGCAATATTTTTACTTTAGCCGTCGGTAATTTGTCGTGGCTCAACCCATTCAAGATTTTTCGGCTGTACCGCCAATTTAAAAAGGATAAGCCTAGGCTGCTGATAATGAATCTGCCTTCGGATGTTAAAAGCTTTGGGCTCGCTGCATATTTGGCAAAAATACCTAATAGAATATATCGTCGCGGCAGTGCCATAGCCGTGCGAAACAGTATTAGCAACCGTTGGCTCTTCAAAAACGTGATACAAGAAATTATCACCAATTCGGAATGCACTGCAAAAAGCATTTTGCAAAATAATCCACTTCTTTTTCCAAAGGAAAAGATACATGTCATTTACAACGGCATCGAGCTTGATAAATTTGATGAAGAACTGAAAGGGCTGCCCCTTGAAAGGAAGAGAGAGCAGTTGATTTTGGGGAATGCAGGTCGTCTTGAACAACAAAAAGGACATGAGCTTTTGGTAGAGCTTGCAGAAATACTTGAAAAAAAAGAAATTAATTTCATCATCAAAATTGCGGGCGAAGGCAGCAAAAGGGAAGAACTGGAAAAACTAATCCGAGTCAAAAAGCTTCAACATCGTTTTGTATTACAAGGTTTTACAAAAGATATTACCGCATTCATGAACAGCCTCGACATCTATGTACATAGCGCACATTGGGAAGGTTTCGGCTTCGTGCTTACCGAAGCAATGGCGGCTCGTAAAGCAGTGGTGGCTTTTGATATTAGCAGCAATCCCGAAATTGTAAAGCACGAAGTAACAGGATATTTAACAACCTATGCTAATATGGAGCAAATGGCAGAAAAAATAATTTATTTATACAAAAACCCGGATTTTGCTGCACAAATGGGTTTGGCAGGCAGGCAATATGTCGAACAAAATTTCAAGCTGGAAAATACTACAAAACAACTTAAAGCGCTTATTAGCAAGATGATTTCGGCAACCTAAGCCTAAAAAATTATAAGGCTTAAGCTAAATTCAATGGCATAAATAGTATTTGTAATACATTTTTTTTATAAATTGCAGTCCAAATAGAACAAATCTATCAGCATATAACAGGGAATATACTGAAAGATACGGTAACGAATAGTACTATTTTATGACAGAAACAGACAAGTGGCTCGTTGTCGTGAATCCCAAGGCAGGAGCAAACAAATGTGAAAAAGACTGGCCTGCCATACGGAATCTTTTGGTAAAGGAAGGCTTTTCTTTCATCAGCATGCTCACTGAATACCCTTTTCATGCCATCGAGCTGACAAGGGACGCAATCAATGAACAAGGCTTTAAAAAAATCCTCGCCGTAGGTGGAGACGGCACTCTGAATGAAGTAGTAAATGGTATTTTTCAACAAAGCCGCTTCGCCACTACGGATATCACACTGGGAATGATTACGGTAGGTACCGGAAACGACTGGGGCAGAATGTATTATTTTCCATTAAACTATGGAAAAGCGATTCGCGTTTTAAAAGCCGAACGCACCTTTTTACAAGATGTGGGAAAAGTAAAGTACCGTTACGATTCAGAAGATAAAAGTCGCTACTTCATTAATATGGCAGGCATGGGGTATGATGCTCTTGTAGCCCAAAAAACCAATCGGATGAAGTCGAAAGGGCGGGGAGGGAAAATAACCTATCTATTCAATTTGGTAACAGGGCTTGTCCAATATAATAGTGTGCAGCTCCACATTAATTTGGATGGTGAACAAGTGATAAATGAAAAAGTGTTCAGCATGAGCATCGGTATTTGTCGCTATAATGGAGGAGGGATGATGCAGCTTCCAAATGCCATACCCGATGACGGGGAGTTTGATATGACCGTTATCCGGCAAACGCCCAAATTCAAGGTGGTACGTCATATTAAAAATTTGTACGACGGAAGTTTTATAAAATTGAATGAAGTGAAAACTTTTAGAGGAAAACAAATCAGTGTAACATCCACACCACGCCATGCCATACAACTTGAAACGGATGGAGAATCCTTGGGAAGCTCCCCACTCGATTTTAATATCATACCCAAATCGGTAAAACTGATTATAGGGAAAAAAGCATTACAAGAGTTTGGAGGAAATACAGGGAAATCAAAAAAATAAGAAAATACTCAGCTTGTCATTGTATCTTAGATGGTGAGAAGGAAATACATATTCTTTCAGCAGTATTTTCGAGTTTCGACTTAAAACAAATGTCAAAATAAGTATGAAGGCTTTCAAAAATTGGGCGATAAAATATTTGCTGCCGATTTTTCTGCTATCGTTCTTGAGTTTTTATTTGTTTCGAGGCAATATGCAGCTTTTCCCCTATCATATGCATGCATGGACACAAAGTGACCGCCTTGCTTTGGCACACGGATACACCACAAATAATATGTCTCTGCTCCTGCCAACAAGTCCAAATCTGCGACCTAAATTTCCTGCAAAACAAGAACTAACTGAGCTGCAAGGCATTACAAAAGCAGACTTGCCTTTCACGGAATACATCACTGCTGCTGTTATGCTCTTGAGTAAATCCAATTCACCGGCAATATTTCGTTATATCCAATTACTATTCGCATCGGCGGGTCTTCTTTTCTTTTATACTAGCCTTTTAAAGCTTGATTTTCATCGATTTACTGCATTATTTAGCATGCTCGCCTTGATGTTGGCACCCGTATTTTCCTATTATATGCATGGATTTATCCCATCCATCACGGCATTGGCATTCAGCTATGCTGCCATTTTCTATTTTATTGGATTTTGCAAGAATAAACATGACAAACAGTATGCAGTTGCTTTGGCTTTATTCGCTATTGCAGTGATGATACGCCCCACTTTTCTTATGCCGATGCTGGCAATGGTAGCCGTACAAGTGTTTTATGATTTGAAATCATTCAAACAAAACCTTCGTCGCCTTTTAATGCCCTTGCCTGCCTTTTTACTGCTTGGCATTTTTTATGCCTACAATAAATACCTTGAGTTTGAATACGGCTCGCTATTCATTAGCCAACTTATGCCTGCAACAAGTTTCACCGAATTAAAACAGCTGCTTAGTCAAAGCTGGCACAACTGGAAATGGGATTATTTCAGTCCCCTGCATTATCTGCTGCTTGGATTGGCTGTATTACTGCTTATTGTGCGAAAAAATCGAAGCAAGTGGCGCCCTCTTATCTTTTTTATATTGCTCAATATTGCAGCTGCCTTGGCATTCCTTATAGCAATGGCAAAACAGTTTCCCAACCATGATTATTATTTCCTTGACAGCCTTTTCTTCCCGCTCAGTCTTCTTCTAGGTATGGGCATCGGGCAAATTCGACTTTCCGGAAATTGGTCAAGGATAAGTTTTGCTGTAATGGCATCAGCTGCACTATTGCTAATGATCATGCACAGTAAAAAAATCCTTGCCGAGCGTTATACGGTTCATGGATGGGATTTGGTAGCCAAGTCGTATACACTATTTGATGGCAGCGCTGCATGGCTCGATTCAAAAGGCATTGGAAAAGAAGAACCAATTTTGGTGTTGGATGCGTATACCGCAAACAGCCCGCTATTACTGATGCAGCGTAAAGGATTTACGGTATTGAATACGGGACCAAAGCAGATAAAAGAAAGCTTGGGCTGGGAATATAATTATATTGCTATTCCAAATAGCAGCCTATTCGGCGATATTTTGCGTAATGCTCCCGAAGTCCGACATCAGCTGGCAGCCGTAGCAAACAATGGGAAAATTGGCATTTATACCTATGAAAAGGAAAAACAGCCTTCTGAGGCTTTTCAGCTACTCATGCCCGAAAAAATAGATTTACTTACAAGTGTTGAATACGATATAACACAGGCTGAAAGCGAGTTTATTCCTTTGTTAGACACTGTGTTTCAAAGAGTAAACACCCAAATGAATTTTTATTATCATGCAGAAGTTCAACAAGATAAGATTCCAAATAACAAGCTGTTTCTAGTGCTAGAGATAAGTAAAGCTGAAGCTGAGTATTACCATTATGAGGCATATCCGCTTCATGTGTTCTTCGAAAACAACAACAAAGCGAAACTTTTGGAAGTTTTAAGCGTACTACCAACTAATTTTCCCGAGGGTGCGAGAATAAAATATTATATTTGGAAGCCCGAAAAAAATGATCTGGCATTTATGAGTCAATCAGTTTATCTAACACAATATTTAAAATTTTAATCAAATAACACAATGAAAAACATTGATTTGTACAATCTCAAAGGCAAACGCATTTTAGTTCGTGTCGACTTTAACGTCCCCTTGAACGATCGCTTTGAAGTAACGGACGACACCCGCATCAGGGCAGCTATTCCCACACTTCAAAAGATTCTTTCTGTAGGCGGTTCACTGATATTAATGTCGCACTTGGGTCGTCCTAAAGAAGGTCCGGAAGATCGCTTTTCGCTTCGTCACCTGATTTCGGTACTCGAATCCAAGCTTGGCAAAGAAGTGAAGTTTGCCAACGACTGCATTGGTACTCAAGCAAAAGAGCTGGCAGAAAATCTAAAACCGGGAGAAGTGCTGCTGCTTGAAAACCTCCGCTTTTACAAAGAAGAAACAAAAGGAGATGAACAGTTTAGCAAAAAACTTGCCCTTCTTGGTGATGTATACGTAAATGATGCATTTGGCACTGCACATCGCGCCCACGCAAGTACCGCCATCATCGCCAAATTTTTCCCGGGAGCATCCTTGTTCGGATATCTGATGCAAGATGAAATTGACAACCTGGAAAAAGTCGTTAAAAATGCAGAAAAACCATTTACTGCCGTACTTGGAGGAGCAAAAGTTTCAGGTAAAATCGAAATTATCAACAATCTGCTCGATAAGGTAGACAATCTAATTATCGGAGGCGGCATGATGTTCAGCTTTATTAAAGCAATGGGTGGTAATGTCGGCAATTCGTTGATAGAAGACGAGCTGATTGACACAGCACGCCAAGCTATTGAAAAGGCGAAAGCAAATGGAGTAAATCTATTAATCCCCACGGATACACTTGCTGCCGACAGCTTTTCAAATGATGCCGAACAAAAACTTTTTAAATCGGATGCAATTCCTGAAGGATGGATGGGACTTGATATTGGACCCGAAACCATACAAAAATTTAAGGAGGTTATTTCGCAGTCAAAAACCATTTTATGGAATGGACCAATGGGTGTTTTTGAGTTCGACAACTTTGCTAAAGGCACCAAAGATGTAGCTTATGCCATTGCAGATGCAACTGCTGCAGGATGCTATTCATTGGTAGGAGGTGGTGACTCGGTTGCCGCAGTCAATAAGTACGAATTAGCCGAAAAAGTTAGTTATGTATCGACCGGTGGAGGTGCCATGCTCGAATATATTGAGGGCAAAGAGCTTCCGGGTATAAAAGCAGTGCTTGATACCATGACCATTTAACCTGCATAATTCACCAATTCATAAGCTTAACAATCTAACTTTATCGTAATAAGCTCTTGATCATTGCGTTTGGAGTTTTTAGTAGTAATTTAAAAACGTGTTGATTACAAAATGAATTTTGATTTAATTTTGGCAATTTTTACGTTATGAGTTGTTCGCAGTAGTTGGTTACAGCTTCACAGCTCACGCCTTAAAATTCCTCAAAATTAAATTCATGAATTAAGCAGGTTAAACTTGCATAATTCATGTCAAGCCGGGGAATCGCTTTCTCCGGCTTTTTTTGACTACAAACGTACTTAATGGTTTATGGCTCAATATCCATTGTTATTTGATTAACAATAATTTAAAGAAAACGGCTTCATTTCAGGATTTTATCGTATTTTTGCAGCTAAGGCAGTATCGAAAGAATTTCTTTAACTGCTTAAGTATTAAAGCTATACAAAACCCGTGTATATGGATGAAAAAATGCAAAAGCTTTTTAGCGAATTTCCCGCAGTACCTACTGCAGAATGGGAAGCACTAATTGTAAAGGACTTAAAAGGTGCAGATTACGAAAAAAGACTCGTTTGGAAAACAAATGAAGGGATTGCAGTAAGGCCTTACTACAGAGAAGAGGATATGCAGTCAATTCCGTGGACGAACGTCTACCCTGCTGATTTTCCGTTTGTAAGGGGCAATAAGCCAAGCGGTAACAATTGGTTGGTCCGTCAGGACATTAAAGTAACCGACATTGCTGCCGCCAACGAAAAAGCACTCGATATCCTGATGAAAGGAATTGATGCGCTCGGATTTGAGCTGGATTGTGACAAGCAGTACAGCATCAACGAATTTGAAGCACTCTTAAAAAATATCCGTGCCGACATCGTGGAGCTCAACTTCAGCGCTACACGTCAGCACCTTGAGCTTGTAAACTTCTTGGATGAGTTGTTGCGCAAATACAATCGACCGCTTGATAAAATCTACGGTTCGATGAGTTATGACCCGCTGATTCGTTTCTCACGCCGAGGAGTTTGGTACACCAATGAAGAAGAAGACTTCAATACCGCTTTTGAGCTCATCAAAGCCGTGAAAGACATTCCAAACTTCAGAGTATTGGCTGTTAACGGACATATGTTTACCAATGCCGGAGCAAATATCGTAGAAGAAATGGCATTCAGCCTTGCCATAGGAAGCGAATACCTCAGCCGTATGACTGATAAAGGCTTATTTATCGGTGATGTGGCGCCACGCATCAAGTTCAACCTTGCCGTAGGCAGCTCATACTTCCTTGAAATGGCAAAGCTGCGCGCCTATCGCTTGCTTTGGGCACAGCTGGTAAATGCGTACGGACTAAACGACGCCCGCAACGGACGCATGTTTATCCACGCTCAAAACACAAGCTGGAACTTAAGTATTTATGATGCCTACGTGAATATGCTACGTACCACAACCGGAGCAATGTCGGCAATCCTCGGAGGAGTAGACTCTTTCAAAGTACTTCCGTTCAACAGCATTTATGAAACACCTACCGCCTTTGCGGAACGTATTGCACGCAATCAGCAGCTAGTAATTAAAGAAGAAGCCTATCTGGATCGAATTACTGACCCCGCAGCAGGTTCATATTATATTGAAACACTTACCAATATGCTTGCTGAAGAAGCATGGAAGCTTTTCCTCGAGATTGATGAGGAAGGTGGATATCTCGCTGCATTGCGTAAAGGCAGTATTCAAAAACGTATTCTGGCAACAGCCGAAAAACGCAAGCAAGCGATTGCTACACGCCGTGAAATATTGTTGGGTACAAATCAATTCCCAAATTTCAACGAACAAATTGAAACAGAACTGCCAAAAGCAGTATTTATGCCGGAAGACAAGACGGATGCAAATGCGGAGATAGAAACAATTAAGCCTTTCAGAGGCGCACAAGAGTTTGAGCTACTTCGCTATGCCACAGATCATTACAGCAAATCAAACAAACGGCCCTCAGCCTGGATGCTTACGTATGGCAATCTCGCTATGCGCAAAGCAAGAGCCAATTTCGCATCGAACTTTTTCGCTTGTGCAGGCTTTGAAGTAATAGATAATCCGGGATTTGCCAGCATCGAAGAAGCTATTGAAGCTGCACGTAACAGCAAAGCCGAAATTGTAGTAATCTGCAGCTCCGACGACGATTATACAGATAATGCCGCCACCATTTTCAATGCACTAAAAGGAAGCACGGAAGTTGTACTGGCCGGATATCCCACCGAGCTGGTCGACAGTCTGAAAGAGGCTGGCATGGAACATTTTATACATGTACGTTCAAATGTATTGGAGACACTTCAACTGTTCCAAAAACGACTTGGTATTATCTAACATCAACTTAAAATTGTGATTTTATGAAACCTAATTTTAAAAATATAAATATCAAAAACATACCGTCAAGCTCGTTAAACCCTCAAGAATGGGAACAAAAGCACGGTATCGAAAAAAACTGGGAAACGCCGGAGCATATTCAGGTAAAACAAGTATATCAAAAGGCGGATTTGGATCAGCTGGAGCATTTGCATTATGCGGCCGGTATCCCTCCATTTTTGCGCGGACCCTACTCTACTATGTATGTGATGCGCCCTTGGACAATTCGTCAGTATGCAGGCTTTTCCACCGCAGAAGACTCCAACGCATTTTATCGCCGAAACCTGGCAGCAGGTCAAAAAGGACTTTCTGTAGCATTCGACCTTGCCACACACCGAGGATATGACTCTGACCATGAGCGTGTTGTAGGTGATGTGGGCAAAGCAGGGGTTGCCATCGACTCCATACTCGACATGAAAATATTGTTCGACCAAATACCGCTTAATCAGATGTCTGTTTCAATGACAATGAATGGAGCAGTATTGCCTATCATGGCATTTTATATCGTAACCGCATTGGAGCAAGGTGCCAAGCTTGAAGAGCTGGCGGGGACAATTCAAAATGATATCTTAAAAGAGTTTATGGTGCGTAACACCTACATTTACCCACCGGAAGCTTCAATGCGTATCATTGCCGATATCTTTGAATATACTTCAAAGAATATGCCGAAGTTCAACTCTATTTCTATCTCGGGCTACCATATGCAGGAAGCCGGTGCTACTGCCGATATTGAGCTGGCGTATACCCTTGCCGACGGGCTCGATTATATTCGCACAGGGCTAAAAGCAGGGCTTACAATTGATGCATTTGCTCCTCGCCTATCCTTCTTTTGGGCACTCGGCATGAATCACTTTATGGAAATTGCCAAACTAAGAGCAGGACGCATACTTTGGGCAAAGATTGTAAAAGAATTTGAGCCAAAGCTCGAAAAATCAATGGCGCTGCGAACACATACACAAACTTCGGGCTGGAGCCTTACCGAGCAAGACCCGTTTAATAATGTGGCACGTACATGTATCGAAGCACTGGGAGCAGCACTGGGACACACCCAATCTCTGCACACCAACGCCTTGGACGAAGCAATTGCACTACCCACTGACTTTTCGGCACGTATTGCTCGTAACACGCAAATCTATCTACAAGAAGAAACAGATATCACCAAAGCAGTTGACCCATGGGCAGGCTCCTACTATGTAGAAAAGCTGACCGCCGAACTTGTTGAAAGAGCTTGGGAACATATTCAAGAAATTGAAGAGATGGGCGGCATGGCAAAAGCCATAGAAACAGGATTACCAAAAATGCGTATCGAAGAAGCTGCTGCACGCAAACAAGCACGCATCGACTCAAATAAAGATGTAATTGTTGGCGTAAACAGATATCGCTTGGAAAAAGAAGAACCTATCGATATTCTTGATATTGACAATACCGCTGTACGACAAGCACAACTTGAACGTTTAAATACATTGCGCGAAAACCGTAACGAATCCGAGGTACAAGCAGCATTGGATGCCATTACGCATTCCTGTGAAACAGGCGAAGGCAATCTTTTGGAACTGGCTGTGGATGCCGCCGCAAAACGCGCTTCATTAGGAGAAATATCAATGGCATGTGAAAAAGTATTTGGAAGATATAAAGCTGTAATACGCTCAATATCCGGTGTTTATTCATCAGAAAGCAAAGGAGACGAAAGCTTTAATAAAGCAGTGGCAATGGCAGATGAATTTGCCCGCCTCGAAGGAAGAAGACCACGTATTATGATTGCCAAAATGGGACAAGACGGGCACGACAGAGGTGCGAAAGTAGTGGCAACAGGATATGCGGATATCGGCTTTGACGTAGATATCGGACCATTGTTCCAAACCCCGGAAGAAGCAGCAAGACAAGCCGTGGAAAATGACGTACATATACTCGGAGTTTCAAGCCTTGCAGCAGGACATAAAACACTGGTACCACAAGTGATAGAGGAACTACAAAAGCTTGGCAGAGAAGATATTATGGTAATTGTGGGAGGTGTTATCCCCACCCAAGATTATCAATATCTGTATGATGCTGGCGCATTGGCTGTCTTTGGTCCGGGAACAATTATTTCCGAAACAGCTATTAAAATTCTTGACATCCTCATTCAAATGAGAAGTTAAGTATCTATTAATATTTTAAATAGAAACGCAGTCATTATGGCTGCGTTTCTTTTTTTTAAGTTTATAGTAAAAACTTGCAGAAAAAGACAGAAATTGCAAGCTCAAATTATGGACATATGTTACTACAATCGAAACCTGAAAAACATGATATACGTATGGCTGCAGAACGCATAAGCCACAGCACGCATCGCACGCCAATACTAACTTCATCAAGCTTGAACAATTTTGCAAAAGCCGAATTTTTCTTCAAATGCGAGAATCTTCAAAAAGCGGGTTCGTTTAAAAGCAGGGGTGCTACAAATGCCATCCTAAGTCTTGATAATAAGCAGTTACAAAATGGAGTAGCCACCCATTCAAGCGGCAATCATGCGCAAGCACTGGCACGTGCCGCATCACTGCTTGGGGTTTCTTCTTATATCGTCATGCCGGGAAATTCTCCCCAAGTAAAAGTAGATGCAGTACGGGCTTATGGCGGCAAAATAGTGTTTTGCGAACCAACGCTTGAAGCAAGAGAGAAAAATCTTAAAAACATAATCGACATCACCGATGCGGTGGAAATTCACCCTTATAATAATTACGATGTCATTGCCGGGCAAGCCACAGTAGCAATGGAATTACTGAACCAAATTGATGAACCGGATTATATCTTGTGTCCCGTGGGCGGAGGAGGCTTACTAAGTGGAACATTGTTGAGCGCACACCATTTCTCGCCCAAGACAAAAGTAATTGCCTGCGAACCTTTAGGAGCAAATGATGCATGGAAATCGTTTAAAAGTGGCGAATTTGTTCCATCAATCAATCCGAATACGGTAGCCGACGGACTGCTTACTTCTTTAGGAAGCCTCACATATCCTATCATCATGGATTATGTAACAGATATTATTACCGTAGACGAAGAAAGCATTTTGCAAGCTATGCAGCTGATTTGGGAGCGCATGAAAATCATTATTGAACCCAGCTCTGCTGTGGCAGTAGCAGTAGCTTTGCAAGAAGCACATTTATTTAAAAATAAAAAAGTCGGCATCATCCTCTCCGGCGGCAATGTAGACCTTCAAAGACTTCCTTGGCAAAATTTTGATGGCACGGAAGAAAAGGAAGAAGATGTAAATAAACATAGCTGAGAATCAATATCCAAAACATAAGTTCTAGTTGGTTTTTGAGATTCAATTTTAAGATTTACACAACAACAGTATCATGAAATATCTTAAATTTATTGTAGTACTCCTTATCTTGATAAGTTGTAAAAAAGAAGTACCCAATTATCGTAATAACTATGTGGGCAATTGGAAGTTTGAAGTCATCAAAATAAGCTTTAATACAGACAGCATCGGCTCGAATAGTCGTGATAGTCTCATATATGACGGCACTATTGCTTTCGGCAAGTCCGACAATCAAATTTTGATAAAATACACAGCTGAAGATTCTGTATACCTTACAATTGATGAAGCCGGCATTTTATCAGACTTTCCTACAACTCACAGCGGTGGCGAGTTTGAAAGCTTTGACAAACTACATATGGTTTTTCAATGGGGCGGATTAGGTGGGGGCATTCGCCACTTTATCAATGGAGAAAAAAGGAAATGATTTTTTGCAATGCGCCAATCTTTGTATTTTTACCGCAGCTTTAAAGCTAAATTCACTGTATCGAATACTAATTTATCATTCAATATCTAATAATATGAAACTTAAAGACGTAATTTTAAATCGTAGAAGCGCACGAAGCTTTTTGGACAAATCCGTTCCGGAAGAAGTTCTTTTTGAAATTATGGAAGCCGGCACTTGGGCTCCTTCACATGGCAATAATCAGCCTTGGGAATTTATTTTTATTGGTAGCAACACCCGCGTCAAGCTAGCGGAGCTGTTCAAGAGCTATATGGAAGCCGGTCCCCTTCAAAACCCTGAACTTCCTGAAGAGCGCAAGCAACGGATGCGGCAATTCATTCAAAATTTTGGTGATGCCCCTGTACTGTTGGCAATCAGCAGCTTACCTGCCACTACCGAATTAGATAAATACGACTTTCCGATGTCGGCAGCAGCTGCAATTCAAAATATGCTGTTAACCGCATGGGAAAAAGAAATAGCTGGTGTTTGGCTTTCATTTGGCATGAATCCCGCTGTTGAACAACTGCTCGAAATACCGGAGCACGCCAAAATAGCCGGTCTGCTGGCTTTAGGTTATCCGGCCGAAATACCTCCGGCACAAGCACGTATTCCGGTAGCAGAAAAGCTTCGCCGATTACCATAGTATCAGCTTTTTAAACATAGTAATAAGCTAATAAGATGCGCGTTTCACAGGGAAAGTTATTTTTAATACCTACCCCTTTGGGAGATATGGAGCCACAGCTGGTGATGCCGGCTGAGGCTATCCACCTTCTCCATAACCTCGAACATCTTATTGTAGAAAATTTGCGTACTGCTCGCCGTCTTTTAAGTAAAAGTGGAATACCAAAACCAATAGACAGCATTCAATTTTATGTGTTAAACAAACATAGTACCGATGAAGAAGTGCGCTCTTTCCTGGCAGCTGCCGAAGCAGGCCAAGATATTGGACTGATATCGGAAGCGGGAAGCCCCTGTGTAGCAGATCCGGGAGCAAAAATTGTAAGTATGGCACATCACAAAAAGATAAAAGTGGTGCCGCTTGCAGGTCCCAGCTCCATCACCATGGCACTTATGGCATCAGGATTTAACGGACAGTCGTTTAGCTTTCACGGCTACCTGCCCATACAGTCCGACAACCGAAACAAAGCCATTAGAGAGCTGGAATATAAAGCAACAAACACGGGAGAAACGCAAATTTTTATTGAAACACCTTTCCGAAATCAACAGCTTCTCGAAGTGCTTTTAAAAGTATGTCGCCCGAATACTTTATTGTGCTTGGGAACCAATATCAGCATGCCGGATGAAATGATTCATACCAAATCAATACACGATTGGCAAAAAGCAATGCCAAATCTGCATAAAAAACCTACTGTATTTCTATTGGGTAGGGAATGGGAATAAGATTCACCAAAAAATCTACTCCATTTCAGAAATTATAATCAGGGCTTCTTCTTCGCTTATTTTTTTACCGTTTCGGTCCCAAAACTGCCATATCCCAAAGCGGCTTCCGTGCAAATAAGTTCCTTCCATGAACTTTTTACCGTTAGAATGAAATACCACGCCTTTTCCGTGTCGCTCTCCATCAACAAAATCTCCCATGCTCCATAAATTCCCGTTTTCAAACCAGGATTTCCATTCTCCTTGCCTGAGTCCGTCTGCCAAAGGACCTTCCATATGCTTTTGACCATCCGGGTAATAATGCACTTCTTTCACTGCCACCTTTTGCCCGTCCACCTCATCATATAGCCATACCAATCGTGGGAGCCCGTCATCCCAAATCTCCATTATCTCGGAACTCAAGGCAATAGGAGCCTCCGGTCCTCTATTACATGTGGCAAAGCTTAAAATTACAACAAGAATCAAAAAGAAATAACGCATAACAATTTGTTTTTATCGATTGAAAAGCAAAGCTTGTCCCTTAATTTGCTCAAAAAACACACCGTTTTCATAAACCAAGTTTCCATTTACAAATGTATGAGTTACATTTGCTGAAAGTGTTTCGCCTTCGAGTGGCGACCATCCACATTTATAAAATAAATTCTCTTTTCCAACTTCAAATGCTCGATTTGGATTAACCAACACGAGGTCGGCATGATAGCCTTGCCTTATAAATCCTCTCTTATCAATTTGAAAAATAAGTGCCGGATTATGGCACATCTTTTCAACCAATTTTGTAATGCTGATTTTCCCCTGCCGCACAAATTCCATCATTGCGGGCAACAGATGCTGTACCATGGGTCCGCCCGAGGGGCTCAAAAAATAAGGTCTTTGCTTTTCTTCAAGGCTGTGAGGGGCATGGTCCGTGGCAATCACATCAATTTTATCATCCAATAAAGCCTCCCACAATGCTTCCTTGTCTACAGCCGATTTTACTGCCGGATTCCATTTGATAAGATTCCCTTTCGTAGCATAATCTACATCGCTAAACCATAAATGATGCAAACAAACCTCCGCCGTGATACGCTTTTCTTCCAATGGAATATTGTTATCAAAAAGCTCCATTTCTTTTGCGGATGACAAATGCAGTACATGCAGGCGTGTATGGTGCTTCTGAGCTAATGCAACAGCTTTTGAGGAAGATAAAAAACAAGCTTCCGCATCACGTATTTGAGAATGTATTGCCGTAGGAGCCTCTTCGCCATATCGTTCAAAAAGCTCTTTTGTTATTTGCTGAATACGGCTTTCATCCTCACAATGTACTGCCACTAAAGTAGGTGCTTTGGCAAAAATACTTTCAAGAACCTTGGAATCATCTACCAACATATTTCCGGTGCTAGAGCCCATAAACACTTTTATGCCGCAAACAGTCTTGGGATTGGTTTTTACCACTTCTTCAAGATTATCATTGGAAGCTCCCATATAAAACGAATAATTCGCTAATGACTTTTGTGATGCAAGCTTAAATTTTTCTTCCAGCAATTCCTGCGTTAAGGTATTGGGCACGGTATTTGGCATTTCCATGAAAGAAGTAATCCCACCGGCTACGGCAGCACGGCTTTCGGTATAAATATCAGCTTTATAAGTCAATCCCGGTTCACGAAAATGCACTTGGTCGTCAATGATTCCCGGCAGGAGATAGCTAGCTTCCGCATCAATCTTTTGCAATGATGTAACAGGATAATCTGAAGGAACTTCACCTTCAAATATAGCGTCAATAATGCCATTTTTTATAACAAGGCTTCCATTAAAAACCTTGCCTTCGTTTACAATGATTGCATTGTGAATAAGAAAAGAGTTCGACATTGATTTTAGGCTTGTTTAACCGGACGAATTGCGCCGGTGATTCCTCTCCAACGTAAATTAATTACCCCAAATATTGCTTCTTTAAAGATACGCTTATTCATTTTTGAGGTTCCTTCTGTACGATCTGCAAAAATGATTGGCACTTCTTTCACTTGAAAACCTAAATGATATGCACTGTATTTCATTTCAATTTGAAATGCATATCCAACAAATTTAACCTTATTTAGATTGATGGTTTCTAGAACTTTACGTGTATAACACACAAAACCGGCAGTGGTATCGCGTATCTTCATTCGCGTAATAAAGCGCACATAAGCCGAAGCATAATACGACATCAACACCCTGCCCATCGGCCAATTTACCACATTTACTCCTGTGATATAGCGTGAGCCAACTGACATATCCGCACCATCCACGGTACAGGCATCATACAATCTTGGCAAGTCATTCGGATTATGTGAAAAATCGGCATCCATTTCAAAAATATATTCATAATGACGCTCCAAACTCCATTTAAATCCATGGATATATGCAGTTCCAAGGCCTAGTTTACCTTTACGCTCTTCCATAAACAGGCGTTCGGGAAACTCTTCCATGAGCTTACGGACGATGGCAGCCGTACCGTCAGGGCTGTTGTCTTCCACAACAAGGATATCAAACTGTTTTTCCAATGAAAATACAGCACGTATAATATTTTCAATATTTTCCTTTTCGTTGTATGTGGGTATGATAACCAGGCTGTCAGATTTTATCATGCGTAGGGGCTTTTTAATATGTCCTTATTTTTCTATGCAAATTTGCAAAAAAAACACGTATAAAAAAAGAAAAGGATGATAACATTCATTGCATCATCCTTTTCTTGCTCATTATATTGTTAATTATTTGACAATCACCTTACTCACTTCCCAGGTTGAAGCCACGGAATTGGTGGATCGATAGCGGAAAGAAATATATACAGCCGACTTGCCGTCATAATTTGAAATATCTATATCTCCTGAATCCACAAAGCTCCAGTTATCACCACTCGGCATATTGGGCACTTGCAGTTCCACCCAGCTTCCTTGTTGGTGCGGGCTGCTGCTGCCATCATAATCTGAAGAAATCATCAGTTGAATCAAATCCCATTGCCCTTGCACATGATTGAGAGCTTGACGAATATTTAATACGGAACCGCTATTATTTGAAAGATCGATGGCGGGTGACACAAGCCAATCTTCGTTTTCATGGCTTGCATCATTCGCAAAGCCAGACATATAAGCACAGCCACCATCATAGCTCTCCCAATGCCATTCATGGGCTCCGGTAACTGAGAATGCTTTAAAGCTACCCAAACTAGTCTTAAAGTCTTCCAAGAAAAGCTCATCACCGCCAACACCGCCGCCTCCATCTTCCAGCTCAAAGTCACTGCTTTGTCCGGGGGAGTCGCGTAAGCCGGCAATACCGAAATAGGTTCGTAAGGTGCCGGTTACCTTCAACCATTTATGTAGGTTTTCGGGATTCTGCACCAAGTTCACTTCTGTCCGCAATGCAGAACCGGCAGGAAGGTTTACAACCACACATTTTGTATAATCTGTTTCAGATTTTGAATCGGCAAGTAATACGTTTGTGGCTGATGTAAAAGGAGCCCCCCAATGAATGTCATCCGATGAAGAAATTGAGGTAACATTTTGTTTTACAGAGCCTACTATATATCCTTTTACCCAACCAACTACATATGGATATGCATTTTGATTTTCAATTGCAGCCACAATATCATAGGGGTCGGCTTGGGTTCCTGAGCCACTTCCACCGCCACCGCCACCGCCTCCGCTGCCGTCAAATACAAAGTCGCTTTCTTGACCGCTTGAATCGCGTAAGCCGGCAATACCGAAATAAGTCCGTAAGGTACCGGTCACTTTAAGGTATTTGCCTAAGTTTGAAGGATTATCAAGTAAGTTCACAGTGGAGCGTAAAGGCGTTCCTGCAGGAAGGTTAACAACCACACAATTCATGAAATTCCTTTCATCGGCACTGCTTGCTAACAATACGTTGGTGGCTGATGTAAATGGAGCTCCCCAATGTATATCATCCGATGAAGAAATTGAGGTAACACCACTTTTGACCGATCCGACAATATATCCACCAACCCAGCCCACTACATAAGGTGTAGCATTTTGGTTTGCTATTGCTTCTTCAACAGTGAACGGATTATCGATAGTGCCGCCATCGCCTCCACCACCACCGCCACCGCCACCGGGCTCGGTGCCTACATATACATCATCAATGCGGAAGGTAGTAGATTTGGTGCCGCTACCTACATATTTAAATGCAATGGAAATTTGTCCTTCGGGAATAAATGCGGACAAGTCAATATCACCAGATTCAATCCAGGTATTATCCTGATCCGATGCAGTTGCAAGTGTTGCATCGATGGGGGTCCAGCTTGCCGTTGCAATATTGGTGCCGTCAAAATTTGAAGAAACCATAACTGTAAATGGCTTATCCGAGCCGTGCTCCCAGTATGCTTTTGCAGTACGGAAGTTGAGGTATTTCTGTTGATCCATCTTCACAGGAGGGGTAATAAGCCAGGTAATCATACTGCTTAAGTTGGAGTTATACCCCGTGGCTTGTGCATAACCGTCACCGGCATATACTTTACCCTGCCACCTACGCGTACCTTCTTCTGCAATATTTACCCAGCCGTTCAAGGCTATATCAACATCTTGAGTTACACTATTAAAGTTTTCGTCAATTCCATCACGTGCTTCACCTCCGCCTCCACCGCCTTCGCCACAGCGCGGCTCATCCATCTGAACCTCCGTAATACTGCGAAGATATAACTGCCAAGTGGTATTAAACAAGCCCACAACAGCTACAAAACTACCACTCCCTTTTGGAAGCTTTTTATCTGCAAAATTGGCGAAATTGCTAGTACGTACAATCATGGTTTTGCCATCGCAATCTTCAATCATTCTGTTGGTGGTGGCGTCTGCATCGGCATATGTCAAAGACGTATCGCCGGCAATAAATTGCACATCTTTCAAACGGACAAGTTTTGCCTGATAGCCACCCTGCATAATTTCGTTCAGCGTAACCGTTTGGGGCTGACGATACTTTTGATTGGCTAAAATAATAATGTTGCTGTCGTTATGCACATTATCAAGCTGACGCATATTGTTATAACTCGAAAGCACCACGTTTTTTAAATAAACGCGTATGGAATCGCCCACACGTAAGCCTCCTGCTTCTTTTAGCCTTAAATTGATGGCTCCGGTAGCATCTTGTATATAGGCGCTGCGATAAATATTACCCGAAGTTTCATCCATTGTTACAATTCCGTATACAGATGCATCAATATTGAATTGTGTGGCTCCGCTTGTTTCAAACTGCTCAATAAGTTGCCCGATGGTGTACACCTCACCAATAGGTAAATCATTAATAAGGGGGCGGTCAAACTCTTTTTTGACACATGAACCCACCAAAAAAATGCTTAGCAAGAACAGCAGCTGAAAATAACTATTTCTTTTATGTATCATTGTGATAGTGTTTATGTTTATTTGTCTGATTTATTGCATTCTAAAACTCAAATTAAGGAAAAAGGTCGTACCGTACATATAAGAAAACTTTTCCGGGAAACGGTCCGGATCATTTAAATCCGTTCGAAGCTGTTCAAAGCCCCAAATAACGTAATCTTTACGGTTTAATAAGTTGTTGACACTTAGATTCAGCACCAAATAATTTCCTTTGACACGCCAAGACTTCCCACCGAAAAAATCAAGGGTATAACCCGGATCCAGCTTAGTCTGGTTCAATAACTTCTCAATGCGCACATCTCCTTCGTGGTAACGACGTACAGCTTCTGCTGTATGGTTATCGGGATTAGGTTCGAGATAAATATTGTCGAAATAATTGCCTGTTAATCCAACAAACCAATATTTAGGCGCATTATAACGCAATCCGGCAGAAATAATGGTTTGAGGTGCTCCTCCCACATAATAATTCTTCAAATAGACCACCCTGTTATCTGCCAACAGTTCTGCATTATTGTCAATGGCAATCGTTACATTCGGCCGATTTGTAATAATATGTTCTCCATGCCCGGCAACGGCATGCATGGAAACAGTAGGTGAAAGATTTGCTTCGATACCTAGTTCCACCCCCCTACTTTGCTGATCAATATCGGTCATGATATAGTTCACGAAATTGCGAAAATCTTCATGATAGTAACTACGCAACCATATTCTGTCACGCATTTCGGCATAATAAACCGTCAAACGTCCTTTGATATCGGGGGTACGCAACACATAACTCAGGTCGCCTG
This sequence comes from uncultured Lentimicrobiaceae bacterium, assembly GCA_964592175.1. Lineage (GTDB taxonomy): Bacteria > Bacteroidota > Bacteroidia > Bacteroidales > F082 > JALNZU01. The sequence continues at coordinate 82,351 of CAZQBU010000001.1, forward strand.
ATAGAATTGATTCATTTTGCAGATTATCTATGGTAAAGTCGCGGGTACGCGGTGAAATATATGCATAACGGAAATATGGAGCCCGTGTCATCATACCTGCATTGGCAACGATATAATTACGACCGTCAATCGCATAGGCGCCACCTGCTTTCAATGCGTGGTTGAAAAAATCATTTTTGGGTGAATCGCCATAGGAATTATCCGCAAAACGTCCATTTTGCATATTTCCGGTACGCCAAAACTGTGTCATACTTAATTGAGCTGCCGCAAACAATTCAAATTTTGAGATTTTCCACTCCGCCTGACCCCAAAGTTGTGCATTATTTGTATTTGCTACATAATCATACCCAAACACATCTCCTTCTTTTGCGATATGATTTGGCTGACGAAGATTATTTTGCGCTGCAGTAGTAATTTGAAAAGGCTCTTGATCGGAATATTTGTCGATATCCAACCAAAAGTCGCCTCCCAACAAATCCAGTATTCGCTTATGATGACGGGTTTTCTGCTGTGTGGCATTCAAGCCCCCCGTAAGTCGTGTGGCAGCATTCAGCTGATGTTGTAAATTCAAGCTAAGCCCAAGTTGATTCTTGTCCATTCGACGGTCTTCAACAATATATTTTGACTGATTGCCACGTACCGTATTGCCTTCTATACCATCCACATCCGATATGGTTGCAAGATGTTTGCTGTTGGCAAAATAAAAATGATCCCATTGAAGCTGCCTGAAAGAGTCATCGGTGGTCCATTTTTCAAGGTAATAATAGTAATTATCCATGTCCTCTCGCTCCAGCCAATATGAAGGCAGGTTGCGATAATAATCAGGACGCGGGTCGTAAGCCTCATTCCATTCCAAGGCAGAAGCACCTCCTCGGCCAAACCAATAATATGCTGTAGTTTGCAACTTTGTCTGTTCAGTAGGCGTCCAATAATGCGTAAGTTGCAGCATGGGCTGATGGTAATTACTGATGCGGGCATTTCGTATCTCACCATGTTGATATCCCCAGTTTGCATTGTAATAGTTGGTGCCTGACAAGGTATATGCTTCTTGAACCGAAACACCCGAATAAGCGCGCTGTGTAGGGGCGGCAAAGCCAATAAACCCAATGGCATGCCGACTGTTAATTTGCTTTTCTACCGAAGCAAAATAAGCCCATGCATCATAAAATGTACCGGGCACATAACTTTTCTGAGCCCAGCGCCTGGAGCCGGAAAATGTATAAGACCAACCGTTTTCCTGTTTACCGCTAGCATGCAAAAACATGATGCGGTTGTTGTAACTTCGGTTTGATGCCGAATAGCTTAGATTGGTTGTTTTTCGGTAGGAAGAGGCACGCGTAAGTAAATTGGTAGCTCCTCCAAAACCGCTAAATGCCCAGTCAAAAGCACCAATTCCATTAGCAACTTCCGTGAAACGTACCGCATCATTCAATCCGCCCCAGCTCGACCAAGAAGCACGTCCCGTCTCAAGGTCGTTCATCGTGATACCATTAAATAATACCGTGGTATTTTCCGAATCGAAACCGCGAATACGGTAACGCAAAGAGCCGAAATTAAAGCCCGCCGTCGATACAAAAATATCGCGCGATGATTGCAAAAGCCCCGAAATATCATTGGTAGAACCGCTATCATCAAAATCTGACTCAGATAATACAATGGTAGGGAGCACAATATCCGGAATCTGGCCGGTCGTATCCGTTTGCCCGCTAAGACGGTATACCATCAACAACACAAAAAGCGTAATCCATAGTTTTTTCATAGGTCATTGTTGAAAATCGTAAAACACAAAGGTAAGATTTTAATAAAGCAATATTCATAGGTTGGAATATTTTTGATTTATATTTGTAAAAAAACTATTGGTTTGATGTCACTGTTTCGTGTAAAAAAAGACAGATTATGAAAATTGGTATAAAGCTATTTTTTGGGGGAATTACGTTTGGTTTATTGCTGCTTTCGGTGGTTTTGCATGCGCAAGAAGAACGGAAGTATAAAACCGGTATCATCGCATTTTATAATGTAGAAAACCTGTTTGATACCATTGACGACCCAAACATTCGCGATGAAGAATTTCTACCTGATGGTCCAAACCGCTGGAACACGGAACGTTATCTCAACAAGATTGATCGCCTTTCAGAAGTGATTGCAGGCATAGGCACTGAGTTTTCACCGGACGGTCCTGCTGTTTTAGGACTGGCAGAAATTGAAAATAAAGCTGTGATAGAAGATTTAATTGCACATCCGCGTATTAAAGACCGCAAGTACGAAATTATACATTACGACTCCCCCGACCGCCGGGGCGTTGATGTAGGTTTAATTTATCAGCCGAAATACTTTCAACCCTATAACTCAGAATCTTATACCTTATATGTGAAGGATATGCCCTACTTTTATACACGCGACCAGCTGGTTGTTTCAGGCATGTTCGACGGAGAGCCAATCCATCTTATTGTAGGGCACTGGCCCTCGCGAAGCGGTGGCGAAAAGCGCTCCCTCCCACTGCGAATGGCTGCTGCAAAACTGGCACGCCATATCGTAGATTCCATACAGCAGCTTGATTCACAAGCCAAAATAATTGTTATGGGCGATTTGAATGACAATCCCAGCAACAAAAGTATTACCGACGGATTGAAAGCAAAAGGATCCAGAAAAAATTTAAAAGATGGAGAATTATACAACCCGATGTTTGCACTCTACAAAAGAGGTATAGGCTCCAACGCATGGCGTGATACCTGGAGTTTGTTCGACCAAATAATAATTAGTCAATCATTACTGGATGAAGATTTCTCAAGCTATCAAATGAAAGCTGCTAGGGTGTATAACAAGCTGGAAATGACACAGCGAAGCGGAAGATTTAAGGGCTATCCATGGCGAACATTTGTGGGTAGCGAACATCAAGGCGGATATAGCGACCACTTCCCGACTTATATTTTATTGCTGAAAGCAGTTGAATAAAAAAACCCATGCAGGCTTAGCGCATAGGTTTTCAAGTTTACGAGTAAAAGATAGTATTACAGTAAATTTAGATTTTATGTGCGATATAATGTAGAAACTCCATTTTCTTTGTTTCTTCTTTAAAGACACCGCTGTATTCGGCAGTCAAGGTCGTACTCGACTCATCTTCAATGCCTCTGCATGATACGCACATATGCTTTGCTTCAATAATCACAGCCACATCTTCGGTATTTAATACCTTTTTCATTTCAGCCGCAATTTGTACGGTCAGCCTTTCTTGTACCTGCGGGCGGCGGGCATAATAATCCACTATACGGTTTATTTTAGAAAGACCAATCACCTTACCGGTAGAAATATATGCCACATGAGCAATGCCGCTAATCGGTAAAAAATGATGCTCGCAAGTAGAGTTTAGATTGATGTTTTTCTCTACCAACATCTCGCCATAGCGGAATTTATTTTCAAAAACCGACATGGATGGCTTGTTCTTCGGATGCAAACCCGAAAAGATTTCTTGGACATACATTTTTGCCACACGCTTTGGTGTGCCGCGTAAGCTATCGTCCGTTAAATCAAGGCCAAGAGTATCCATAATCTGCTTAAAGTGTTTTTCAATAATCTGCATCTTAGCCTGATCATCCAACACAAAAGCATCCTGCTTCATAGGTGTTTCAATATTAGAAGCCAAGTGATTATCCCCCATATATTCATGAAGGTCCTGCTCTTCTAAAAATATTTCTTTTCCGTTACTATTTTGCAATATCGAAATTGATTTTCCGCCATTGCTTGTACTGTCTTTCATTTTCTATTTAAATTGTATTCAATAAAAACATAAAAAACACTGTTTTGTTTAAAATGTTTTGGAAATGAAAGAAATATACTCTTTGCCTATTTATTTTTAGAAGAAGATAAGATGCTTATAATCTGCATTTTACAAATGATATTTCAGTGCCACTTGCCAGTAGAAAGACTTAATTTATTTTGAGAAATATCCAGAAAAGAAACAAGGTCTAATTTGTTTTCACCTTCCACGACGATGCCTGCCTCTGCTTTTAAATCCAGGCTGTTCTTTATATCGAAGCTTGTTGTCGTTAATCAATTCCCTATAAAGCCACTGAAGTGCCTGTTGCTGTTCAGGGCTGCTTATTTGCTTAATTTTCAACAAATGTCTAAATGTTTCTAAGCGAATCCGATGTTGCAACTCTGCCACTTGGCTCGAAATCAGATTTAACTGCAAAGTATCGGCTTCTTCATGGCTTAATAATTCCAACATCTCTTCCTGCAGCTGCCAAATCTGCTGTCGTAAATCAACTGTATAGGTGCGATAATCGGCAAGAAGGCTGTTATAACGCGTCATTTGCAAGGTATCAAAGTCCAATCTATTGCTGAAGCGAACAAAACCCTGACCATAAGACCGCTGTTCGGGAGCTTGTTTATTAGCTTGCTTAACCCAAAGCACAATGCAAGTGGTCAAGCTGATTATCAGCAGCATAAACACAATATAAAAAAGGCTTTTGTATGGATTTTTAAAGTGGGCTGTCATGGTTCTAATCTGTTTCTAAAATAAGCAGGTCACTAAACACATCTTCAGAAATAATTGCTGTATAATAATCACTGAGTGCATCCGATGGCATTTCCACAGGCTGTTTGGCAGAAACCAAAAAACCGATAGCCAAACCTATTACAATGGCAGCTGCCGTGGTGGCAATGAAGCGAAATGGTTCAGCTAAAATAGTTTGATAAAAACCGGCATTGATACGTGCATGCACAGCCTGAACAAATGCTTCATCCGTATACATTGGCTTCTGTTGTTGCCAATCATGAAATTGCAGTTGGAGTAATTCGAATTTTGAGCGGCATGCCTCACATGCTTGCAGATGCTGCTGCAACAATTTCTTATCCGTTAGATTTAAGTCGCCAAGCAGCTCTTCCATCATAAGCTCATGCCAATGCGAGCAAGTTGTATTTTCAGTTTTTGTCATCTTTCATAAATTGGTTTTTTAAATCGTCTTGCAGACTTTTCTTAGCTCTAACAAGTAATGATTCTACAGCTTTCACGGTTGTTCCCATGATTTCTGCTGTTTCTGCATTTGAAAAGCCTTCCGCTTTTGATAATACAAATACAGCCTTTTGCCGAGCCGGCAATTTATCCAATGCCAAGCGAATCAAATTATGCTGTTCTTTCTGCTGAAGCACTTCAAAACCGCTTTTATCATCAGAAGCAATTTCTTTCAAAGATTCGAGCCCATCAGCCGGTCTAAATAAGTTTCGCAGTTTTTGTGCCCGCAAATAATTCAACGTATGGTGGATACTGATTCGATAAATCCATGTTTTTAATGTGGATTGCTTTTTAAAGCTGCCAATCGATTCCCACACTTTGACAAACACTTCCTGACTCAAGTCCTTCGCATCTTCTTCGTTTGCCACCATCCGTTGTATTACAAGCTGAACCATGTCTCCAAACTTCAGTATGAGTTGTCTGAATGCAGCTTCATCACCCTTTTGCAAGGCATCAACCAAAGCTTCTTCATTCATTTCAGTCATACAAAGTAAAAGTATTTCCGGCAGTAATCTTCAAAAATACATAATTAAGGATTACAAGCCGGAAACTAAATTTCAATCAATTATTACTTGTCTTCCTGCTTTTTGTCGAGATCATTTCGCCAAGGGCAATCGCGATAATATCGCCCTTCGCCATAACCACCTCTTCCTCTTTTAAAATTTCTATTTCTAGGGGCCTGATTTGCTCTCGGCTCACGAGAATATCGTCTATATCTCGTGCTGTCGTTTTGCCTTTCCATCTGGCGGAAGCCACGTCCTTCCGGAGGGCGATTTTGCCAGTTATCACAAATGCTGTCGTAGTTTTTGTCTACAAAACGTCCACGTTGAAATGTTTCAACTCGTTCCTTTTTTACATCTTGCTCAGCTGCCTGCGCAAAAACACCAACGGAAAACAACAATAATCCGCCTAATATAATCAATTCAATTTTTCTCATAATTCTAATTTTTATCACATTCATTTACTACTTAGACACCATTTCCTGCAAAACCCTGCGCTTTATTAAATTATTTTAACTATTCAAGGAGCCTTATTCCTTTGCAACTACTTTGCTATTGCCTGCATAATTCACCAATTCATAAGTTCATCAATCTAACTTTATCGTAATAAGCTCATGATCATTGCGTTAGTAGAGTTTAGTAGCAATTTAACAAAAGTGTTTCTTATAAAATAAATTGTGATTTAATTTTGGCAGTTTTGACGTTATGAGTTGTTCACAGTAACTTACTACAGCTTCACAGCTCAGGCCTGAAAATTCCTCAAAATTAAATTCATGAATTAAGCAGTTTAGATCAAAAATTGTATCTTTGGCCTTTAAAATACGAAAAATCATGAAGCTTTTAGAAGGAAAAACCGCTTTAATTACCGGCGGCTCAAGAGGAATAGGTAAATCTCTTGCACTACGATTTGCAGCCGAAGGTGCCAATATTGCATTCAGCGATTTGCGCTATGATGAAATTATGGAAGCTACGGAAAATGAAATCCGTGCATTAGGTGTTCAAGCCAAAGGCTATGCCTCCAATGCCGCTTCACTGCAAGATAGTGAAAAGCTTGCCGAACAGGTTGTAGCCGACTTTGGCAGCATACATATCCTAATTAATAATGCCGGTATTACACGTGATAATTTGTTGATGCGTATGTCGGAAGAAGACTGGGATTTGGTATTAAGTGTAAACCTAAAATCTGCATTTAACCTAACAAAAGCAGTACAGCGCACAATGATAAAACAACGCTCAGGCTCCATTATTAATATGAGCTCTGTTGTAGGCGTGAACGGCAATGCCGGACAATCGAACTATTCAGCTTCAAAAGCCGGTATGATTGGATTTACCAAATCTATTGCTCAAGAGCTTGGTAGTCGTAATGTCCGCTGCAATGCCATTGCACCCGGATTTATTGAAACAGAAATGACAGATCAGCTCCCGCAAGATGTGCGTGAACAATGGATTGGCTCAATCCCACTTCGCAGAAGCGGAAGACCTGAGGATGTAGCTGATGTAGCCGTTTTCTTGGCAGGCGATTTATCAGCCTATGTTACCGGACAGGTTATTAGCGTATGCGGTGGCATGAGCATGTAAATTTGAAGCTTGTTTTTCAATCCAAATTAATTGCTACGATACGAAAAGGTATCTGATGTGAATATTATTTTTGAACATTCTCCTTGGTTTCTACTTCCTGCTATACTATTGGGTATAAGCTATGCTTTGTTGTTGTATTATCGCAACAAAAAACAAGCATTTAGCAAAACACTTCAATGGATTTTAGGCATCTTACGCTTTGTGCTTGTGAGCAGCATCGCCATTTTGCTCTTGCACCCCAATTTACGATTTCAAAAGAAGATTATCGAAGCTCCTGTGATCGTGGTAGCACACGATAATTCGGCTTCCATGGTACTGGGCCCCGACAGCGCAACAAATGCACAGGTTTTGCCGGAGCGTTTTGACAGCTTAGTTCAGCTGTTATCACGTGATTTTCAGGTAGACAGCTATTTATTTGATGGCGAACCCCAAGCTTCATCCAAGCTTGATTTTACAGGGCAGCAAACCGATATATCAAGGCTGTTTAAAAAGCTCCATACCGCATATTATAATCGTAATTTGGCTGCCATCGTGCTGGTCACAGACGGCATCAGCAATCACGGAATTCCGGTAGATTTGATGGAAGAAGCTCATAAAATACCGGTTTATGCAATTGGTACAGGTGATACTATTGTTCGTCCCGACCTGAGCATCGCAGACCTTCGAAACAATAAAATCATCTTCAAAGAAACGCGCTTTCCGGTAGAAGTAACAGTAAAAGCACTCAAGGCAGCCGGAAAAACAGTGAATGTTGAACTCTATATGGATGGTGAAAAGAAAGCTGAATCAATGATTACAATTAGCAGCGACCAATTTTCACAAAGTGTTGCATTTCAGATTGATGCTACCGAAAGTGGCAGAAAGAAATTAGTAGCACATGTAAGCGGAATTTCGGATGAGTTAAATCTGGAAAACAATAAAAGGGAAACTTATATCGATATTTTAAACGAGCAATCCGAAATACTTATCCTTGCCCGTGCCCCACATCCTGACGTATCAGCCATACGCTCAGTATTCGACGATCAATACAAAGTGGATTTGGAGTATCTGCAAAACTGGAAGCCAAAAGACAAAAATTACAGTCTGGCAATTTTGCACGAAGTACCGGCTATAGGAAGTAATAATACGCAAATTGAGAATTTCTTAGAATCCAATCCTGAACTTCCTTTGTGGATTATTATAGGACAAAACAGCAATTTAAATAGCTTGAATAAAGTGCAAAACAGTGTGCAATTCAGTAGTGCCGGCACTAGTATTTTGGATATCTTGCCTGTAAGTGAGCCAAATTTTACATTGTTTTCGATGGATGATTTCAGGCTGGAACGAATCAATAAATTCCCTGCCTTGGTTTCGCCATTAATGGAGTTTAGCCTCCCGATGAACCACAGCACATTTATTTATCAACGAATTAAAGGAGTGCCCACAAATTATCCTTTAATGGGGTTCAATGAAGATAATAACCGCCGTATGGCATATTTGAGCGGCACGGGATTGTGGCGCTGGCGTATTGCGGATTACAGCATGAATAAAAATCATGAGACTTTTAACGAAATCGTAAATAAAACAATCAACTATTTATTGATTAAAACCGATAAAAGAAGATTACGTTTATTTGCTGATGCGAGCTACCGCGTAAATGAAGAAATTCGCTTCAGAGCAGAGTTATACAATCCTGCTTTGGAAATGGTTAACGAGCCGGACGTAAGCCTGCAGCTTATACAGCTCGAAACTGAAACGACCTATGATTATCTCTTTTCGCGCACGGAGAATGCATATCAACTCAATATAGGAAGGCTGCCTTCAGGCGTATACAGTTTTTCGACTGAAGCAATTTTAGGAACTGAAAAGCTCACTTATGAGGGAGAGTTTGTAGTAGTAAGCACCTCGCTCGAAGCACAAAACCTAGTAGCAGATCATTCCATGCTCCGCCGATTAGCAGGGCAAAGTGGAGGCGTTTTCTTTAAAACAGAAGAAACACTAAAAGCAGTTCAAGCCATTAAAGAAGATAAACGCATTACGCATATTGCATCCCATACTCAAAATTATACGCCGCTTATCGGTTTAGTGTGGCTGCCTGTTTTATTGTTATTATTGATTTCCTTGGAGTGGTTTTTACGAAAAATTCATGGAAATTATTAAATACCAATACAATATTTATTGTTTCAAACGTTTAATTCCTTTACAGTTCTTTTTACCAATAAAAATTGGTCAACATATTTGAAATACATAATTTATACTATCATCGGGTTTCATCTGATTATTAAGCCTTTATAGCTTAATGTTAACACTATGGAGATGAGCCCACAAATTTTATTACATGAAAATTGAAAAGCATAAGGTTGTAACCCTAACCTATCAGCTTAGGGAACAAGATGCCGCCGGCGAACTGATTCAAAAAGTAGATGAAAGCCATCCTTTTATATATCTTTTTGGTGTGGGTGGATTATTACCCAAATTTGAAGAAAACCTTAACGGCCTGAAAGTCGGCGACAGCTTCAGCTTCCCGATGAGCCCGCAAGAGTCTTATGGTGAGTACACCAAAGAAGCAATTATTGAACTGGATAAAAAGTTATTTGAGATTGACGGCAAAATTGATGAAGGTCTTTTAAGCCTCGGCAATCAAATTACCATGCAAGATCAAGATGGCAATCCTTTGGATGGCATTGTACTTGAGGTTGGCAATGATAAGGTAGTGATGGACTTTAATCATCCGCTTGCAGGAATGAGTTTGCATTTCTCCGGTGAAGTGCTTGATATCCGTGATGCAACGGAGGAAGAGATTGCACATGGTCACGCACACGGACCCCACGGTCATCACCACTAATCTTATAAAAATAAAAGCCTACGAATGGCAATAAAAAAAACCGACCACTTGGTCGGTTTTTTTATTGCGTTAAGCATATATTTTACATCATACCGGGCATTCCACCACCCATTGGGGGCATCATGGGAGCTGCTGCATCCGGATCCTTATGTTCAACCAAAACACATTCGGTTGTGAGCAACATTCCGGCAATAGAAGCGGCATTTTCAAGTGCAACACGGGCAACCTTGGTAGGATCGATTACACCGGCTTCATACAAGTTTTCGTATACCTCGGTACGTGCGTTAAATCCAAAATCGCCTTTACCTTCTTTTACACGATTCACAACTACTGAACCTTCGATACCGGCATTTTCAACAATCTGACGCAGTGGTTCTTCCAATGCACGACGTATAATAGCAATACCAGTGGTTTCATCTTCGTTATCGCCTTTAAGCTTTGCCAGCTTTTGAATGGCACGAATAAATGCTACTCCACCACCGGGAATAATTCCTTCTTCGATAGCAGCGCGTGTAGCAGCCAAGGCATCATCAAAACGGTCTTTCTTTTCTTTCATCTCTACCTCGCTAGCGGCACCCACATAAATTACTGCCACACCGCCTGCAAGCTTTGCAAGACGCTCCTGAAGCTTTTCTTTGTCATAATCTGAAGTGGTCGTTTCAATCTGCATTTTAATTTGAGCCACACGAGCATCAATATTTTCTTTCAGACCATTTCCGCTTACGATAGTAGTATTTTCTTTATCAATGGAAACCTTATCAGCACTACCAAGCATATCGAGGGTTGCATCTTCAAGGCGATATCCTTTTTCTTCGGAGATAACTACGCCACCGGTAAGTATGGCGATGTCTTCCAACATTTCTTTTCTTCTATCACCAAATCCGGGAGCTTTTACTGCTGCCACCTTCAATGAGCCGCGTAAACGGTTTACCACTAAAGTTGCCAATGCTTCACTTTCCACATCTTCGGCAATGATAATCAAAGGCTTACCTGTTTGTAAAGCTTTTTCAAGAATAGGGAGTAGGTCTTTCATTACCGAAATCTTCTTGTCATAGATTAAAATGAAAGGACTTTCATAAACTGCTTCCATCTTTTCGGCATCTGTAACGAAATAAGGTGAGATATAACCTCTGTCAAACTGCATACCTTCAACCACATCTACGTAGGTTTCAATACCTTTGGCTTCTTCAACGGTGATAACACCTTCTTTTTTCACTCTACCCATTGCTTCTGCAATCAACACACCAATACTTTGGTCGTTATTTGCTGAAATAGAAGCTACTTGTTCGATTTTTTCATTGCTATCGCCTACTTGACGCGTTTGGCTTGCCAATGATTTAACAACCTCGGCAACAGCTTTATCAATACCGCGCTTGAGGTCCATGGGGTTGGCTCCTGCCGTCACGTTTTTTAGCCCTGTTGTAATAATGGATTGTGCCAAAACAGTAGCTGTGGTGGTACCGTCACCGGCAATATCATTGGTTTTTGAGGCAACCTCTTTAACCATTTGCGCACCCATATTTTCTACGGGGTCTTTCAGTTCAACTTCTTTTGCAACAGTAACACCATCCTTTGTAATTTGAGGTGCACCATATGATTTTTCAATAATCACGTTTCTACCTTTGGGTCCTAAAGTAACTTTAACAGCATTTGTCAATGCGTCAACCCCTTTTTTCAGGTTTTCACGTGCTTCAAGATTAAATAAGATGTCTTTAGCCATTTTACTTGATATTTTTTATGTTAATTTTCTAATTTATTATACAATTGCAATAATGTCTGATTCACGCAAAATCAGATAATCTTTTCCGTCAAGCGTAATTTCAGTGCCTGCATATTTTCCATAAAGTACCAGATCACCTTCTTTTACAGTGATGGGATTATCCGGTGTACCGGGACCAATGGCAACTACAGTGCCTTTTTGTGGTTTTTCTTTTGCTGTATCGGGGATAATAATTCCGCTGGCAGTCTTTTGTTCGGCGGCAGCCGGTTCAATCACAACTCTGTCAGCTAAGGGTTTAATACTCACTTTTGTCATAGTTTTTTGTAATTTATTTTAAGTAGGAATAAATAAATTTTTGTAACGATTTTATATAGTCACATTTTGTGCCAAAGCCATATAACAAAAAAAATGTCAGAATGAAGTGACATTCTGACATTTTTTAATTCGTTTAAGTGCCTATTAGTCTTCAACAGATGTTTCCGGTGGTGCCTGAAAATCAACCGGAGCGATTTGTTCAATCTGCTCGCGCAACTCCGTATCCATTTGTCCGGCCGAAGCTTGATTTCTAGGAATAGACATTGAGGAGGCCAAGCTGAGCACTAACATTGCAACAGCCATAGTCCATGTTGCTTTTTCCAAGAAGTCAGCCGTTTGACGCACTCCCATAATTTGATTTGAGCCTGAAAAATTTGATGCCAATCCACCGCCTTTGGAGTTTTGTACTAATACGATAAGTACCATTAACCCACTGGCAATCAGCATCAATATTGAAATTACTACGTACATTTTAACTGTTTTATGTTTCTATTTTTGTTTCGCTTCTTTAATAAGGGCTGCAAAGTAACTACTTTTTTCCGGATATTTCAAACTTAATTTTTCAAAAACTTGGATTGCTTTATCAATATGTCCTTGTTTTAAATAAATTTCCGCTAAAGTTTCACTCACAATATTCTCACGATCCACGATACTTTGTTTGGCAAATTCTACCGGATTGTAAAATTCGGCAGTTCCCCTGCTGATAGAAGGATTCTCTGTGATGAACTTATCTATCAGTGCTTGTTTATCGGGCTGCTTGACTACTTCTGCCTCATCGGCTTTCTTTTCCGTGCTTTTAATCTCTTGAATCCGCTCGGCAATGATACGTTTTAAATCCTCCAATGACTTTTTCTTTAAATCATTTTCATAGGATTGTTCATCTGTATCTTCAGCATCTGCTACCTCTTGCTGCGGCGTAAGTTGCTTCAGGATTTCACTTTCTTTGCCCTCAAATAAAAATGCAGCCAATGCATCCGCATCTACAACAAGCCCATCAACACCTTCGATATCAATATAATATGACGTATCCTCTCCCGCTTCAAGCTTTTGTGTTTCAGCCTGAACAAAATACTCGTCGGGCAAGGGCATTTGCTCCTTAAGCTTTGTCATTTTTGCAATATGATGACGCAATATATTTCTATCGTACATCAAACTTGCAGCCAAGCGTAACTGATTGTCATATAACACATGATTTTCAAGAAATAAATTCATGGCAAGCATGGTTTGTATGGTACTGCAATACGGAAATTGTTGTGCAAGTTCGGTAAGCCCCGATACACTATCTTGCCCCATCAGCCGGGGTTCACGCAACAATTTAAGAAATGCAGTTTTGTTCATAGCTAGGCTTTTACCAATTTACAACAGCTCGGTTAAATATATTATCGATAAGCATTTCAGTTATTTCAGTCATTAATCCGTCTTTCACCGTATTCAAATCTTGGGTACTCGGATAGTCCATATATTGGGTAAAAGATGTTTCAAAATTTTTAGTGTCGTCAAACTTATTCATAAATCGCACATTTACAGTGATTGACAAACGGTTTAATGCAGCAGTTTGGTCACTTTGAATTGCAACAGGCGAGGTGTTATAATCTGTTATTTCGCCTTCAAACGCCAGGTCGCCATCTTTATTTACTCCGTTCAAGCTTGTTTGATTCATGAAGCGATCACGCAACGCGCTGGTAATCATATTACTCAACAGAGGCTCTACCAAAAGTGCATTATTCTGAAATTGTTCCACAGAAAATGTATGTGCTTCAGGAGGTATATTGGCTCCGGTAAATGAATAAATCCCACAGCTTTTTAAGCCGACAATCAAAAATGCCATTGCTAAAAAATACCCTGTTCGTTTTATAAAATAAGCTGTCGGACGCATGCTAAAACCTTATTAAAGATTAATATTATGTTCCTTTATTTTTCTGTAAAGTGTACGCTCGCTAATTCCCAACTCTTTGGCAGCATGTTTGCGCTTTCCGTTATGCTTTTCTAATGCCTTAATAATCAGGTCAATTTCTTTTTCTTGCAGTGAAAGGCTTTCCGTAATCACTTCGGGCTGTTGATACTCTTCCACCTCGGGCTCCAGCTCAATTTCATGGTAAGCTTCCACTCTCGACAAAAAATCATCCGGTAGCTGATGCTTCATCAAACGACCTTCTACATGCGTACCCATGCTATCGGATTCACTCATCGAAGCAACAGTCTTCTTCAGCTCAAGCAAGTCGCGCTTCATATCAAATAACACCTTATATAATATATCGCGCTCCGAGAAATGCTCTTCCCCTTTGCCTTGTGAATATAACACAGGCAATGAAGTTTGCGGCTCGGAAGGCAGATAAGCATGTAGCATTTGTGCTGTTACCGTTCTGTTCTTTTCAATAATACTAATTTGTTCCGTCAGATTCTTGAGTTGACGAATATTGCCGGGCCAGCGATAGCGTTCAAGCAGTTCAACAGCTTCATCGGTAAGCCGTAGGATGGGCATACGATACTTTTCGCCAAAATCAGCTGCAAACTTTTTGAACAACAAAAGAATATCTTCTTTTCTGTCACGCAATGGCGGAATCATTATGGGTACGGTATTTAAGCGATAGTATAAATCTTGACGAAATTTACCCGTCGCAATTGCTTCGGGAATATTGACATTTGTCGCAGCAACCACACGCACATCTGTTTTTATAACTTTGGATGACCCTACCTTTAAAAACTCACCGCTTTCCAACACACGCAACAGCCGCACCTGTGTCGACAAGGGCAGCTCCGCTACTTCATCCAAAAATATGGTGCCCCCGTCCACTACTTCGAAATAACCTTTGCGGGCTTCATGTGCTCCGGTAAAACTGCCTTTCTCATGCCCAAAAAGCTCCGAATCGATCGTTCCTTCGGGTATGGCTCCACAGTTTACCGCAATATAAGGTCCGTGCTTGCGCGCACTCGACTGGTGAATAATCTTGGGAAAAACTTCCTTACCCGTGCCACTTTCACCGGTAATCAAAACTGTCAGATCAGTTGGTGCAACCTGAACAGCCACCTGAATGGCACGCTCCAAATATCGGTCATGACCGATAATCCCGAACCTTTGCTTTATTGTTTGAATATCCATTGTGAAAGTATTTAAAATTAATTCCTATTGAATTTACTAACGTAATACCGCGCCAAGTTGTTGCTCAAATGCAAGCAGCAAGCGGCTCATTGTTTTTTCTATCAGCTTATCCGTGAGGGTTTTCTCCTCATCCATTAAGGTGAAGCTTACTGCATACGACTTTTTACCGGCAGCAATTTTATCACCTTCATATACATCAAATAAATGTATGTCTCGCAGGATTTTGGTTTCCGTCTTTTGTGCTATTGCCACAATATCGCTAAAACGCACCGAGCTGTCAAGTACCAATGCCAAATCACGACGCACAGAAGGATATTTCGGCAAGCTTTTGAACCTTATCGCTTGATTGGGTATGAGTGCCAGCACTTCTTCCCATTTAATCTCCGCATAATATACTGCTTTTTTCACATCAAACTGCTGCAGACTTTGTCTTGTTAAAAGACCAAAGCGAAACAATTCAATACCGTTCAGCTGACCACAAATACCGTATTCAAACATTCCGTCTTTTATATCCGTCAACTGCATATCGGCAAAAGGCAATCTCAGCTTGGTAAAAACAGCTTCAACATAAAGGCGTAAATCATAAAAGTCAACTGCCTTTTCGCTGCTATTCCAATTTTCCAGCTCTTTTAAACCGCTCATAAATATAGCCAGCTCCATCTGTTCCTTATATTTCTTCAAGGCATCTGCAGGATCGGCTTTGTCAGCCTGTAACTGATAGGTTTTTCCAAACTCAAACAGCTTCAGATCAGATAGTTTACGATTTTGATTGTATGCAATTGTTTCCAAACCGCCGAACAGCAGGCTCTGCCGCAGCACATCCAAATCCTTGCTTAACGGATTCAACATGGCTACATTCGCTGAAGGCTCAAAGGCAGGGTGCTTTTCCGTATATGCCGATTTTGTTAGTGAGTTATTCATGATTTCTTGCAGTCCCATTGCCGCAAGCATATCTGCCACGGCATGCTGCAGTTTATCCGGATCATTCTTTTCACTAATATTGACGGAGGCATTTAACTTTTCCGGTATTTCGATGCGGTCGTAGCCATAAATACGCAATACTTCTTCTACCAAATCGGCCGGCCTGTATACATCCACTTTATATGGTGGCACTTTGAATTTGGCTTGCTTCTCGTCTTTATGTAACAAGGTACATCCAAGGTCGGTTAAAATAGAAACCGCTACTTCCGGTGCAATGGGCTGTCCAGCAATACGATTAAGATAATCAAAGGATAAGTTTACTTCTGCCGCTTGCTGCTTCCCGGGATAAAGGTCTTTTATTTCGGAAGCAACCACTCCTCCTGCGATTTCTTCAATTAATATTGCCGCACGTTTTAATGCGAAAATCGTTATTTCAGGATCGCTTCCACGCTCAAAGCGGAAGGAGGCATCCGTATGCAATCCATGCTTACGTGCGGTTCGGCGCACATAACGTGAATCAAAACAGGCACTTTCAAGAAAGATGGCAGTGGTTTCTTCGCTAACACCCGATTCAAGCCCACCGAATACTCCGGCAATACACATAGGTGCTTCGACATTGCAAATCATCAAGTCGTTAGCTCCCAGTTTGCGCTCCACCTCATCCAAGGTCACAAATGAAGTGCCTTCGGCAAGTGTCTGCACCACCACTTTGTTGCCGTTTACCTTCGCAGCATCGAATGCATGTAAGGGCTGCCCCGTTTCAAGCAGTACAAAATTGGTGATATCCACTATGTTATTAATTGGGCGCAGCCCGACGGAATTCAGTTTATTTTGAAGCCATTGTGGTGAAGGACCAACTTTAATGTTTTTTATGCTGATACCGGAATAGCGCGGACAAGCTTGCTCATCCACTATTTCAATAGCTATGTCCAAATCATTTGATTTAATCGCAAAATCATCAACAGATGGGATTTGCAATTGATAGTTTCTGCTTTTATTCCGGAAGTTAAGCAGCGCGGCTAAATCACGGGCAACACCGATATGCGATGTAGCATCGGCACGGTTGGGCGTGATGGCAACTTCAAAAATATAATCGGTCTCCACCGGAAAATAATCTGTTGCGGGCTTACCGATTTGCGTTTGCGAATCAAGTACCATAATACCCTCATGAGAGGTTCCCAAACCCAATTCATCCTCGGCACAAATCATACCTTCGGACAGTTCTCCGCGTATCTTACTTTTCTTGATTTGAAAGGATTCTTCTCCCGAGTATAACATAGTCCCCAAGGTGGCAACCAATACTTTTTGTCCGGCTGCCACATTCGGCGCACCGCAAACAATCGATAAAGCTTCATCCAAGCCCACGTCTACGGTTGTCAGGCTGAGCCTATCCGCATTGGGATGCTTGACACAACTGAGTACTTCTCCGGTAACTACCCCTTGCAAGCCGCCCTTCACAGACTCATACTTTATAAGCTCCTCAACCTCCAAACCCACAGATGTTAAGGCTTCCGAAACCTCTTCCGGTCTAAGATCAATGGTTAAATATTCTTTTAACCAGTTGTAAGATATCTTCATGATTTTGTCAATTTCAAAGATGCAAAATTAATGAATTTATGTCAATATGTCAGTATTTTGATTGAAAACTACAAAAGATGTAGTTTTTTGAATTGGTTGTTTTTTTTGATGATGCTACTTAAGCGGCAAAACCAGTTTCATGAACGAAGGATTACAAATTCATGAACCTCGACACACTCAAGTATATGTGGCAGCTCTTTATATCCACTTTCAGTCAACTCAAAGATGGACACAATTCCATTGATGGCACGTATCTTCGAAATCATTTGATTGAGCCTGTCTTCAAATATTGAATTATGGATGACAAATAAGAAGTCAAAAGGAGGTTTACCGGCTAATAATCGCATGCCCCCACTATGGTTTTGAATCAAGTTTAACACATTGGCATTTTCTCCCTGATCAAAATAATAAAATGAATAGGGAGTGTTATGGGGTTCATCCATCTTTAAATCATCCATTCGCTTCAGCTCAATATCCAATTCTTTATTTAAAAAATGAGCTAATTTAAAATCTTTAAAGGTCGTATTAATGCCAAATACTCGTGAATTGTATTCTCCTTTGACTTTTAACACATGCTTGCTCATAATGCCAATCTCTTGTGATTTAAAGCGAAATTAAACAATAATTTCGGTAAGCACTTATCTAAAAACAAAAAACCACGATGAGACAGCTTGAAAAATTATTAGGCAGAAGAATTTTAGCCTGATTAATTCATAAGCTTGTCAATCTAACTTAATCGTTATAATCTTTTGAGTTGGTGAATTAAGCAGGCTACAAGAGAATGCATATTGTACCGATGGACGTACCGAATTGAGCATTTAGAACAACTTAGCTTATTTGAAATCAGAGAGATTGTTGCGCACTTCATAAAAAAAAAGCCACAATATTGTGGCTTTTAAACTATTTAAAACAGCTGATTAGTTTAGTAAAACATCAGCCTGTTATCTTCAATTTTGGAAATCTTTTCTATCGCTCTATACGCTGCATTATTGCGAACTGTATTTTGGAACGAAATCAATTGCTCATGAATTAAATCTGAAGCATCGCCATCATCGGATTTCTTTGCTGATTTCAATTTCACTGCAAAAGCAGCATTATTTCCTGCAATTGTTTTTACTTCTCCTTCTTTCATACCAAATACTTCACCAATGATTTTATTTTCCTGTCCGTATCCGGCAAACATTCTGGTATCGAAGTTAAATCCATCCAATTCTTCAACTTGTACATTATACTCTTCAGCAATCTTTTGAAGATCATTATTCATTTCCTTCATTTTTTGCAGCAGCATTTCTCCTTTTTTCTTATTCCGCACTTGTGATTCAATTTGTTCTTTCAGGTCAGCCAAGGCAGGAATTCCTTTTTCTGTCTTTTTAGTTAGAACGGCAATCACAAACATATCATCGAGGTCAAAGATGGTAGAAACTTCGCCCGGCTTAGTCTTCTCATCAAATGCCCAACGTACAACCTGTCTCGGGTTTTCGAGCCCGGGAATTCTATTCGACATGGCACGTAATGATGGGGCAAGACGTTTGTTCAATCCTTCGTTTTCGATGGTTGCATTAAACTGCTCCATGGTTTTATTTTCTGCAGCAAATTTACTTGCTTGTGCAAAAATATCTTGATGCGTTTTACTGCTAGGACTTACTTCTTGTGAAATAACGGCAAGCTGTACCTTTTTTGAAGGCTCTTTCTTTCCGGTAACCTTAATGATATGGAATCCAAAGTCTGATTCCACCACATCAACTGCTCCAACAGGGTTATCCACCACAAAGTCATTGAAGGTAGGTACCATTTGTCCATCGGTAAACCAGCCTAAATCGCCTTGGTTCATCTCGGCACTTGCATCGTCTGACCATTCACCGGCAAGCTCTTCCAATGCAGCGGGTCTTTTCTTAACTACAGTCAATAAACTGTCAGCCAAGCTGCGAGCTTCGTCAACTGAACGGCTTTGTTCGCTGCGCAAAGCTCCTTCATAAGCAATTAATATATGGCTCGCCATTAATGAGTCAACACGGTCTGCTTTATTTACAAGGCGGGCAATTTTATATGCATCATCTTCAAAATAAGGCCCATATACAAAGCCTATCTCCTGCTCGTCTTCAAACATTACTTCTGCCAAAGCCGGTGAAAGTTCATCATGTCCTAACCATCTGCCATCATAGCTTGACTCGGAGTTGGCATTTACAAAACTTTCAACATTTGTTGTGCGAATAAATTCGGGTATTAGCCCCTCGATATAGGATTTGCTGTTTTCAATATCTTCATCGGAAGGAACTACTTCAAAAATAATATATTCGATATCACGCTCTGCTTCGCGGTCGTAATTATTTTTATAGGTGTCATAAAATGCTTTATAATCAGCATCACTAAGTGTGACAAGAGAATCGGCAATATTTGAATAACGCACGGCGGTAAATTCTAAATCCACTGCATCATTCTTCTCCTGATAGCTAAGTTTTGCTATTTCTGCTGGCATATGATAGCTTTTTGCAATCAGATTCTGATATTTTGTACGCAAGCGATCTTCCTTCACATAACGTTCAAAGTTCAGCCACTGATCTTTGGCGGCCTGCTGCATATTGTCTAAGTTATGCAGATAGTTGATTACTAACTCACGGTTAAATTCGCCTGTTTCAGGATCTGTAAAGCTTTGAATCACTGCAGGATGCGGATCTGCTCCTTGAATCTGGTCAAATAATTCGTCCGGGGTAAGACTCAGTCCCAATTTATCATATTCCTTCTCCATGAGCAACTGTTGAACCATTTGTGTCCAAGTTGATTCACGAGCACGATAAATTTCATCTTGAGAAAGACGGTCTGTTTGACGCTGTTGCCTCGTGTTTGCAAGATTCTCTTCAAACTTTCTGTTGTAATCCTGATAATTAATATTTTCTCCATTAATAACTCCGATATTTGGAGTCTGCGGCTTACTTCTTTTGGCAAAATCGCCCAGCACAAAAGCTGCTAATGCAATTCCAACAACTACTACCAATAAGCCTGAACGCTGTCTGATTTTTCCGATTACGGCCATAGTAATAACACTTTTTTTAAATAGGGTGCAAATGTACAATAAAACTTTAAGCGAAAAAGAAAAACTGAGATAAATCGCATTAATTCAGTTGAATAATTTTAAAAATCAGCAAAGTTTTGAAAAAGAAGTCTGATTTTTGGCTTGTATTTATGCTTGTTTTATCACGAAAATAGCGATTCACCATTAAATCACATATTTTATTCAGCTTTTGAACCCTCTCCTCAGTTAATTGATGAATTTTGAAAAATTGTGGGCAGCTATTCTGTACGCTCAAAACGTACTTCAATGATTTTATTTCCGGTAGCTTTCAGAATCGTAATTTTAAACGGTTCAATTTCAAGCTCTTCTCCGAGCTCCGGAATACTTTCGTAATTATAAATGATAAAGCCGGCAAGTGTCTCATAATCATCCATCTCCGGAATACCCAACTTATAAGCTTGATTTAAATAATCAATCTCCAAGCGTGCAGAAAATATATACGTATCTTCAAATAATTCTACCTCCACCGTTTCTTCTTCGTCATATTCGTCATCAATATCTCCAAAAATCTCTTCTATCACATCCTCAATTGATACAATACCGGAAGTGCCGCCAAACTCATCCACCACCACCGCAAGGCCTTGGCTTTTTTGAATAAACTGCGACAATAAATTATTGGCGGCAAAGGTTTCGGGATATACTTCTATCGGACGCAATACCTCCTGAATATCAGCCGGATGCTTAAATAAATCGAAGGAGTGTACATAACCGATGATATTATCAATACTATCTTGATAAATAAGAATTTTAGAG
The DNA here is from genome assembly GCA_964592175.1 of uncultured Lentimicrobiaceae bacterium. Classification (GTDB taxonomy): domain Bacteria; phylum Bacteroidota; class Bacteroidia; order Bacteroidales; family F082; genus JALNZU01. The sequence continues at coordinate 103,721 of CAZQBU010000001.1, forward strand.
TGCTTGGTTTCTTCAAATCTTTCCAAAAGTTGCTGCATGCTGTCTCCCACACTCACAGCTTCAATCTCGGTACGCGGAACCATACAATCCCTCAGCTTGATATTCCTAAATTCAATTGCATTTTGAAACAATTGTATATCGTGATTTATCTCTTCCTCATCCCATTCGTCTGTTGTATAATCACGGATAAAATCATTTAAATCAAGGGAAGAAAATTTATAATCGTCTGTCTTAAGCTCGATTCTAAATATCCGGCGGATAATAAATTCCGCTATCATGATATAGAGCCAAATCAAAGGATAAAGCAGGTAGTAAATCAACCAAAGAGGTCCGGCAAATGCCGATAACATACTGTTTGGATTGATACGGAAAAGTATTTTTGGGAGAAATTCGGCAAAAATCAAGATGATGAATGTGGAAATAATGGTTTGGAATAACAAAATCAGCATGCTGGTTTGCAATCCTGTTGGCAACACCCACAAAGCGGCTGGCTCCAACACACGCGCAATTGCAATACCATAAATCACCAATGCAATATTATTGCCCAGCAACATGGCGCCAATAAAGCGTGAAGGAGTTTTATAAAAGCTGTTCAATATGGATGCGGATAGTTTTTCTTTTTTTAAATCCAATTCTATTCGCAACCTATTTGCACTAACAAAAGCAATCTCCATTCCGGAAAAGAATGCCGAAAATATCAGTGTCAGAATTATTATTTGTGAGTCACTCATGCAATTTATGCTGTTATTTACCTCAATCCAATGCAAATATAAAATGAAATACAACTAATTCCCTAATAATTTAGAAAATTAGATGTCCTCATCTTCTTCATCAATCTCTAGTGTAGCCCGAATATTATAAATCGTGCGTGCCGAAAAGTCTTCGTCGGCAACCAAGCTATCTCCATAAATAACTTTTTCGGGACTTGTTATTTCCACGGTAGATTGCGTATAAATCTTTTTGGTTTGTTGGTTCCAGTATAGCGTATCTGTTCGGAGCACTTCCAGTGTTTGAAAGTTCTCTACTTCAACATTTCCTCTTGCAATCATCAGCTTGATTTTATCGTAGCTAATGCCGTAATCGGCAGTCAGCTGTGATGATTTTTGGTTCAAGGAATCTAAAAACACCGATTGAAAGCCATCCGGAAATTCAATCACCTCATCCTCTTCATCATATTGAAGCATATAGGGAGCTGTAAGTACCATAAAAACTGCCCCTGAATCACTTCGGATATAGGTAATATTGGTTGCGCTCACTGAGGCCAGGGTGTCATCTTTTGAGATTTCACGTACCACACTCATTGAGTTTTCGCAAGAACCCCACATCCCTGCCAAAAACATCAGCAGCAGAATGTGGGGTAGCTTTTTCCGGCATATTTGCCTTGTATTCAATTTTATTATTTTGAAGCTCTTACAGTAGTTACTTCATTAAACCAGCACTCTATTGTATAGGACTGTCCTTCTTCGTAGCCATGGAAAAATATGGTCTCCAAGCTTGGGAAATAAACGGAATAGGTTGCTATTCGTTTTGATGCGATATCGGCTTGTGAAGGATCAACTCTTCTGGCGTGATTGTATTTATCTACGGCTGCCCAGAAAGCTACGCGACTTGTAAATTCATTATCGCCACATTCTTTTGCGCCCGAAGCATAAATATCGCCCAGAGTGATATACGCAGATCCATCTGTAGGATTCAACTCAATCGCGCGGAGTGCCATCTGACGTGCACGTGAATAGCTTCTCATGGCACGCAAAGTCTCAGCCAATAACTTATATGCATTGTATGATCTTGTTAAATCTTCTGAGCGTGTTGCCTCCTCAAAATACTTGGCGGCTTCGCCATATTTATCTTCTCTCAGCATAAGTCGTCCAATATTAAAAGCTGACTCAGGACTTGGCTCCAGCTTATGCAGCTTCACGCTTGCATTCAGATATAAGGGGTCATCCTGACAGCCTTTGCGGTCCAAAATGCTGGTAATCTTTTTGAGAAGTTCTACGTCATCCGGATTTTCTTGCCACTTTTTATCGTACACACGAATCAAATCAGGGCATGAGGCAAAAGGTTCGAAGGTGATATCGATATTTCCTTTGAAGTTTTTATAATGCTCAACCCATTGGGTATCTCCGGCTTGCGATAGTGCACCTATATTATAATCCAAAATGTCAATGATACGGTCATATTCATCCACGATGGTAGCAGTATCAAATTTGGCTTGCTGTGCCATACGAATTACCGAGCGGAAGTAATAAATTAATGAAGTACCATCGGCGTTATTGCCATCCACATCAACTGATTCTTTCAATATATGGTATGCATCTTCGTAACGATTTTGGTCATAGGTATAAAGGTCGATACCTTTACGCCCAAGTATGGCTCCCTTTTGTGGTTTCCCGGTACGGAAATGATTGGGGAAATAATCAATACGTTGATCATACACCATCATTAATGTATCGATAAGTTTTGCTTTTACAACCGGGTCGTCTTCATTTTCTATGCGATACTGCATGATTTTCACACCATCCACATAGGTATTTTCGCTTCCCAGCGGACAATTGTTAAACACCCATTTCCAAGGTTCAACAAGTTCATTAAATACCGGTGAATCATAATCACTGGCTTTCCATTGTCTGAAAAACTCACGATAGAGTGAAATATTCATTACACAAGTCACGCTGTCTTCACCATATTTAGGGAGGTTTTGCAGATCGATTTGTGCTTGACTACTTTTTGGAATGACTACAAGTTGTAGCACGATTGCCGCAAAAACTGTTGCAAGCATTGTTTTCATATAGGCTCTGGCTTTCATAGTTGTAAAATGCTAAAGTTAATTATATTTTCGTTTCATAAACCAACGTTCATAAATTGTCACCCCCGCCGTGAGGGTTGCAAAGGTTTCCCTGATGAGATGATTCGCGGTAGTACCTCTGCGTCCTACCTCAAGACTTAAGTCAATACTTGTTAAAGAACGTGGCATCGGTAAACTTACACCAAAACTGATGCCAAACTCATCTATATCTTGTCCGTTGATGCTCAAATAAGTCTGTCTATAATTTGCTCCCATCCTATAAGTGACTCGTTTCCAGTACCCTGAAATAGATGTATGCGTAGGAGTATATTCTCCTCCAAACGAAATTCTCCAGGTGTTATTTGTGGAATCACCCATATCCATAATTTGGAATTCTTCCCAGTTTTGCCAATCGAAATCAAGTCCGACAAGCCAACTGTTTTGCTTTTCCATGACCATTCCAAAACCGTATCTTGCAGGAATTGTCATTGTCCCTTTTTGTTGTTTGGCATAAAAAATAGTATCCAATATTCGAGGCTGTTGATTGTCAAAACCGCCAAATTGTGAAACCACCAGACGCTCACGTTGTACGCCAAGATCAATATCAGGGGCATATGTAATACCAAGATGTAGCCCCAAGTTATCACTAAATCGCAAGGTGTAAAATAAGCCTAAATCAAACATGAAATCGCTTACCAGCGCACGGTCATCCACTTTGGTATTTGCAATATATGCAGAATCGGGGAAGTACAACATAGAGCTTGTTACGTTTCGCCCGAATACATAGGAGGCATTTGCACCTAATGCAAGGTTTTTATGAATTGAGAAAGCATTGCCAAAATAAAGCTGATTTAAACCTCCTTCACCGCTATATGAACGGATATATGATAAATTATTATCCGACAGGCTTTTTACTCTCACATCATAGCTCATATGACTGTATGGCTGTAGCCCTACGGCAGACTTCCACCATTTGAGTATCGGAAAACCGGCTGAAAAATACGCGATATTGGTATAATACCCGGTTTCAGACTGTACTGTCGTACGATAGTTTACATTGCTGAAGCTAATTCCGACATTAAAGAGGAAGGAAAGTGTATCGAAGGAAGCATAACTGGCTGCATTGGAAGGATTGATAAAGCGGTTGCTGCCAATGGCATTTCCTATACCTCCCATGGCACGCATACGTGGATTTGAACCGGCAGGTTCCAAGTTTCCAACTCCAAATCTCGAGTATGGTGAGTCAATCCCGGACTGAGCAAAGATACTACCGGCAATAAGTATTCCGGCAATAATCAGACTAATCTTTCTTAACTTATTCAATCTCATTAAATTCATAAATAACTTTCAAACCTTTTAAAACAAGATTTGAAGCTGCAAAGATGTTAATTTTAAACCTTTTGTCAAAATATTTATTATCCCCACCCGTAATTATTACCTTTAAATTTTCATAAAGGGCTTCATAACGCTTGATAATACCTTCCAATTCGGCTTGTATTCCGTGTAACACACCTGATCTCATCGAGTTTTCAGTAGAATCACCAATTAATGGAGTTTTATCGGTAGGTTCTACCAAAGGGAGCTTCGCGGTAAAGGCATGCATGGCACGAAAGCGCATGGAAAGGCCCGGGCTGATAGCGCCACCATGATACGTGCCTTCGGCGTCTAAAATATCATAGGTAATACAGCTACCCATATCAATTATCAATACATTTTGTGATGGAAAAATGGAAGTGGCAGCAGCAACAACCGCAATTCGATCAGGTCCTAAAGTATTTGGCGTAGCATAATCCATTTCAAAAGGCAAGCCGATAGAAGCTGAAATAACGTGTACGCGCATATATTCTTTCAATAATTCAAGACTCGGTTCGGGTATTTCACGTACCGAAGAAATATAACAAAGCTTGCACCGAGTCATATCATCCAACACAGCCTGTAACTCCTTTAAATCATCAATGGGAAACAAAAAAGCTTCTTCCATTTGTCCATCTATTACAAAGGCAGCAATTGTACGTGTATTTCCTATATCAATTAATAAAACCATCAAGTAATAACGAAATTTGTCGGCAAAATTACATAGTCTAATTCGATGAAACTGTTTTTTTTATAAAAGTTTTGCATTTATCAAAAATATCATATCTTTGCAGCCCAATTATGAGTTGGTACCATAGCTCAGTTGGTAGAGCAACGGATTGAAAATCCGTGTGTCGCTGGTTCGACCCCGGCTGGTACCACTTCATCAAGGCTTTCGGATTTGCCGGAAGCCTTTTCTTTTTTGCGTAAAATGCTACTTATCAAGAGTTTAAATTTACACACTAAACATATCCCCATTTTGAAAAGTTCTTTAGCAAAAAGAACTGATTATCTTTGTGTCAAAATTTCGTATTCAAGGTATTTGTTTCAATTTTGAGAAAATATCACAAAACACATAATGTAAGCTACACATGAAAAGACTTTTAGTTGTTACGGGCGGAGGCGATTGTCCCGGATTAAACGCGGTAATACGTGCCATTGTTAAGCGTGCATCTCAGGAGAAAGACTGGGAGGTATTAGGAAGTATTCAAGCTTTTAACGGGATATTATGGGAGCCTACCGAAGTAAAGCTATTGACGCAAGATATTGTAAAAGGTATTCATTTTCAGGGCGGTACCATTATTGAAACCACAAATAAAGGAGGTCCGTTTTCTTGGCCCGTAAAAAACGCTGATGGCAGCTGGACTACCGTAGACCGTTCGGATGAGATGATTCGTAAAATCCGCTATTTAGGGATTGATGCAGTCATCAATATAGGTGGTGATGGCAGCCAACGCATCTCACAAGCCTTATACGAAAAAGGTCTTCCCATTATCGGGGTACCAAAAACCATTGACAACGATTTATCTTCTACCGATTCTACATTTGGTTTTCAAACTGCTGTAGAAGTTGCCACGGAAGCAGTTGATAAGCTTGTTACCACTGCTGCTTCTCATAATCGTGTGTTCGTAGTGGAAGTGATGGGTCGTTATGCGGGTTGGATAGCCTTGAATGCTGCTGTGGCTGGTGGTGCAGAAGTATGTCTCCTGCCCGAATTCCCATATGATATTTCGCTGGTGCAAGAAAAACTGGAATCGCGCTTTACACGTGACAGAGGTTTTGCCGTGGTGGTAGCTGCCGAAGGCGCATATCCCAAAGGGGGTGAGTTGGTATTCAAAGAAAATACAGAAGTAGGCTATGAAAACCTACGTCTTGGCGGTATCGGCAGGAGTCTGATTCATCAGTTAAAAGAAGCCGGATTTAAGCATGATATGCGTGAAACCGTACTCGGACATCTGCAGCGCGGGGGCATTCCCATTGCCTACGACCGGGTGTTATCTGCCCAATTTGGTGTAAAAGCATTTGAAATGGTACTCAATAATGATTTTGGTAAAATGGTCTCCTACCGCCATCCGCATTTTGTGTCGGTGCCGCTGCAAGAAGCTGTTGCCACTCCAAATTTGGTGACATTGGATAATGCCTTAGTAAAAACGGCTACCGGCTTGGGTATTTCATTGGGGATTGACATAAATAACCCCTAAGATGCGTAAAATTAGCGTCATCCCCTCCGCTCGCGAAGTTCAGGAGCAAGAATGTGTCGATAAAACAGTGGTAGTAATAGATGTGCTTCGGGCAACCTCCGTAATAGCTACTGCTTTGTCAAATGGCGCATCACGTATTTATCCCTTTGCAGGCATTGAGGAAGCAAAAGATTTCTATGACGAGCTAAATTCGGAGCATGCCTTATTATGCGGCGAAAGGAAGGGACATATCATAGCTGGTTTTCACTTAGGTAACTCGCCTTATTCATACGATGCTGCTACAATTAAAGGTAAAAACCTCATTTTAAGCACTACCAACGGCAGCTTGGCTATTTCGCGCAGCAATGCTGCCACAACTTTATATACAGCAGCGATGGTCAATGTGTCGGCCGTTGCCGAGAAAATCAAAAATAGTGAAGGCGACCTTGTCATTGTATGCGCCGGCACAAACGGCAAGTTTTCACTTGACGATGCACTTTGTGCAGGTATGTTGATTGCAAAGCTTGAAGAATCAGCTGCTTGGCAAAAAGATGATCTTGGCATAATTCTTTCTGCATACAGCCGACAGCCCGGAAGCATCACAGATAAACTCAAAGAATGCTTCCACCTGAACTACCTGAGGTCCATAGGATACGGGGACGACATTGATTACTGCCTCAGCCCCGATTTGCTGTCCAATGTACCGATTTTACGTACGGACGGAATACGAGCGTGGCTAGAAAATAGTTAAATTACCAAACTGTTTTTGGCTTAATTACTCATTCTTAGCTTCTTCCTGCGGTTTTAATTGAAGATGTAATTCATCCAACTGCTCTTGTGCAATTGTTGCAGGTGAATCAATCATCATATCTCTTCCGGCATTATTTTTCGGAAATGCGATAAAGTCACGTATGGAATCATAGCCGGCTATCAATGCGGTAAGACGATCAAACCCTAGCGCGATGCCACCATGTGGAGGAGCACCATATTCAAATGCATTAAGTAAAAAGCCAAATTGTTTTTGGGCTTCCTCATCGATAAAGCCAAGAAGGCTAAACATCTTCTTTTGCAGTTCACGATCATGGATTCGAATGGAACCTCCACCGATTTCAACACCATTAATCACCATATCGTACGCATTTGCGCGTACCTTGGCCGGCTCGCTCTCAAGCAAGTGAACATCTTCAGTCTTTGGCGATGTAAACGGATGGTGCATAGCATAAAAGCGTGCTGTTTCCTCATCCCATTCAAATAGCGGGAAATCGGTAACCCACAAGGGCTTAAACTGCTGAGGGTCACGCAGTCCAAGCTGATTGCCCATTTCCAGGCGCAGCTCATTCAGCTGTTTGCGGGTGCTGTTGGCTTCTCCAGATAAGATAAGCATCAAATCACCTGCTTTGGCACCAAATTTTGAAGCCCATTGTTGGAAATCTTCCTGCGTGAAAAACTTATCCGCCGAAGACTTAAAGCTTCCATCGGTATTATATTTTAAGTAAAACAAACCTTTTGCACCAATTTGTGGCTTTTTCACAAAATCTGTCAATGCATCCAACTGCTTGCGCGAATAGTCGGCACATCCTTCCACATTAATACCTACAACTAGTTCGGCATTATCGAAAACGCCAAAGCCTTTGCCTTGAGCTAGCTCATTAAGCTCAGTAAAGCGCATTCCAAAGCGGATATCGGGTTTATCGGAGCCATACAATTTCATGGCAGTGTCATAATCCATTCTTTCAAAAGCTTCAACTTCAATGCCTTTCACCTTTTTAAATAGAAAGCGTACCATCCCTTCAAAGGTATTCAAGATATCCTCCTGCTCCACAAATGCCATCTCACAGTCAATTTGTGTAAATTCCGGCTGACGGTCAGCGCGCAGGTCTTCATCTCTAAAGCAACGTGCAATTTGGAAGTAACGGTCGTAACCTGAAACCATCAGCAGCTGTTTAAAGGTTTGAGGCGATTGCGGAAGCGCATAAAATTCGCCCGGATTCATGCGGCTAGGCACCAAAAAGTCGCGTGCCCCCTCCGGGGTTGACTTTATTAAGTATGGGGTTTCTATCTCGAAAAAGCCTTCTCCATCAAGATAATTACGTGTTTCGAGTGCCAGCTTATGGCGTAAATATAAATTATCTTTCAGCGGGTTTCGACGTAAGTCGAGGAAGCGGTATTTCATACGCAGCTCCTCGCCCCCGTCGGTTTTATCTTCTATTGTAAATGGTGGCAATTTCGAAGCATTGAGCAGCTCAATATTTGTTGGAACAATTTCGATATCCCCGGTCGGCATATTTGGATTTTTAGACGAACGCTCAGCCACCTTGCCTTCCACGCGAATGACAAATTCTCTTCCTAAACTACGGGCTGTTTCAATCAAAGCAGAATCGGTTTTTCCTTCTTCCATAATTATTTGACTGATGCCATATCGATCTCGAATATCAATCCAAATCAAAGAGCCTTTGTCGCGGACGCGTTGAACCCATCCGCTTAAAACTACCTGTTTTCCTGTGTCTTCAAGGCGCAAAGCACCACATGTGTGTGTTCTAAACATAATTTCACTTCCTTAGTTTCAGCCGGCAAAATTACAAAAAAACAGGGTCGCAAATAAATGCATGAACGTATTATATTTTAAACTGACACTTATTTCAATGCCAGGCATGATTTCAAAAGCTTTTAAAATTCCATAACTTTGCCAATGCAATCCTAAAATATAGTATTGTAAATAGTTTATAGATCCTGTGGTTTTTATCAAATTTCAAACAATGAAAACACGCTTTTTTTGGCTTTTAGCCCTTATTTTATATCTTTTTTCATTCAGCTCATGCAGGCATGAAATGCCGTTGCGTGTTTTACAGTTTAACATTTGGCAGGAAGGCACTAAGGTAGAAGGCGGCTTTGAAGCATTAGCCGATGAAATAGCTCGCAGCGATGCTGATTTTGTGTTACTAAGCGAGGTACGCAATTACAACAACAGCCGCTTTGATGAACGTATCATAGAAGCTTTAAAAGAAAGGGGGCAGCAGTATTATTCATTTTACACTACAAGCTCCGGGCTCCTTAGTCGGTACCCATTGATTGACAGCGCAATCGTGTATCCGTATGGAGACGACAGGGGTAGCATCCACAAGGCTGTAACCAAGATTAACAATCAAGAAATCGCATTATATACGGCACATCTCGATTATAGAAATTGTGCGTATTATGATGTGAGGGGCTATGATGGCAACACTTGGCAAAAGCGTGAACCGGTCACCAATGTAGATTCCATTTTATATCTGAACCGCTTATCGGAGCGTGACGATGCCATAGCAGCATTTATCATTGAAGCAGAAAAAGACAAGAAAGCCGGAAGATTAGTATTTTTAGGTGGCGATTTGAATGAGCCTTCCCATCTCGACTGGACCGAAGCCACCAAAGATTTATATGATCATCATGGGGCTGTTGTACCCTGGGATGTTTCGGTCATGCTGGAAGAGGCGGGCTATAAGGATGCATACAGAGAAGTATATCCAAATCCACTCACACATCCCGGCTTTACCTTTCCATCGGATAACGAAAATAAAAAGGTATCAGCCCTTACATGGGCTCCGGAAGCGGATGAAAGAGAGCGAATTGACTTTATTTATTTCTTGCCACACAAGCAAATCAAAGCGGTTAAAGCATTTATTTTGGGCCCGTCAAAATCAATTGCCTATAGCCAAAGAGTGGAAGATGAGGGTGAAGATGTATTTCTTTTGCCTCTCGATATATGGCCTACCGACCATAAAGCAGTTTTGGTAGAGTTTTTGTATACTTATGATAAATAGCCTCATTTATTGGCTATTTAATATCATATCAAGCCAATAAATACAAAAATATCGCAAAAGAATCAATATTTTTGCAGTTTTGGAGTTAATTAGATTAAATACTTTAAAGTTTGATACATTTATGAAGAAGCAAGGTTTAGTAATTTCAGTGCCACGCTTGTTGTTGGTGCTGATATTGGCTGTTGTTACCCTTGGCGGTACCACCGGCTGCAAGAGCAAGAAGAAGCTGGCAAAAGAGCAGGCAGCTGCCGAATATGCCCAACGTGTGGAGCAGGCCACCAAAGACCTGAATGCCATATTAAACGACGAGACGGTATGGTCATTAGCAGAAAAAGAAGAGCGCTTGGCAACAATCGAAAGCTGGGGCTTGCAAGATGAAGAGGTGTTGCGCCTGATACCGCTGGTTAATGACAAACTTGCTCGTGAGCGCGCGGAAGCCGCACGCAAAGCAGAAGAAGAACGCATTAGACGTGAAGAAGAAGAACGTATTAAAGCGGCGGCAACCCAATATGCACCCATTGAAAACTTTTTCAATGCAATTATTGGAGCTTCCAATGTGAATGAAGCCAATGAGCAGATAGAAAAAGCATTAAAACTATTTGCCACACCCGATGTTCCGGTATTGATAATTATTAGCCAAGACGGTGGATTTAATGACTACGATCGTCCCACTACAATTCGTCGCTATCTGGAACAGCTGAAGGATGTACGCTCATACAGAAACCGTGTTGAACGTGTACAGTATGACTCCAATGGTAAAATAACTGAACTTGAACTGATTAAAAAATAATCCACTATGAGAAAGACCATTATTTTGGCTGTTATATTCAGCCTGTTTTCAGCATATAGTATTAAAGCACAAAACGAATTAAGCCCCGAGCGCAAACAAGCAATTGACAGCTTAGCACTTGAAAAAGTACGTGACTTGAGCAAATACGTCAGTCTTATTGGAAGCAAATCAACACCTTGGAGCGAAGCAAACCGTGTGATAGACAGAGCTGAAGAGCTATTTATGCAAAATGCGGAAATTGGCGTTTCTTCACTTTTCAAAAACGAAATCAACTACTACAAAGTACGTCAGTATTTTGAACGCCTGATGCGTTTAAATTACGATCGAGTAGAGATTGAATGGTATAAGATTGAATACGTAAGTGATTTGCAGCGTCAACCCGATGGCACCTATGTGGGAGTGATAACCATTTTCCAGAAATTTAAAGGATATGACCGTGAAGGTGGCTTAGTATATGAAGATACCACTAAAAAGGATATCACCGTGTATGTCAAGCGTAAAGAAACTCAAATCGGAGGTCGATTAATCGGCTTCTGGGATGTATTGCTGGGTGATATTCGCGTAAAAGAAACACGTAACTAAATGGATTTTATCCATTTCTAAAAAGAACATCATAAAGCCCGTCGTTTTGGCGGGCTATAAATTTTTATTTTTGATTCAATCGCTATCCAAAGGCAAAGAATGAAGCTAGAAGCCATAGAAAACAACAAACTCAATAAATCAAGCAATACATATCGCTTGATAACCAAAAGCATTTTGCTCATGTTTATTGCAATATTATATAGCCAATATACTGTTGCACAAAGTCATACGGTCGGTGATTTCATCGTGGATGAAACCGAATTATATGCCATGACAAAACAAATGAGTCAGTTTTTCAGCCGCTTCAACAACGAAGAAGATCAGTTTGGGAAAAAACTGCATCCCAGCTCAGAGGATTATCGCGACAATCAAAAACGAAAGCAGATTTTACCCCATTTATTCGACAAAGAAAATCAACGAACAGCGGGCACATTAAAAGATTTTTTTATCGAAGATCTTACAGCCGATACCGCCTCCAACTTTATGGAGTTTTTGGGCGGCCGCTGGTATGCCGAAGTGTCTGCCACATTTAATTATTTGGGTAAAGACGTCAATATATTATTGATATTGATGATTGAAAAAGAAGGATTGGGCTCCAAATGGGTGCTTACAAATATTTATTTTCCCACATTCAATAAAATGTTTCCCGTAGGAGATATTGCGGAAAAGGAAAAACATTTTCTGCATCCGATGAGCCATGAACTGGATTTCATGAATATCCACAAAGCATTTCAAACACCCGATGTTATTGAATACTATGGATCTAACAGCTTTCAGCCCGATTATTTGAGTTTGTTTTTCTTTGAAATTAAACACGGAAGACTTAAGTTTGTCAAAATTGACGATTTAAAATTCCATATATTTCAAATTCGAAATTGGTATTTCGAAATATCCTGGTTTAATCGTAAAGGCACAAACAGCGGATGGCTGATTTCCAATTTGATGTATATTGATGAAAATGATAAAAAACCACTTCTAAAGTTTTATCAACCATGAACCGATTGTTAAAATCATTGCTTTCTTTGGCATTCCTAATGATTGGAACATTTCCTCTTATCGGGCAGCAATCCGATGAGTGGAACATCAATGCCGAAGAGATGGACTCCTACCGTGAACAAGCAGGCAGTCTGGTGAAGTTTTTTGAAGGCAGCCTCAACTTTTTGGGTGATGTTTCTTCAAGCGTTCAAGAAAAAGAAATCATCATTAATGAAAGCTACTCAAAAATATTTGTGGATGAGGAAGTACAAATTGAAGATGATTTGGATGAGCAGCGCGATGTCCCCATTAATAAAGATGTACGGGCTTATTTAAAAGATGTGGATTTCTTCTTCCGTTCCGCCAGCTTTCATTTTGATATTCAAAATATCGAATCTATGGTCAATGAAAAAGGCGAGATTTATTTTAAAGTTACCTTAAATCGCATCTTAAAAGCTGTAGACCTTAGTGGAAAAAATATCGAATCATCACTTATCCGTTATCTTGAAGTAAATCTGGATCCCTTTAAAAAAGAACTACTTATTGCAAGTTATTATACCACCAAACTGAATGAAAAAGAAGACCGCCGAAATTGGTGGGCAGGCTTGGACAATAACTGGCGCAACTTTTTCGGAAAAGATATTTTTCTTTCTGATAATATCGCAATGAAAGATGTGTATCAGGTACTTGACGATGGTTTGGTTGTGGGAAAGCTGAAAACTGTTATCCGTCAGGGATATTTTTTTGTGATGGGCAAGGACACATTACACGAAAGTGAGCGCCACCTGCTCAAGGGTAGAGCGCCCGACACAATTTTTGAACTTAACGACCGTACTACGGTACCGGCTTTGGATACCTTATTCATTGCTTCGGATGAAGCGGATCATCAGCTGCACCAATTTAGCCTCATGAAACGTATCGACATCAGCATGCAGGCTAGCTTCAACAATCTGGATGCCCTGACACATCTCAACCAGCTTGAAGAAGTAAATATTTCCTATACGCCCATAGCCGATATTACTCCCTTACGTACATTAAATCAGCTACGTAAGCTTTCCTTGGCGGGTACTGCCGTGAAAAGCTTGCATCCACTTCAATATTCGGGCAGCCTTATAGAACTCGATATCAGCCAAACACCCATTCAGGATATTGAAGTGATTACCAACTTCAATAAACTGGAAAAGCTATCTGCGAGTTATACAGCCATTAACAATATTGATCCGCTAAGCCACGCATATGAACTCAATGTGTTACAGCTTTCTAACACAGCAATCAAAGATATCACGCCTTTATCCGAACTTGAGAATTTACGTATTCTCGATTTGAGCAACACCCTGATAAATCAGCTAAGCCCTTTGGCAAAGCTCAAACAGCTACAGCAACTACATCTGGATTTTACGGCTGTAAAAAGCATTTCCGATTTAAGCGGTTTGAATGCACTTAATCTATTGCATATCAGCAATACCGAAATAAGTGATCTTTCTCCTTTACAAGATTTGACAGAGCTAAAACGGGTATATTGCGACAACAGCAATGTAACAGCCGTAATGGCTTCGGCATTTGCACGTTCGCGCCCGGATGTGCTCGTAGTCTTTGACTCGGAAGAGCTAAGCGCATGGTGGGAAAATCTCCCGCTATATTGGCATAGCTTGTTTTCGGAACAAACCGGAATCAGTCACTCGCCTACTACCGAGGAGTTACATCAATTAATCAGTACACAGCGACTGGATTTAAGTGGAAATAAATATTTAATCGAGATGCAGGCAATTAGCCGAATGTCGAATCTGAAAGAACTTGCCATCAGCAATACCGAGATTACTGATTTAAGCCCGGTGCGTGGGCTAAACAGCCTGCAGAAGCTGGATATTTCCCAAACCCGAATTGAAGATTTGAGCATATTAAGCGAATTATTTCAACTGCAAGAGTTGAATATCAGCAAGACTTCCACAAAAAGTCTGGAAATGCTGAAAGGGCTGAATAATTTGAAACTTGTCTGGGCTGATGACACCCAAATTAGCAGCAAAGAAGTATTCGAACTCAAGCTGTTACAGCCAAATATTACTGTTGTTTATCAAACTCCAAGCCTTCGTAGCTGGTGGACAAATCTACCGGATAACTGGAGACGAATTTTAACAGATGGAATGGAATGGAGCGCCAATCCGAGTGCGAGAGAATTGCAACTTATTGCAGACAGAAGAAATCTCGCCATTCACGATCAGCACGAAATAACAAACCTGGAACCTATACTTCCCTTATTGTTTTTGGAAAAGCTGGAGCTGAACGGCACGCGTATAAGCGATATAAAACCATTGTCAAAACTCATTTTGCTCAAACATTTGGAACTACCCGGGAATCCGCTAACTAATATAGCTGCTTTGGAAAACCTAAGTCAATTGGAGGTTTTAAATCTTGAAAGCACTCCATTATCCGATATTAGTGTATTGGGAAAACTTTCTAAGCTTAAAAAACTGAATTTAGGTGGCACACAAATTAAAAACCTCAAAGCAATTGCTTCATTGAATGAATTAGAAGAGCTATCTATTTATAACACTAAAGTGAAAAATATACAGCTACTCGACAAGATGCCGACGCTCAAGCACTTAAAATGTTATAACACCAGAATTAGTAAAAAGACGATTGACAAATTTAAGGCGCAGCATAACGAAATCAATATTTTATATTATTGATTTAGCCGGCAGTCTTGATGGTTTTCGAGATCTTTTAGGTCAAAAAAACTCTGGTTTTTAGAAATAGTACCGATTTTCGCTTTTTTAAAATTAAATTATCCTTATTTTAGCCTCTGCAAAAAGCTTTGGGCATGTTTTATACATGTCTGGCGAACTATTCTTTTGATGTATTATTTCAAAACAACGAGACATTGTACACATTAAAAACAAAACTCGACACCAAATCGGCTGAATTCCAACAAAACAGGGAGGCATTTTTACAACTCCTTGACACATTCAAACAGCGTCAGTATCAAGCAATTCAAGGTGGCAGTCCGGCATCGGTGGCACGCCATAAAGAGCGCAATAAGCTATTGGCTCGCGAACGAATTAATTTATTAATCGACACCAATACCCCTTTTTTGGAACTCTCGCCTTTGGCAGCATACGATTTATATGATAACGGCTTCCCCTCAGCAGGAATTGTCACCGGCATTGGTGTAATACAAGGCAGGGAAACAGTGATTATTGCAAATGATGCTACCGTAAAAGGTGGCACCTATATGCAATATACTATCAAAAAACATTTGCGGGCACAAGAGATTGCAATGGAAAATCATCTCCCTTGTGTATATATTGTAGACTCGGGGGGAGCATTTTTACCGGAGCAGGATACGGTATTTCCCGACAGGGATCATTTTGGTCGTTTCTTTTACAACCAAGCACGCATGTCGGCAATGGGAATTCCCCAGATTGCCATGGTAATGGGCTCCTGCACTGCAGGAGGAGCTTATGTGCCTGCAATGAGCGATGAGACAATCATCGTAAAGAATCAAGGTACTATATTTTTAGCCGGACCACCATTGGTAAAGACAGCTACGGGCGAAGAAGTTACTGCCGAAGAGCTTGGAGGTGCCGAAGTACATACTTCCATCTCAGGTGTGGCAGACCATTTAGCTGAAAATGAAACCCATGCCATTACAATATGCCGCCATATTTTTGAAAATCTTGATAAGCCTAAGCGACAAGAGCTTGATATACGTCTGCCGGAAGAGCCCATCTACGACCCATACGAATTGTATGGTATTGCCCCAATGGATTTGCGCAAAATGGTGGACCCCAGAGAAATCATCATGCGCATGGTGGATGGCAGTCGTTTTCAAGAGTTTAAAACGCGTTATGCCACTACTTTGGTAACAGGCTTTGCCCATATCATGGGATTTCCGGTAGGTATTGTGGCAAATTTTGGGGTTTTGTTCAGTGAATCGGCACTCAAGGCAACACATTTTATAGAAATGTGTAACCTACGTAAAATACCGCTTATCTTTTTACAAAATATCACCGGATTTATTGTTGGCAAAGAGTTTGAACGCGGTGGTATAGCAAAAGACGGCGCCAAGATGGTACATGCAGTATCCAACGCCAATGTGCCGAAGTTTACCGTGATTTTTGGCGGCTCATTTGGTGCCGGTAACTATGGCATGGCAGGCAGAGCATACAGTCCTCGCCTACTTTTCATGTGGCCTAATGCCAAAATATCGGTTATGGGAGGTGAGCAGGCTGCCAATGTGTTGCTCACCGTAAAAGAAGATCAGTACAAAGAAAAAGGGCTCAGCATGCCGGAAGAAGAGCGCAACAGTTTACGTAAAACCATACTGGAAAAATACGAAAGAGAAGGCTCCGCATTTTACAGCACGGCACGCCTTTGGGATGACGGAATCATCGATCCGGTTGATACACGCAAAATGATTGCAATGGGTATCGCAGCCTCATTAAATAATCCGTTCCCCGACCCGCAATACGGTATATTTAGAATGTAGTTATGACAGAATATCAACATATAAAAATACGTCAGCAGGACCAGCTGTTTACCGTATGGCTTAACAGACCGGAGAAGCGCAACGCCTTTAACAGAGAGATGATTGCTGAATTGACAGATGCTTTTCAACAGCTAGCTGATAATCCACAGGTACGTGTGATACTGCTTCGTGGTGCAGGAAAAGCATTTTGTGCCGGTGCAGATTTGAATTATATGCACGAGATTAGCAACTTTGGAGAAGAGGAAAACAAAAAAGATGCTTTAGCACTTGCGAGCCTCTTCGAAGCCATTTATCTATCTCCAAAACCGGTTATTGCCGTACTGCATGGTGCTGTCTTTGGTGGCGCCAACGGGCTGAGTGCCGCCTGCGATATAGTGCTGGCAGATGAGCATACCAAATTCTCATTCAGTGAAGTTAAACTTGGCATTACACCTGCCACCATTTCGCCTTATGTGATTGCCCGATGTGGTCAGGCAGCAGCTCGCGACCTTATGCTTACAGGACGACAGTTTGGGGCGGAAGAAGCATTCCGCTTTATGCTTGTCAACTCCATATTTAATGAAGAAACACTGCAGCCACAGCTGGAAGCCTACTGCGGGCATTTGCTTTTTGCCGGACCAAATGCGGTCACTTCCTGCAAGCAGCTGATTCGGGAAGTTGGTGTTTCCGGTGCGGCAAATCCGGAGATTAAAGAACTAACCGCCACACGTATTGCCGAGCAGCGTGCCACCGCAGAAGCAAAAGAAGGAATACAGGCATTCTTTGAAAAAAGACCACCAAATTGGACTACATCATGAAACAAAAGAAAATACATAACATACTGATAGCCAACAGAGGAGAAATTGCTTTACGCATTCTCCGCAGCATAAAAAAAGAAGGTCTTCGTGGATTGGTAATCTATTCCGATGCAGACGCCTCTGACCTATTTGTTCGTGAAGCCGATGAAGCTTGGCCCCTAGGCAGCGGAAGCCTTGCCGACACCTATCTGAATATTGAAAAAATCATTCAAATTGCCCTCGAATCCGGAGCAGAAGCCATACATCCCGGATATGGATTCTTAGCTGAAAACGCACAGTTTGCACAAGCTTGCGCCGATAACGGACTGATTTTTATAGGCCCTTCGGCAGAATCTATTTCACTGATGGGGAATAAGATAGAAGCCAGAAATATCGCCATAAAAAACGGTTTACCGGTTACAAAAGGACTTAACGGCAGCGTGGAAGTGTTGCTAGAAAATGCAAAAGACATACCCCTTCCATTATTGGTAAAAGCAGCTGCAGGAGGTGGGGGGAAAGGCATGCGCATAGTACGTACAGCCGATGAGCTTGAAGAAGCAATAAAAACCACCTCCAGAGAAGCATCAAACTATTTTGGGGATGGGACCGTTTATATTGAACAATATATCGAAGAGCCGCGTCATATCGAGATACAAGTGCTAGGCGATCAGCATGGAAATGTAATTCATCTCTTTGAAAGGGAATGCAGCATCCAAAGGCGCTACCAGAAAATAATTGAAGAATCTCCTTCACCCAGCCTTAGCCCGAAAATTCGAGAAGAAATGGGACAGGCAGCTGTAAGGCTTTGTAAAGCAATAGGATACTATAGTGCAGGGACGATTGAGTTTTTGGTGGATAAAGAACTTCGCTATTATTTCCTTGAAATGAATACACGCATACAAGTGGAGCATCCGGTGACCGAAATGGTTAGCGGTGTAGATTTGGTAAGCGCACAAATTCAAATTGCCGGCGGGAAAAAACTAAGCTTAAAGCAAGAAGATATTTCACCACAAGGACATGCCATTGAATGCCGTATTTATGCCGAAGACCCGGCAGAAGAATTCCGCCCATCACCGGGTCAGATTATACTTTATAATCAGCCTAAAGCCAAAAACATACGTATAGACAGCAGCATGGACAGCCCCACAGAAATTGTAAGCTTGTACGACCCCATGATTAGCAAATTAATAAGTTTTGGAGAAGATAGAGATTCAGCAATTAAAACTGCGGTAGATACCCTGAAAAATTATGCGATACACGGCATTAAAACAAATATTCCTTTCCTGCTTGCACTATTGAACCGGCAGGATTTCATTGAAAACAAGATAAGTACGGCATATTGCGACACTCAGCTCACTGCCATTTTAGATGATATTAAAATACACCAAGCTGCCATCAAGCAGGAAGTAGTTTTAGCAGCCTTTTTGCTGTACGAATTAGGTATTCCGCATAAAAACCCACAAAATATTTGGCAGCATATCGGATTTTGGCGAAACCATATGCAATTTGAAGCAAGAATTGAAGAACAGAAAACAAAAGTTGAAATAATCTCAATTCAAGAACAAAATCTTAGATACAAAGCTCATGATAGCGAGCATTGTGTAAAATTTAAGGCATTCGACAATGGAAAGCTAAGCTTTTTATATGACGACAAAGCCAATAGTGCCTTTGTTTCGCACAATCAGGATGGTTGCACTTTGATACAAGCGGAAGGATATATTTTCCGTGCAAGACGCTGTAACAAACTACATATTTCCACATACGAAAGTGAGCACGCACAAGATGCGGATGAGGGAAACTTGTTTGCCCCCATGCCCGGAAAAGTAATCCAGATTAATGTTAAGGAAAACCAAGAAGTGAAAAAGGGTGCGATACTGCTTATAGTGGAAGCCATGAAAATGGAAAATAACATCATTTCTCCTACAGATGCCGTAGTTGAAAAGCTAAATGTTTCGGTTGGAGAGATGGTAGATACAAAAACACAACTTATTTATCTTCAAGCTATTGAATCACCAGAAAATTGATTTGCCATGAACTTTGACCTTTCGGAAGAACACAAGATGATTCGTGAAACCGTTCGCAATTTTGCCGAACGTGAAATTAAACCCATTGCCCAAGAGTTGGATGAAAAAGCCGAGTTTTCGATAGAGCTAACCCGTAAAATCGGTGAGTTAGGCCTATTTGGCATGTATCTGCCTGAAAAATACGGTGGTCAAGGGCTCGACACCTTAGCCTACATCATAGCCGTAGAGGAGCTGGCACGCGTTGACGCTTCACAAGCAGCTACCTTGGCAGCACATAATTCCTTGGGGATAGGACCGCTCTACTATTTTGGGAATGAAGAACAAAAGATGAAATACCTGCCGAAACTGTGTACCGGAGAAGCACTTTGGAGTTTTGGACTTACCGAGCCTGAAGCAGGAAGCGATTCGCGCGGCTCAAAAACAACAGCAGAACTGAAAGATAATCAATGGATTATCAATGGCTCAAAAATATTCATCACCAATGGGTCATCAGAGATAAGCTTAGGCTCAACAGTTCAAGCCGTTACTGCTGTCGTTGACGGAAGAAAGCAGTTTTCAACCATTATCGTAGAAAAGGGAACTGAAGGTTTTGTTAGCCGTCCCATGCACAATAAAATGATGTGGAGGGCATCCGATACGGCAGAATTATTCTTCGATAATGTAAAAGTACCTAAAGAAAATCTGCTTGGTGAGGAAGGACAAGGCTCTAAAATCATGCTTTCGACACTTGATAGTGGACGACTCTCCATAGGCGCAATGGGTCTGGGTGCTGCACAAGGCGCCTTTGAATTGGCGCTTAGCTATGCTAAAGAGCGCAAGCAGTTTGGACAGCCTATTGCTAAATTTCAAAGCATCTCTTTCAAGCTGGCAGATATGGCAATGAAGATTGAACTGGCACGTAACCTGCTTTATAAAAGCTGCTGGCTGAAAGATCAAGGAAGAGCATTTACCAAAGAAGCTGCCATGTCGAAGCTGTATTGCTCCGAAATTGCAAAAGAAGTTGCCGATGCTGCCGTACAAATTCATGGCGGATACGGGCTGATGAAAGATTATGCCGTAGAACGCTTTTACCGCGACCAACGCTTGTTGCAGATTGGAGAAGGGACTTCGGAAATTCAACGATTAGTAATTTCAAGACAGCTCGGACTCTAATAATAGTGCAATCTCAGGCTAAAAACAAGGTGTCGACCAGCTAAATGGCATCGATTCACCGACTTGTTTCCCCCATTCACCGAAAAAGGCTTTACAACAGCAGTGCGCAAAGCTATTTTTGCAGTGAGTTTATAATTTATTATCATAAAAAACGAATCTAATGGAAACAAAAAAAACTTCTTTGGATGCACGACTCATCTTTGGTCTTTTACTAATTGTCGCAGGATCCTTACTGCTATTGGATGCATATAATATTTGGGATTTTAACCTCAGGTATTATCTTATTTCATGGAAGACCATGCTCATCGCAATGGGTATTATTTTGGCACTAAACGACAGAGATAATCCCGGAACCGGTATTGTTTTAATTGCAATTGGTGTCGCCTTTTGGTTGCCCGCCATTTTTAATATTAATACACGTATGCTAGTTCTTCCGGTAGTATTAATTGGTGGAGGCTTGCTGATTTTATCTAGGTCGACACGAAAATCCCCTAACAAAAAGAATCGGAAACAGAGCTTTTTTGATGAAAATCAAAAAATTGTTTCAGAAGATGATTTCATTGACGAAACGGCTGTCTTTGGCGGAGGCACCATCAAAAGCACTTCTTCCGATTTCAAAGGAGGGAAAATTACTGCAATTTTTGGAGGTTCCGAAATCAATTTAAGTGCCGCAAGCCCCGCAGAACATGGCAGCAGCATTGATCTTTTGGTGTTATTTGGCGGCATCACGCTTATTGTGCCTGAAGACTGGCAGGTAAAATCGGAAACATTATCAATATTTGGAGGGACTACTGATAAGCGCATAGTGACTATCACCAATGATACTGATAAAACACTGATTATCAAGGGAACAGTAATGTTTGGAGGGATTGAGATTAAAAGTTTTTAATGAACTGTTTATCCGCAATAATCTCCTAATTTTGTGAAATTGCAGTAAAAAACTGATACGAATTATGCTTCATCCGTTTATACGAAACCGAAAATACCTGTTCAGCTTTGGAGTGCTTTGGTTGGTGATTATTTTTGTTCACAGCCTTTTTTTACACTACTATCAGCAGCTGAACTTGCAACAAAGCATTGCAGATGCATTGGTTTTTAATGGATTTATGTCGTTTTTTAGTTTCAGTATATGGTATGTATTGCGTTTCAAATTAAAGGAAAAACAAGAAATTCCCGAACTGCTACTAAACCATCTGCTGTTATTGGTTTTCACAATTTCCATTTGGCTTTTTGCAGCATTCAATACTATGCTTGCTTTATATGGAACAAACAGCAGCTATAAGGCTTTCTTAGATGCTTCACTCGTTTGGCGCATCCTAATCGGCTTTTTCTTTTACCTCATCAGCGTCCTCATATATTATATTATGCTGTATTACGAAGATTTACAGGAAAAACTCTTAACAGAAGCCAAGCTGAATGAGCTGGTGCGCGAGGCAGAATTGAACGCTTTAAAAGCACAGATTAATCCACACTTTTTATTTAACAGCCTCAATTCCATCAGCTCATTAACCATTACAAATCCCGAACAAGCACAAGAAATGATTATCAAGCTATCCGATTTCATGCGCTATTCACTTAGCTATGAGCGAAGCGAATTTACTTCCTTGGGCAGCGAACTGGAAAATGCCAAACGCTATCTTGATATCGAAAAGATACGCTACGGCAAGCGCTTGAATTACAGTTTTGAAACAAGTGATGATTGTATGGAAGTTGAGCTGCCCAATATGATTTTACAGCCTATTATGGAGAATGCGATAAAGCATGGGGTTTCGCAAAGCAGCGAAGAGGTACGCATACAGCTCCAATGTCAACTAGAAGAGCAGCATGCCCTTTTACGAATCTGCAATAATTTCGATCCGGAAGTCAAGGCTAAAGCCGGCACGGGAATCGGCTTGAAGAATATCCGCAACAGGCTGCAACTGTTGTATAAGCGCAACGACCTTATACGTACTACACAGACGGAAACAGAATTTGAAGTAATTTTACGCATCCCACTTGAGACATAATTATGCGAAGAAAAATACCTACACTAATTATTGAAGATGAAGAGCCGGCACGAGTGCTGCTGAAGCATTATTTACAATCTTTTGAAGAAATTGAGCTGCTCGGAGAATATGAAGACGGATTTACCGGCTTAAAAGCCATTAACGAGCTGCAGCCCGAACTCATCTTTTTGGATATACAAATGCCTCGGCTGAACGGATTTGAGATGCTGGAGCTATTGGATGAGCTGCCTCAAGTCATTTTTACAACCGCCTACGACAGCTATGCCATCAAAGCCTTTGAACTGAATGCAGTAGATTATCTGATGAAACCTTTTTCCAAAGAAAGATTGGGAAACGCCATTGCCAAAATAGTTGACAGACCAAGCAAAACAGCTTCCGATAAAGAAAATATTGCACAGCTTGCCGTGCAAATGCGAGCAGAAAATACAGCTTTGGAGCGAATCGTGGTAAAAAGCGGATCAAAAATACATGTTATACCGGTGCATGAAATTGAACATATCGAAGCACAGGACGATTATGTGATGTTGCATACCGCTACAGGGCGCTTCATGAAAAAAGAAACCATGAACGCACTGGAAAAAAATCTTCCGCAAGACAGTTTTCTCAGGGTGCATCGCTCCCATATTATCAACCTGCATCAGCTCAAGCAGATTGAGCAATATGAAAAAGAAAGCTATCTGCTGCTGCTAAAAAATGGCAGCCGTATCCAGCTGAGTAAAAGCAGAATAAAAGATTTAAAGCGAGAGCTGAATTTTTAATCTTGCTTTTTGGCAGTCTGCTCCTTACGTTCCCTTTTTTCAACAAGATAGCCCAAAATAAGGGCTAAGCCGCCAAATAAAAAGAGCATTGAAAAATAAGATATCTCTTGCGGCATCTCGGTTTTCTCAACCAAAATATTGCCGAATAAGAAACCTGTGCCCAGCCCCATTAACAAAAAGCCATATCTCAGGCTGTTGAATTTAACTTCTTTATTTGTTTGCTTAAAAATAGCCGGGTCAGCCCCCTTTTCCAACATGGCTAGGCGCTCACTGCGACGGATAAACAGGAAAAATAATCCGTAAATACTGCCAAAAACAATCCCAACAATAAAAATAGCTGTAAAATCTATCATGGTAATTATTATTTAATTTCTATTCTACTGACGCAGACCAACGGCTTTGGTTACAAGCTATGGGAGAAAAACAAGACACAAACCTATAAATCAATAAAAATAAGGCTAGCATAAAATGACAAAAACCCGAATCCATACTCCCCCTGCCACAAGCCTTTAAATTCTTTGTACCTTTGGCAATTGCTTTTTGTAAAGCGTTTGCGAGCTTTTATTCGTCGCATTTTAAATACAAAATACATTTTATCCACTAAATTAGTCAGCACAAGTAAACGATATGGCAGCACATCAAAAAAGAAGCCGACAAGCAAAACTGCTTCGGCTATTTAGAAAAATTCACAAGATAACAGCTGCCTATTTGTTTGTATTTTTCTTTATTATTTCAATCACGGGCTTGCTGTTGGGTTGGAAGAAACACAGCATGGGACTCATACAATCACAAACATATGAAGGCAGCTCAACGGTGCTAAGAGACTGGCTTCCACTCGATAGCTTACATAAAACAGCTTGTAAGATATTGCATGATTCCGTTGATGCCGGCCTTTCGTTGGAGCTTGACCGTATTGATATTCGAAAAGAAAAAGGCATGCTTAAATTTGTGTTTGCAGATCACTTTTGGGGTATTCAGCTTGATGGAGCAAGCGGTGAACTCCTTCATATCGAGCGTAGGCGGTCCGATTTAATCGAAAGTATACATGACGGTTCCATACTCGATTTTTACTTTGGCACAAAAGGTGGATATATTAAATTAATCTACACCTCACTTACGGGCTTGGCATTGCTTATATTTACAGTGACCGGATTTTGGCTTTGGTACGGTCCAAAACGTATACAGAAACAGCAAAAAGAATGATTGGAATTTTTAAAAATTACGTACGACAATAAAATATTTAACGCAGGTTAAAACCGAGTTTAAATACAAAACGACAATTACATGAGTAAAATAGCAGGATTAGCAGAATCAGTAGTTCAAAACAATGAATTTAAGCGGAAATTTAATTTATGGGAGCTATACCGTTCGTTTATTTTTATTCCCGGGGCGGCTTCTAAGTTGATAAAGAACAACAAAATCAAGTTGATCGATCCGAAATTCATAGAGCGCCTCCAGCTCGCTGTTACTGAAGTAAATGGCTGTGCAGCTTGTTCCTACCAGCACACACAAATGGCATTATCATTAGGGATGAGCAATGAAGAAATAAGTACATTTCTCAGTGGTGGAGATGATTATATCCAAGCTGAGGAAGGAAAAGCCATACTTTTTGCACAGCATTTTGCCGATACAAAAGGAAAACCGCAACAAAACACCTATGCTTCCATTGTTGAAGAATATGGAAAAGATAAAGCCGAGATTATACTTGCGGCATGCCAAGTGATGATTGCAGGAAATATGTATGGCATTCCTTTTAGTGCATTCCTTTCAAGGATTAAAGGGCACACCTACAAAGGCAGCAGTTTATTCTACGAATTAAGCATGCTTGTCATTGGTTTTTTACTTCTACCAATTGCACTTTTACATGGATTCTTACGAAGATTATTGAGGCTGCCAATTGTAAAATTCGGTAAAAAAGCAGCAACTGAATAATCAAATCATCAGAATTTTACTTTGTATTAAGTTAGTACATATTTACAAAACATGTAAATTTGCTAAAGATCTCTTCACAACAGATGTTTACACATTTTTAATACTAAAGATTGCGCTCCCAACAAATTATCGAATATAATAAACCCCTCAAAATGAAACGATATCTTTTAATTCTGCTTACTGCCTTATTTTTTTCACAGGCATACTCGCAAGATGTAGAAGAAATGATGACAAAAAAATACATTTCTTGTAACGACATCATCTACAATAGCAGCTTTTTGATTCCCGAACATTTTGAAAAAAACAATATGGACACCCTTTCTGCCATAATCAACTATTGGGAAAGCCGATGCGGGATGAATGAAGCCTTATTACGTACCAAAATACTATTGGCAATCAATGCAGATACCTTAAATGAAAGCATATACGATAAAGTTCCGATAATCAGTTATTTATCCATTTATAGAGAAGAACAAAGGATTATAAACAAAGTCTATTATGGCAATTATTATTGGACACAACCAATAGATAATTCGTTTGATACATTCACACAAGAGCTTGCTGTAAAACTCAAAAACGAAGATGAAAACTCGGAATTGGAATCATTTTTTCTCGACTTTTATTCTAACAATTTTGATGAAATATTTTTCAGATTGCAAGACACTTCCTTGGCAGATACAAAGATAAAAGAAGACTATGACCAGGCAGTAGACAGATTTAGCAGATGGCCCGATGGGCACTTCTCGGTTTATTCAGGAGTATGGATACCAAATGGCAAGTTAGACATCCTTGGGCTCCACCCGATTTTAGGATTCCAAGGTGGTGCCAAGTATAAAAAGCTGTTGGTGGATGCAATCATGGAGTTTAAGTTTGTGAAGTCACCCAATACTTATTTCGTCCAAAAAGATGATTCAATTTATAGCACCACACATTTTTTTGGAGGCTTTATAGGCCTTGACTTGGGATATGAATTAATAAAACACAAATCGCATGAAATAAATATTTTGGGAGCAATCGGCTGGGATGGCTTTGATGCTATAAACATCGGGACTACCAATGACCCGAACCGCGTAACAAAAACCATAAATTCATTAAATCTGAATCCGGGCATAGGCTACAGAAAATATTTTAAAAACCGCAGCTATATTGGCATCGAAGCACGTTATAATTTTGTCAACTATAAAAATAATAACGGAACCGATTTATCGGGCAACAGCATTACAATCAGATTAAAATACGGGCTCTCACGTAATTTATACCGCGATAATGTGTTACGACAATTTGATAACAAGAAGATATTATCGGACACAAAATATAATGAATGGCTGCAGAGCGGACGCAGGTTAATATACTAATAATGAATGGGATATGGAGGCGTTGTAAACAACAAAATAGCTCATCATAGTTCCGAGCCTTGAAAAACGCTATTGAACCTTACCCATAATACCTTCGGATACATTCATGATATGATCGCCGATTCTTTCCAGAAGATTGAAAATATTATTATAAATCAAGGCAGCTTCAACAGTTGAAGTTTTATCCTTTACCAAAATATTACTGTAATACTCCCCTTGAATTTCATCTCGTTTGTAGTTCAGCTTTAGCTCAATTTCTTTGGCTCGGTCTAGTGTAACATCTTCGGAATGCATTATCAAATTTGAATTCATATTTGCAAAAGCTTCATCCACCAAGTCGAACATTTCCAATAATCGTTGTTCCTGAATAGCTGAGAATGTAATCTCATTTTCATTCATCTTTTCAATGAGTAAGGATATTTTATAGAAGATATCGCCTATACGCTCCAAATTCGTAATGATTCGATTCATGCCACTTACTCTTTTAGCCAATCCTTCACTTAAATTTTTACTTGAAATTTTGATGAGGTAATTAGCTATCTCAACCTCAACTTCATCAGTTATTCCTTCATACTTTTTGATTCGTTTATACAAATCATTTTTCTTTTTTCGATTATCTTCTGTGAGTAACTCTCTAGAAAAGCCTGACATTCTGCTGGTTATCTCTCCAAACTTTGCCAATTCTTTTTTAACTTCAGCGATAGATAATTCCGGCGTTTTATGCAAACCCTCACCAATATATTCCAGTTGGAATTTCTCGTCAGTACCCCCTTTGGATTTCACCGTAAATTCAGCAAACCTTACCAAATATGGAATAAACCAAACCATCACAACTGAATTAGTCAGGTTAAAGGTTGTATGTAAAACCGCTAAACCGGTACTACCAAATTGCGTAGGATTATCAATAGGATTTCCTCCAAAGAAATAGGCGGTTAAACCAACCACTAATTTCAGGAAAAACGGGAAAAACAATAAAGCAATTACTACACCGAATAAATTAAATGAACTATGAATACGTGCAGCCCTTTTTGCGTGCACATTTCCGACAGATGCAGCCAATTCGGCAGTGATTGTTGTTCCGATATTTTCCCCCAATACCATTGCCGCACCCACTTCAAACGGGATTACACCACTCACCATCAGCGTCATTGTTAATGCGACCGTTGCAGAAGATGATTGAATAAGTACAGTAAGTAAAGCACCAAAAAGAACCGCAATAACTGTGGAGAAGTATGGGATATTATTAATTCCGACAAAGAAAGATACAATTGCCGAATCGGGACCAACCTCCGGGACCGAATCCTTGAGAAAACCTAAACCTAAAAATAATAAAGCAAATCCAATAATCACACTTGCCCAGCTCTTTAGCTTTGATGAGTTCAAGAAAAATAATGGAATACCAATCGCAAGTAAAATCAAAGTATAGGGACCAATATCTACTTTAAATCCAAAAATATCAATTAACCAAGCTGTTACGGTAGTTCCAATATTTGCCCCCATAATAACACCTGCAGCCTGAGTAAGCGTAAGAATCCCGGCATTTACAAAAGAAACCACCATGACAGTAGTTACGGAAGATGATTGCACTAAGGTAGTTATCCCTAAGCCTGTGAGAATTCCTTTAAATGAGTTGGAGGTGATTGAACCTAAAATATGTCGCAGCTTTTTACCCGTGGCCTGCTGTAAACCATCACTCATGATTTTCATTCCATAAAGGAATAAAGCCAAAGAGCCTAAAAGCACGAAAAACTCAAATAAACCCCATTTATTTTTTGTTTTTACGACATAAGTATCCGACCAATCAATTTGAGAATCACTTTTTAATCCAAGTTGAAAAACATATTCCTCGTTATCAAGAAGGTTTTTCAGTTGATAACGAGTTAAATTTGTTGAAATATCTTCAATAAGCGACCAGCCCTTATCAGAATATCCTTTCTCAAAACGTTCCTGATCCATTTTGAGATTATAGCGGATTAATATCGTACTTTCTTTATCAAGCTTGCTTAATACCAGATAATTAAGGTTCCAATGAATGTCGACTTCTTCTTGTAAAGCCTTGAAATGTATGTTCTCGATAGATGGGAAATCACCCTGTGTAAAAAAGTCTTCTTGAGCCCTTAAGTGATTCAAATTTAAAATTTGAAAAATTAAAAGAAAACTAATTATTAGCGCTCGTCTCATAAACGGATTAATTTTTAAACCGAATATCCGATGTACAACTTTTCATATTCAAATTAATGTACGAGTCTAATATGTGAAGGACTGTATCAGCGGATAATAATTTCACAAAAATACTGTATATATCGTCGCCATTGACACCACAAACAGTGATTATCATAAATTTGTTGAAAATCAACCAATCCTGCTTAATTCATAAATTATGCAGCCTAGACACTCCTTTCTGTATCTTTGTCAAATTATAAAAACCGCCTAAAAACTGTTGAATAATGAGATATTTATTTACTATCACCCTGATTTTCTGCGCTATGCTTGTAAATTCACAAAATTTACTTACCGCAGAACGTGCTTCACATTTTTCAAAAATGGCATTAAAATGCATTCATCAAGAATACCCCAACAAGCCCGGTGAGGTTTTGGGAAGTGATAAAGATGTAAAACCGGTTCGTGAATACCGTCCCGCATTTTATGGCTGTTTCGATTGGCATTCGGCTGTGCACGGACATTGGTTACTGATAAAATTGTTAAAGGAATTCCCGGAGCTCCCTGAAGCCAACCAAATACGCACCGCCCTAGCAAAAAATATCACAGCCGAAAATATTCAGGTGGAGCTTGATTTTTTCTTGGATAGCAACAACCGTAGTTTTGAACGTACCTACGGCTGGGCTTGGCTGCTGAAACTGGTTTCTGAGCTACATGAGTGGGATGATTCATTGGCTTCCGACTTAAAAGCCGCACTAGAGCCGCTTAGCAAGCTGCTGGCACAAAACTATTTGGATTATTTACCCAAATTGGTATATCCCATTCGTGTCGGAGAGCATTCCAATACTGCATTCGGGCTTTCATTTGCATTGGATTATGCCCGTATTATAAAAAACAAGGACTTGGAAGAAATAATTGTGGAGCGTGCAAAAGATTTTTTCCTACAAGACAAAGGCTGTCCAATTAATTGGGAACCATCGGGATATGATTTTCTTTCGCCTTGCTTTGCCGAAGCAGAACTCATGGCAAGAGTGCTGCCGGAAGATGAGTTTAGGATTTGGCTGCATAGTTTTTTAGCCGTAGATGAAAAGAATCAGTTCGTTTTATTAAACGAACCCGCAATTGTTAGCGATCGCACTGATGGCAAGCTGGTTCATCTGGACGGGCTCAACTTTTCAAGGGCTTGGGCATATGCCATGATTGCATCAAAACTAAAGCCTGAGCAGGCAGCAACATTCCGCCGGGCAGCCTATACACATATAATGCATTCGCTAGATGCTGTTAGTGACGGCAATTATGAAGGAGAACACTGGCTCGCTTCTTTTGCAGTATATGCGTTGGAGCAGATTGATAAACTAGAACACTAAGCTGCATAATTCATAAATTAAGCAGACTAAAGCTCCCTGTCCAAAAATACAACAGAAGTTACGGAAGCTATATTTGATCGGAAGCAAGCCATTCGGCATAGCTGGTAACAGTTTCACGAAGCAGCACCGAAACAAGCTTCACCGATTCAGGTAAATTAGCTTGTAAGCGCTTTGCGAAATCAATGACCATCAGCTCACTGGTAGGTTGATAATCTAATAATATCACTTTTTCGAATGATGCTTTCAGCTGTTCGCCAACTTCAGCAGGCATGGCGCTGTTCAACACAAGAGCATGGTCAAATACATCCACTATATGGTCTTTTACTATCCGCTTCAAATCGCCAAAATCCATCACCATGCCATGCTTGGGATGTCCTTTTTCCATATTGGGCTGCCCGATTACGGTTATCTTCAGTTGATAAGAATGTCCGTGGACATTTTTACAAAGACCGTCATAATTCATCAGGGCATGCGCCATTTCAAACTTAAATTCTTTGGTAATTCGAATTCGATTCATAGTGATTTTTTGTTAATATCAGTTTTTTATGAGTTTTGCCTGCAAGCTTTGATGCCCGGCTGTAGTAAGTTGAAGCACATAAAAGCCCGGCGCCAATGATTCTACCGAAAGGGGCATGGAGGCAGCACCGGCTTCGTAGGTTGAATGCATCACAATTTTTCCACTCAAGTCAATGATATGCACTGTATAATTTACAGACTGGCAATCGATACAATGCAGTTGTACATAAGCATCCGTAACAGGGTTCGGGCTCAGTTTCAGCTGCATACGATCGGCAAAATGACTATCTAGATTACTTGGATCAGCCCAAATAAACTGTGCAAATTCGGGTACATCAATAAACGGGTTCCGATTATTTTGCAGTGCATATATCTTTTCGTTTCGTTCCAATTCCTTTTCACTTACAGGGTCTTGATTATGCCACTTAAGCATCAGCTGAACAGCCCAAGGACGCAGCTCAGCTCCGTCAGCCATATCACTTCCTTTCCAGTTTGCATCTTGCCCAAGGTAACGCACATTCATATATAGCATACCGCGTGCAAAATCTCCTTTATATTCATCAATGGGCTCAAAAACTATGCCACTATAACCTTCGGTAGTATTCGGTCCCAGCTTTGAGCCATTGGTGGACACCCAGCTTGGCTGTGCCACCTCACCATACGGATAGTTTGCCCTTCGGTTATTTACATAGCCGTCCACCGGTGTGATATGGTATAAATCGGTATACATAGGCAGCTGTTTGTTAAACCAGCTTGCGGGCCAAGTATGCTCGCGGTTATAGCAATGCCCTTCGGCAGAATAATTACCGCATTGATCCGTGAAAAAGCTATATTCGTATGCAGGTACCCCTCCCGGCTGATCGGAATACATATCCCAAACCTTATCATTCTCCTTGCGGTCGGTTTGATAAAAATCTTGCCACAGCTGTGCATAGGTTCTTGCTTGGTGATTACGGATAATCAGATGTAAGGCTTCTTTCAGTTCTTCTCCCGTAAGTCCTTCAGCCGAATCATAATAGCCCGCCGGCTGTGCTTGTGCAAAGAAGACAAGAAGCAAGAGCAAATTCAGCAGAATAAAACGACTGAATCGATTATATTCCAAGTTCTTCATCATAATTTTATAAGTTTACAGCCAAAGATTGGTAAATAAATAGAGTAAAGCAATAACAAATATGATGAGCGAAGCAATCAGCTGAATTAAGCTGGACAGCAAGACATTAACTCTTGAAAGATTCATGCTTATCCCCGCTATACTCCAGCCAAAACCAAAAAATACAAGAAATGAAGGCGTTAAAAGATCCAAAGGCTGAAAATGCATGGCGGTCATACCCACAATCAGCGTATTAATCCCGGCAGCGATGGTCATGATAAAAAACTTGATATAATTATCAAAAGAAAATAATCGCTCTCCCTTTCTGATTTTGAAAGCTTCGAACAGCATGCGGATGCTGACAGCCAATAAAATACCGAAAACTACCCATTTGTAGCGTATGACGAATAAATACATAAAGGTGTCGCCCAGCAAGGCGCCCAGATGGTACATCACTCCCTGCAGCAATCCAAATGTAATAGCCAATAATACATTTAACCAATGCGGGTTACGGCGGTCGCGATTTAATCCCAAAGCAAGTGGGAAGGTGTTGTAGGCAAGCGCAGCAATAAATAATATGCTTACAAAATATTTCAATTCGGTAAATCTTAAGGCAAAGATAGTTTAATTCTTATGCCACAAAAACCAAACTCACTATTTTCTCCAGCCATTCGGCATCCACTTCATCGAAAGCGGCAAGCTCGCTACTATCCACATCCAATACCCCAATAATTTCTCCTTCGGAATTTCTAAGCGGAATCACTATTTCCGATTGTGAACGGCTGTCGCACGCAATATGTCCGGGAAACTGATTTACATCATCCACTATTAGGGTTTCTCCCCTATTAACTCCCGCCCAACATACTCCTGTATCCTTCTGAAGGTCAATACATGCCAGTGAACCCTGATACGGACCTACCTGCAGCTTCCCATTATGCAGCAAATAAAAGCCGGTCCAAAAATACTTGTCCATTTTATGGTGTAATATCGCAACAATAGTCGCCATGTTTGAAATCATATTATTGGATTTGGGCAGTTGCTCCACTATCTGATTATATAATCGGGCATAACGTGCAGCCTTTTTATTTTGTTCCATCTTCTTCATTTTTGATTTTAGCAAAAGTAAAGTTTTCTGTAAATCAGCTGAAGCTTTAGGACATAATCTTAGCTAATTTGACTTTCCGAAACCGTTTGCAGTTGATGAAACATTTAGAGGAAAATGGTGTATTAGCCTGATTGTCTGTTATTTATCTTATTTTTAAGCTTTTTTAACCTGCTATATTCCCAAATCTATGATTAGTTTTGCGGCACTAATTGACATAAAATCATTCGTTTATCTATCGAAAACATTTAATTAATTTATCATATGAGTATCAAAAAACAATTCTTGAAAAGTAAACCTGTTTGTAAAGTAAGTTTTAAAGTATCCAAGGCAGATGCCGCTTCCGCATCAGAAATTGCTATCGTTGGCGATTTCAATGCATGGAACCCCAAAGCAAATACGATGAATCAGTTGAAAGACGGCTCATTTAGTCTAACAATTGAATTGGATGCACCCGGTAATTATCGTTTCCGCTATTTAGCCGACAATAATCGCTGGTTTGATGAAACAGAAGCCGACGGACAAGAAACAAATGAATTTGGCACAATAAACAATCTGCTGAACCTATAAGAAAATCAAACACGAAATCTTAAAAACTGCAGTTATATTCAAATAGCTGCAGTTTTTTTATTTGGACTGCCAACTAATGCCTATTTTTGTAAAAAACTAGGCCAGTATGACCGAAACTTCTTTTTTTATTGAACTAAAAGTTCGCGATTACGAATGTGATATTCAAGGTATTGTAAATAATGCCAACTACCAGCATTATTTGGAGCACGGGCGTCACGAATTTCTACAGCATATCGGATTAAGCTTTGCACAACTGACCGAAGACGGGATATTACTTGTAGTTAAGAGGGTTGAAATTGATTACCACCACCCTCTCCGCTCGGGTGATTCGTTTCACGTACATTGTACAGTCGAGCGCCTTTCGCCTCTACGCTTTGTATTTGTACAACAGATTTATCGCAAATCCGACAAACGACTTATTGTTTCAGCAAAAGTTACAGGCACTTCCATGAATAAAGCAGGTCGACCTTTCCTTCCGGAAATTTTAGATCGTGCTTTTAGCTGAAATGAAGCTAAAAATTTAGTGATTAAATCAAATACATTGATGTTTCTAGGCTACCAAAAATAAAAAACCACCCGCTTTGGGGTGGCAAAAAAATGTCGGGGTGACTGGATTCGAACCAGCGGCCTCTTCGTCCCGAACGAAGCGCGCTACCGGACTGCGCCACACCCCGAGACCTTGTTTTAAAAATTCGGGTCTGCAAAAATACTATTCTTTATTTAAACTGCAATATATTATCCGATTTTTCAATCTTTCCCAAGAATTTTAAATGGTTAATCACCCAGCGTAGCTCGGAAAAACTTATTTCATCACCCAAAACATCTTTTGCAGGACCAAGGCGCAGGTCTTCTGTTTCAAGGAAGTAGTCCATAATCCATTCCAGCTTTTCTTTGGACATCAATTGTTCAATGGCAATGGTGCCATCGGCAATAAACACACTAAAATGCCCTTCAACAGTAGATAATGTTAATTCGCGCGATGCCGAAATTTCCTCAAAACTCATGCCTTGTAAAAACATTTCAAGGCTCTTTTCTCTACTTGACTTTGGTGGTTCCTTCGGCTCCTCAGGAGCTTGCTTTTCCTCCGAAACAACCGCATCTTCTTCGATAAACTTATGAATAAGTTCTAAGATGATTTTTCCATATTTATTGTATCGAACTCTTCCAAAACCTTTTGTCTTTTTCAATTCGGCGGCAGTAGTCGGCATTTGACGCACTATATCTTGTATGCTTTTTACAGTAATAATATTATAAGCTTCCAAGCCCAATTCTTCTGCCAAATTGGACCGCCATTGCCTGAGAATGGTGTCTAAGGCAGCATGCTCCTTCCTTGCTTTAGATTTCTTTGTCTTTTTACGAGCCGGCTCGTCAATCATAGCTTTGGCGCGTGCATGTAGAAGTTTCGATAATACAAACCCATTTTGCAAGGCATGCATGCAGGCTGTTTTTACATTTAATGCCAATAAAAAGCTTTTAGTCAGCTCTTTAAAGCTTTTAGCCGCAGCTTTATTGTCCGTATCCAAGTCGAAATCAAAATCCGTATCAGATTTATTCAGTAGCGGCATAAAATATGCTGCAGCTCGTTTCAATCGATCTTGAATATGATTGTCTTCTTCAAGATTAATCGTGTGCTGTGCTAAACGGCTAAGCTGCACAATAAATTTCTCTGCAACAGCTGACAATTGCTCATGCATTGCAGCTTCATATTGAATCAATTTTGAAGTTAACACATTCTCAGCATCCGTATTATTTTCTTTACTTAACCTAATGATAGCTTTGAGAATTCGTGCCAAAGCTTCAAAATCGAATACGGTAATCAGCTGTTTCAGCTGGTATGCATGACGGGCAGATTCATAATAGTTTTTGTCGGGCAGATTTTGTTCAATTTGTCGAACAAAAGTATTCACGGTGGAATTAATCTTTACGGCAGAAGGCACTAAGGGTGTTTTCAGCAACAGTCCTTCAAAGCTACGGCAGCGACTTAATGCCACATATACCTGCCCATATGCAAAAGCACTTTGCGCATCGATGATGGCTTTATCAAAACTTAATCCTTGACTTTTATGAATCGTTATTGCCCAAGCGGCTTTCACCGGAAATTGGACAAAACTTCCCATTATCTTTTCTTCAATTTCTTTGGATTCAGCATTCAAGCTGTAGCTGGTATTATGCCATTCGAGCCGTCCCACAACAATAGGTTCATCTTCTCCTTCGCAAAGTATGCTAAGCGTTTCATCATCTTCATTTATATCGATTAGTTCGCCAATTTTACCATTATAAAATGCTTTTGCGGGTGAAGGGTCATTCTTCACAAACATTAATTGAGCTCCTATTTTCAGTTCGAGCTGTACAGCTGTCGGATATAAATAATCAGGAAAATCACCATTTATTTCCGCATCGAAAAAGGCGGAAGCAGCAGGCAATGCGCGTAATCGTTTTTCGTTTATTTCGTCTGCCTGGCGGTTATGCGTGGTAAGTATAATGTATCCTTCCGGCATTTTTTCATTTAGCTCCGGCTGATAACGTGTATTTAGTTCGTCTAAAGTGGTTCCATCAAAAGCCCCATCGCGCAAATTATTTAACAAAGAAATAAACTTCTCATCCGTTTGCCGATATACTTTTTCAAGCATAATACTGACAAATTCAGATTGTTGCAATGCATGGCTACTAAAGAAATAAACCGAATCATAATATTTACTGAGCAGTTTCCATTCTTCTTCTTTTGCAATGGGTGCCAGCTGCCATAAGTCGCCGATTAACAATAGCTGTGTACCACCGAATGGTAATTTCGGGTCTTTGTACCGCCTTAATACCGCGTCAATAGCATCCAATAAGTCAGCCCGAACCATACTTATCTCATCAATCACCAACAAATCAAGGCTGCGGATGATATTTATTTTCTCGCGACGCAAGCGCTGGTGAGCGGATGGGCGAAATGCTTCATTACTTTCAACGGATTGCAAAGCAGCAGCCGGAATCTGCGGTCCGAAAGGCAGTTGAAAAAAGCTGTGTATTGTCACGCCACCGGCATTAATGGCTGCAACACCTGTAGGCGCCACAACCACAAATCGCTTGTGCGTATAATCAGCCAATTTATGCAGAAAGGTAGTCTTGCCTGTACCCGCTTTACCGGTTAAAAAGACATTCACATCTGTATTTTGGATAAAATTAGCCGTAAGCTGTAGCATTTCGTTGGATTCAGCTTTCATTTGCAGTATTAAATTTCCGAATTATATAAGCTATAATGCAAATATAATCTTTTAGCCTGCATAATTCACCAATTCATAAGCTTAGCATTCTAACTTTATTGTAATAAGCTTATGATCATTGCGTTAGAGAATTTTAGTAGTAGTTCTAAAAAGCGTTTGTCATAAAATAAATTAAGCAGCTTTTGTAAAGCCAACGAAAATAAATCCAAACCTAAAGTGATGATCTGGTCATTTCAAACACAAGGTTTTTTAAACAGCTTTGATTTACCGGTTTTATTAACACGCCATCATATGGGTTTCTATTTTCTGGGCAATTTGGCGGAATACTGCTAAAAGAAATCACCGGAAGGTTTGGCCGCATGCTTTTAATTTGTTTAGCAGCATCCGATCCGTTCATGCCGGGCATATCGTAGTCCATCAATATGATATCCACTGCATTGCCGTTATGCACATACTCAACTGCTTCTCGTCCACTCTCAAAATACATTGGATAAATATTCGCATGTTTTAACATCGCACGAACAATTAGATAATTTAGTTCCAAATCATCTACTACAAGCATGCGAATCGGAGGTCGAATATTAAACGATTTCTGTAGCGTATTTTGTTTTATATGAGTTTTATCTACCATAAAAAATTGATAATCAATTAAATAGCTATCAATTTCTATTCCAAATGCGTTACCTCTTGATAATCAAACGATTAACTCATAGAAAACAGCAAAATAATTCCCATTTTGTAACAATTATTCCAAAATTGGGAAATATAATCATGTTAGGTTAAAACGATTATAAGTTTTCATTAAAATAATGAGTGATTCTTTTTATCAGGTGTGCTCGATCGAGTCCTCTCACATTATGTTCATGTCCGGGATAGACAAAATAATCTACGATTTTACCTTCTTTCACACATTCTTGTATAAAGCGCAGGCTGTGCTGCCATACAACAACCGGGTCCATGTCGCCATGAATAAGAAGTAATTTCCCTTCTAACTTACTCGCTTGATTAATTAAACTCGTTTGTTCATAGCCTTCGGGATTTTGTTCCGGTGTATCCATATAACGTTCGCCATACATTATTTCATAATACTTCCAATCGGTAACCGGGCCTCCTGCTACTGCCACCTTAAATGTCTCAAGATGATTGAGTTTTAAGTTAATGGACATAAATCCACCGTAACTCCATCCATCTACACCAATACGGTCAGCATCTATCCAAGGCAAGGATTTTAAATAAGCAATGCCCTGCATTTGGTCTTCCCGTTCAAGCTCACCAAGGCGGCGATGAATTTGCTGTTCAAAGGCTTTTCCTCTGTTTGCCGAGCCACGATTATCGAGTGTAAACACGGCATAACCCAGCTGTGCAAGATAATTCAAATAAAAGTTTGAACCGCCCAGCCAGCTTTCCGTAACAAGCTGTGCATGAGGGCCTCCGTATACATATACAATCACCGGATACTTCTTGGCGGGGTCAAAATCTATCGGCTTGATTAATCGGCAATGCAAAGCTGAGCCATCCGAAGCTTCAAGGCTAAACAACTCCATCTCACCAAGCTTATAGTCGGCTATGGGGTTTTCCGATTGATGCAGCAAGCGTGTATATCTTGATTTTGTTGCTATCAAATAAGTTTCAGCGGGAGTTTCAGTATTCGAATAGGTATCGAGCAAATAGTTGCCGGAAGGGCTTAGCTGTGCACGATGACTTCCCTTTTGGATTCCGAAGCGGGTCATTTTACCGCTCTTAAGTGAGATGCCGTAAGTATGCCTTTCGAGCGGACTTTCTTTAGTAGAAGCAAAATACAAATGCTCTCCTTTTTTATCAAAGCCCAATACGTTTGTAATCATCCAATCGCCTTGAGTTAGCTGTTTCAAAAGTTTTCCGTCAGTTGTATAAAGGTAGGCATGATGAAATCCGTCGCGTTCACTAAACCACACAAACTGATCTGACTTATTCGGGACAAAATACATGGGTAAATTTGGCTCAACATATTTATCGTTTCGCTCTTCAAACAACAAGGCTGTTTCTTGCCCGCTTTGCGTGTTATAGCGCATCATTTTCAAATGATTTTGATCACGGTTAAGTATGCCGATAAAAATACTTTTACCATCGGGATGCCAGCTCACTGAAGTAAGAAATTGATCCACCGGTCCTTCGGTTTGGATAGCAGTTGTGTTGCCGGATTCAAGCTCATATATATGTAAGCTTACTTCATGGCTTGTCAGCCCGGCCATCGGATATCGCTCTTCCTTCAATTCGGCAATGCGTTTGCTGACATCTACAATGGGATAGCGGTCCACCATGCGTTCATCCATGCGATAAAAAGCTAATTTATCGCCTTCGGCTGACCAAAAAATCCCCCCATTGATGCCAAATTCATTGCGGTGGACAGTTTGTCCGCATACGATTCCTTCTTCTTCATCAGTAATTTGGATGTGCTTCTTATTGTGATATACAAATAGGTTGTTATCAACTGTATATGCGATAGCCGTAAAACCGTTATTCCAGCTCTGGTTACGTGCCTTTTCGGGCAGTTCAACAATAAGTTCAACTACTTGATTTTTAAAATCTAAGCTGTAAATATTTGATTTGGATTGAAACACAGCCGTACTCGTGCTTTTCCAGTTTAAAAAAGGAATACGCTTCATGCTGTCGACAGCCGATTCGTGCAACCAAGTATTCAGAATATCCAGATTAAGTAAGGTATCCACTGCCTCATTTCGTACATCACCCATCAAAATAGCATTGTCTTCGAGCCATACGAAACGGTCGTCATTGGGCAGCCATTTCAATTGTGACATGGACTTGGGATATAATGCAAAATTTGCACCTGCAGCATCTTTTTCAGTAAAGATTTTGTCTTGTGCATTTACATAATTGGGCATGGCGCTCAGCATAATCCATAAGAGGGTGAGCAGCGTTAGTTTCATTCTTTTCAACATACTAATCCGGTATTTATTAATTTTCTTAGCCTAATTCAATAGAGCAGGTCAAAATTAAAATATTCGGCGCATCGGCACAAATTAATGACTGTATTTATACAAAATATCGGGTGGTTTTCAGCAATTCAAGTTTACTAATCACATAGTAAAATACGGATCATGCTAAAAAAAAGAAAAACCGACTAAATCCAGTCGGTTTTTCAAAAAAATAAATCATTGATTTATGCTTATTTAATCTTTTTCTCCTCCACTTGAATAATTTCCTTGCTAGCATAATCATATACAAATGCTAGGATCGAGCAATTTTCTTCATCATAATTACTCTTAAGTGTGAGGCTATAATTCAGTGTGAAGTTATCATCCAGATTAGGGTTCGATAATGCTTCGTCACCCCAAATTCCATTAATTGTCTCACGCAACACATGACGATGTACGTATTCTTGAATTACAGGTGTTTCACCTGCATTGGGATCATTATTTTTTTGTGCACTAACTAGATTATCTTCTACGATGCAGGCAAGCAATCTGTAGTCGCCATCCATCATCTGTAGAAATGTACCTTTAATCTCCACCTCCAGTTTACGGTTTGCGGAATTATATTCATTGCTAATAGTTAATCCCACTTCCGGTTCATTATCAATTATTTCAGTGATTTTACTTCCCCAATTTGTTGGGGGAACAGTAAAGGAGCCACCACTTGCACTTATTCTATTAATTAAGCCCATAGGATACATAGTAACACCAAAGGATGAATTCCATTCTTCTCCTGCCTCGGTTCGATAATCGGCATCAAAAGGTGCTCCGGAGGGATTGGCAAACCATCCGGCATGTACCGACAACATCAACACACGACCATCGTATAAATCCACTAAGTCATGTGCAATTTTGGCAGCTGTAGGACAGTTTACACAATGATGTCCGGTATATTCTTCAAGAAGCACTTTTTTCACAAACACCTCAGTAGGCTCGCCACCACCACCTGATCTTTCTTTAAAATACGGGGGTTCAATCTTGTCACAAGATGAAAGGATGAACACCATAGCTAAAAAGGGAATAAAATATTTTAGATTTTTCAACATGATTCAAAAAGTTTAGAAGTTAGTTGTAAGCGTA
This sequence comes from uncultured Lentimicrobiaceae bacterium, assembly GCA_964592175.1. Classification (GTDB taxonomy): domain Bacteria; phylum Bacteroidota; class Bacteroidia; order Bacteroidales; family F082; genus JALNZU01. The sequence goes on from CAZQBU010000001.1 coordinate 144,741, forward strand.
AAAGTTAGTCCACTTGAAGCAGGCACTTGTCGGCACACACCACCCACACATACCACTCCTTCGGCCTGACGACCAAAGGTAAGTGCCAAGCGGGTTGCTTCCTTGGTAATACCTGCAGAAACCGTATAATAATGACTACGCAAGTCTTTATCCGGATTTCCATAATTATATTGATCGGCTATGGCAAAGAACCAACGTGGCGCAATGGTGTATTCTACCATCAAGGCAGCCCAATCGCCCTTATCTTGCTTGGTAAACAAACCTTGGGCTTCGGCACGTATAGCCTTTCTGTTACTTAAGCGATAGGTCACATCAGCCAAGAAGAGATTTGCTTCAACCATGGGGTCGCCGGTATGTCCTTCAATGGTGGCAATATCGTAGAGTAAGTTCATATACATAAATACCCCCTTGAGTTTCGAGTTGAAGCGCTTGTCAATTTCAAAGTTGATATCTCTGAAAAAGATATGGTCTGAAACCTTAAAGAAATCAGAATTATATCCTAATGTGCCGGACTGCCCGACGGGGATAGTATCATGAATCGGGTTACGTACTATGTCGTTTACTTGGCTGTAGTTCAATGCTAGGCCTGTTCCGTATTTGCCACCAAGTAAAGTTCCTTTCGGGATTTTATAATTTACTTGGAACTGCATTCCCATTTCCCCATTTGGCTGAGTGGCATAGGGGTATTTTCCGGTAAGGCTGTATGAGTGTGTACGGTTAATAGGTGGAATAAAGTTAATATCAAGTGCATTTCCATTAAAAGTACGGTCTGACTTAAAGCTGAAGTTATCTACACGTTTTAACTGCAGCACTACGCCAAGGCCCCGTTGGGCATATGACAATGAACTTAAAACAGCTCTTCCCTCGTTATAAATAAAGTTATTAATACCGGATGGATCATTGATTTTATGAGCATATTCAGTCATGAAACTAAAATTACCCATGCCAAGATTGACTCTGGCTGCCATGCTTCCCACATTTTCGGGCAGCTTATATATGGGGTCGGCATCACGCTGATATTTACTTACGGCGCTTGCTCCTACCATCACCCTCAAAGCTGATGATTCCAAACCTTTAAAGGCTTCATTCAAGCTTAGCTCCGCATCGAGCCCACGAACAATACCACGATTGTTTCTTTCATATTTCTGCCAATACAAGCGCTGGGTGCCATACACTCCTTTTAATGTAACTCCTTTTGCAGGATACAGCAACACACGCATACCGTTCATGCTGTTATCATAGCCCAATGTCCATTCTTCATATGAGCGGAAAATCAAGCCATTACCAAATTGTTCGTAAAAGTTACCAATCGTAACATCCACGAAATCGCTGGTATATGATGCCCAAATGTTTGGAAATCCATTGCCTTCTTGGGCAGCATCAAATCCGGCAAGCGGGCTGAGCATTGCTTCATAGCGCATTCCGGCTTTGAAGTTTCCTAAGGTATAAATGATATTTCCGTATCCGTTGATGCCTATTTTCTTTCCTGCCAAGGTAGAATCCGTAATACCGATGGCGGCATCCGGTCGATACAGCTGTGCATCAATCTGGAAGCTCCCATTTACGGAAGCATTGTCAAAAAAGTCTTGTGCGTATCCCCCAAAAGCTAGAGCGATAAACAAGAATAAAGTTGTAATTTTTTTCATAGTCGATGGTTAATGTAAAAACAAAGGTGTGGTTTTTTTATTTGTTTACCAATTCCTTTACTTTTTCATAAAGTTCAAATTCGGCTCCTTCAAAATAAGCGGTATGTTGTGAAACGATATTTCCTTTTCCATCCAGTAAAAACGTATGAGGAATCATATTCACATTCATTGCACGCTTGAAGTCTCCGTTTGCATCCAGCAGTATTTCAAAATCCCATCCTTTACTTTTTGCCATGGGTGCAACACGCGTGGTTGAGCGGGCATCATCAATTGAAACAGCATAAATTTTTACACCGGTTTCTTCTTGCCAATCTTCATAGTTTTCCATGAAGGCATCCAATTCTTTTTGACAAGGTTTGCACCATAAAGCCCAAAAGCTGAGAATCATCGGCTTACCGTCATTGCTAATCTCACTGGTATTGAAGTTTTTACCATCCAAAGTTTTAATAGCTACCTTGGGTAAAGCTGAATCTTGTGCCGAAGCCATAAAAGCCATCATCAGCAACACTACTGCAATAATTGATTTTTTCATTTTCATTAATAGTTTAAAATATTTTAGACAACCTTTTCTTCTTTTTAGTTGCTTCAGGAAATATAAACTTCCAGAAGTCTTGATTTTTCTTTTGGATATAATTCGATATGATTTACTATTTGTGGCAATAAAATAAGTTCGCCTTGCCGAATTCCATATGCAGTGCCTTCCCACTTCAACTCCAGCTCACCTTCTGTACAAAGAAGTATCACAAAGGAATCCAAGTCTGAATAATCTTTCTTCAAAGGCTTGGTAAACTCAAGTATGTTTGTCGAGAAATATTCGGAATCCACAAGCTTTGCGGTCCGATTTTCCTCTAAATCGTAAGGGGTTTTGGTATTTTCAGACTTTTCAAATTTAAGTGCTTCAAGTGCTTGTTCGGTATGCAATTCACGAGTTTTACCCTCCTTATCCGCCCGATTCCAATCATAAATCCGATAGGTGATATCGCTTGTCTGCTGAATTTCGGCTAACAGCATACCTGGTCCCAATGCATGCAGCCTTCCGGCAGGGATATAAAACACATCTCCTTTAGTTACGGGCTCAAAGTTTAAAATCTCTTCCAACTTATTATCCTTCAGCTGATTCAAATACAGTTCGCTTTCAAGGTTTTGATTAAATCCATTGATTAATTGAGCGTTTTCATCTGCCTGAAGTATATACCACATTTCAGTTTTACCAGCCTCTTCCCCTTGCTGACGCGCCATTGCATCATCCGGATGCACCTGAATTGACAGCCAATCATTGGTATCAATCAATTTCACCAAAATGGGAAAACGATTACCAAAACGCTCGTACACTTTTTCGCCAACCAAATCGCCCATGAACACCTCTACCAATTCATTAAGCTCATTATCTGCGAGATAGCCATTATCCACTATGGTAGGATTGCCCTCCACACCGGAAAGTAGCCAAGCTTCACCGCAGTTCGATATCGAACCAAAATCGATATTTAATATGCTATGAATCTTTTGCCCACCCCATATTTTTTCCATGAATAAGGGGCGTAATTTGAAAGGGTATAATGACTGCATAAGCCGCATTTAAAAAAACAAAAATATATAAAATCGATTTAGATTACGTAATTCATGCATTTTTCGAATCGTAAAACAGCTATTTAAGCATTTTAAATCCTTTTACAAAGCAATTCTTGGTATACGGTTTACAACAATCGTACCATTGTTAAAATTCTATAATAAATACCCCTTTCTTTATATAAAATGCGATATATCCCTTCAATGCACAAATTACTTTAGTGTGTATTGTGCGTCGAAATAATTTGCGAAAAACAATTACATTTGCATCTAAATATATTTTTTGTGAAATCGATTTGCATATTTTGCGGCTCCAGCATGGGTATTTCTCCCATTTATAGAGATGCTGCTTATAAATTAGGAAAACTTATTGCCACGCGCTCTTCTACACTTGTGTACGGGGGTGAGAATGTAGGTTTAATGAAAGTCATTGCCGAGAGTGCATTAGAAGTTGGCGGCAAAGTGGTTGGTATCATGCCGCACAACTTAATACAGAAAGAGGTGGCTCATAATGGTTTAGATCAAATGCATCATGTAAGTAGCATGGCGGAACGAAAGGAAATGATGGCTGAAATTTCGGATGCATTTATTGCACTTCCCGGCGGTTTTGGGACATTGGATGAAATTTCGGAAATTCTTACCCTAAACCAACTTCGAATTATCGAAAAACCTTTGGGTTTGCTTAATTTAAACGGATACTTCAACCATTTACTCCAATGGCTGGACCATGGGGTGGCAGAAGGTTTTATACGTGCGGAACATCGCAAAGCTATATTTGTGCACGAAGATGCAGAAATCCTGCTTGAATTAATGCAGTCATACAAGCCGGTTGCCACAGAAAAGTGGATTGCAGATATTAAAAACGAAAGCAAGCAATAAAGATGATAGTTGTTGGAATTACAGGCACCTTGGGTGCCGGAAAAGGCACAATAGTAGATTATCTGATTGAAAATAAACAGTTTCTGCATTTTTCTGTGCGTGACTTTCTAATCACGGAAATAAAAAAGAGAAAACTAGAAATAAACCGTGACAGCATGACTTCGGTAGCAAATGAGTTACGGGCGCAGCGCGGACCCGATTACATCATCAAACGTCTGTATCGCAAGGCAAAAGCCAAAGGCACTAATTGTGTGATAGAAAGCATTCGTAATTTATCAGAAATTGCCGCGCTTCGCAAAAAGGGCGATTTTGTGCTGCTTGCCGTAGATGCCGCAGCCGAAATCAGATATGCACGCATTCAACAGCGCAAATCGGAAACAGACAATATCAGTTATGAGACTTTTCTTGCCAATGAAGCAAGGGAAATGCATACCAACGACCCAAATCATCAGAATCTTGCCGCCTGCATTCGTGAAGCAGATTTTAAATTATCTAACGATGGCAGCATTGAAGATTTACACCATCAAATTGAACATATCATTTCTCAAATACTTACTACATCATGAGTGAAGCAACAAAAAAGGAGAACCGACGCCCCAGCTGGGATGAATATTTTTTACAACTTGCCGACAGTGTTGCCAGCAGGGCTACTTGTGACCGGGGTCGCAGCGGCTGTGTCATTGTAAAAGACCGCCAAATTTTGGTTAGCGGTTATGTAGGCTCGCCTCGCGGGCTGCCACACTGTGATGATGTAGGACACCTGATGAAAAAGGTGGTTCATGAGGATGGCTCGGTCACTCAGCACTGCATGCGTACTGTCCATGCCGAACAAAATGCAATTACACAAGCGGCACGTCGCGGCATTGCCCTCGATGGGGGAACACTTTATTGTAGGATGACACCCTGCCGCACCTGCGCCATGCTGATTATCAATTGCGGCATTGAAAGGGTGGTTTGTGAGCGTAAATACCATGCCGGAGCAGAATCAGAAGCCATGTTTAAAGAAGCAGGCGTACAGCTCGAATTTATGGAAGACAGCATACAACAGTATGACAAGCAGTAGAAAAAATGGGTTTTTCATACTGTATATCCTAAAACAAAAAAAAGACTGCCTCAACAATCAAGACAGTCTTTTATATTTCTTAGAAATTCTTCTTAATAACGGTAATGATCCGGTTTATAAGGTCCTTCAACCGGTACACCAATATATTCAGCCTGCTCGGGGCTCAGCTTAGTCAATTTCACACCAATTTGTTCCAGATGTAGGCGTGCCACCTCTTCGTCCAAATGTTTTGGCAAACGATATACATCAATAGGATAGTTTCCTCTGTTTTTCCATAAGTCAATCTGCGCCAACACCTGATTTGTAAAAGAGTTACTCATTACAAAACTGGGGTGTCCCGTGGCACAACCAAGATTAACGAGTCTTCCTTCTGCCAGTAAGAAAATCGAGTTTCCTTCTGCAAAAGTAAACTTATCCACTTGAGGTTTAATATTAAGGCGTGTCACATCAGGGTTATTTTCCAAGCGACTTACTTGTATCTCATTATCGAAATGACCAATATTACATACGATGCTTTGATCTTTCATTTGACGCATATGTTCAAAAGTAATCACATCTTTATTTCCTGTTGCGGTCACATAGATATTACCAATTTTAAGTGCTTCTTCAATGGTTGTAACCTCAAAGCCTTCCATAGCAGCTTGTAAGGCACAAATTGGATCAATTTCCGTCACCAAAACTCTGGCACCGTAGGAACGCAAGGACATGGCCGAACCTTTACCCACATCACCATATCCAAGTACAACACATACCTTTCCGGCAAGCATGACATCTGTTGCGCGCTTGATACCGTCAGCCAATGATTCACGACATCCGTACAAGTTGTCAAACTTGGACTTGGTAACCGAATCGTTTACATTAATGGCAGGTACAAGGAGAGAGCCTTCTTCTTTCATGCGATAAAGCCTGTTAACACCGGTAGTAGTTTCTTCGGAAACGCCAGCCCAGCTTTCAACAGTTTGATGCCAGTGCCTGTTATTTTCGCGATAAGTATCCGCAAGCACTTTATACAATGCGGCTTCCTCATCATTTTCGGGTTTCTTATTGAGCAATTCAGGATTACGCTCAATCTCGTAGCCAAGATGAATCATGAGGGTTGCATCGCCACCGTCATCAACAATAAGGTGTGGACCTTTTCCATCTTCAAAAGTCAATGCTTGTTTGGTGCTCCACCAATATTCCTCCAAGGTTTCGCCTTTCCATGCAAAGACCGGAACACCAGATTCGGCAATTGCTGCAGCAGCATGGTCTTGGGTTGAGAAAATATTGCAACTCGCCCAGCGCACATCGGCACCAAGCTCTACCAAAGTTTCTATAAGCACAGCAGTTTGAATGGTCATATGCAATGAACCGGAAACACGTGCGCCTTTTAACGGCTTTTCTTTTCCGAACTTTTCACGCAAGGACATCAATCCCGGCATTTCTTTCTCTGCAATTTCTATTTCTTTTCTACCCCATCCGGCAAGCTTAATATCTGCAATCTTATAACGGACAGGAGTTTGAGTAAGTGTTTCTGACATTTTAATCTTAAAATAAAATTTTTGCAAAATTAGACAAAAATTTAAGATGAAAAGTTATAAAAACTGTACATAACATATTAAGTCTGCATTGTTTGGACTTTTTAAGCTTATTTAGGGTATTGAAGCGACCAAAATCAATATTTTTGCAGCTACTTAATAGCATAAATCATGAAATACTATACAAATAAAATCATTAAAGGTGATTTTGAATCTGTTATTCACAAAGTCACTGAAGAGTTAAAAGGCATTGGTTTTGGCGTACTCACTTCAATTAATGTACAAGCCACGCTGAAAGAAAAGATCAATGACGATTTTAAACCTTATGTCATCTTGGGCGCATGTAATCCGCATTTTGCAAGTCGCGCATTGCGTCTTGAGGAAACCATAGGTGCCATCTTACCGTGTAATGTGGTGGTGATTGATCAAGGTGAGGGAAATATCGAAGTGGTTGCCATGGACCCCATGGGAATTATGGAGTCGCTCAACAATCCTGAGCTCACAAAACTTGCTTCCGAAGTGAGCGAGAAAATGAGTCAAATGATTCAAGGTTTATAATTCTTTATGCAAAGAAAAATCGCATTCTGTAAAGTAAACATCAAGGCTTGTTAGTTCGATATAAATATAAAACCGGGTTTTTACTTCTTGCGTTAAGTTTGGTATTGATTGTGCCTTCTTGCAAAAATATTTTCAAGAAAAGTAAGGCAGAAATACCCATCGAAGAATTAAATATACTTGCGCCGGAGCTATTATATAAGGACTTGGGCAAATCCGTACGTGATAAAAAGGCACGACAAATTGAACGTACATTTCAACACTTGGAACGATCTACCGGATTTAACGGCGTGGTGCTTTATGCCGAGCAAGGTCAGTTGGTATTTGAAAAGACGTTTGGCTATGAAAATCCGCGTACACGAAGGATACCACTTGAGCTGAACAGCCGTTTTGAATTGGCATCTGTCTCAAAAATATTTACGGCAACTGCCATACTTATTTTAAAAGAGCGAGGGCTATTGGATTTGGATCAGGATATCCGACACTATATTCCCGACTGGCCTTACGAACAAATCAGTGTACGCCATCTGTTAACACATCGCTCCGGCTTGTCGCGCTACGAATCGCTGGCAGATGAATATTGGCCCGACCAAGCTATCTTCTTGTCAAACGATGCAATGATTGAGCTATACCGAAAACACCTGCCGACGCCTTACTTTCAGCCCGACAATGGCTTTCATTATTGCAATGTGAATTATGCACTTCTCGGAAGCATCATAGAACGGGTATCCGGTCAAAGTTTTGCAAGTTTTATGCGTGAAAACATTTTTGAGCCGGCAGGGATGCATCATTCGATGATTTATGAAGCAAACTATGATGAGCCGGTTTCAGGTTATCCGGAGGGCATTGTTTCAGGTTACGATATCGTACGCAAAGGCATGATCCGGGTAGCCGATAACTACCTTAACGGGGTACAAGGTGATAAAGGAATGTTTTCCACCGTGGGTGATTTATTTAATTTCGAGCTGGCTTTAAACGGCGGATTGTTAATCAGTGAAGAGTCGATAAAAGAAGCATATAGCCCGGGAAGTCCGGCACATAAGGGACGTAAAGACAATTACGGCTTAGGCTGGAGAATAAAAAGCGAATCCGACTCGGCAATTTATCATTACGGCTGGTGGAAAGGATTCAGAAATTTCTTTATCAGAGACTTAGCACAACAAAAAACACTTATTATACTAACCAACAAATCCAAAGCTCCTTCGCCGGATACATTTTGGAATCTCATTCAAGACACAATAAACGATCTGCCGGAGGCTTCGGCAAACGCAGCAATAATGTTAAAGCGTAAACCGACATTAACACAAGCAATTGAAGAATAATATTGTAAGTTAGCTTATTCGTTTACAAGAAGCTTGAATCCTACTCCATGTACGTTCATTAATTCAATTGTTGAATCATCTTTGAAGTACTTGCGTAGCTTTGTGATATATACATCCATCGAACGGGCATTAAAATAGCTGTCGTCGTACCAAATCTTATTTAAGGCAACCGAGCGGTCGAGTACATTATTCATATTTTCGGCTAAAAGGCGCAGCAACTCTGATTCTTTGGAGGTCAATTTACTTTCTTCGCCATCAGTTCGTGTAAGCAGCTGACGATTGTAATCGAATGTATACTGTCCTATTTTAAAGACGGTCGGACGCACCGTATCTTCTGCAGAGCGCCGTATGATAGCTTGAATTCGTAGCAGCAACTCTTCCATGCTAAAAGGCTTGGTAAGATAATCATCTGCCCCCAACTCAAAGCCTTTCAGTTTGTCTTCCTGCATGGCTTTTGCAGTGAGAAAAAGCAAGGGAATCTTTTTATCTAGTTTTCGAATCTCAGCCGCAAGCGCGAACCCATCCATCACGGGCATCATCACATCCAAGACACAAAAGTTAAAATCTTCTCGCTTAAATTTTTCCAAAGCCTCATGCCCATCACCACATAAAGTAGTGGGATAGCCTTTTGCTTCGAGATAAGCTTTTAAAATTGTTCCAAGATTCTTGTCGTCTTCCGCTAATAATACTTTTATTTGATTTTCCATATGTCATTAATATTTTAAGTGTCAACTAAAGGTAAGCGTATAAAAAAGGTGGATCCTTTTTTCGGCTCACTATTCAGTCCTATCATACCCCCGTGTTTTTCAACCACAGCTTTTACATAATTCAAGCCAAGGCCAAAGCCTTTTGTATTATGTACATTCCCTGTCGGGATACGATAAAGTTTTTCAAAGATACGCTTTTGATTTGTTTTACTTATCCCTATGCCGTTATCCTGCACCATCAATTCAAGACCGTTCGGGATATTTCGTGTCTTAACAACGATTTGAGGTGCATCTTCCGTATATTTTATTGCATTATCTAATAAATTCAACAGCACATTTGTCATATGTACTTTATCGCCAAGCACATACTCCTTTTCTGCTTTTAGCTCGGTAAATATATGTCCATCTTTTGATTTTGCAGCCAGCTGCTTACTTGCCACCACTTCTCGAATGATATCATGCAAGTTGAGGTGCTCGTGCTTTAGCAGAAATTCTCCTTTCTCCAACACAGCCGATTGTAAAATCTGTTCAGCCATTACTCCCAAACGTTTATTCTCTTCATCAATCATATCAATATACGTACCAAAAAGTACATCCGACTTATGGACATCATCATCGCGAAGTGCCTCACATGCCAACCTGATGGTAGAAATAGGTGTTTTGAATTCGTGTGTCATATTATTCACCAAATCACTTTTCATTTCTGACAGCTTTTTTTGTCTGATAATGATGAAGATTGTAGCAGCAAAGCTTAAGATAATAATCAATATCAGGGTCACCGAAACCACTAAAAGCTGTGAAAGCTGACCAAGCAGGAAGCTTTTTTCATTTGGGAAATAAAGTAAAATTTTATCTGCAAAGCGAATTGGAGCTATGGTAGGATGCATATCATAGGAAAAGCTTTCCGTAAGTAATTCCTGGGGATATTTACCTGTTTTTTGAAACAGCATGGCATTGCGCGTAGGGCTGTAAATCCCCAATTCATATCGTGTTGTGATGCCGTGCTTTTTTAGCTCCATACTTACCAGTGAATCAATATGCAAGGGATGTACTTCCCTGACGGTTTCCATAATCTCACTGAAACCGAATGACATTTCTTGAAGTTTTTCTTGCGCCAAAGCCGAGCGCCTCAAGAAGGCTTCGTATTCTTCTTCATTCATTGGCTGCTGAAGCTCCTGCTGAATGGCTCGTTGTATGGAATCATAAACCGACAAAAAGTTTTCTCGCTGATTCATAATGCTGACATGATAATCAAACTGACGCTGCATCTCTTCCTTTTCAAGTATGGTAACCACATGGTTGAGTGCATGGTTTACATCTCGAACAAAAGTAGCTTCTTTCACCTTTACGGCATCACCGATAAGGTGAATTTGAATACGCATCAACCCAATAAGGGCAATGGTCATAACGATGATGGTTACTATTATTATCCGTTTGTTCACAATACAAAATTAATTTTATATTCAGGTGGCCACCAGCCGCTTAACAATTGTTAACATGCATTAGATTTCGTTAACAGCCTAACAGTCCAAAGCAATGTATTTTTGCATCAGTTCTTTTCATACCCATCGTGGTTTTAAATATGGACCTTAAGTTTATGTACTAACTATATGTGCGTTAAAAAGGTTTTCATAAATTTTGGTTTTTGGTTCAAAAGAGGTAAGTCGAGTTGGCTTGCCTCTTTTTTGTTTAAAACCAAGCCATTTTATGGTAAAAAACAATCCGATGCAATAATAAAGTCAAATTTACGCTACTTTTGCTCCAATTCGACAAAAATTTGTTTAAAACATAAAAAATCAATGACACAGATTAAATTAGACCTTAATCAAGTATATGGTTTCATAGCTGAAACCGAGATTGATGCATATGAAAACCCGATACGGGAAGCATATAAAAAGATTTACAATAAAAGTGGTGCCGGCAATGATTTTCTGGGATGGGTAGAGCTGCCTTCACAGCTTTCTGATGCGTTCATCGAACAAATTCAGGCACATGCCCAACAGCTCAGGCAGCAATCGGAAGTATTTGTAGTAGTAGGCATAGGCGGCTCCTACTTGGGTGCCAGAGCAATCATCGAAGCATGTTCGCATCATTTTGGACAACTGCTTCATGACAACAATACACCTCATATTGTTTATGCCGGACAAAATATAAGCGAAGATTATTTGGCTGACTTGTTGGATATTTTAGATAAGAAGAACTATTCCATGGCCGTCATTTCCAAAAGTGGAACGACCACCGAGCCCGCCATTGCTTTTAGGATATTACGCGAACATATTGAAAAAAAATACGGTAAAGAGGAAGCCCGCAAGCGCATTGTGGCTATTACAGACAAATCAAAAGGTGCTTTGAAGCAATTAGCTGAAACTGAAGGATATGTCAGCTATGTGGTGCCGGATGATGTGGGCGGCCGATATTCCGTATTAAGCCCGGTAGGCTTGCTACCCATAGCAGTAGCAGGTATCGACATCCGTCAGTTGATCGAAGGGGCACGAAAAATGGAAAAATTCAGTCGTGATTCGGCTGCATTACAAAATAATCCCATTGCATTATATGCGGCAACACGCCATGCCTTGTACAGCTCAAGAAAAACCATTGAAATAATGGTTAATTATGAGCCACGACTGTTTTATTTTACCGAATGGTTTAAACAGCTATTTGGTGAAAGTGAAGGGAAAGAACAAAAAGGAATTTTCCCTGCAGGTGTTAATTTCACCACGGATTTGCATTCGATGGGACAATATATTCAAGAAGGATTACGCATGCTGTTTGAAACAGTTATTTCCGTGGATACCCCCAAGCGTGAACTTCGTATCCCAAAAGGAGATTCTGACTTGGACCAGCTGAATTATATAGCAGGCAAGAGCTTATCGGAAGTAAATCATATGGCCGAATTAGGCACAACTTTAGCACATGTGGATGGTGGGGTTCCCAATATCCGAATTCAAATTCCCGAAATCAGCCCAAATATACTGGGCCAATTGGTTTATTTCTTTGAAATGAGCTGCGCATTAAGTGGATATCTGCTCGAAGTAAATCCGTTTGATCAACCGGGAGTGGAAGCATATAAAGTGAATATGTTTGCGTTATTGGGAAAAGCCGGTTTTGAAACTCAAACCGCTGCATTAAAGGCAAGGCTAAAACAGTAAACACTTGGTTTACAATTAAATTCAAACAATTTATTTTAGCTTTTCGCGATTTATTTAATCCAAGATAGATTTCAAAATGAAGACAATAGAAATCATGGCGCCTGTTGGCTCCTACGAATCCTTGACCGCTGCTATTCAGGCAGGTGCCGACTCAGTATATTTTGGTGTGGGCAGACTGAATATGCGTTCCAAATCTTCTCAAAACTTTAGTATTGAAGATTTAGAAAAGATTACTTCCATCTGTCGCTCCCATTCAATAAAAACCTATGTCACCATCAATACCGTAATTTTTGATGAAGAGCTTGAGGCAATGCGGCAATTGGTTGATGCATGTCGGGATAATGGCGTATCGGCTGTGATTGCTTCCGATCAAGCTGTCATTCAATATGCCAGAAAGCAGGGAGTGGAGGTGCATATGTCGACACAAACCAATATTACAAATATTGAAGCAGTAAGATTTTATTCGCAATTTGCGGATGTAATGGTTACTGCACGTGAGTTGTCGCTCGATCAAGTTGCTGCCATCACCAAAACCATTAAAGAAGAAAATATTACAGGACCCTCGGGCAAGCCCATACAAATTGAAATATTTGTACATGGTGCCTTATGCATGGCTGTTTCCGGCAAATGTTATCTAAGCCTTGACTTATTAAACTCCAGTGCCAATCGTGGCGCTTGTCTGCAGCCCTGCCGCAGAGCTTATCAGGTGAAAGACAAGGATGAAGAAGTGGAAATGCTAGTGGAGAATGAATACATCATGTCGCCAAAAGACTTAAACACCCTAGGTTTTGTGGACAAGATATTGGCTGCCGGCGTTGAAGTGCTCAAAATTGAAGGCAGGGGGCGCTCGGCCGATTATGTGAAAACGGTGACAAGCGTATATAAAGAAGCAGTACAAGCCGTTCAACAAGGCACATTCAGTCCGGAGAAGGTAGACGAATGGAACAAAAAACTGTCAACAGTTTATAACAGAGGCTTTTGGGATGGATATTATTTGGGTAGACGGTTAGGAGAATGGACAAATCGCTACGGCTCAAAAGCTACCGAACGAAAACTATATGTCGGAAAAGTAGTAAACTTCTTCCAAAAGCCTTCGGTAGCAGAAATCAAAATGGAAACGCATTCATTCTCTGTAGGCGATAAGATTATGGTCATCGGACCTACAACAGGGGTCTATGAAGATGTGGTGAAAGAGATTCGCGTCGAATTACAAGCTGTGGAGACTACAAAAAAAGGAGAACACTGTTCGATTGCGACCAATGCCGTACTGCGAAGAGGTGATAAGGTCTATAAAATCATAAGCACAAATTAAGTCTTAGGTACTTTTGGTGAGCTTCAATTTTGTACATGATTTATCTTGACAGAAAAGCTACAAAAAGCAATAGAAATTATTTCGGCTATTATGTATTCTTACACATATGGCTTGAATTCCAATAGCAGCAGCTGATTTATTGGTCTAAATCCTGAACAAAAACGCCTTCTAATCGTTTTATGAACACTGATAAAAGATAAAATTGTCTAATTTAATTATCTTTGCAGGCTAATAAAATTCACGGTTTAAAGCCGTTGTTGCAGTTTCTCAGGCAGGCAATGAAAATCAAACTGGATTTACAGTGTATATGCTTGATTTTATGCGACATATGTTTATTTAACAATTGAATACACTATGCTAGGACGATGTGTTGTCCAAGGCTATAATTTATAAAATAGTATTTGAATGGATACAAACGACAGCAATAAAATACTTGATGAAGTAACGCAAGCGGAATATAAGTATGGTTTTTTCACTGATATAGAAACCGAATTTGCACCCAAAGGTCTATCAGAAGATACCATTCGTTTTATTTCTGCAAAAAAAGAAGAGCCGGAGTGGATGCTTGAGTTTCGCCTTGAAGCATTTCGCCATTGGCAAACAATGGAAGAGCCTGATTGGGCACATCTCAATTATCCGAGAGTAGATTATCAAGACATTATTTACTATGCCGCTCCCAAGCAAAAGAAAGAGCTTGCCAGCCTTGACGAGGTTGACCCGGAGCTGTTGGAGACCTTTAATAAACTCGGTATTTCACTTGAAGAGCAAAAGCGATTATCAGGTGTTGCCGTAGATGCCGTTATTGACAGTGTTTCGGTAAAAACAACTTTTCAAGATACCCTTGCAAAGCATGGGATTATCTTTTGTTCCTTTAGCGAAGCAGTGCGAGAGCATCCCGAGCTGGTAAGAAAATACATGGGCTCGGTTGTACCTTATACCGATAACTTCTTTGCCGCACTTAATACAGCTGTATTCAGTGATGGATCATTTTGTTACATCCCCAAAGGAGTACGCTGTCCACTTGAGTTATCTACCTATTTCCGTATTAATGCGGCAAATACCGGGCAGTTTGAACGCACCCTCATCGTGGCAGAAGAAGGGAGCTATGTAAGCTATCTCGAAGGATGTACCGCTCCCATGCGTGATGAAAACCAATTGCATGCCGCCATAGTCGAAATTATTGCAATGGATGATGCGGAAGTAAAATATTCTACCGTACAAAACTGGTATCCGGGCGATAAAGAAGGAAAAGGCGGGGTATATAATTTTGTTACAAAGCGTGGAATCTGCAAAGGCAGAAATTCCAAAATATCTTGGACACAAGTTGAAACAGGAAGTGCAGTAACCTGGAAATATCCCAGCTGTATCTTACAAGGTGACAATTCGGTAGGCGAGTTTTACTCCATTGCCGTTACCAATCATTTCCAGCAAGCTGATACCGGCACCAAGATGATACATATCGGCAAAAATACGCGCAGCACCATTATCTCAAAAGGTATATCGGCCGGAAGAAGCAATAACAGCTACCGAGGACTGGTACGTATACTGCCTCGTGCTACCAATGCACGTAATTTTTCACAATGCGACTCCATGCTGTTGGGCGATAAATGTGGAGCACACACTTTCCCGTATATTGAAACAAAGAATGAGTCGAGCATTATAGAACATGAAGCTACCACCTCCAAAATTTCGGAAGACCAGCTGTTCTACTGTAATCAGCGTGGTATGGATACGGAAAAAGCAATTGGACTTATCGTAAACGGCTATGCAAAAGACGTGCTCAATAAACTTCCTATGGAATTTGCCGTGGAAGCGCAAAAGTTACTTTCCATAACCCTTGAAGGAAGTGTTGGTTAAACGATATTTTAAAAAAAGAAAAATAAAGACATTCACAATAAAATCCGAAACATGTTACTCAATATAAAAAATCTACATGTAGCCATTGACGGCAAAGAAATTATAAAAGGATTAAACCTTAGCGTAAACCAAGGCGAGGTACATGCCATCATGGGACCTAACGGCTCGGGCAAAAGTACGCTTGCCGCCGCAATTACCGGTCGCGAAGGCTATGAAATCACCGAAGGTGAGGTTTGGTATAAAGATCAGCTCATCAATGAGATAGAACCCGATATACGTGCCAACGAAGGTATTTTTCTGAGCTTCCAGTATCCGGTTGAAATACCGGGAGTTAGCATGACAAACTTCATGCGTACCGCTGTGAATTCACAGCGTGAATATAAAAAGCTGCCTCCCATGCCGGCAGGAGAGTTTTTGAAAATGATGGAAGAAAAGAAACAACTGGTAGAAATTCACTCAAAACTCACCAACCGCTCAGTGAACGAAGGCTTTTCAGGTGGTGAGAAAAAGAGAAACGAGATTTTTCAAATGGCGGTACTCAACCCTACACTAGGTATTTTGGATGAAACCGACTCAGGCTTGGATATTGACGCATTGAAAATCGTTGCAAACGGTGTAAATCAACTGCGCTCAGAGGATAATGCATTTGTTGTGATTACACACTATCAGCGCCTGCTCGATTTTATCGTTCCCGATTTTGTTCATGTACTTTTTGATGGACGCATCGTGAAAACAGGAGGAAAAAACCTGGCGTTGGAGTTGGAAGAAAAAGGATATGATTGGATTAAAGAATATCAATTATAATATTCAATCCGTCAGTTGATACCTTTAAAACTTTGTAGACATGAATGAAACAACAGAAGATATGAAGTCATTGGACAGCTTGTTGATTGAGCAATTTCAAAGCGATTACGAAGGCATTATCGCACATGATATGCCCAAAGTCACCAAGCTGAGGAACAATGCAATTAAGGATTTCCAGATAAATGGCTTTCCGGATACTTCAATGGAAAAATGGCGTTTTTCAAAGGTTGAAGATATTTTGGACCAAGACTTTGCTCACCTCCTTGAACCGAGCGAACCTACACCAAATATCGACGAGCTATTTAAATGCGAAATTCATAACTTCGATACCGAAATAGTTTCTGTATTAAATGGCTGGTACTATGAAAATAATGGGGGGCTGTATACTACCGAGCAAGGAGTGGTTATCAGCAGCTTCCGCACTGCCATGCAGAAATTTCCCGAACTGTTTGAAAAATATTACGGTGAAATTGCAAATGCTGAAGACAATAGCTTTGTCAGCATAAATACCGCCATGGTACAAGATGGGGTGGTGATTTATGTGCCGGATAATGTAGAAGTGGATAAAACACTGCAAATTATCAAGCTGATAAATCATGATACCACACATTTTGTTCAAAATCGCAACCTCATCATTTTGGGTAAAAACAGCAAACTCAAGCTGATGCATTGTGACGACTCCATTAATCATCATACCAGTTTGGTAAATACAGTAACCGAGATTTTTGTAGATGAAAATGCAAATCTGGAGTTGTATAAGCTGCAAAACCTGAATGACCAGTCCGGGTTAATCAATTCTACCTTTATTAAACAAGAAGCAAGCAGCAATATTAAAACCAATACGCTTACCTTCAACTGCGGATTGATTCGAAACAATATCACCGTCGCACTTGATGGACAAGGTGCGCATGCAGATGTACTCGGTTTATACCTTATGGACAAGGAACAGCATGTAGACAATCAGATAAAGATTTTGCATAATCAGCCGAATTGTACAAGCAATGAATTATTCAAAGGTATCATGGACGACCGGGCATCTGCCGTCTTTAACGGATATATTTATGTTGCCCGCGATGCACAGCAAACGAATGCATATCAGAACAACAACAATATAATTTTAAAGCCGGAAGCAGTCATCAACACCATGCCCTTCTTGGAAATTTATGCTGATGACGTAAAATGTTCGCACGGTGCCACCATTGGTCAATTGGATGAAGAAGCTTTGTTTTATCTGCGCTCACGCGGTATCAGCAAAGAAAATGCACGTTTGTTGGTGATGTATGCTTTTGCTGCCGATTTAATCAATTATATCAGCCTCGAACCACTGCAACAGCGAATTGATGACATGGTCAAAAAGCGC
This sequence comes from uncultured Lentimicrobiaceae bacterium, assembly GCA_964592175.1. Classification (GTDB taxonomy): domain Bacteria; phylum Bacteroidota; class Bacteroidia; order Bacteroidales; family F082; genus JALNZU01. The sequence continues at coordinate 162,478 of CAZQBU010000001.1, forward strand.
TTGAGAGGGGAGCTTTCCGTATGTGACAAATGTGTGCTGCATTGCGGAAGCCCGGAGCAAGAAGTTTATTTTGATATTGACATGAGTAAACTATAACAGTTCATGCCTATTATGCGTACTATATCGGAAATAAGGGAGCAGTTTCCTGCTTTAAAGCAGCAGGTAAACAACAAGCCGCTTGTATATCTCGACAATGCGGCCACCACGCTTAAACCCTTGCCGGTAATAAGACGCCTTCAAGAGTATTATGAGCTGGAAAACAGCAATATACATCGCGGAGTGCATTATTTGAGCCAACAAGCTACTACAGCTTTTGAAAATGCAAGAAGCTTTATTGCCGAATATATTCATGCAGCCCATTCGCATGAAATCATTTTTACAAGAGGTACTACCGAGTCGATCAATTTACTTGCATCCACCCTTGGTGAACAACTCATTGAAGAAGGCGACAGCATTTTAATTACGGCTATGGAACACCACAGCAATATGGTTCCTTGGCAGCAACTATGTACTCGCAAAAATGGCAAACTGCTGGTAGCTCAAATGAACGAAGCCGGAGAAACAGATTTAACGCATTTCAAACAGCTTCTGGATGAAAAGCCAAAGCTTGTTGCCATCGCACATATTTCAAATGCATTGGGAACAATCAATCCTGTTGAAGAAATGATTGAATTGGCACATCAGGCAAATATTCCGGTATTGCTCGACGGTGCACAATCTATTGTACATATGCCCATAGATGTCCAAAAGCTTGATTGTGACTTTTTTGCGTTTTCCGGGCATAAAGTATATGCTCCCATGGGTGTGGGTGTGCTTTACGGAAAGACCAAATGGTTAGAAAGCATGCCGCCCTATCAGTTTGGTGGTGAAATGGTGGATCAGGTATCGTTTCAACATACCAGTTTTAATCAGCTACCATTCAAGTTTGAAGCAGGAACACCCAATGTAGGAGGCGTACTTGCCTTGGAAACGGCTTTGCGTTTCATGCAAGAGATAGGCATAGAAAACTTACGCACTCATGAACAACAACTTCTTGCGTTTACCGAGCAGGAGCTAGCTAAGATTCCGGGTTTGCGCATCATTGGGCAAGCAAAAGATAAGGCTGCGGTGGTTTCTTTCCTTATTGGAGATATTCATCCCTTCGACTTAGGGACTTTGCTAGACAAGATGGGGATTGCAGTACGCACCGGACATCATTGCGCACAGCCTGTCATGGATAATTTTCAAATTCCCGGCACAGTACGCGCATCATTTGCAATGTATACCTCCGAAGAAGATATCAAACGCTTTATTAGAGCAGTAAAAAAAGCTGCAATGATGTTATCATAGATTTAAACCATTTTCAAAATGACGATTGACGAAATACAAAATCAAATTATTGAAGAGTTTTCTGCTTTTGACGACTGGATGGACAAATACAGTTTGTTGATTGATATGGGAAAAGATACCCCCATGATTCCGGAACAATTCAAAACCAATAACCACCTTATTAGTGGATGCCAATCTCGTGTTTGGTTGCATGCCGATTACCGTGACGGTAAGATATTTTATACGGCCGACAGCGATGCAGTGATTACCAAAGGGATTGTAAATCTGCTGATTCGTGTATTATCCGGTCAAAACCCAAATGATATTGTACAAGCCAATCTTTCGTTTATTGATGAAATAGGCTTGCAAGAACACCTTTCACCCACGCGCTCAAACGGCTTATTATCAATGATTAAGCAGATGAAGCTGTATGCGCAAGTATTTAAACTCAAAGAAGATTTATAAGCACTTATTTTACGTACACACTATATTTTACACTCATGACTGAAGAACAAAAAGCTATAATCGAGAAAAACGTTATCACCGTTATAAAAACCGTATATGACCCTGAAATCCCCGTAAATATTTACGATTTGGGCTTAATTTATGAAATTAGCGTCAGTGATGAAGCAGATGTCAAAGTGCTGATGACGCTTACCACACCTAATTGCCCGGTAGCCGAAAGCATGCCACAGGAAGTAAAAGACAAGGTTGCACTTGTGAAAAATGTTCGCTCTTCGGATGTGGAATTGACGTTTGACCCACCATGGGACCAGGATATGCTTACCGAAGAAGCAAAGCTGGAATTGGGATTCTTATAACTAACACACTTTAGCCTGCTTAATTCATGAATTTAATTAAGCATTTTTTAGATCACTACAAAAACATTGTAATAGATTGATTACGAATCTATTACAATAATTTTTAATTGATCAGCTTATGAATTGGTGAATTATGCAGGTTAGGCTAATTCTTTCCTTTTGGCATAAAAAATTAAATTAAAGCCTAATTTACGGATTTTAGATAAAGTCCTGTGCATATCTTATTGATAAGATGGCATTTAGACTTTTATTTTACTCCTTCTCAAAAATCGGGAACTAATATCAATGCCCATCTGCTACAGAATGCGTACTTTTACATTTGAATCAAAAAATTTGCCCGATGAAAAAGTACCTCGCCCTATTCTTAGTAATTTTCCCTTTTTTAATGCTTCATTCACAGGATGAAGAGCACTATTCACGCGTACGAATATCGCTCGAAGGAAAAGATATTTCCTCTTTGGCTCAAACCGGCATTGATGTGACCAAAGGTTTTTACAAATCTGCTTATTTCCTTGAGACCGACCTGAGCGCTTCGGAAATTTCACGCATTAAAGCATCGGATTTCAAAGTGCAAATGATGATTGAAGATGTATCGCAATTTTATAGTGAACGAGCAGCAGCCGAAGCAGAGCTCCGCATTTATCGAAATCCTGCCGATGAATTTCCGGTGCCGGAAAACTGGGAATATGGGAGTATGGGAGGCTTTTATACCTATGATGAGGTATTGGCAAAGCTGGATTTCATGACAGCTACATGGCCCGAATTTGTTTCGGAGCGTCAAATCATTGATCCGGATAATTTAACCATCAACGGAAATCCACTATGGTGGATAAAAATAAGTAATGATGCGAAGGCAGCAACAGAAAAGCCACAAGTTTTATATACTTCACTCATACATTCTCGCGAAGGCATAGGCGTGCAACACAATATTTATTTTATGCTGTGGCTACTCGAAAATTATGAAACGAATTATCTGGCAAAAACCATTGTAGATAATTACGATTTGTACTTCATTCCAATTGTAAATCCGGACGGCTATTTACATAATCAGCAAACCAATCCAAACGGTGGAGGTATGTGGCGCAAAAACAGAAGAAACAATGGCAATGGAGCCTTTGGAGTGGACCTTAACCGCAACTTCGGATATTATTGGGGTTATGATAATATAGGCTCATCACCTGACCCTACTTCAGAGACTTATAGAGGAATTGCCGGATTCAGTGAAGTTGAAACACAAACAATCCGCAAATTTGTTGAAGAACATGAATTTAAAATTGCATTAAACTATCACTCATACAGCAATTTACTGCTTTATCCTTGGGGGTGGACCACAACTTTATGCGATGATGATGCCATTTTCTCTGCTTACTCAGAAAAAATGACGCGCGACAACAACTATGTGTACGGACCTTCGAGTGTAGCCATTTATCCAACAAACGGTGGCTCAGATGATTATATGTACGGAGACACGGAATTTAAGAATGCTATTTTTGCTTATACACCCGAAGTAGGAAGTAATATTGACGGCTTTTGGCCATCGATTAGCCGAATTATCCCTTTATGCCAAGAAAATATGATTCAAAGTATTTATGCAGCACTATTTTCGGGGAGCTACGGCATGATAACAGATAAGACCAATAAAATTGTCGATGAAAAAGACTTCTTTTTTGTATTTGATTTACAGCGCTACGGCTTAACGGACACGGAGCAGTGGCAATGCAGTATCGAGCCATTGGATGACCGGATAGAGAGTGTTTCAGAGCCCATTACATTTGGCAGTTTAGATGTTTTGGAATCGAAGACCGACTCCATACATATCACATTGAATCCATCCATTTTATCAGGTCAAAACTTCCGTTTTTTACTAAAGATAGATAATGGAAAATACATTCAAATAGATACCATTACAAAAATGTATGGCTTCACCTCCATTGTATTTGAAGATGATTGCAGCAGCCTTAATAATTGGACTCCGGGAAATTGGGGACTTAGCAGCACTTCTTATGTAAGCGTGCCTTCATCTATTACGGACAGTCCAAACGGCAATTATCCCAACAATAGCACAAATATTATTACCCTTACAAATCCCATAAGTCTGCCTGAAACTTCTTATATAGAATTGAACTTTTGGGCTAAATGGAATATTGAATTGGGTTGGGATTATGCGCAAGCTTCGATTAAGCCGGCTTCTTCTGCCAACTGGATTCCTTTGGAAGGCAAACACACCAAAACCGGCAATTCATATCAATCTTCGGGCAAGCCGATTTATGACGGCATCTCGGATTGGGTGTTAGAAGAAATTGACCTGAGCGCCTATGCAGGTGAAGATATTCAACTGCAATTCAAAATGGTAAGCGATGTATATGTGAATGCCGACGGTTTTTACTTTGATGACCTAAGCATTATTTGCTTGGATATTGAAACCGGATTAGAAGCAAAAGAAGCTGTTCAGCAAATTCGAGTATATCCCAATCCGGCGCGCAATAAAGTCACTATTTCCACATCAGCAGCTTTTACACACGACACTAAAGTTGATGTAGTGGATATGACCGGAAAAATCATTATGGAAGTGGATTATCCACGTGGGACGACGAGCATACAGCTGCAAACTTCAGCGTTAAACCAAGGAGTGTACTTTGTAAGGACCAGAAGTGCCGGAGCTGTTACAAAACTTATAATCCACTAACAATTAGTAAGGTTTTATTGGGTCTATTGGCTAAAATCTTGCTCCAGCTGAGTTATGTAAAAGCGCAAACGTTGGTCAAACCAAGCAATCAGTTCCGAAAGTTGCTCAGTTGGCACAGCTGATTTGGCATGCATTTCAATTTCGCGTACGGGATGATACAAATCATCCAAGCCCATAATTTCCAACGAAGGCTTTATCCTATGAGCTGCTTTAAACATTTGCTCAAACTCGTTTTGTTCTTGAGCCTCAAGCAATTCAGCTAGTAATTCATTAGCCGATTTAATAAAAACATGCACCATTTCTTCGAGCGCATCTTTGTCATTGCCAACAAATGAAATTAATTTCGATAAATTATAGCGTCCTTGTGATGTTGTCATGAGCTTATAACTTGTGTTCCTTAAGCATACGGTAAATGGTGGACTTACCAATATTTAGTTTTTGAGCTACCAATACTACATTATCGTGGTATTTATCAAGATATGAGCGAATGATTTGTCGGGTATATTCATCCAATGTCTTTTCTTCCAACATTATTTCTTCAACCGGATTCGCTGCATTAAATCGTATATGTTGTTCTTCAACAGTTCCTTTTTCAACGAGTACTGCTGCCAACTCCACCACAGCTTTCAGCTCACGTACATTACCCGGATAGGCATATTGCAACAGTTTTTGTTGCGCCTGCTCAGAAATTGTCAATCGCGGCATTTGATTTTCACTACAAAATTCATCAATAAAATACTTTGCCAAAATAATCACATCATTCCCTCTGGCTCGCAAGGGGGGTAATGCAATTGGCAATCCCAGCAAGCGATAGTAAAGGTCTTCGCGGAAGTTGCCATTTGCTACTTCTTCAGCCAAGTTTTTATTGGTTGCTACTACTAAGCGCACATCCACAGAAATCGTTTCATTCCCTCCTACCCGCTGCAGCTCACGCTCTTGTATCACTCGAAGCAATTTTGTCTGCATATGCATATCCATTTCGGCAATCTCATCCAAAAAAAGTGTGCCGCCTTGTGCAAGCTCAAATTTTCCAATTTTACGCGTAATGGCACCAGTAAAACTACCACGCTCATGGCCAAACATTTCACTTTCAATAAGTTCTGTAGGTATTGCAGTCACATTTACAGCTACAAAAGCTTCTTTCTTACGCGGCGAATTATAATGTATTGCCTTGGCAACCAACTCTTTACCTGTGCCTGTTTCACCGGTAATTGAAACTGTAATATTGCTTCGAACTGCTTTTTCTATAAGTTTGAATATTTGCTTCAACGCATGGCTATTCCCTTTTATGGCATTGCTAAATTCATACTTACGACCAATTTCGTCCTTTAGCTTGTTGATTTCGATCTTAAGCTGCATATTTTCACGTAACTGCTTGATTACGTTCCATATCCTTTCCTTTATATCATCATCCTTGACGAAATAATCGTGCGCGCCTTCGCGCAAAAGACTTACGGCAGTCGAAATATCTTCCTGTCCGGAAACAATAACCACAGGTACATCCGGAAGTGTTTTTTTAATTTGACGCATCACCTCCAAGCCCGACATATCAGATAAGCCATAATCCAATGAAATTAATGAAGGCATACGGTATAAGTTTTTCAAACATTCAGCGCCTGTCTGGTACAGATACACCTCATTATCCGGGTTTAGCGAAAGATGATATTTAAGCATTTGGCCAAAAAATTCATCATCTTCAATAATAAAAATGCGAAAAGGGCCCATAGTTTCTTACTTGTATTATGTTGTAGTATTTGAGAGAAAAAGCATTATATTTTAATAAAACACTCCTACTGCAAAACTAATAAAATACTGCCCTAAATATCAATATTTTATTGTTTTAAAGCTGATTAAGCTCCACAAATTAACGCTTTTCGTATTGTTCCTTATAATATTTTAAATAATTACCGCTTGTCACCTCATCCAGCCAGCTTTGATTTTGCATATACCAATCTACTGTAAGGCGAATGCCTTCTTCAAACTGCAAGGAGGGCACCCACCCCAATTCATTTTGTAATTTTGAAGAGTCGATGGCATAGCGTAAGTCATGACCTGCACGGTCTTTTACAAAAGTTATCAGCTTTGCCGAAGTACCCGGCTCACGCCCAAGCTTTTCATCCATGACCTGACATAATAACTTGATTAAATCAATGTTTTTCCATTCATTGTGCCCACCAATATTATAGGTTTCCCGTATTTTACCTTTGTGAAATATCACATCAATAGCTTCGGCATGATCGACTACATACAACCAATCACGTACATTTTCACCTTTGCCGTAAACAGGAAGTGCCTTATTATTTCGGATGTTATTGATAAACAAGGGAATCAGCTTTTCGGGAAACTGGTTTGGACCATAATTGTTTGAACAGTTGGAAATTACAACCGGTAATCCATAGGTATCGTGATATGCCCTAACCAAATGGTCGCTTGCCGCTTTGGAAGCAGAATATGGACTATGTGGGTCATAAGCGGTAGTTTCGGTAAAATAACCTGTATCCTCCAACGAGCCATAAACCTCATCCGTAGAAACATGGAAAAACAGTTTTTCGCTAAAATTATCTTTCCAGTGAAAATGAGCCGCATTTAATAAATTTACCGTACCTACAATATTTGTCATCACAAACTCCATCGGATTTGAAATAGAACGATCCACATGGGATTCGGCTGCAAGATGTATCACCGCATCAAATGCGTGTTCGGCAAAAAGCTGCTGTATGCGATTGCCATCAACGATATCGGCTTTGATAAAATGGTAATTGGCTTTGTTTTCTATGTCTTTTAGGTTGTAAAGATTTCCTGCATAAGTCAGCTTATCAAGATTAAATATCTGATAGTTCGGATATTTATTCACAAACAATCGCACAAGGTGTGAGCCAATAAATCCTGCTCCTCCGGTGATAAGTATTTTTTTCATTCTTCAAGTGTTAATTCATTTTACGCGCACGATATTTCTGTTCCCACTTCCATGCAGAAGATGTCATCTGGTCCAAGTTTTTTTCTGCTTTCCAAGCTAACTCTTCATTTGATTTGGACGGATTTGCCCATACCTTTTCAATATCGCCTGCTCTTCGCCCCACAATTTTATAATTCAGTGTTAATCCGGATACCTTCTCAAAGGAACGAATCACTTCTAAAACCGTATAACCTTTTCCTGTGCCCAGATTAAACACTTCAAAATCTTCTTTTATTTCGGCATTTATCAGCCTGTTTATTGCAACCACATGTGCTTTTGCAAGGTCAACCACATGAATATAATCACGTATGGCTGTTCCGTCGCGGGTATCATAATCATCGCCAAACACTTGCAGCTGCTCGCGTAAGCCTAAGGCAGTTTGCGTAATAAACGGCATTAAATTATTGGGGACACCAAGAGGTATTTCGCCTATCAAAGCCGATTCATGTGCGCCAATGGGATTAAAATAACGTAAAGCCACTGCTTTAATATTGTTACTTTTTACCATATCAGCAATGATTTCTTCCGAAATTTGTTTGGTATTCCCATAGGGCGATTCAGCTGGTTTAATCATTGCATTCTCGCTAACAGGTAATATTTCCGGCTGACCATAAACCGTGCATGAAGATGAGAAAACAAGGTTTTGTATGTCATTTTCATCCATTGCCTCAAGCAGATTCATAAGCGAAACGAGGTTGTTTCGATAATACTTCAAAGGCTGTTCAACCGATTCACCCACTGCTTTATAGGCGGCAAAATGGATGATACCTGCCACATCTTTATGCTGCTTAAAAAAATGCAGGCATTTTTGCCTGTCAACCAAATCCATCACCTCCAAATACGGCTTAGTTCCACTTATGGAAAAGATCGAATCCACAACATCAGCTGTTGAATTACTCAGATTATCGATGATAATCACCTCAAATCCTTTCTGTTGCAACTCCACTACTGTATGTGAACCGATATAGCCCGTACCACCCGTTACTACAATTTTCATTTTCCGTTTCTTAAGCTTTTGACAGCCTTCCATCTGCCAACACATATTTTTCATTGCTTTCCGGGCAAAATGCAATGCCGCTTTCATCAAACTCCAAGCGATGCCCGTACTCGCTCATCCAGCCAATTTGACGTGCCGGGTTTCCTACCACCAATGCATAAGGCAGCACCTCGGAAGTGACAACGGCACCTGCTCCTATAAAAGCATATTCACCAATATCATTTCCACAAATTATGGTTGCATTCGCTCCTATTGTGGCACCCCTTTTCACCAAAGTGCGCAAAAATTCATCTTTACGAATGATGGCAGACCGTGGGTTTATCACATTGGTAAACACCATGCTGGGACCCAAAAACACATCATCTTCACAAATAACTCCGGTATAAATCGACACATTGTTTTGCACTTTTACATTTTTTCCAAGCACAACTTCGGGAGAAATAACTACGTTCTGACCGATATTGCAGTTTTCACCAATCACGCTATCAGGCATTATATGTGAAAAATGCCAGATTTTAGTGCCTTTTCCAATTTTACTGCCCTCATCAATCACAGCTGTTTCATGGGCAAAATATGTATGTGTTTCACTCATTCGCTTTTGTCTTATGATTCAATCGGCAAGATAAGGTTTTTCAATGTATTTCTGCAAAATTCAATCGTGTAAATTATTTCAGTTTTTCCATGAATTCTAGCACCGCATCCACAATATATTGCAAGGATTCATCGTCAAACTCGGTATGTATGGGCAAAGAAATCACTGATTTGCTCAGCTCTTCGGCTATAGGCAGGTTGGCGCTGTTATACTGTGCATCCAGATATGCTTTTTGTAAATGAATGGGCACAGGATAATAAATTGCTGATGCAATTCCTTTTTGCGATAAATGTGCAGCAAGTGATGCGCGATCAAAACCGTTTGTCACCAAGGTATATTGATGAAACACATGTGATGAAAACGAAGAAGTAGATGGTGTTCGTAGTCTTTCACAGTTTTTGAAAGCTTCGTTATAATAGTTTGCCGCATAGCGTCTTGCCTCGGCATACTCGTCAAGATATTTCAGCTTAACGGATAATACCGCTGCTTGTATGCTATCGAGCCTTGAATTTACACCAATGATATCGTGATAATATCGAACTTTCATGCCGTGATTCACAATCATTCGCATACGCTCAGCAAGCTGATCATCATTTGTAAAAATAGCGCCTCCATCACCGTAACATCCTAAATTTTTAGCCGGGAAGAAGGAGGTACATCCAATATGACCAATGGTACCTGCTTTTTTTACCCTGCCATTTTTTGAATAAAAATCGGCTCCCAATGCTTGAGCATTATCTTCTACCACATAAAGCTGATGTTTTTCGGCAATTGCCATAATTTGATCCATATCGGCACATTGGCCAAACAAATGTACCGGTATAATGGCTTTCGTTTTTGAGCTAACAGCTTGTTCAACCTCATCCGGCTTCAGATTAAAACTTATGGGGTCTACATCAACCAAAACAGGAGTCAATTTCAATAAAGCAATTACTTCAGCGGTGGCGATAAAGGTAAAAGTTGAGGTAATCACCTCATCCCCGGGCTGCAAGTCGAGTGCCATGAGTGCTACCTGCAATGCATCGGTGCCATTTCCACAGGGGATGACGTGTTTGCAATTCAAATAACGCTCTAAATCTGCCTGAAATGTTTTTACCGCAGGACCGTTTATAAAGGCAGCAGTTTCAACCACCTCTGAAATTGCCCGATCAATTTCGGGTTTTATTCTAGTATACTGACCAATGAGGTCAACCATGGGGATTTGCTTCATAGTATGTGCCGAATTGAATTCTCTACAAAATTAGAGATAGTTTCTGCATCTAAAACCTGTAAAATCGCCTTTTTAGTATGAAAAGGAGTGAATAAAAGCAGTATATGTCCGATTAAGGAGGTGTTTTATAGCAAAAAACACAAAAAACCGAAGAATTTATGCCTGTAAATTAAAACCTCAGCTTATGATGATCAAAGTATTGGTTTTCCCTAAAGTAGTGTATTCGTTGTGCAATAATTAAAAATATTTCGAGCTCTTGCTCTTTAAACCACTGTATTGCCTGCACATTTTGATGTACTGCCGCAGCAAGATTTGCCAAAAGCACATAATTGTGATTCGCAAGCCATTGCCTTGCTTTTGGCTGCTCATCGATGGCCCCATCAAGTGCTGCAAAACGATAAAATCCGTGTTGCATAAGCCACACAAAAGCTTGTTCACTACCTCGGATTGCACTGCTCAATGCTGCAAGCTCAGGGAAGCCGTTTTGCATCAGCCACTCAAAAAAGTCTTCCTTTTCTCCAAATGTTTCTGCAAAAGCCATTAATATTTTTATCGGATATTGTTGCATTACCAGTATTATAGCTGTTATCCGAACACACTTGCTTCAAAACCTGCTTCTTCAACCAATTTTACTATTTCTTTTAATTCAGATAAGGGTACTTTAAAAAGATTTTCTTCCGCAGTGCTGCGTTCAATGGTATACACCATCACATGCTTCGGCTGAATTTGTTTCAAAAGTTTAAGCCATGCCTCCAATTCTTCAGGCTTGGTATTATCAATTTGTTCGCCATTGTGGGTGCCACGTAAAAACAAGCTTTGTATGGTCAGATTTCCGTTAAATAGCTGCAGCTGTCGTATATATTCTTCCAAACGGAAGGCTTTGAGCGGAGTATTAATCTTTTTAATGGTTTCTTCCGTTCCCCCATCCAATTTCAAGAGGTTGTTATCCACCTTTTTTAACGCATCCCTAATTTCGGGCTTATGCAGCATGCTGCCGTTCGAAAGCACACTCACCACAGCTTTTGGAGCATATTCATCGCGCAAGCGTAGGGTGCTGTCAACTATAGCCGCAAAAGCGGGATGTAAGCTAGGCTCGCCATTCCCGGCAAATGTAATGCTGTCGGGCTCCATATCCGTTCCTTGAAGCTCGCGAAGCTTGGACTCCAATGCTTGTTCCAGCTCTTGAAGGCTTGGCAAAGTGGTTTTTAAGGCATTTCGGTTTTTTGTCCAACCGCATTCGCAGTAAATACAATTAAAACTACATAGCTTTTTATGCGTAGGAAGCAGGTTAATCCCCAGTGACACACCTAAGCGCCTGCTGCGAACAGGTCCAAAAATCAACGCATCAAACAGAAATACGGACATAATATTTTTTTGCAAAGGTACAGGTTTTTTAAATTGTTTGTTTTTGCCTGCATAATTCACCAATTCATAATCTTTTCAATCTAAATTTATCGTAATATGTTTATATTCTGTACGTTAGTAGACTTTAGTG
>CAZQBU010000002.1:0-53398 GCA_964592175.1 uncultured Lentimicrobiaceae bacterium
TCAATTATTGGAAATGGAAATTTAAAAGTGGGTCATGCATTGCACAAAACAGGAGATTACGATAAGATAAAGTATAGCGGCAGTTTATCAACCGGCTCCAGCTGGTAAATTGATTGCGAGTGCATTTTTGTGCGTGTAGGGCTCAGTGATTTGGTTTTCGGGCTAATAAACGGTATCCCGAGTGCCATTCCCCTTAAGATGAACAATATACCTAAAAGGACAATAAATACCGGCACCACCTTGTTTAGCTTTTTACGTAATGAACTGCTAATCAAGTTACCTACTATGGAAACTCCAAACATAACAGGTAAAGTTCCCAGTCCAAATACAATCATAAATAATATTCCCCTGTATACCTCTCCGGTAGCTATGGCACCGGCCAAGCCAAGATATACCAAACCACATGGTAATAAGCCATTCAGCAAGCCAATGAACAGCAAGTTTAATTTGGAGCTGTTAGCAAATAGTTTTCTAAATCTGCCAATCATTTTGCCTACAAAACCTGCTGTATATTTTTCAATGGAAAAGCCACCTCGAAACATAAATGGGAAAAGCACGGAAACAATCATTATTACGCCCATTATGATGGAAACCCATTGTTGAAATCCTGCGAGTTGAATACCTTTTCCGAGCAGTCCGAACACACCGCCCATAATGCCGTAAGTGACCGAACGCCCGAGGTTATAAATAAAAGCTCCTAAGGCTTTATCTCCCCATGAACGATTGCCGAGCGGCAATGCAATGGCAATGGGACCACACATGCCTATGCAGTGCAGGCTGCCAACCAATCCGATGGTAAAGCCAATAGTAAGTGTCGAATATAAATCAAGTGTCATTAGGGCAGTGTTATACTTTTCTCACTATAATAGGCTACGCCTTCATATTCCCAATCTATTCGGCCGATATAACGTCCGTTAAGTCCTTCGATAGGCAAAATAAAGCCCACCGAATCATAATGTTCCAAGGCAACAATCTTATCGCCTCCGGCATCCATGCGCTGATAAAAATGCACATTGCCACGAATAGCTTCCTTATCAAAAAAGTCAGGAAAAACAAGTTTTAAACCTTGCTCGGTCTTTTCAAAGCGGATAAGCTCATCCACATTGCCTGTATTGCGCTTTTTGTCAATTAAGTCTTGATGGCTTTGCCCTTTGGGATAATAGTCTTTTTCAACTAATGATACATTTTCACGCATCATCAAAACCACAAAAACAATAATCATCAGCATAAAAGCAGCCATCCACAGTGCCAGCTTTGTTCCCCAATTCCATTTCATAATCACTCGTTTTGAGAATCTAGTTTGTTTGGTGCGATAAAGGTAGTTTTAGCGCTTTCAATGCGTTCTCCTTCATGGTATACGCCTAAATTCACCTTTGTGGAGCTTGATGTAAGAATCGCTTTCGGAATCACGATAAGGAAATTGGCTTCCAACATACTCGCTCCTTCTAACAATAAAGGATCGCCCATAAGTATCACTTCTCCTTCTTGCGAATCGAGGCGCAACTCCAGCTTTTTATCATCTCTTGTTTTATTTACTAACTGCACTTTGAAAATATTTGAATAGCTGTCATCCCCGTATGCTTGAAACATTGTTCCGGGCAATCGTAACACGGTTGCTTCCACATCGGGGCGCACACTAAACAGCACCACCACTATTGCCAGCAAGATAGTTAAAAAGAACGAATATGCGATGGAGCGCGCATTAAATATCTTTGTATGTCCACCGGAAATACTTGCTTCCGATGCATAACGAATTAAACCTTTTGGCATGCTCAAACGTTGCATCACGGCATTACATGCATCAATACATGCGGTACAGTTGATACATTCAAGCTGGGTGCCGTTGCGGATATCTATGCCTGTCGGGCAAACCGAAACACATGCTAAGCAATCCACGCAATCGCCTTGCTGAACGAGTGATTCAATAGTTTTCTTACTTCTCCTGCCTCTCGGCTCTCCCCTTTTATAGTCATATGCCACGATAATAGACTTATTATCTAATAATACACCTTGTAAACGACCGTAGGGACAAACGAGCGTACACACTTGCTCACGGAAAAAGGCATATACAAAATAAAAAGCCGAAGCAAACAATATCACAGCAACAAAGCTCTTAAAATGAGCCAAAGGACCGGCTTTTATAATTTCAATAACACGGTCTGTACCAATAATATACGCAAGGAAATTATGAATTACCAGCAAGGCAATCATAAAAAAGATAAAATGCTTTAAGCTTTTCTTCCAGGTTTTCTCAAAATCCCATTCTTGTGCAGCAAGCTTCTTTTGTTTGGCAGGACCGCCTTCAATCAGATATTCTATTTGTCGGTAAATAAATTCAAGGAAAATGGTTTGCGGACACACCCATCCGCAGAATAGGCGTCCAAAAATAACGGTGAACAGTATGATAAAAACAATGAAGGAAATCACCATCATCACCAAGAGGTGAAAATCTTGTGGCCAAAATAGTTTACCAAAAAGTATAAATTTACGTTCAAGTATATTTATCATTAAAAACGGCTCCCCTTGATACCGAATCCAAGGTAAAATAAAGAAGACAGCCAATAAAAAAACAGCTACCATCCAACGGTATTTGTAATAAGTACCTTTGGGACGTTTCGGGTACAGCCATTTGCGTTTCCCGTCTTCTTGTACTGTACCGAGTATATCGCGGTAAAAGCCTGATTGTCCTGCTATTGATTTTGTTTCAGATTGCATAGGTGGCGTTCTTAAATTTGAAATAATACACCCCCTTCCGCATTAAATTGCCGAAGGGGGTTGTGTTAATATTTCATCGGAAAAAGTTTAAACAAACTCGCTTGGATTATTCATACAGCTCCCCTTGAGGCTCTTTGGCTGTAGCCGGGTTGCTGCCATGCAGTTCAACGAGTATATAGCTTGCCACTTCAAGCCGCTGTTTTTGCGACAGCTGATCTTTATATGCTAGCATCCCTTGTTCTATTACTCCATCCGTTATCACATTAAATACATCTTCGATGGTATTTCCGTGAATCCAATAATCGTCTGTCATATTTGGTCCTACGAGCCCGCCTCCATCCGTCAAATGGCATACGGCACAAATTTTTAGCCAAGTATCTTTTCCACTTGTCATGCTCACAGGGTCTTCGAGCAGCTTGAGTTCAAAAGCCTCCACCGGGGCTGACTTTACTGCTGCCATCTCCTTTTCAAATTCTTTACGCTGAATTAAATCATCGGAACGAAACACAAAGAATCGTACAAGGTATACAAAGGCAAAGACGACGGATAATGCAAACAGCCATTTTAGCCATGGCGGCATATCGTTATCCAGCTCACGGATACCATCGTACTCATGGTCCGTCAACAGGCGTTCATTTTCTAAGGTTTCCTTATCATAATCCGTTTGGTGAATCGGATTTAATTTATCTTTTTCAGTTGTCATACTATTCGGTTTTAGATTGTTTAAACGGCTCTTCCTTTGTCAGTTCTTTTTCATCGAGGGGTAAATGGCTGTATTCGTCAACCTGCTGACGACTCATGCGCCCCACACGAATGATGAGTGCCACAAAGAAAATAAAGAAGATAAGCAATCCTATTACAGGATACCATTCAACATTGGCTATGCTTTCCAGAGTTTGCGATACAATCTTCATGAGCCGTATTAATTTTGCGTAAAGTTTACAGTTTCTTTGCTATGAATATCACGTCCCAAGCGATGTATATAAGCGATTAACGCGATCACTTCTTTTGAGTCAGCCACATTAATACCTCCATCACGCAATTCTTGTGCAATTTCATGGGCTTGTCGTTGCAGATGTGTATTTGCCCTTTCGGCGAAATCATCCGGATAAGGAACGCCCAAAAACTGCATTGCTTTAATCTTTTTAGCGGTGGTACTGATGTCCAAATCGTTTTTAATCAGCCATGGATAAGGCGGCATAATAGATTGTGCCACCATCTTTTGCGGGCTAAGGAAGTGATTGTAGTGCCAAGAAGCGGGTTTATACATTGGTCCGGTTTGTACGCCTGCACGTGCTAGGTCGGGTCCGGTACGCTTACTTCCAAATTGGAAAGGATGGTCGTAAACCACTTCGCCTGCCTTGGAATAATCGCCATAACGTTCCACTTCGGAGCGGAAAGGACGCACCATTTGGCTATGACAGGTATAACAACCTTCTCGCACATAAATATCACGACCATGTAACTCAAGCGGTGTATATGGTTTTACAGCTGAAATGGTAGGCACATTCGATTTAACCATAAACATGGGAACAAACTCGACTATACCTCCAATTAAAATAACCAGCAACGCAAGCATGGTGAAGACAACCGGCTTTGTTTCGATGGCACGATGTCCTTTTTCGCCTTTAAGTGATGCTTTTACCAAGGCAGGAGCTTCGTCATGCTCATAACGCAAGAAACTACCGGCTTTGGCTGTTTTCATCACATTATATACAAGTATTATTACTCCTGTCAAATATAATGTACCTCCCACAACACGCAAGACATACATGGGAAGGATTTGAACCACAGTTTCAATAAAGTTGGGATACTTCAGATAACCTGCTTCGGTAAATTCTTTCCACATCAAACTTTGAGTAAAGGCAGCAAAATAGAGTGGTATGGCAAAGAACAGCATTCCGGAAGTTGCCAACCAGAAGTGGGCATTTGCAAGCTTATTGCTATAAAGTTTTGTATTAAACAGTCGAGGAACGAGCCAATAGAGCATACCAAAAGTTATCATACCGTTCCAACCAAGGGCTCCAATATGCACGTGGGCGATTGTCCAGTCAGTAAAGTGAGTGATAGCATTCACGCTTTTGAGCGACAGCATAGGACCTTCAAAGGTTGCCATACCGTATGCAGTGATCCCCACCACAAACATCTTCAGCACGGGGCTTTCGCGAACTTTATCCCAGGCTCCCCTCAAGGTGAGTAAGCCGTTTAACATGCCTCCCCAGGACGGGCCTATCAGCATGATAGAAAAGGCAACACCCAAAGCTTGTGCCCAATCCGGCAAAGCCGAATAAAGCAAGTGGTGTGGTCCAGCCCAGATATATAAAAATATCAATGCCCAAAAGTGAATAATGGACAGCTTATACGAATACACAGGGCGGTTGGCAGCCTTGGGAACGAAATAGTACATTAAACCCAGATATGGCGTGGTAAGGAAGAAAGCAACGGCATTATGCCCATACCACCATTGAACCAATGCATCCTGAATTCCGGCATAAACCGGATAGCTCTTTAAGAAAGAAATCGGGATATTGATTGAGTTAACAATGTGTAAAACAGCAACCGTTACAAAGGTGGCGACATAAAACCAAATTGCCACATAAATATGCTTTGTACGACGCTTTACCATCGTCATAACCAAGTTGATACCAAAGATTACCCACACTATGGCAATGGCGATATCTATAGGCCATTCCAATTCGGCATACTCCTTGCTTACGGTATATCCCAAAGGCAAGGTGATAACAGCCGACAAAATGATTAACTGCCACCCCCAAAAGTGTATTTTTCCCAGCAATTCGCTATACATCGGGGTTTTGAGGAGGCGTGGTGTGGAGTAATAAATACCGGTAAACATGCCGTTACCCACAAAGGCAAAAACCACAGCATTGGTATGTAACGGACGCAGTCGACCGAATGAGAGCCATGAAACACCATTCGTCATTAATGGAAATATCAGCTCCGTAGCAATTGTTAAACCTACCAACATCCCCACAAATCCCCAAAAAATAGTTGCATTGAGGAACATGCGAGAGAGGCGGTTATCATACGTAAATTTCTGTAACTCCATAAGGTTTCGTTTTTAATTATCTTTTTCTTTCTCTGTTATTTCTTTTTCTTCCGATTTAGGTTTCTTCGAATCAAAAAGCATACGCACCGAAGGGGAATAATCGTCATCGTATTGACCACTTTTGACTGCCCAAATAAATGCAATCAAAAAGCCTCCGGCAACAATTACCCCTATCACAATTAAAAAAAGTATAGCTTCCATGAAGTAATGTGAACACCTAAGTCTTTTATGTTTTTATGTAAATTTGTCTCCAAAGATCATAATTTTTTTAAATAAAACAGCGTTTAAAACATCATTTTAGCAATTTTGATCGCTATATAAGTGTTTTACCAACTCAATATCAATCTATTAACATATATTTATTTATTGATAAATAGATCTAAAATCTTGTGATATCAGGCTAATTTTACGCGTGCCGATGCCAGGATAGAGAAGGTGATGAATGCTACAACGGAAATGGAGCTTATCGGCATTAAAATAGCAGCTACCAATGGAGAAAGATTTGCAGTTACCGCAAATGAAAGCCCGATGACATTATAAAAGAATGAAAGCATGAAGCTACGGCGTATCACACGAAAGCTAAAGCGAGTAAAATCTAAATATCGGTCGAGATTTCCAAATTTAGAAGATTCCAGAATGGCATCACAGGCAGGAGAAAAGCTAAACACATCATCGGCTATACTTATTCCGGTATCACTTTCGTGCAATGCACCGGCATCATTTAAACCGTCACCTATCATCAACACATTTTTAGCTTGCTCACGTAAGTTAACTATATACTGCTTTTTATCGGTGGGGCTTTGATTAAAATGCAAGTTTTCCTTTTGCCCAAACAGCTTTTCCATATTTTCCTGTTCGGCATCGTTATCTCCCGAAATCATATGCAAGTCAAAACGTTCTTTCAACTTCGAAATAAGTTCTTGTAAATTATTTCGATATACGTTTGAGAAGCGAAAATATCCACGTTGTGCTTGTCCAAAACTGATATAAACCCTGCTTTCACGCGCATCAAGATTCGTATCATCGCCGGTTACAAATGCCGCAGATCCGAGGTTGATACGTATTCCATTTACTCTAGCCGTAATCCCAAGACCTGGAATTTCCTCATATTGTTCTACAGTTGCGGTTTCAGCCGGAGGTAAAAAATCATATAAAGCCGTGCTTAAAGGATGTCCGGAATGCTTGACTAAATTTCGGATAAGCCCCTGCTCTTCCTTGCTTAAAGGCTCTCCTTCAAAAGCTGTATCTACCTGACGGTTAAAGGTTAATGTGCCGGTTTTATCAAAAACAATGCTGTTTGTTTTATAAAGCTGTTCTACTACATCGGTTTTTTTAATATAAAAGCCATGCCTTCCGAAAACACGCATAGTACTGCCAAATGCAAATGGAACAGTAAGTGCCAAGGCACAGGGACATGCGACTATCAGCACCGATGAAAACACATATACGGCTGTTGACACATCTTTGGGTAGCCAATAAAAGAATGCAGAAAAAGCAATTATAAGTACGATTGCCGTAAAATACTGACTGATTTGATTAATATGTGTATTCAGCGTCAGCTTTTCGGTCTTTTGGCTGCTTTGATTCCAAAGCTGGGTTAAATAGCTTTGTTCCACTGCTTTTTCCACAATAAGATGGATTGAACTTCCGGCTTGGCGCCCTCCCGCATAAATAAAATCGCCGGCCTTTCGTACTTGCGGAATGGATTCTCCCGTTACAAACGAATAGTCGATATTTCCATTTCCGTCTTTTAATACGGCATCTGCAGGTATCAATTCTTGATTGCGGATGAGTATTTCATCTCCTTTTTTAAGCTCACGTATGGGTACTATGGTTTCATTTCCATCAACAATACGCGTTACGGCAACCGGGAAATAAGATTTATAATCACGCTCAAATGACAGTGCCTGATAGGTTTTACCCTGGTACCATTTTCCTATCAGCAGAAAGAATAGCAAGCCGGCTAGGCTGTCCATATAGCCAATACCTTTTCCGTTAAAGACCTCCCAAGAGCTTTGGATAAATAAAGCCAATATCCCTAAGGTAATAGGCAGGTCGATGCTTACAATTTTATGTTTTAATCCTTTCCAAGCCGAAAGATAGTAATCGCTTGCGCTATAAAATACTACAGGCAAAATAAGTACAAAGCTCAACCAACCGAATACATACTTAAACTTCGTATCTAATAAATCTCCTCCGGGCACATATTCCGAAAGGCTGTACATCATAATATTCATGAAGCTGAATGCAGCGATTCCAATTTTTATCAGCAAGCTGCGGTCAGAAGCAGGCTTACGGTCTGCCTCCAGATGCTCCAGTGTGATTTCGGGTACATAATGGATTGCGGCAAGCAGCTCAGCTAGCTGGCGGACAGTAATCATATCGTTGCGAAAGCTGATATGAACTTCTTTTTTTGGAAAGTTCACCGTAGAATATAAAATACCGGCATGTAGGGTGTTAAGATTCTCTAACAACCAGATACAGCTAGCACAATGGATTACAGGAATAAAAAATCGTAGCTTTGAGGTGGTTCCATCTTTAAAATCGAGCAGTTTTTCAGCTATTTCTTCGTTATCGAGAAAGGCAAATTTCTTTAGCGGCTGAGCAGCATCAATTCGTATACCCGACATGGGTTGTATTTCGTAATAATGCTCCATATCACTTTTATGTAAAATCTGATACACAGTTTTACATCCGTGACAACAAAATGCTTTATCCTGCCAAATTATGGGGTTCGATCCACAATCTGCACCACAATGGACACATTGTTCGTTATTCATTCAGCTAAACGCTTTATTCTTTTCAATTCGCTTACAACTGCTTCCTATTAAACAAGCAATTAAAAGAATTGTTTTTGATTTTATGAGCTTATGTTTTGTAATTCTTCTTCGGTTGCTTGCCGTACTGCATGAATCTTCCCATCGAAGAGCAAGTCTTTTCCTGCCATTGGATGGTTAAAGTCCATGGTCACACTTTCTTTCATCTTACGTATGATTTTCCCGTAATGTCTATTTCCGTCATTATCCTGCATAGGAAACACATGTCCAACCTGCACCACTTCATCATCGATGGTGCCATCTTCTTCGGTAAAGGTAGTTATTGGCAAATCAAATATTGCATGTGGGTCAATAGGTCCATAAGCATCGGCGGCCTTCACTTCAAAGCTAAAGTCATTTCCGGCTTCGAGTCCTAAAAGATTTGTTTCAAAGCTGTCTAAAAGCAGGTTGTGACCAAATAAAAATTCTTGAGGCTGTTCGCCAGTCTCCTGCAACAAGGCGCCGCTTGAGGCATTATACACTTTATAGGTAACGGAAGCAATACTATCTTTTTGAATTTTCATCTTCAAGGCTGTTTTATGAACGAAAAAACCTCCTGACCAGGCAGGAGGTAGATTTTATACGAGAAAAAATAAATGTCAAAATAAATTTATTGTTTTAAGGAACGTACATAATGGACTATCTTCCAACGATTTTCAACGGGTATCAGATTACCGTGCGCAGCCATCAGTCCCGAAACGGAGCCCATTGTTATTACATGGAAAATCTCACCATCGGGTTTATCTTGCACATATGCATCATGCAATGCTGTAGGCTGGACAGGGAATAACTTTTTTGCAAAAAGTATACCATCACCTCTTCCTTGCGCTCCGTGGCAAATCACGCAATAAATATCGTATTGCTCTTTTCCTTTTGCCAATACATAATCATCCAACTCGACGGGATTAACCAACTTCAATCCGGCTTCAATCTGATTTTGCACTGTTTTTTCAACATATGGATATGGCTCAAAGCCGCGTGGCACAGTACCTTCCGGTGGCAGCTGATTTGTCATCCCGCTAGCAAAAATGGGATGTACATCATAAGTTTCATAAGCTTGTGAAAACTGCATATCCGGGAAATAAGTGTAGCCGGGATGGTTTTTATCACGGTTACAACTTGCCATAACAAGTGTGCTTAGTATAATGAGACTGACTATTTTGAATATCTTCATAGCTCTTTTAATTTTCGGCAAATACCGGGTTGAATCAATAATTTGTATGATAATCCAAACTTTCTTTATAGAACGGATGCTTTTTAAGCACCAGAGGAGCTTTCGACAGTGACCAGAAGGTAATCAGTAGGAAGAGTCCCAAGAATCCTATCAGGGTACCAATTTCCACAAATCCAAAGCCGGAGGCTTCACCGCCTACAGCGCCGGGCATGATTAAAAGGTACAAGTCAAACCAATGTCCGATGATTACGAGCACCGAAACGGGTATCAACACAGAAAACTTGCGTTTTGAGTTTCGCGTCATCAAAGCAAAGAATGGTACTACAAAGCATAACACGAGATTAATATAAAATACTTCGCTGAAATATAAATGGCGTTCGTAGAAGTAGATTGTTTCTTCGGGTATATTGGCATACCATATCAGCATATATTGTGAGAACCACAAATATGCCCAAAAGATGCTAAAGCCAAATAAATATTTTCCGAGGTCATGTATATGTTCGGTATTTACATGGTCCATATATCCCATCTTTTTCAATACAAACAAGAGGATAATATACATTGCCACACCGCTTGCCAGCATACTTGAGAACACATACCATCCATACAAGGTACTGTACCAATGTGCGTCTAGTGACATCAGCCAATCCCATGAGGACACTACGCTGGAAAGTGCATAAAACACGATAAACAAAGCAGAAACGGTTCTAAATTTATTGAAGTGCTTGAATTCACCACTTTCACCCAGCTTTAGTGATATTTTACGTACAAAATATGCAAAAGCTATCCAGCCGCCTATAAATATAACGGTACGAACATAGAAAAAGGGTTCATTCAGGTAAGGCACTTTTTGTAGAAGCACTTCATCCAATCTATCTTCATGTGGCCAATCGAATAGCAGGCGCAGTCCGCCTAGCGCAAAGAAAGCCAAGAGCAACACCCCTCCTACCGGAATAAATGCTGCCATCGCTTCTCCAATTCGTTGCACGCTTGTATGCCAAGCCGATTCGGAAATTGCATGTACGGTAACAAAGAATAATCCTATCAATCCCAAACTAAGAAAGTGGTAGTTATTCAATAGCAGGTTGGCACCAACACGTTCGGCGCTGACACCTCCAAAAACACCATACAAGAGCGATGCCACACCGATGAGGATCATCACCACCAAAACAATAATGGTTTTTTTTGTAAGTTTAAAACTATTTGTCTCCATGGATCTTATACTTTTAATGTGATACCTTGTGCTCCAGCATCGGCCAAAGCTTTTTCCACTTCCTGCAGTTTATCATCTTCTGTATCGCGTACATCTACTACAATCAAGAATATATCATCTGTAATTCGTTCATCATGAATGATATTCTTTGAGCCGGGGCCGAGATTGTTATGAATAAGGTATGCAAATACCATTGTAAATGCAGCCATTAACACAGATAATTCAAAGGCTACCGGTATAAACGAAGGAACTGCAAAAAAGGGCTTACCTCCGAATCCGATTGGATAATCTACTGTAAATACCCAAGCCTGAAAGAAGAAACCGATTAATGCGCCTAAAGCTCCACCAACGAATGCAACTGTTGACAAGCGTGAGCGGCGCAGACCTATTGCCTTATCAAGGCCATGCACCGGGAAGGGCGTATGCACATCGGCAATACGGATTCCCTCTGCCTGAATCTTCCTCAAGCCAGTGAGCAGGTCCTCTTCATCATAATAATATGCTGTAATATATCTATTCATTTCGTTTAGGCTTTAGTTCATCAGTAGAAGACTTTAAGATGGTTTTAATCTCGGCTATGGCAATAACCGGGAAGACCCTGATAAATAACAGGAATAGCATAAAGAACACACCAAATGTTCCGATATACAATCCTATTTCAGTTAGTGTAGGTTTAAACATCGCCCAGCTCGATGGGAGGTAGTCGCGATGCAAGGATGTTACAATAATTACAAAACGCTCAAACCACATTCCAATATTTACGAAAATGGTAATGATGAATACCACCACCATGTTTGTTCGAATCTTTTTAAACCAGAACAGCTGTGGAGTAATTACGTTACATGTCATCATTATCCAATATGCCCAGGAATAAGGTCCGAATGCACGGTTAATAAATGCATATTGCTCGTATTCGACACCAGAGTACCAAGCTATAAAGAACTCGGTGACATATGCTATGCCCACTATTGATCCGGTAAGAATAATAATTTTGGTCATCGACTCAATATGCGTCTTGGTGATGTATTCTTCCAGATTTAGTGCTTTTCGCGTTACTATCAGCAATGTAAGCACCATTGCAAAGCCCGAGAACACCGCCCCCGACACAAAATATGGCGGGAAGATAGTCGTATGCCATCCGGGCACCACCGAGGTTGCAAAGTCGAAGCTTACGATGGTATGCACTGACAATACCAGAGGAGCGGCTAAACCGGCCAAAATAAGGCTTACTGTTTCGTGGCGTGTCCACTGTCTCACAGACCCTGTCCATCCGAAGCTGAGAAATTTATAAATGCCTTTTCTTATTTTTGTGGTAGCTTTATCGCGTACGGTGGCAATATCCGGAATCAATCCTACATACCAGAATACCAATGATACCAGGAAGTAGGTGGTGATAGCGAATACGTCCCACAATAATGGCGAGTGGAAGTTTACCCACAGGCTACGGGTGTTGGGATATGGGAAAATAAAGAATCCCAACAAGATACGTCCCATATGGATGAGTGGGAAAAAGCCCGCACAAGCAATTGCAATAAGTGTCATTGCTTCTGCCGAACGGTTAATACTCGTCCTCCATTTCTGGCGGAATAGCAACAAAATTGCTGAGATAAACGTACCGGCGTGACCGATACCTACCCACCACACAAAGTTTGTGATATCCCAGGCCCATCCAATAGTTTTGTTTAGCCCCCAGGTTCCAATACCTACATAAACGGTCATATAGGTTGCCCAGGCGCCAAACAGCAATGCAATGCCGGCCAGACCAACACCAATATACCAGTAAATTGAGGGGCGTCCAGCCATAGGTTTCAAAATATCTTTCGTCACCTGACTGTATGTCTTTCCTCCTCTGACGAGTGGCTCTCTAATTGGAGATACGTACATGCTTCTTAGGTTTAGGTTATACGGTTTTATTTCTTACTTTGGTTAAGTAGCCAACTGATGGCAACGTATGTAACTCTTCCAGCAAATGGTAATTACGTGCATCCGCATAATATTTGGATACTTTACTATTCTTGTCGTTCAGATTACCAAATACAATTGCATCGGCAGGACATGCTTGTGCACAAGCAGGAACGACTTCGCCATCACGTAGCTGACGATTTTCCTGTTTTGCAAGCAATTTTTTATCCTGAATACGTTGTACGCAGAAAGAGCATTTCTCAATAACACCTTTGGCGCGTACGGTAACATCAGGATTGAGTACCATACGGCGTAGGTCAGTAGACATTTCAGCCGGATCGTAGCGATTACCTTTAAAGGTATCTGATCCGTTATAATCATAAAAGTTAAATCGACGTACTTTATACGGGCAGTTATTGGCACAGTATCTTGTTCCAATACAACGGTTATAAGCCATTTGGTTTATACCTTCGTTGCTATGCGTTGTTGCTGCCACGGGGCAAACGTTTTCACAAGGTGCGTTATCGCAATGCTGACACATAACGGGTTGGCGTACCACCTCCGGGTTATTGATATCGCCCTTGTAATATCTGTCGATACGAATCCAATGCATCTCACGGGCAAGGCGCACCTGCTCTTTTCCTACTACCGGAATATTATTTTCAACGGAGCAGGAAACTACACATGCATTACATCCTGTACACGCATTTAAGTCAATTGCCATACCCCAGTGCAGCCCATCAAATTCAACTTTGGGATACAATGTTTTAAGATGTGCTTGAATTTCCTTACGCACTTCATTGCCCGATTGCGGATTTGACAGATAATCTTCCAATGTAGTTTCGCGAATCAGCGATCTACCCTCCATCGAATGGTGAGTTTGCGTCAATGCAAGCTGTAATGTGCCGTTCACCTTTTCAATACGTACATCTTCGGCAAAGCTCAATACTGTTTCGCCTTTATCTTGTTTCAGTCCGAAGAAGTTTTTACCTACTCCATTTGAAGGCACTCCAGCACGTTCACGTCCGTAGCCGAGTGCCACGCCAAGGGTTTTATATTCTTGCCCGGGCTGCACCAGTATAGGAAGCGGTCCTTCACCATTAATGGTGACAAGCTGCTCGTCTTTCAAGCCCATTTCATCGGCAAGGCGTGGTGAAATGGATACATAATTGTCCCAGCAAGCTTTGCTTACAGGATCGGGAAGCTCTTGTAGCCAAGGATTATTGGCGTGCTTACCGGTACCTACACTCACATTGGTATAGAGTAATAAATCAATTCCATCCGAAGAAGCTGCTTTAAGTCCGCGCAATATTTCAAGCGATTCGTCAAGCTTAAATTCATCGGCTACAACAAGTTTTTCAGCTTCAAACACCCCGTCATGTATGCGTTTGTTCCAGAATTCGGTAAATAACAATTCTGAATTATCATACATATTCTCCTCCCAATAGCGTTTCATGAAGCTATGATAGTTTTCCTCATGCCCAGCCCATTTTAGAAGACTGTCTTGTACGGCACGCGTTTTAAATATGGGTCGGATTGCAGGTTGTGCAAGTGAATATTGTCCGGTATATACTTCAAAGTCATTCCATGCTTCAAGGAAATGATGATCAGGGCACACATAATTACATAATGCAGTAGTTTCATCATCCATTACGGTAAGTGCCACCTTCAAATTCACTTTTGAAAGACTGTTTTTGAATGCATCCCTATTCACATAATCATATGCAGGATTCAAATCATACACAAACAGTGCATCTACATTTCCGGCTTCCATATCCGCAATCAGTTCTTTCATCTTGCGTCCGTCATCTTGACGTGTATTCAGCTGCTTGTCGGTATGAATGGTATTGCCAAAGCTATCAAGTATATAGTTAATGGCATTCACCATCAGTTGTTCTTCGATATCGTTACTGCCTGATACCACCAAAGCTTTTGATTTGCTCGCCAGGAGCTCATGAGCCAGCAGTCCGGTATCTACAGGTCCGCGCGGGTCGTTCACCGAGCCTTCTCCGGCAGCTAACAGCAGGCTGTTCAGCAGGCTGCCCACAACAAGTTTTTGTTGAGATGGTTTTAGCTGTACCCTGTGGTCGGCATTTGTTCCGGTAACAGACATATTCCCTTCAAAATGGATGTGTCGTGACATTTTACGCTGTCCATCAGTAAGCTTCCTGTTTTTTGTATACTGCTTGGTATACTCAATAGGTGAAAGCCATGAGCCGAGGAAATCGGCATCGAAGCTGACAATAACTTCTGCTTTATCAAAACGATATGATGGTACAAAAGCTTTTCCGAAGTTAATTTCATTTGCACGTAAAATTCCGGCTGCCGAATCGGTATCATAGGTCACAAATTCGGTTGTGGGATATTTTTCTGCAAATGCTTCTAAAACGGCTTTTGTTGAAGGGCTTATTATTGAAGGTGTGAGTAGCACAATTTTACCGCCTTTTTCTTGGATTTGCTCAAGCTGTTGAACAATTTGTTCGTCTACTTGATCCCAAGTAGATTCTCCGCCGTTTGCACGCGGATGTTTCAGTCTTTCGTTATCATATAATCCAAGTACTGAAGCTTGTGCTCTGGCATTTGTTCCACCTTTTGTCACGGCTGATAGCTCATTCCCTTCAATTTTTATGGGACGTCCGTCACGCACTTTTACCAGGATGCTGCAATAGTCTACACCATCAAAGAATGAGGAGGCATAGTAATTTGCATGTCCCGGCAATACTTCTTCGGGTTGTATAAGGAACGGAATTGCTTTCCGTACCGGCTGCTCACAGCTTGATGCGATGGCAGCAGAAGCAATTGTAAATCCAAATACTTTCAAGAAGTCGCGCCTTGATGAGGTTGTCAACTTTTTGGATTCCTCTTGTAGTTTCAGAATGAACTGTTTATCGCCTGCCGGCTGATCAGCTCTTGTAGTGTCTATTTGGAGTTCTTCGATACTCCTGAAGTATTTATTTTCCATTCAGTTAGGTTCTTTTAGGTAATCTTAATAATGACATTTCATACAGTCGCTTCCGCCAACCATGTCCGAGGTAACTTCCTTAATCTTTCCGCTTCCAAGGTCTTGGTGTAACTTTTCAAATGCGGCATAAAAGCTATTATCATTAAACTGAACTTCTGTTCTTCTGTGGCAATCTACGCACCATCCCATGCTCAAGTCTTCAACCTGGATGATTTGATGTAGCGATTCAACTTCACCATGACATTCGGCACAATCGAGTTTGCCGGCTGTAACATGTTGGGCATGATTAAAGTATACATGGTCAGGCAAATTATATACTCGAATCCATTCAATTGGCTGACCATTATCCCATGCTTTATGAATCTTGTCAATTTCTGTCGTTCCGGTAAGTGCACCTTCACGCACC
Source organism: uncultured Lentimicrobiaceae bacterium (assembly GCA_964592175.1). Lineage (GTDB taxonomy): Bacteria > Bacteroidota > Bacteroidia > Bacteroidales > F082 > JALNZU01. The sequence continues at coordinate 16,256 of CAZQBU010000002.1, forward strand.
TGATGGTGGCAGTTCATACATACGTTTACCGAGGGTATTCCTGCACTTTTACTGTGTTCGGCCACATGATGGCAGTATTGGCAGTCAATTTCATTTTGTCCGGCATGCACCTTATGTGAGAACCATATAGGTTGATCAGGCTGATAATACTGCTGACGTCCGAGTGCGGCTGCTTCTTTGTAACCAATTTCTCCGATTACAATTAGCCCGGTAATCAACAATACATAGTGCACTATTTTTGCTTTCACAAAACGTGTGAAGAAGAGGTCGACGAATACAATCAGCATGAGGATGAGCGTAATTAAAAAGGTGGTGCCGGTATTTCGTTTGGCATCACGTTCTTTTGCCATAAGAATCTCCGCTTCATCTTCATCCATATCTGCGTCTTCCACTGCTTCTTCAGCAGCCTGCTGTGCAGCTAAGGCAGCCAGCTCGGGGTCAACCTGCAAGTCATTTTCGATATACTTTAAGATATCGATAATTTCTTCATCTGTAAAATCGTTTGGAGTCATGATCATATAATCATTCTCTTCAAACAGTTGAACAGCCAAGGGGTCTCCCTCCTGAATCATCTCTTGTGAGTTACGGATAAAACGTATCAACCAATCTTGCTCACGGCGCTCGGTAACACCTGCAAGGTTGGGTCCGATAAGTTTTGGTCCATCCAAATTATGACAAGCACGACAGACCTGATAATTCTTCTCTGCCTGAGGCGATTGGGCCGAAAGCTTGCCAAAAGGAAACAAAAGTAACAGCAAGAGGAACAGGACTGCATGTGTATGCAATCGTGTCCAATCAATAAGTATTTGTTTCATTATACTTGATTTTCTGATGGTTGCAACTAATTTATATCTTTCTCTATTCAATTTTCGTAGTTTTTATACATTTACGTATTTCCGACAAATTTATTAAATTTTAACTATTAACAAGGGTTTTCGTTAAATTTAGTTAATAATTTTTTCAACAAATTGTTATTATCCATTCAAAAACAAGCAAATTGTAATTTCAATATACTCATTATCATATCAATAGATTTATATCTATAAATTTAATTTTTTTAATATTTTTCAGAAAAAAAGAGAGATTCTTAAGGATAATGCAGCAGTTTATGAGAAATACCCCATTCTCTATGGATATTAATGGGCTTGGAAACATCGGCTGAATGGACAGCAATCAATTTATTCAAATGAATCGGAAACGAGTTACTTCCTCTTTTGAATAGAAATCGTTCCTTGAAGATTTCGTAGTTTAATGCCTTCAATTTCGTTAGGATTGTAGATATAAAGCTTCCATTCGAGCAATTCTTCCGATTCGGGGATTGTTACCGTTTTCACATACCTAAATCGCTGAAACTCGCTATTGTGTTCAGGTAAGACAGACTGAAAAACTGTATTTGACGACCAGCTTACCTCATTCTTCAATTGCAAGCCGGTAACTGAAAACACCACAAAGGGTCCTTGTTCTTCAATAAACTCAATATCTTCAGGTATATAAATCTTGCCTTTCAATTCGATTTTAATCTTGTTAATATCTTTATCAATAGTCTTTTTGATAAGATTATTATAAAGCGTATCCTTTGAAATTAAAAATCGTGTATTCAAAAGATTAGGCTCATATACGAAATCCATTTCATCATGAGCTTTCCTGTATCCTTTAGGCAAAATTTTATCCGAAACTACAATTTCGCGGTGTAATTGTTTCAGGCTTTTGAAAATATCAAAATAGTTTTCCTTTTGAACTAATTGAGATATATCCTCCAGAGAATCAATGGCGTGAAGCTTAAACACATCAATTAGGTTAAAAAGGGTATCTTGCTTTAAGACATATGAAAATTCTTTATTGCAGCCCATCATAATAAACAGCTGGTCGGAAGAAAAAGTGGCTATAGTATCAAGGTCTCCGTTGACAAAAGTATTTATCGTGGTTGAAAAGGGATAATTATACTGTTTATTAAACAAATTAATTATGGAGGGAGTAATATTGCCGTGATTAACCACCGATTGAAACTTCTTGGTTTTTTTAAGTAAGGGAGAATATATGATGAGTGGAACATGATAGCCATCCAATCTATACTTTTGAGATGAATATTGATGATGGTCGCCAGTAATAATAAAAATTGTATTATCAAAGGTTTCATCGTGGCTCATATTTTTAAAAAAGTCCTTTAATTGATCATCTACATACAAAAAGCTGCCTAATAATTCGGTATTTGCGGCATAAGCTTTTTTTAACTCAGCTGTTAAATGTGATTTTTTCAAACGCTCCAAGGCTTTTTGAGTATACGCATCTTGTTCTTCAAATCCAAAAGGCGGATGTGTGGAAATAGTTATATAAGTTGTTAATGTTTTTTGATCCTTAAAACGAAAAGATTGGTTAAATCCGTAGTCAAAAATGGCTTTATCGGGATATCCCCAAGTCCAGCCTCCGCCCTTAAGTGACATTTTAGCATATTGCTCAGGCAACACACTCCCTTTCAAATAGCTTACATTTTGATACTCCAAAAATGCTCTTGTATTATCATTTTCCGCGTCAGTGCCATAGTAGCATGGGGTTTGATAGCCAAGCTCTTGTAAATAAGTGTATAAAGTAATGTGTTCGGGAAAATTCATATTATTAAGCAAACCATGCGCACCATAAGGCAAAGAACCCATTACAGAAGGTAATACATTAAACGTACATTCTGAACTAGACAAACAGTTTTCCCAATAAAGGCTATGCTTGGACAAGGAATCCAGAAAGGGCGTAAAACTTCCCATATATGCCCCTTCACCGCTTGATGCCCTACATAAACTTTCAACGATAATAAATACGATATTGGGCATTTCTTCTTTTAACTCAAAAAAAGGATAAAGCTTGCTACAAGAGTCATGTTTTTTCAAAAAAGGAAATTCACTATTAATAGAGCCGAGATAATCAGAATAATTTACCTTATTAATGTAGTCAAACAAATCTGTATCTATTTCTTGAAAAATATACGACTCAGGCAATAAAATACTTGAATACGTATCTGAAATTAATAAGCTAAACTTGTTTTTTGCCAGATGTTCTTTTTGAATATCATTAAAAGTAATGAGGAACGTGAAAAGCGAAAAAATCATCGCAATAATTACAACAGCGTATATTTTAATTCGCACTTTAATGGCTGTATAAACAAAAACGGCCAAAAGAACCACAACAGATGCAATTTGCCACAAAGGCACATTCCCGGTTTTGGCTACAAACAGCAATTCGTTAATATTTCTACGAAATAGTTCATGATCTAGAGGGCTTCCTCGTTGGGAAAAGAAATAAATTAAAGAAAACTCACTGATAATTATAAAAGCGGACAGGAATATAAATACTCCTTTTCCCACTTTTGGTGAAATGGCTTTACTAACTATGATGCCTAATAGAAATATGAAGAAAACCAGCCTAAGGTCGAACGCCAAACCCAGAAATTGATACGGAAGAATTGAAAAACTATAATTTAGGCTTTTAGATAACAAGAAATACTCATAAATTCTAAGAAAAGCTAAGGCAAGAAACAAGAGGGCAGCAATTGTGCTGAGCTCAAGAAATTTCTTTTTCCAATTGACTGATAATCTTAACTCCATATAGAAATCAACTAATCATAAATTCAAAATTAGGAGTAATGGACATTTTTGATGCTTTTTTCCATAAACGAAAAACGAATTTCGCAACATATACTCGCAAACGATAGTACTAATTATTTATTATAAGCTTCAGCCATTTCTTAGCTCCGTTTCGGTTGAGCCAAACCCTATAACAATCGGATTAACAGCGCACTTAATAAAGCCTATTCATCTGTCCTTTATTCGATGATTTTTGAAGCCCAAAACTGAAGTTTAAATACTAAGGTGTCGCTAATGATAAATGCCTCATCTCCTTTCACATGATTTGGCGACATGGCATTAATTCCCCAATCAGTACGGTCAATTCGGATAGAATCGGAAACCACAAAAAGGCTGTCGTTAATAAATTGAAAATTAGCATTAATTTGCACGCATTTCGTTATTTCCAGTAGTTTGAGGTCGCCACAAAAAGAGGCATTTCCTGCTTTATCTATTGCCGCTGATTTAAAAAGTTCGAAATATGCATTCGGGTAAATTTCGGTATGAAAAAACTCTTTTGATCGGAGTACATTCTGCAATACATCACGCATCAAATCATAGTCAATATCTTTATCTTGCAACGCATCCATATGAATTGTAAATTTACCTTCGTAAATTTCCCCTTGCTTGAAGCTGAGTTTTCCATCACGGATTGGTACAATGCCATAATGATTGTCACTTCTCCAATACAGCATTGATTTGGAAGTATCTACTTCATATCGATCTAATTTTTCCGCTACCTCTGCAACAGGCTCAGCCACAGCTATTAATACCGCGACCAATATAATGAATGCCAATAAGGTTTTGCTGAATATATGTTTCATACACATGATTATTCCGGGTTATCCTGATGAAAAACGATTCCTGTGGCATATCCGTCCACTATCATTGCTTTCAAATAGTCAGGTATATTACACGCGTTCGAAAAGTTTGTTTCTGCCAGCTCGGCACCAAAAAAGTTACAATCTTTCAGGTCGGCATGGCTAAAATCGGCGTATTGCAGATGTGCCCCACGGAAGGATGCTCCCCAAAGTCGTGCTCTGACAAAGCTTGCATCTTCGAGCCCTGCTCCCGTAAAATCGGAATAGCACATATCTGTAGAGTCAAAGCGAGATTCTGAAAAGACAGAAATAAGGAAAATCACTTTAATTGCTTTTGAATGGCTGAAATCGGCGCCGGTAATTTCAGATTCTTTCATAAGAGAGTTAGAAAAATCGCAATGGCGCAGATTAGCTCGGTGTCCCTTCAGTCCGAACAAGTTACAGCCTCTAAAATCAGAATGGCTGGCATCCGTATCGTTCAGCTGCACACGAAACATATTGGCTTGTGCAAAATTTGTTTCGGACAGCTTGCTATCATTAAAATGTGACCAACGTAAATCGGCAAAGCGAAAATCGCTATAACGAAAATCAGAGTTGTTACAATTGGCTGTACGCATTGTAACACCTCTGAAATCGCCAAATTGTACGCGTGTATCTTTCCAGATTACGTCGTCTAAATCTACGAAGCGGAAATCATGCTTATCTTCCGGCTGATACTTATCACCCTTTGGGCGTTTTGTACCGTCATCAAGGAAGGTGGGGTCATAAATAACCGCTTTTTTGGTTTCAATATCGGTTGAAGAAGGTAAAGGCAATAAATTAACTGTGTCGGGCACATCCAAGGGCGGGCAGTTTGAATCCCGATTCCAAAATGTACAAGCAGGTACTGCCAAAATCCCAATAATTAAAGCCAAATAAATTTTCTTCCGATTACTCATATAATATCATGTTTTCTAAAATAACGATTGCCTGCCATACCAAAGAACAAGCCCAGCAAAATTGGATAAATTATTGCAATCGCAATAAACAATTCGCGTTTTATTGTATCTAAGATATAATATGATGCTGCTCCCATCACCGTCAAATCGGGATCGAAGAGCACCAAAACCGCTGTTCGAAAGACTTGCAAGGGGTTCAGCATTCCAAGACCGATTACAAGTCCGGCATCCATACGCAGTTTCAGCATCATCCCCATCAAAATCAGGTCGAGGAATGCAACCAGAAGCAACCAAAGTATAAAAGCGGTGCTTATGGCTACATCTTGCGAATGCGCTACGGCAGAAATAAACATACTGATACCCAAGAAGCAGAATATCATAGATGCAAGTAATGCGCTATAAAGTGAGAACAAATCCCAAGGCACGCTCAAATCCATGAATGTACCATAAATGGCAGATCCCAGTAATGCAATAAATACCGGGATATATGTCATTAGGAATCGGGCAATAAATTTCCCCCAAAAGTATCCTGAAAATGAGAGTGGAAGCGATAAAATATATTCCATCACATTCGACTCACGATCGCCCACTACCGAGCGCACAGTAGTAATCAGCACATAAATGGGCAATATTACCATGCTTATTTGCATAAAGGTCACCATCAGGCGACTCAGCCCGACAAAACCAATGATTTGCGATTCGGTAATACCTGTAGAAAACATGGCGGCAACAAAGCCTCCAAACAATATGCTATAGGTCCAAAACCATTTTGAGCGTAAATGCTGTCGGACATCGGTATTTAGTATCTGAAACCAGCTTGAAGAAAGTATTTTTTGTAGTTGCATAATCGTATTCTTAGGTTCTTATTCTCCTCAACTAATCATCGTGGTGCAACATCTTTTTTTCTTTCAGGAAATCTTCCCTCATAGTGATGCCATCGATAATACGTTGACGTGTGGTGGCGTAATCAAATGCCTCATCGGGTTTGTTTTTATGTGCTGCATACCCATATCCCATAGGGGTATGGTCACCATAGGTGTACCAAGCTTCTTCCACGCGAAGCCATTCGCCGGTTTGGCTGTCGGCAATATATGAAACAGCTTCATCTCCTTCAAATTTTTCCCAGTCGGGTGATTCCATATAAAAGATGAGACAGCCTAAATCGTCGTACCAAACTACATCGCCATAGGTGTTGATAGATTGTGCCGAGTATTTTTGATCTGCAAGCCCCATCAGGCAGAGTACACAAATATCTCTATCAAAATTTATCTCTCGCGGGCTTTGGTCAATATTTCGTGCGCATCCAAAAAGGGATAGCACAATCGGCAGTACAATAAGTAAAGGTAGTATTTTAAATTTTTTCATTTTTACATCATTTTTTAAATTAAACTGTTTGCTTGTCAAGCACCACATTTCCGAGGTCCATTTCAACCACACGATTTACTAATCCTGCTATCTCGTCCATGCGGTGGCTACTCAAAATCATGAGTGTATCTTCATGAAAATTACGTAGGTGTTCAAACAAAATTGTGCGTGCTTGCGGGTCAAGGTTTGCCGAAGGTTCGTCCAACAATAAAATATCCGGTTTTCGTCCTAGCGCAAAGCTTATCAGAAGTTTTTGCTTCATCCCCCCCGAGAGCTTAAAAAAGGGTTTGGAGTAATTATCTTCTATATGCAAGCCCAGTTCATGGCAAATATTTACAAAAATTTCGGCTTTTGTTCCGGTTATTTTTTCGAAAAAGACAATCAGTTCTTTTACCGTCATTCGTATTGGTGGCGGTGTTTGTGGCACAAATCCAATCCGTTGCAAAATTTCTCTTCTGTCTTTTCGCGGATTCAAGCCAAACACTTCCATATCACCCTCATAGTTATATTGTCCGAGGATACAGCGAATTAAGGTCGTCTTTCCGGCACCATTTTGCCCGATTAACGCAATACGATCTTTCGAATTAAAATTTATGCTGAGGTTTTTTATCACCTCTTGCTTTTTAAATGCTTTTGAAAGCTTTTCTATTTTAATTAATGCATCTTGCTCTATAGTATTCATATTAATTAGTTTATACAAGTCCTGAAGCGCCTTTCACGGCATAGTTCAGTGCGTCTCCCGGACAAACGTCTACACACAATCCGCAGCGGGTACAGTCTGAACCCACAAAGTGCACATCTTGTGTAGCTTTGCCTTTACGCACAAACCATAATTCGTGAGGCACCAAGCATACTTTTTGGCATTCGAGGCAGTAGCCACATTTGTCATGTTCAAACTTAATGGCTACGGGGCTTAATTTTCCAACAAAGCTCCATGTTGTTCCAATCGGGCAGACATATCTGCACCAAAAACGACGGCTTACAAACACTTCAAACAGCAGCATTGCAATTACCCATAACAACAGTAAGCTGGGACCATAAATAAGTGCTTTAGACACGATTCCAACCATATTTAAGTCTTCAAACACCAGATTTTTTGTTAGTACTGCCAATAATAAAAATCCAATAAAGAAGATGATTTTCAAGCCTATATTATAGCTACGTTCCTTGATTTTTTTCTTCTTTACAAGGTACAAATGTACTTTCTCAGCCCATTCCGAAAGAAAGTGATAGGGGCACATCCATGAGCAATAGCCTCTTCCTCCGAAGATGAACCAAAAGATAAGAATCGTAATCAATCCAATCCAGAAGTTCATTGTCAACATGCCAATATATCCTGTCGTTGAAGAAATTGCCAAAAGCTGCAAGGCGTTATATGGGTCCATCAGATAGAAGCCTATCAGCCGGGAGCCACTTAGTGAACCATCCAATATTGAAAGGTCAAAGCGATATGAAAATACAAAGAGGAGATTCATGAACAACAAGAATGACCATCTGATATTACGCCATTTATGATTTTTCTTTTTGGCATCGCGCCATTCTACATAACTTATTCCTTTCAGGCTATGTGGCAGCTCGTCTCTAGATTTCGATTTTAGTGGTTCTTTATTTTTTCCACTGCTAAAATAATCTTGTAACATAATTGGCTAATTTAATTGGGTTCGACAATAATACTTGGCTCCTGCGTAGGGCAAATCATCACACATACACCGCATCCGGTACATCCGTCCAATACTTTTGGAACCAATTTTCCGCTACGGTTTTCCTCTTGTATAATAGCGATTTCGCCTATTGGGCATTCGGTAATACATAGGTCGCAAATTTCGCGCTCAAAGGGCTGATCAGCCAGTGGGCTCGCACTTGGATACGGGCTATTTGGTGCACGATACACTCCTTTGAACGATTCGCCACGGCTTATACCCTTAAATCCGGCTCCGGCATGTGCCAGGCAGCTTTCACTTATCACGCGTGCTTTACCCATTTTAACATTTTGCTTCATTGCCACCTTTTGCACTTCAAAGGGATTCACTTGTGCAAAGTCGGCCCCTGCTTCCAATGTTGCCTTTTCAACGGCATCCACCCCGGCTTGTTTAAACCCGGTAAAGTCGAGCACAGCAGTAGGACAAACTTCCACACATTGCAATGCATCGCATGAAAAGTCACAGGCTTGGTCTCTAGGATCGATATAAGGTGTTCCAAAGGCAAGTCCCTCCCCTGCTTTGGCAAGGTTTATCGCCTGCACCGGACAAATCTGAACGCATAGACCACATTTGATGCAGCCATAAATAAAGTCCTTTTCTTTTACGGCACCCGGAGGTCTTAAAAAGTCGGAACGTACACGCGTTTCGGCAGTCGCCCTGTCCATTACAAACACTCCTGCTCCAACCAAGGCTAAAGCTCCTGTTGCAACAAGTCCGCTTTTTAAAAACTCTCTACGGTTTACACCGCTTTCTTTCTTTTCCATGGTTTTTAGTTTTGTTTATACTGACTGCATCCCAATCAAATCAATTCACGCAAGGAATACAGCTGTTTGTATTTTTTGGTAAATTTAAAACATAAATCTGATACCAAAGTTAACACTTATTCCCGGTTCATAAAATAAACTTTCTATTTCCATGCCTTTGTATGCACGACTTAAATGTTCGACATAGTTTGCATTGGTAATATTTTTAACTGTAAGCGTCAACTCCAATGGTTTGATGGGTTTATAAGCCGCATAAAAATCGAATAAGGCAAAGCCGGGCGTATCGGATTCGTTAAAACTTAATGAAACCCGATTCTGTGCTGCAGCAGCTCTTCCATTGAGTCGGAACACATATTTCGGTTTCTCAAAAGTAAGCGATGCAAGCATGGTAAACGGGCTTATTTCAGGCAAAGGCTCTTCCCAACTGATATTTTGTGCATAGGTATATGCAACACCTAGGCTGGATGACCAATAGTCGCCAAAATAAAAGTCAGTACCCAACTCAAAGCCTGTTAAAAACACCTTATCTATATTCGTGAATACCTTTGTAAATTTGGGCTCTTGACAAGGAAGATACAGCCTGGAAATGGTGGTATCTACGACAGCAGAAATGTAGTTTTGGATATATGAATAAAAAACATCGCCATAAACAACCACATTATTCCATTGCTTTTCCAGTCGTACATCAATTTGATTATTGATTTCTGATTCCAAAGTCGGATTTCCAAGATATTCATAGGCATCCATTCCAATATTGAAATGGTTAATAAACAGTTCAGACAATTCCGGAGCCCTGCGTGCTCGTGCAATTGCAATAGACATGCTAAGCTGTTTTTGAAAATACCAGCTTAAAGAAGTATTTGCGGATAAGTCAATCCTGCTATCCGGTAATAAATTTGATTTATAATATTCCACAAAGTTTTGTGCCGGTTCACGAATGTCGTAATCCAAAAAGTCGAGGCGCAAACCAAATCCCCAAAGCTTATTGGCTGTAATCTGCAGTTTATTTTCTACGAACAAGCCAAAGTTATTCTGTTTTGAATCTTGCCATACTTGATCGGTGAATGCTTTTGGAGTATCAAAAACTTCGCCCGTGCAAATATTTTTATGGACCAAGCGTTCGCGCGTACCCACTTTGTTAATTTGCTTATAATCCAATCCGGCGTATAATAAGTTTGCGCTTCCCAGCTGAAAAAGCACTTCGGAGCGCCCCCCGAAGACTCCGGCTTGGGTATTCGAAACCGCTTCAGACATGGCAAATGCAGGGCGTGCAAAGTTCGACATCTGATGGTCTACAAAACTACCATACAGTTTCAGTTTTATTCCATTAATTGATTTATTTAGCTTGGCTGAAGCATAATCGAGTGAGATGATATTACTTTTATCCCAATCGGCATCCATCGGCAAGCCGGCATACATTACATCTGTGGCTTTACTTTGTCGCAAGCTCAACTGTATACGATGTTTGTCACTTGGATTATATCCAAGCTTCACTGCATAGCCGCTCCGGTTAAATGATGATGCTATTTCTTGCCCATCACCACTCACATAATTCCCAAATTTTTTATAACCTGCATTCAAACTTAGGTCAAACTGCCCTTCCATCGCTTGTATAAAAGCATTGGAGTAAAAATTATTGCCATTCGTTTGGTATCCGGCATCTACTATTCCTTTAAACGCCTTATCCCCATATCGGTCAGGCTTACGATTTACAATATTGATAATCCCGCCAAAGGATTGACCAAAGCGAACTGAATAAGGTCCTTTGATTACTTCAATCTTTTCTATTTCCTCCATGGCAATTTGCGAAATTGCCGGGTCCATGCGATTTGGGCAGGCATTTGTGGTTTGTACTCCTCCATCGATAAGTACATTCAACTGGCTATATTTAAACCCACGCAAAACCGGTTCCATCCCATAATTGCCACGCTTTTCAATACCAAAACCAATCTGATTTACAAATAATGACCCCCCATCATGTGCATTTTCCAGTTTTAGTATCCTCCCGGAAATATTGGTTCTTGAGGCAACAGGCACAGAAGCTGAACGTACTACAATTTCTTCAAGTTGTAAAGTATCAGGCTCTATGGCCGCAGCCGATAGTGCAAAAAACATAGCTAAAACCAATATTATCGGGGATATAATTTTCTTAATATCCATCATAAATTTTATAAGTTTAATTATTAAAATAAGCTTGTATCCGAAAACATTGACACACGGATACCACTTAATTGATAGTGCATACCGATAAATGATGCAATCAATCAAGATTTAAAATAAAAACCGAAATGTTGGTTAGTAAAGCTTGGGAGGGGGGGATGGAATTGTAAGAAACAAACTGAGTACCTTGCTCTCAAAAGGCACAAATTCTAATTTGTTAAACTGTAATACGAAATCGGATAATGAGAAGAGTGGATTAAAATACAATACAAAGTTTGGTGCAGCCCGTTCCGGTAAAATCGGTTCTTCTGCGTTTTTCTCAATATCCTGTGTTCTTTCTATAATTGCTAATAAAAAGGTAATATCGCCTGTTAAAGGGCGGTCGCCCGACAATGCAAGAACATTGGTTGTCTTTTCTTGAGTTTGCCCGTACCCCATAAAATATAAATAGAAGGGCAATTCCGGCAAGATTAAAAATGCCAGATGAATGACCAACAAATTATATGCAAGCAGGCGTTTTAACATTCTTAATAAATTGGAGCTCTTTGACTATGTTTTGAGTCCCACTTATACATGGGTTTATTATCGCGTAATACAAACTTAGGCTGTGAAAATGGAGCCAATCGTTCTAAAAAATCAAGTACCAACAACAAGGGCGAGCCGTAAAAAAACTTAACATTACGGTTAAATGACCATAAATGTTCTACATATGCATAAAGTGAATAAGGAGCATCACCAATATTGTCATTATCTTTATCAAAGCCCTGATAATCATCCCAATAGTTATTATCCCATTTATTCAGATTAGCAGTTTTTCCTTCGGCTTCAACCTGTACCAAATTATTATGGAAGTAGTTTTGGCGGAAAAGATTCCCTTCTTGGTTTGTATGAAACTTGACTCCAACCCCACAAAAGGCGATTTCGTTATTGGCGATCGTGTTAATTTTTTCGGGCACAAAAGGCGACACATCAATATGTATACCTTCGGAAGAATATATAAATCGATTATGAAGAATTTGATTTGAAGATGTTTCTTTCATGCCGAGGCACATGCCGCTCAAGCCGGTGGATTGCATGATGATATTTCCTGTCATAACCGTTTTTTCGCTATACATCAAAAACACACCCACCGAATTGTGGTAAAATTCATTATCTGCAATACGGTTGTTATGCGAATACATGAAATGTATCGAATAGCGATTTCCGATACCTTTATTAGAAATAAAACTATTTTCTGATGAATACCATACCACCATATCGCGTACTTGATACCAATAATTATTGGTAACCAGGTTATGGCGTGAATACCACAAACGAATTGCATCACCTTTCAATGCCATTGGTCTTCTGGAAATTGAACTTATTTCACAATGGCGGATGATATTATGATTGGCTTGAAGGATATCAACACCAAATAATGTTTCTTTGATTAGGCAGTTTTCAATAAGATTATAATTACCGGTCAGTTTTATGCCGCTGTCAATTTTATCATGCGAGCCGCCTGACTCAATAATTTCCATATTTCGGATTGTGACATGGTCAGCTTCCACGTACATCACACTACCTTTTCCTTGACCTGAAACGGTAACTTTTCCCAATCCGTCGAGTGTAATTCCGTTTGTTTTAATATATACGGGACCTACATAATAACCGGGTTCCAGCTGTATTGTTTGTCCCGGTCGTGCGTTGTCGATAATTTGTTGCAGAGAAATCGGGTTATCCACTTCCGCTTGGGATTCTAGTTCTCGCTCAAGCCCATAGGCATTTTGGGCTTGCGTCGGCACCACCAAGCAAGTAAGTAGAAGTAATACGAAAGTAAAATTGTATTTCATAACTTTATATTAGTAAACAGGGAAGCCTGTATGGGCTTCCCTGTTACTTTTCTATCAACTATACATTTGTATTTTTTAAGGCTTTCCGCTTTAGCAAAATAGCTAACAAGAAAAAGACAAATGATCCAAAAGCGAAGATAAAGCCGTACATAGGATAGGATTCAGTAGTAAATTGTGCTACCTTTCCTTCTCCAAATACGGTGGGCATAAATGGTTTAATTCCCGAGAATGCACCACCACCATGTAATCCAAGGTTATGTCCATACCAATATAGGAAATAGATATAAACAATAAGGAAATATAGGGGTGTGAGTGCGGGTATCCATCCTGCAAGGGAGTTTACTTTACGTGGTGTCACGACAAAGTAAATTCCAAACAGAATAAATATCAAGAAGAAATACGGTGAATTAATCATTAATGTATTCAACACTTTCAGAGCTTTCGGCGTTACGTCAAGCCTAATTTTTTGACCCGATTCATCATAAATATCATGTCCTTCTGCATCTTTTTCGGTATCGAAAACATAAAAACTTGGATGCTCCGTTAATTTAGGATCATTCAATCCTTGCACAATGGGATACATCCCAATATAGTGGTTAATGGCATTCATCTCCACTAGGCAGTCTGCTCCTTCATTTGCTGCCAACTCTTCGCGCTCGGCAACACCTTCGCAGCCATTATATACCCCGTTATATTTAAAGGTAATTCGAATGCCTTTGGGATACATGGCTTTGGGGTACTGAATACTTTGCAATGCAACGCTCCAGACCGGCGTAAAATAAGTCAGGGCAACAAATATAAGCCCAAGTATTGCAAAAATGATATATGATTTAGATTTCATAAGGTCTTTTTTTACTAATTAAATTACTATTTAAAACTGACACCTGCCTGATCCATCATATAACTGAGGGCATCATACAGATCTTGTTCTGAGCAATCCAAACAATTGCCTTTTTCAGGCATCATACCATATTCTCCGGTAAAACCGCTAACTGCGTTTGGCAGTAGAACGTCTACACCTTTAGCAGCCATTTCTTCCCAACGTGGCTTATCATCAAGAGCTGCTGCGCCGGAAACACCTTTCCAATGACAGGCAATACATGAGCGATCATATACGGATTTACCGTTTGCCAAGTCAGCTACCAATTCCTTTTTTGTGCCTCCGCCACCGCCACATGCAGTGAAAATAATGGTGAATAACAAACCATTTAGGCTAAGTTTCCAGAAATTTTTCATAAAAATTTATTTTTGTTATATAATATATGATTGATTTGAATGGCTCAAAAGTACCAATTTTTTTAATAAAGTGATGGAAAAACCCATCACTTTATTTTTTTTATTTTAATCTTCACTCATAGATTGTGAAGTTCTAATCTTCATATAAGTGATAATCTTGTCCACATCATCTTCCGAAACATTCTGATTTGGCATCGCCAATTTGTAGCGCTGACGCATTGCTTCGATATCAGGTTCTTGCATATGTTTCTCAGGATCAAGTATCCATGATCTCAACCAATCATCCGTACGACGCTTGTCAACCATCAGCAAGTCGGGTCCGTTAAAGTCTTCACCAAACTTATGGCAGGCATTACATCCGTAGTTAAGGAATTCCATCTCACCATCAAGCAGTCCTTTCATTTCCATTGCTGAAGGCTGGAATGCCTGCATTCTCATATCATCCTGAACACGCCTTGAGTAAGCAAGTAAGCGTTCGCTATTTGCTGTTTCATCATAAGTGACAGTCAGATATCCTTGAAGCTGGGCTGCATCCGGCTTGTGGTAATGGTCAAGCAATAATGGATAAACTCCGGCTTTTTCGGCTTTAAATTCAAGAGTAGCAGTTTCACCGGGACGCCAGCGATACATCTGGTCATAGGAAACTATTTCATACACATAGTGATCAAGTTTTGTTTGACCATGGTTTGTAATATGCAGTTCCACATCTTGTCCTTGACGCACATTGAGGTCTGAAGGAGTTACTACACCATTATTTATAGTAGCATAAATATGTACGGTCTTACCTTGTTGCTGAACTTTTTCAGCACCTAAGGCAGTGTAATAAGGTGATTGCTCCATGGTATAGATGTTTGTTCCAACAGGATAGGTTTCAACTGAATTGAAATAATCATCATGGATTAATGCGGTATAGTGCGGTTCACCCAATGGCAGCGGCATATCATAAATAAGCTGCATATTTCCATCAGCGATATCAATAAGCTGGTGATTTTGTGGGTGTAAGGGACCTACCGGGTTAAAGCGGTCAATGGATAATTTATTCAATGAGATGAGGTAATTTCCGTGTGGTTTTACTACGTCGCCGTGAGCAGCCACAAGGTGTCCTACGTTATAGTGTGAAGAAACATAATCCAATACTTTCAGATTGATATAATCCCATTTGGTAATACGGGAGTCCACATAAATTGAAGTATAGATTATACCCGGCTCACTGTCATATTGGTTATGCAATGGTCCTAAACCTACCTCAACACTTCCGTGTAGTGCATCTTCCAATGCAATTACGGGGATACCAAATTCGTCTGTTCCTTCAAAGTTCTCTTCCTCAATGGCTTTCATGATTTTCTCAAAGGAGTAAACCCAAGCATGTGAGTCAAGTTTTCCTGCAACAACAATATATTTACCGTCGGGGCTTACATCCACACCGTGTGGTGATTTTGGCTCCGGAATCAGGTAGAACATATTATTTTCTACTGCAGTTTCAATCGAAATAACTTTATGACCGTTGATTACGTTGTATTTTCCTTCTTTGATGAGTCTTTCTCCGGTCTGCCAATTAACTACGTGTAAATAGTCTACGTCTCGTGATGAACAGCCGGCTTCAAACGGAGGACGTCCGCTTTCAACACCACCAATATACATTTCTGTACAGAATGAGTTAGTAAACGACCAGCCAAAGCTAGCTTCTTTACCCATATCTGACAAGTCTTGTGTATAGGGAGGGAATTCAACCGAGAAGGAGTTCTTTTCATCTACCTTACCGATTTCATTATCAAATTTCCAATAGGTGTTACCACCTCTCCAGTACTTTTTAAAGTTGCGCTCATTAAGTGGATAATACTTTCTATCCAGTGGAGCGGGATATTGGCAGGATTCAACAAAATACTCTGAATTAGGAGTAAAGAAACAGCCCCCGTGATTACTACGGTATAAGGGGTTGTTAATAATTTGCTTTAACTCCCAGTCTTCCAATGATATAATAAACACTCGCGGGTTTGCTTTATCATTTACGGCAGCCCATTTTCCATCATAATCTCCATTTGTTTCGGAGAATCCGGGGTGGTGGGTATCTCCCCAAAGAATTTCCTGTCCGTCAATAAAACCGGTACGCATCATTTCCATGGATTCTTTACTGTATCCATATCCGTTTTCCGGTTGTTTGGTGGATGTGGGAACATATTTTACCAATCTCATGGAGGGCACGGTATATAGAATCATATTTCCGGCCTGACCACCTGAGTTCAGTGCAATATATTCATCTTTCAAATTATCGGGGGTATATGTCTTGGCAGCAGCCAACACATCATCGGCATTCAAGCCTCTCCGTTTTACCACATCGGCGAATTTTTCTTTTCCATAGGGGGCGCCCAGTTTTCCTTCTCCAGCGCCATCACCTTTAGTGCCACAGCTAGTGACGATGAGCATGAGGACCATCGCTGTTATCAGCAGGGCAGCAATACTTTGAATACTATTTCTTTTCATATGACAATTCCTTTGCTTATTAAACATATATGATCCTACTTATTAATTTGTTCTGAGAGTAATGTCTTAGCACGTAAGCCCACGTCGGCAGCTTTCACCTGATATTGGTAGAACTGCTCAGCCCAGAGGAAGGCATCGCGCCATTTTCCTTCTGAAGCATATTTTTCGTAATTGGCTTTCGCTGATTTAGCTTGTTCAAGCTGGTCTAAAGCATCCACCACAAGTGCTTCAACATATGGATATTTCTCATACTTATTATCTTTGAGGAATACCACTACACCGTCAATAACAGCTTGTGTTTCGTTAATTACTTGAATCTTATCTTCGTAATTTTTCTTATAGCCCTCCAGCTGTTCGGCTGTTAGCTCTTCTTCGATCATATCTTCGGCTGATGGTTTATATCCTTTTGGACGAACCATTAAGATACCTTCCATTTCGAGGTGCAGTGCGGAGCAGAACTCAGTACAATAATATGGGAATGCACCGGGACGGTCAGCTACAAAAGTGAGTGAAGCGGTTTTACCCGGCTCAAAGCTTCCGTGAATTCCATAGGTCGAAACGGTAAATCCGTGGGTTTCGTCTTCAGCACGCTCGAGGTTTGTAAGGTGGAAAGTAACGATATCGCCTTCTTCCACTTCTACAATTTCAGGTGTAATATGTGAACGAATAAGTGTACCGAATATATGTACTCTGTTTCCTTCACGTTCGATTTTTTCTTGACCTGCCAAGGTGCGGAATTGTGAAATCTCACCGGTACGTGTATTTGTTCCCATCGGATAACGGATAATGGGCTTAATAGTCGTACGCAATACGCTTACAGAACCATAAAGGTTAGCTTGCGGGATGGACATGGTATAAATATCACGCATCTCGTCGGATGAAATATCAATCAAATGCTGATAGCTTGGACGTATAGGTCCGAAATTAATATGATTGTCGTATAAAGCCTCTTTATTTGTAACAGTTAAATAGTTTGAATGCGGTTCAGCTGAGTTGCCTTGCGGTGTCATCAGATGTCCGGGACGGAAATTAAGTCCCAATTCATGTTCAACTTTCAAATCCATATAGTTCCAGCGAACAATCTTTTTATCATTGAAAGCAGAAGCATAAACTACGTTCTTACGGTAATCGAATGCGATATCTATCACATCATTTCCTAGTTTAAGACTTCCATAAAGTACATCGGCTGTACTAATAAGGGGTAATCCCATTACAGAGTTGGCATCAAACTGTTTGTCATTTAATGCTGCACGTACTTTTTCAAAATCAAATACTTGAGCTTCATCGGCGGCAGTAATAAAATACTTGCCACTGGGATCAGTTTTTACACTGTTAGCAGGGGCTTGCAGCGGAATTAATGCAAATGCACCTCCGGCAACCAAATCTTCGGTTGAAACTAAAGCCATTTCATTGAAGTTGGTCATTTCAAGCTGCGCTGCTTTCTCATAATCGAATACATAAATAAAGTTATCGTTGCGGTAATTGGCTAAACCCACTACCAATCCGTGTGAAGTGGCACGACCTGCGCTGAAATAATCTAATGTCAGCGGGGGAAGTTCCACGGTAAAGGATTCTTCGCGAAGCATACGTCCAATATGGTGTCCTGAACCTGCTGCATCATCGGTATCCTCAAATTTCCACATGGTAATACCTGATTTAAACAAGCTTTCATAATCGGCTTCCAAATCAGCTTCTCTTTCGTTCCATGGGGTTGGAAACTGGCTGGTATGAATGATATATTCCGTGTTTTGAGTTACATCAACACCCGGATATGTACTCACAAAGAAGGGGTGCATTAATACTTGCTTTGTTTCGAAGTCGTCCAATCCAAGCAATGCAACTCTTGAGTTTCCTCCATCGGTATAGAAGAGGTATTTTCCATTGTATTTACCGTTTGTTTGGCTTAAGGCAGGGAATCGCATATCGCCATATCCGAGCAAGGTGTTATCCTTTGATCCTTTCTTAAGCATTAGCGCACTTTCGTCATCAAAGCCATAACCTTGCCATGGCTCAGGAGAAAATACACCTACATACTTGTAAATACGCATGGATGGCAAGCCATAAACTACCATAGTGCCGGAGTTACCGGTTCCGACAAAAGCAAAATACTCGTCACGACCACCTCTTGGCATGAAAGTCTTTACGGCTGAGAGCACATCGTCATCTGTTAAGCCTCTTTTTGCTTTTACATCAGCAAGAGTTTGCTGAGCAGAAGCTTCAGATAACACGGTACAAACCATCAGCAAAGCAAATAGCACTGCCGATAGTTGTTTCAAAGTGTGTTTCATAATCATAGAATTTGGTTTATTATTAAACATTTCGGTTAAAAAGTTTCAAAAAAACTAAACAGCACAAAAAGATACACTCCCTATTCGTGCTGTTAATTATGTAACAAAATTAAATATCGGAGAGGTTTTTAACAAATAAAAGAAGTTTGAAATTCCGAATTCCAACATCTTACAGCTATATGTAAAAGAGTAGACTTTACTTTACTGACATAGGATTCATGCAAAATCAGATTCACAACGCTTTAGACTGACAAAAAAAAGAATGAATACAAAAATAATTTTTTATGATTTTTTAAGAAATTGCTGTTCGAATTCATGAATTTAAACTAAATTTGTTGGAAATTCCGAATTTAATACAAAAAGTCGGGGGTTTATAAACAGATGAAATACTAAAGATTAAAGGTAAAATGGAAGTTTTTAATCATTCTTTATGGTTATTGCTCACCTATCAAAGCCTGGGATTTTTCTTCTATGGCCTATACCTTTATATGTTTGAAAGAAGAGCCGGAAGACTACTTTTTGGCTTTTTTATGCTGTCGTTCTCAATAAATATATTCCTCCTGCACCTGCATTATTTTGAGCATGCGCGAAGATTGACAAATATGTTTCCCATGCTTCTCACTACTTCATTTGCAAGTATTCCGTTGTATTATTTACATATGAAAGCACAATTGACTAATCGTTACCGTTTTGAAGCAAATGAAATAATGCATTTTGTTCCTTTAATTGTCAGTGCCATTACCTTAGCTCCATTTTGGTATCTGATTAGTTCAAACCGCCCTGAACATCTTGACCTGATTTATGGAATGCTATTATTAAAAAAACATCCCGGAAATCAAACAGTATTAATAGAAACCGGCATCATCATCCTGATTGTTCTTCAGTTAGTGTTCTATTTTTATAGAACACAAGTATTATTTTATCGACTCAAGAAAAAATTAGACGCCAAAAACAATCGTGAAATAAAGGATTTTCTTAGTGGAGCAAAGGTTTTCAGCTATAGTTTCTTTTTGCTTATTTTACTTCTTCTACAGCGAAACTACTTTCCCATGAACGAAAATAGTTTAAGCAGCACCTTATTTATATTGGCAATTCTGACACTGAATGTAGGGCATGCTTTTTTTGGCATCAGCCAGGGAAGTCCGGCTTTAATCCGGCAACTATATAAAGATGTTGAGGGCGAACTACCGGATGATGAAGATAATAAGGTAAAATACGCATCTTCAAGCATGTGCGATGACTTGAAAACTGAATTGATTACAAAACTCGAATTGCTTTTGAACGAAAAACAACCTTATCTAAACAGCAAGCTTAAACTGGATGATATCGCACAAGAATTGGATACCAATAATAAATACTTATCACAGCTCATTAACGAAAATTATGGCAAAAGTTTTTCCAATTTTATCAATGATTACCGATGTAGACGTGTGATTGATTTGTTTGGCCAAAAAGAATTTGACGAGTACACCTTAGATGGGATTGCCGAATCAGCTGGCTTTAACAGCAGATCAACCTTTGTGGCTGCGTTCAAAAAATACAGTGGCAAACTACCTTCTGTGTATCGACAAGATTTGCGCGAGCAGCAATCATCTTCATAAAGCGATATTTTATTCGATAAAAAGCAGATTGCTTTTCCTATCAACGACTCATTCTGCCGCTTACCAGCTACCTCCTGCCCCACCGCCTCCAAAACTACCACCGCCAAAGCCACCAAAGCCTCCCCTCGAACCGGATGAACCACCACTAAAGCCTCCCCAACTGCCTGAATGGCTACGTCCCGATTGATTTTGCATCATCATATACAGCCAATAAGGGATTTCTCCCGTGCCTTTTCGGCTAATATGTGTGGAGTTATTCCCGAATTTTATCATTACTATAAAAATCAGTAAAAAGATAAGTAAAGGGATTAAAATCTCCAATGGGTCAAGCTTATCATATGAATCGGCTGTAAAAAGCCCGGACGCCAATCCAATAATGGTATCTGTCGCCTGATCCAATCCTTCGAAATAGCGATTTTGCTCAAAAGCAGGAATCATTTCACGTTCAACAATTCGTTTGGCGATGGCATCGGGTATGACAGCTTCCAAACCATAACCTACGGCAATAAATGCCTTTCCTTTAACAGTTATGGTTTTTGGACGTACAAGTATAAGGATGCCATTATTAAATCCTTGCCTACCTACCCCCCATTTTTCACCAATGCGGAATGCCAAATCGGCAATATCGTAGCCTTCCAAATCCGGAAGCAGCACTACCGAAATTTGAGTTGAGGTAGTATCATTATAATTAACAAGCTTGACCTCAAGGCGTTCCAGTTGTGAGTTATTCAAAGTAGCAGTTCGATCGACCACAAGGCGTGGCGGATTAGGTGGCGTTGCCCAGTCAGCCCATAGCGGCATAGCAGCTATCAGAACTAAAAACAAAACCAAATAAATGGGTAGTTGCCTTTTAATTGCCATACGATATTTCATCACTGAGCTCATTTACATCATCTTGTTGGTAAGGGAAGAATTTCTTCAGCTTTTTTCCGCTATGTGTTATGGCAGCTCGAATTCCTTCGACATATTCACTTCTTTTGAAGTGAGCAGCCATCAGATGTAGCATCTCATCCCAAAAGTTTTCTGCTACCATGCTATTGATTCCAACATCTCCAATAATTGCAAATTTCCTGTCTTTTACAGCCATATATATCAGCACCCCATTGCGAGCTGCTGTCTCATGCATTTTTATTTTTTTGAAAATATAAGCTGCTCTATCGAGTACATCTACTTTACAATGGGTATCAATATGTACGCGTATTTCTCCGGAAGTATAAAGCTCTGCTTTTTCAATGGCTTCACGGATAATCTGCTTTTCAGCTGCTGAAAAGAAATTCTTGGCATTCACAATGAAATGCGGTCTTAAAATTCAACCTTCGGGGCTTCATCTGCTCCCGCTTTTGCTTCGAAATAAGGCTTTGCCAAAAAGCCAAACATACCGGCTAATATATTTTGAGGAAATGATTTAATATAGGTATTATACTCTCTGGTCACCTCATTAAACTTCATTCGCTCCACGGCTATACGGTTTTCAGTTCCTTCGAGCTGTGCCTGCAATTCAAGGAAATTTTGATTTGCTTTTAAGTCGGGATAGCGTTCTACCACAACCAATAAACGAGACAAAGCACTGCTCAAACCTTCTTGGGCTTGTTGGAAGGCAGCCATGTTTTCCGGGGTAAGATTATCAGCATTTAATTGTATTGAGCTAGCTTTGGAGCGAGCTTCCACCACACCGGTTAAGACTTCCTGCTCATGAGCAGCATAGCCTTTTACCGTACTCACGAGGTTTGGTATCAGGTCGGCACGACGCTGGTACACATTCTCAACTTGAGCCCATTGAGAGGAAACACCTTCTCCAAATTTCACCATGTTGTTATAGTTCTTTTTAACAAATCCGTATAAAAATATCGCGATAAGCACAATAACAACCAAAGAAATCATACTTCTTTTCATATCAGTTTTTTTAAGTTCGATTTAAAATTCAACCAAGGGTTTTGTAATATGCAAA
Source organism: uncultured Lentimicrobiaceae bacterium (assembly GCA_964592175.1). GTDB lineage: Bacteria > Bacteroidota > Bacteroidia > Bacteroidales > F082 > JALNZU01. The sequence continues at coordinate 39,001 of CAZQBU010000002.1, forward strand.
TCTACATGAAAAAATATTGGAAGATTCAATATTTGTTAAGAATTCTATACAAAATGAACAAATTACAAGAGTTTTAGTTGATTGTTTAAGATAAATCAAAAATAAATAATATTACTTATGGAAACAATGAAATGGGTTACAGACCCTACACACAGCGAAATTAATTTTAGAGTTAAGCATTTGATGATATCCAATGTAAAAGGGAGCTTCAAAAATTTTCAAGCCGTTATTGAAGGAGATGATTTTAGCACTTCAGCAGTAAAAGTAACTATTCATGCAGCTTCAATTTTTACAAATAATGAAGAGCGTGATGCACACTTGCGTTCAGCCGACTTCTTTGATAGCGAAAAGTTTAGCGAATTAGGTTTCGAAAGCAAGAAGTTTGAAAAACTAGATGAGGAAAACTACAAACTGACCGGTATGCTTACTATGAAAGGAATCAGCAAAGAAGTTGTATTGGATGTAGAGTTTGGCGGTCAAATTACCGACCCTTGGGGTAATCAAAAAATAGCATTTTCGGTAGAAGGCAAAATCAATCGTAAAGATTGGGGCTTAAACTGGAATGCAGCCCTCGAAACCGGAGGCGTTTTGGTGAGCGAAGAAGTTCGAATCAGTGCTGATGTACAGTTTGTAAAAACAAAAGCATAAGAACACTCATAAGCAGACTAAAAAAAATGCACGATTAATCCATCGTGCATTTTTTTTATTTATCACATTACCAGTTATTTAGACGGCTTAAACAAGCCTATTCATCGCTAATATTGGTATAAACAGCTTGCACATCATCATCTTCCTCTATCTTATCCAAAAGCTTTTCTATTTCAACCAGCTGCTCTTCGTTAAAGCTTACCGGGCTATTCGGAAATCGTTGAAGATTTGCTTTGATAACCTCAATATCCATTGCTTCGAAAGCTTGTTGCAAATTGCCGAAATTCGTATAGTCGCCATACGCAAAAACTGCTTCTTCAATTTGTTCTATCTCTTCAAGTCCGGCATCAATAAGCTCCAATTCAAGCTCTTCCAAGTCCATTCCTTCTTTTGGCTTAAATTCAAAAACCGCTTTTCTGCTAAACATGAACTCAAGTGAACCGTTTGGCACCATCGAGCCTCCCGCCTTATTAAAATACGACTTTACATTAGCTACAGTGCGTGTGGTATTATCAGTGGCACATTCTACAAATAATAGTACTCCGTGCGGACCTTTGCCTTCATAAGAAACTTCCTCCATACTTTCGGCATCTTTTCCGGAAGCACGTTTAATGGCAGCTTCAATATTTTCCTTCGGCATATTCTCAGCCTTGGCATTTAAAATGGCATGACGCAGTTTGGCATTCATTTCGGGATCAGGACCACCTTCTTTCGCTGCAATGGTTATTAATTTGCCAAGTTTTGGAAATATCTTGGACATCTTATCCCAACGCTTTTCTTTCGCTGCACGGCGATATTCGAATGCTCTGCCCATGTTTTTAGGTATTTAAATAATAGAAAATAATATTAGTTTGAAAAAGCAAAAATACAAAATCGGCTTGAGTTTTCATAATTACAAATTCATATTTTTTCTAACAAAGTAGTAAGGAGTATCTTCTTCTTTCTTTTTTAAATATCTTTGTGCAGCATTGAAAATAAACTGCCATCATGGAATATTTCTTTATTGCCTTAGGGTTAATCATCCTTTTAATTCTTATCATAATTCTGATATTACTTATCAAATTTTCACAAAAAGCTGATAAATCGGAGCTACTGAATCAGTTAACCTTGTTAGATAAGGGCTTCCAAAGACAAGAGCAACAGTTTAGATCAGATTTTAAAGCAAATAGAGAAGAATTAGGACAAAATCTGACCAATTTTTTAGAAATCACGCAAAATGTGCTTCGTGACATTTCAAATCTCCAACAAAATGAGTTAAAAACTATTGCAAAACAAAACAGCGATGGCCTGCAGCAATTAAATAAAACCCTGCAAGAACGCCTTAGCGAATTAAGTGAAAAGCAAGAACAAACAAATAAGGAAAATAGAGAAGAACTTGCGCTACGCCTTAAAGAATTCAGAGAATCTTTTAGTCAAAATGTAAAGGACTTCAATGAGTTACAAAAGGAAAAATTTAACGACTTAGAGAAAAAGCAAGAAGAATTGATTCGGAGCACCGAATTAAAGCTGGAGAAAATGCGTGAAACAGTTGATGAAAAGCTTCAAAAGACACTTGAAAATCGCTTAGGAAAGTCATTCGAACTGGTTAATAAACAGCTCGAAAATGTGCAAAAAGGTCTGGGAGAAATGCAAAACCTTGCAACCGATGTGGGAGGCTTAAAACGTGTGCTATCAAATGTTAAAACAAGAGGAGTTTTGGGTGAAATACAATTGGGAAACATTTTAGAACAGCTATTGGCTCCGGAACAATATGAGGAAAACGTTAAAACGAGAAAATCAAGCTCATTCCATGTGGAATATGCCATAAAACTTCCCGGCAAAGATAATGACCGCCCTGTTTATCTACCAATTGACGCAAAATTCCCAATGGAATCTTATGAAAAGCTTTTGAATGCCTATGATGAAGGCAATCCCGAAACGATTGAAGAGGCAACAAAGCAATTGACAAACGTCATCAAGAAATTCGCGAAAGATATCAGCGACAAATACATTGAACCGCCTTTTACCACCGATTTCGGCATTATGTTTTTACCCATGGAAGGGCTTTATGCCGAAATAGTGCGTAACAGTAACCTAATCGAACAGCTGCAACGAGAATTTAAAATTATCATTACCGGACCAACTACCTTGGCTGCCATTCTTAACAGCTTCCAAATGGGATTCAAAACATTGGCAATCCAAAAGCGAAGTAGTGAAGTTTGGGAAATTTTAGGAAAAGTGAAAACTGAATTCAACAAATTTGGCGATATTTTAGTGAAAGCACGTAAAAAGATTGACGAAGCAGGTAAAGAGATTGATGAATTATCAGGAGTGCGGACACGCGCCATCAGGAGAAGCCTAAGGAATATTGAATCAACACAGGTATCCAATACGCCCCTCCTTATTGAAGGTTTGGAAGAAGCGGAAGATATCGATATCGATGAGCTTTAGTCACAAAAATGAATTAATTCACAAACCAATGTGTATAAAAATATCGAAAAATAGTGTTTTGGTATAAGAATTGGTTTAAAATTGCAAAAACTCAATAAAAATGAATCTGTTTCATCGACATCTACTTCTTTTAGTTACATTTTTGTTGTCGAGCTTTTTCTCTATTTCACAATCAGTGGAAGGTACAATCAGCAATTACAACAACAAAATGATTCATTTTGCTTTGGTTCGGGGAGATACACAAATACCAATAGATTCTGTCTTTACTGACGAAACAGGCTATTTCAAATTACTCCCGCAAGCTTCTTGGAAGCCCGGAATGTATCGCCTTAAAACAGAAGAAGGTAATTCATTTCATATCTTGATAAACGGCACCGAAAAGCTGCAGTTTGTTTCGGGCGACCTGCAATCCGATGGCATAGTCGATTTCATACGCTCGGAAGAAAATCGTAATTGGTATGCCTACACCCTTGTAAAAAATGAGGCATTGTATAAAATGGAATTATTAAAGCCCATTTTAAGGGAATATCCCGAGGAGGATGACTTTTACCTGCAAGCCAAGCAAGAGTTTAATCGCCTCCAACAGATACCGCATCAAAAAGCAGCCGAAATATTCACTAAAGTTCCCGGCAGCTTGGCAGCACGTTTTATGAAAGCCGATTTGCCGATAATTTTGGATTTGGAACTCGACTTTGACACACAACGGCAAAAATTGAAAGTCGGTTTTTTGGATGATATAGATTTTACGGACACAGATTTGATTTTTTCCAACATACTGAATTCCAAGCTTATTGACTATTTAGGATTGTTTCAGCGGCCGGATATGCGGGTAGAAGAAATTCAAGTGGAATTTATAAAAGCCTTAAACAACATACTCGAAAAAGCTGCCATCTCCGATGAGGTATACCTTTTTATTATAGAGTACTTCATCGAAGGCTTTTATCGCATGGGCTTGACTGTTGTAAGTGATTTTCTGAGTAGCCTCCCCCACTTACAAACCGACTGTATGGAGCCTGAAACTCTGGTATCTATCGAAAAAGTGATTGGACCATATCGAAAATTGTCAAACGGCTCAGCAGCTCCGCAGATACATTCCAAAACAATTGAAGGGCATGAGTTTAGCTTGTATAATCTTGAAAATGAAAATACGGTCATAGTATTTTGGTCACTCAGCTGCCCTTATTGCTTGGAATTGGTTCCCGAATTAAACGATTTTGCAAAACAAAATCCACATACTGCCATCGTTTCAATTGTAATAAGCCCAAATAGTGAAGTCTTACAGGATTTCATACGCGAAGAAGCTCCCGATTGGATACATATTCTTGAGGCTGAGCATAATGGAACTATGTTTACCAACGAATATATGGTATACGGCACTCCCACCTTGTTCTTGCTTGACAAGGACAAGAAAATTGTAGCAAAACCCTCCGGAATGGAGGAGTTAAAAAGATATTTCTCAAAGTTATAACGAAATTAAATTCAAAAAATGAAGCGATATTTCTTTCCCCTTTTGTTAGTAGTTGTACTTGCTACAATATTTCAAACTGCAGATGCGCAAGTATTAATGTATGAGCCCGACCGAGCGGAACAGTTTTGGGTCGATTCGGTTTATAACAGCCTCAGCTGGGAACAACGTGTTGGGCAACTTATAGTTATTCGTGCCAATCAGCCTGATAAGCCATATGATGAGCGAATTGAAAGTTATATCAAGCGGTTTAACCTTGGAGGTATTTGCTTTTTTAAAGGAAAAGCCCGTGAACAACTCATTCAAACAAATCGCTGGCAGCAGCTTGCCCAAACACCACTGTTTGTGAGCATTGACGCAGAATGGGGGCTCGCCATGCGAATACCCGGCACAGTTTCGTATCCCCTGCAAATGACATTGGGAGCCGTGCAAGACAACCAACTTATTTATGAGATGGGTAAACAAATTGCCGAACAATGCCATAGCTTAGGAATTCATTTCAATTTTGCCCCCGTGGCCGATGTAAACAATAATGCAGCAAATCCTGTGATAGGTGTACGCAGTTTTGGTGATAATCCGGATTTGGTATTTGAAAAAGCAATGGCGTATGCCAACGGTTTAAAAGACGGAAAAATAATAGCCACCGCCAAGCATTTTCCGGGACATGGCGATACGCATATTGATTCGCATTTTGATTTGCCAATCATCCCTCACAGCCGTGAACATTTGAATGAGGTTGAGTTAAAGCCGTTTCAAAAGATGATTGCACAAGGTGTTGAAGGCATTATGCCTTCCCACTTATATATTCCTGCCTTAGAAAGCCGCCACAATACTCCCGCCACCTTGTCTTATTCGATTCTCACCGAATTATTGCGTGAAGAAATGGGCTTTAAAGGGATTGTCATCACAGATGGACTTGATATGCAGGGTGTTACCAAGGGCGAAAAAGTAGGCATGGTTGAATTCAAAGCTTTGATGGCCGGAAGCGACATACTGCTCCTGCCGGCAAATGTACCCGTTGCCATTGCTACCATCGTGGAAGCAATGGAGGAGCAGCCGGAAGTTAAAGCCCGTGTTGAAGAAAGCTGCAGGCGAATTTTGCATTATAAATACAAAGCCGGATTGAATATGTATCGCCCAATAAATCCCAGTGGGATTGATAATGAACTGAATAAACCGGCATATATCGAACTTAAAAATACGCTTTTTGAAGCAGCCGTAACCTTATTGGTAAATAAAGAAAATACGCTGCCGCTGCAAGTAAATAAAACAAAACGCGCATTTTTAACGGTAGGACAAAACAAGATTTCATCCATTCATGCGCTTTTAGATAAGGAATCACTTCCCTCTACAGCTTTTCAGCTTCCGAAACAAGCCGACAAACAACAATACGACAAATTAGAAGCTGCCCTAAGCGGTATGGATGAAATAATTGTAAGCATTGAAAACACAAACATACTGGCACAAAAAAACTTTGGCATTGAAATGGAGGCAGTACGCTTCATCGAAAAGCTTGCCCACAATAAGAAAGTGACACTGCTTGTTTTTGCTTCCCCTTATGCATTGGATTTATTTAAAGAAACCGATCAGTTTAAGGCAATAATCATTGGATACCAAGATCGGGTGGAAAGCAGACAAACTGTAGCAGCTGTTTTAAGTGGAAAACAAACCGCAAAAGGTAGTATTCCTGTATCGCTAAAAGCTGGTTTTAAAGCAGGAAGCGGCATTGTTGGCAAAAGCACTTCACAAAATGAAGTAAAACCGGAGGTTCCTTTACGTAAATCATACGAGTTGCCTGCACATTATATTCGGCAGATTGATTCAATAGTGAACGACGGAATTAAAAAAAAAGCCTATCCTGGATGCCAAGTCGTTGCCATGCTCGATGGAAGCATACTATATGAAAAACAGTATGGATATTTAACTTACGACAACAGCCAAGAAGTCACGGAAAACACTATTTATGACCTTGCTTCGCTAACAAAAATCTTGGCTTCAACTTTGGCGGTAATGAAACTCTATGAAAATGGGAATTTATCGCTTGACGCCAATCTTGGTTCATTTTTCCCATATTTACGTAATAGCGACAAAGCCGGCTTAAAATTGATTGATATCATGACGCATCAATCCGGATTGGATGGCTGGATACCGTTTCATAAAAAGCTTATCACAGATAACGGGCTCGATCCGGAAGTGTTTAGCACGCAATTGAGTACCGACTTTTCATTGCGCACTGCACGTAATTTATATATCGATAAAAACTACAAATACAAGCTATTTGATGTCATTGCCGAAAGCAAAATGAAGGCAAAACAATATCGATACAGCGATTTAGGCTTTTATTTTATGCCTGATATTGTAGAGTTGACCTCCAATTATCCTTTTGAATCGTATTTAACAGAGAAATTCTATCGCCCTATGGGGCTTCAACATACATTATTTAATCCTTTGGAAAAGTTTGCCTTGCATGATATTGCACCTACTGAAGATGATAAGCTTTTCAGAAACGAACAACTTCAAGGCACGGTACATGATCAAGGAGCTGCACTGCTAGGCGGCGTTTCAGGGCATGCCGGCCTTTTTGGAACGGCAAAAGAAGTGGCGACCATCATGCAAATGCTTCTCGATAAAGGTTACTATAACGGCATGCAGCTGCTTAAGCCGGAAACAGTGGATTATTTTACAACTGCCCATTTCACACAAAAGAATAACCGTAGAGGAATAGGATTTGATAAGCCGCCACTCGACCCGAAAGACAAAAAACGTTCCATCGGAATGACAGCTTCCATGCTTAGCTACGGACATACCGGATTTACCGGCACTTTGGCATGGGCCGACCCGGGAAACGGGCTTGTTTTTGTGTTTGTTTCCAATAGAGTATTTCCCGATGCCGATGTAAATCGCTTGGCAAGACTCAATATACGCACCGAACTTCACGATATTTTAAATAAAGCAGTAGAAGAGTTGAAAAACAATGGAACAGCAAGTAAATAACACGGTTTTTTCATAACAAAACATTTTTATTTTGGAAAACCACATAAAATATTTTACCTTTGCCGCCTCAAAAATGGTCCGGTAGCTCAGCTGGATAGAGCAGCAGCCTTCTAAGCTGCGGGTCACAGGTTCGAATCCTGTCCGGATCACCAATATAGTTTTTACTAATTTATTTAAGACTTAAAAAAACCTGTAAATGAATGATTTACAGGTTTTTTCATTTTAATTTGGCATTTTCTTTTGCTAGTACTATTCCTTCGGAATACCGAAGTAAGTATGCAAATAACCAATCTTACATGCTCATAAAAGTTAAATACACTAAATCTCCTATCAAATTTTCCTTGTGGGAGTCTTGAAAAAAATCGCTCTTTTAAAGTCGCGAAATAGATTTTGGTATATCCAGTCATGCTCTCCCCTTACTTGTCGCACAAACATAATATAACCACGGGTGCGTTGAATAAACAGTTTAATCTCTTGTTCGGTCACACTTTCCAAGTTGAAATGACGTTGAGCAGCATGTTCCAAGCCGTTCATATGTATATCATGAACTATTGCACGGATCCGTTTTAGTAATTTACGATCCACATTTGGAAACTCATTCACCAGAATTCCTGTTACCGTTTGCTTTTTAGAGGATGTTCGGATGCGAAACTTTTTATGGTTCAGCCGAAAACCATGATTTTTTATTAAAAGCATGATATCCAATATCGCATCATGAGGTATAAAATAATTGGATGAAAAGCTTAAGTCATCGGCATAACGGGTGTAGGTTATTTCTCTGTCATCACAAAAACTCGTCAGCTCGCGGTCAAGTTCCAAGCATATAAAATTTGATAGTACCGGAGAACTGGGCGCACCAGTGGGTAAATGCCCAGTATAGCTCATTAAAAGTGCCAATATGCTTGCCATTTGCTCATCAAAGCGAAAATGAAACGACATAAAAAGCTTTTTCAACTGCGAAGCGGAAATTGAGGAAAAGAAATCTTTTAAATCGAGGTTGATCAAGTGTTTCTTATCCATATGTGCTTCAGCATTTGTAACAATTGTATGCTTTTTCGCAATCGAGCGCGGATTTATCACAAAACCATGCGAGGCTTCGGGCTTAATCCAAAAGTAATAAGCTTGTAAATAGTAATTCAAACGTTTTTGAACGTATTTGAGCTGTGGTCCCGGAGCCGAAATAAAGCGGACACCACCCCTTTTCTTCCGAATGGAATAGGTTTTGTATTTCGGCATATTCACAAGATTTCCCAAATCAAGCATCGAAATATTCAAAAACCGACTTAAGTCCGTAGGCGTTTTAAGTCCTAAAAAGAATAAGGCATTTCTCTCATAAGCTTTAAGCGAAAAGATTTCCCTATTTGCACCCAAGGCCCCTACATAATAATAATGTTGCAAATCCGCATTAAGGCGTTTGCTTAACTCAAAAATAGATTCTATCTGTTCAAAATATTGCATAAAAAGAAAAGTGAGCCGTTGCAAATTATCTTTGATATTAAGACAATATCCGAAAACGAAATGAAATGAGTTTTTGGATATTGTAATGTATAAACCTACGTTTATTCAAGGGCTGCAGGAACACAGCCACCAGTCTTTAACAGTCTGACATCATAATTTCTTTAACCAACGGCTCAATATTTTATAGTTGTTTGTTGTTAAAATTTAAAGTCATCCAAGCGCTCCTGCGATATTTGAAAGTCCTGTTTCCCGACCTCATAGTCGACAATTTTAATGAACTTACTATCTGCAAGCAAGCGTGCCGTCCCCAAACCTCCATGTCTGTTTTTAACAACAAGCAATTCGATGAGTCCCTTGGTATCATACCCCAGATCATCTTCTGTAAGACCATAATATTCAGGGCGGTACACCATTACCACTTTGTCGGCATCTTGTTCCAATGCGCCACTATCGCGTAAGTCCGACAAGCGCGGAAAATACGTAAGCGCACGATGTTCTACCATTCTATTTAGCTGACTTACTGCCAATACGCATATATTCAATTCTTGCGCCATGTTTTTGAGCTCACGGCTAATAAAACTTATTTCCATTTCCCTACGTGTATGGTAGCGATTGGCTCCCATCAGCTGGATGAAATCGATAATCACAAAGCGGATATTCTTTTCTTCGACCTGCTTGCGACAAAGCGCACGAAGAGCCGTAACAGAGTTTCGGCACTCATCCGTAATAAAGATGTTATAATTTTCAGTTTCAGGTATAATCCGTTTTAAATTCTCAACTGCGTCGCCCTGCAGATGCGGTTCATACAATTGCTTCATCTCCATAGCTGCCATGCGCGCAATAAGATGATGTGTCAAATAGGGCTTCGACAGATTATAAGTAACAAAAAGTACCGCATCATTTTGTGCGATATTCAAACACAGATTAACCAAAAACTTTGTTTTTCCCATACCGGGACGACCTCCAAGTATTACATACTCACCATAGCCAAATCCACCGATAATTCTATCCAAGCCGGCATAGCCGCTTGACATCATTAATTCGGACGGCTCTTTATCAAGCAGTTGCTCAATACTTATTGAAGCCAAATCTTTGAAATCGTCTGTTTTGAAATCTGTAGACTGAATTTGATCGGCTTCATGTAAAAGTTGTTTCAATTGGGAAATCAACTCCCAATCATCCAAATGTAAATCATTGTAAATGATTCGTTTAATCTTACTTCTTAAACTTTGATTCATTTTATAAAACTACAAAAAAGTTGGTAGCACAAGCTATCGGCTTGTAAATATATGATGATTATTTCATCGATTTGGTTGCAATAAAATCCTTAAAAATTAAAATAATTTTAACGGATTTGATTCCCAACATTTTATATGACAAGTCTTAAATATTGAACGCAAAAACAAGTGAAATATTTTACAGATTTGACTCAAATTCTTAGAAATTTATTCTTTTTTTAGTCAAGTTTTACCGATAACAGACTCTTTTGCTACCATAGCTGTTTTGATTTTGTTTCGCCATCGAAAGATTATAAATTAGCACAAACACACCTGACTTGTCCCTTTTAGTGCGGTCAAAATATTTTGGATAGAATTTTCATTATTTGAGATGCTATCCAGCTTTTATTAAGGTGATTTTACCAGAGAGCTTATTGAAAATGAGTCTATCAGTTATTTTTTGCTTCATTGATGAACTTTCTTATCCAACCCCCTGATTGTAACTCTATATGCTTGGAAATCACTAAATGTGAGTTGTCCTATAATACCTTTATCCAATTCCTCATCCAAAATCTTTAATTCATCGAGCTCTTTGTCTGTTTTCGCAGAACAAATAGACTTAAAACAATACGTTTATTGTTATCTCTTGAACTGCTTGCGCCCTAGATCCTGTCTTTACCACTATAATTTTCACACTTTTTAGTGCCTTAGTGCGGTAAAAACAATAAAATAAAACGAATAATTGCTGATTATCAGCCTTTTAAAACCGCACTAAATTGAGAGGGTACAAGTCAGGAAATTTATTCTTTTTTTAGTCAAGTTTTACCGATAACAGACTCTTTTGCTACCATAGCTGTTTTGATTTTGTTTCGCCATCGAAAGATTATAAATTAGCACAAACACAACTACGTTTTTGGGCTATCGGTATGTATTTACTCCTAATGTCGTAATTAATTGATTAGTCCATATTTTTCGGCATACTTGCTTAAACCGATGATGCTTTTTGCTTTGGTTTTGCTGAAAATATTTTTTCGATGGGTTTCTACTGTTCGTTCACTAATAAATAGTTGTTCAGCTATTTGAGGTGTTGTATATTCTTTAGCAATTAAAACCAATATTTCAATTTCACGTTTTGTTAGATTAATTTCAAACTTAGGCATGGCAAGTGTGTTCGAGGCATCGTAATTTGAGGCTTTTTTTTCTAATTTATTAAAAAGTACATGTTGGATATCTGCCCCTAAATATTTTGAACCTTGGGCTACCATTTTAATTGCATGAGTAAGTTCTTGGATACTAGCAGCTTTAAGAATGTAGCCAGATGCACCGGCTATAATCATTTTCTCTACATATTCATATTCATCATACATGGTAAGCGCTAAAATATTAGCCTCCGGGTAACGTTTTTTTAACTGCATAGTTAGTTCAACCCCAGACATTTGGGGCATATTGATATCTACTAAATAAACAGAAGCTTGATTACTCTCGAGGTTTTCTAAAAATTCAACTGGATTTAATGAATATCCGATAAGGTTAAAATCATGTACCTCATCCAGTAAAGAGCATAATCCCTCGACAAACATTTTATGATCATCTATTAAATAAACTGAGATTTGTTTCATTTTATTAGGATGTTTCTATATTATTTAATGGAACAATAAATGTAACTATCGTTCCTTTTCCAATCGTACTATCAACAAACATACTCCCGTTAAGGCTTTCGATTCTTGAGCGCGTGCTTTTCATTCCTAATCCCCTACTTTCACTTAAAATAGCAGGATCAAATCCGATTCCATTATCTTCAATCATAATAGTAATGTCTTCTGTACTTCCAATCACTTGTAGATTAATTTCACTACCTTTTGCATGGTGTAAAATATTATTAACACTTTCAAGTATAGAACGATAAAGGACATGCTCTACATAAGGTTCAATTTTACCTGTAACTTCGAATATATCGAAATGTACCTGATAGTTATCAATCTCATTTAAGCGATTTACCAAGCTTTTTATAGCTGCTTCAAAGCCTTTTTCAATTAAAACAACCGGAGCCATATTTTGTGAAATCTGCTTTATTTCTTTTAATATCTCATTAACGGTATCTAATGTATTGTTAATAATTTTATTTTGTGATGCATTCCTTGTTTCTTGATCTCCATGCAGAGCTGTAAGATTAAGTTTGGCTAAGGACAACAAGGGTCCCACCCTATCATGAAGTTCAAGCCCAAGATGCTTACGTTCTTCAATTTCAGCTTCAAACGCAACTTTTGAGCGTTCCTGGGCTGCTATAAGATTCGCTTCATTAATTTTCCTTTGTTGTTCTATCCGTACTTTGTTTACATAATAATAATATACAGTAGCCATTAAGACAATTATAAACGAGGCTACTAAACCTATAATATATAGCATTGTGTTACGCTGATTAATGAGGTAATTTTGTCTTTCAATCTCTAAGCGTTGAATTTCTTTGTCCTTGCTCAAATGCTGAATCTCCATATTATATATTCCATGTAGCTTGGATTCATCTATAATTTTATCCCTCAGTTCAGTAGCTTCCTTATAATGTGTTAGGGCTAAAACAAAATCATTCTTAGATTCCATAATATTACTAAGAAGCATATAGCCATTCACTATCATTTGCTTGTCATTGACTAATTGAGCCATCTCCAGTGCTTTTTCAGAGTAGTCTATGGCATTTTGCTGTTCTCCTATTTCAAAATAGGTTTTTGCTAAACTGATATAAATCTCACCCAAAATACTCTTATTTTGGATATACAGTGCCTCTATTTCACTCTTTTCATAATATTCCAAAGCATTATGATACTCCGCCAAAGCAAAATAAATATCTCCTTTTGTCTTTAAAGCAGATGATAAGCTATATAACTCATCAATGGGTTCCAAGAGATCGAGTACTTGATCGACCATCAAAAAAGCGGAATCATAATTTTCGCTATAAATATAGTTTCGACTCAAACCTAATAATACAAGTGTCTGCCCTGGAACAATTTGAAGCTTAGAAAATCTGGAGAGAGCCTCGATAAAATGCATCTGAGATTTCTCGATATTCTTCAATGATGAATATAACAAGCCGATATTACAATGTACCGCAGCAATCTTATCGTATATATCACCTTTCTCATAATAATTCAAAGCTTCAAGATAATTAGCCAGTGCTTCAGTATAGTTTCTAGCATAATACTGAATCCCACCTAAGTTATTATAAGTATCAGCAAGTCTAGAGTAGCTACCTAAAGTAGTAGCTTTCGTAAGTGCCTGATGATAGAAATCTAGTGCATTACCGTATTCTGACTGTATTGCATAGGAAGCTCCGACTAAATTCAATAAACGTACTTCCCAATCCAACTGATTATATTCAACCGCTAGTCCAATAGCTTCTAAAGTAGTTTCTCGCGTCAAATCTGGTTCATGATAAACCAAAGTTTGTAACTTAGAGAAAAGACTATCAATAGAAACTCCATTAATGAAAAATGCTTGACTTTCTTTTTTCTGGTTACCAGGGAATAAAAGAATATCGCCCCATACAGGTGTAATTATTAGGGTTAATATTATAAACAAAATTCTTTGTGTAAACCACGAACTGTGCCATGCACATCCTATTTTATCTATTCCAATCAACATCAATTTAAACAATTTGTAACCGGATAATTGAATTAAACATGTTAGCAAAATTAAGTCATTAAGAAGCAAGTTTATAGTGTAAAAGCACTTAAAACCACAAAATACCGCTTTCTACGGATAGATATTACCAGATACTACTGAAAGGTTAATCAATTCACTGACTGTACTTTTGTACTGTCACGTTAATTAAGTTGTTCATGAACTTTTGCACTCTGATAATAAACCATTATCATTTCTTTGATCAAGATGAAAATTTTATACAGATATACTTATCATAATTTTTAACCAAAACCTTTTGACATGAAAAATATTTTACTTAGAACATTGTGTTTATCTACTCTTTGGGCTCTTTATATCAGTTTGCCCGTAAGTGCTAATATTGGAACACACGTAGAAAAAAACAATCCTTCAGTATACAATAGAGGTGCATCAGAGATTGAAGGGATTGAACGCTCATACACGATTCCATTTATCGAAACTTGGGATGCAGGTACCTTTGAAAATCAGGATTGGACATTCGATAATTATTTGGAAAACTGGAAAATATCAG
>CAZQBU010000002.1:53498-168095 GCA_964592175.1 uncultured Lentimicrobiaceae bacterium
GGGATGCAGGCACGTTTGAAAATCAGGATTGGACATTCGATAATTATTTGGAAAATTGGAGGGTTTCAGGCTCAGGCGCTAATGCACCGTATGCCCAATTCATGTATCAACCTAGAAATTATAATTACAACAGCTCTTTGATTAGTCCAATGATTAATATTGAAGGTGTTGATAATCTGGAGTTATCATTTGATTTCTATTTTTATGATTATCAGTTCACAGGACAAGAGCATTTTAAAATATTTATATTGGATAACGATAACTGGGTTGAATTAGACAGTTACTCAAATACAGGAGATATTACATGGATAACGCTAACTTATGATCTTAGCGCACTTCAAGGCACACACACGCAAATAAAATTTGAAGCTTCAGGTGAAGACACGGACAGATTTAATAACTGGAATATTGATAATATAAAACTTGATGTGCAAAGTCAAGGTGTTGCTGCATTTGAGTTGCTACCAACCGAGCATGACTTTGGTGCAATAAATACGGGTGAAACATCAAATCCTGCGATTTTCACCCTGACTAATAACGGCACTGCTGCAGGTAACGTGAATGCAGTTAATATAACAGGAGCAAATGCTGCAAACTTTTCCATTCTTAATATGCCGAATTTACCTCTTGCACTGAACTCCAACGAAAGCCTCAACCTAAATATAGTGTTCAGCCCTGATCAGCCTGGAGCACATTCGGCTCAGCTTGACATAAACACTACCAATGGCGATTTTACTGCAAATCTTATTGGAACAGCTAGCAGTCAGGCCGCTTATGCCATCCCATTTATCGAAACTTGGGATGCAGGCACGTTTGAAAATCAGGATTGGACATTCGATAATTATTTGGAAAATTGGAGGGTTTCAGGCTCAGACGCTAATGCACCTTATGCCCAATTCATGTATTCTCCTAGAAATTATAATTACACTAGCTCTTTGATTAGCCCAATGATTAATATTGAAGGTGTTGATAATCTGATGCTATCATTTGATATCTATTTCTCGGGTTATATGTATACGGGAACTGAGCATTTCAAAATTTTTATCTTGAATAACAATAACTGGATCGAAGTAGACGGTTATTTAAATACACAAGATATTGAGTGGATAACGCTGACTTATTATCTTAATGCTATTCAAGGCACACACACTCAAATAAAATTTGAAGTTTCAGGCGAAGACACGGACAGATTTAATAACTGGAACATTGATAATATAGAGCTTAAAGGACAAGACATTGCATCTTTTGAATTAGTGCCGGGTGAATATAATTTTGGCACAATATATACCGGTGAAACATCTAATCCCGCTATTTTCACCCTGACTAATAACGGCACTGCTGCAGGCAGCGTGAATGCAATAAATATTACAGGAGCAAATGCTGTAAACTTTTCCATTCTTAATATGCCGAATTTACCTCTTTCGCTGAACGCCAACGAAAACCTCAGCCTAGATATAGTATTCAGCCCTGATCAAATAGGAACACATGCTGCTCAGCTAAACATAAATACTACTAATGGTGATTTTACTTCACATCTAACAGGAACAGGTTTAGGAGAGATATCATATGGAATCCCGTTCATTGAGAATTGGGATGAAGGTACGTTTGAAAATCAGGATTGGACATTCGATAATTATTTGGAAAATTGGAGAATAGCAGGTTATAGTCCAACAGCACCCAATGCCCAATTTCTGTATACTCCCAGAAATTATAATTACATGAGTGCATTAATAAGCCCGCCTATTATTATCGAAGGTGTTGAAAATCTTAATTTGTCTTTAGATTTCCAACTTTCAACTTATGTAGCAACCGGAACAGAAATCTTCAAGATATTAATACTAAATAACGGTAACTGGATTGAATTAGAAAGCATTTCGAACACATTAAATATTGACTGGACAACTCTCAGCTACGACTTAAGCTTTTTACAAGGAGCAACAACACAAATACGGTTTGAGATTTCAGGGGAAGATTCCGATAGAGTCAATGATTGGAATATTGATAGTATAATTTTAGATGGCGTTATCTTGTTTTCCTTTGAACTCACACCGGAATCTGCTGATTTTGGAGAGATCATGACAGGCACTGTTTCGGAACCGGCATCATTCACATATACGAATACGGGCGCTCTAGATTTACTCATTAATAGCACTAGTATTATCGGTGAACAAGCTGATGCCTTTATCATATCTGATTCCCAGCAGTATCCATTTCTTTTAGAAGCAGGTCAGAGCAGAGAGCTTTCAATTCAGTTTGCACCCCAATTTGAGGGTATTGCACATGCAAATTTACTTGTCTCGACAGAGTTTCAAGACTTTAGCTCACAACTAACCGGGCAAGGATACAATGAATTTATAGGAACGATACCATTTATTGAAGATTGGTCTTCCGGATCTTTTGATACACAACAATGGATATTTGACCAAGAACAAACGAACTGGCGAATCCAGACTAATAGTGGAAATCCTGCTCCAACTGCTCGATTCAATTTCTCGCCTATCGTAAATAATTACAGTTATTCACTTATCAGTCCGCGCATACAAATACCCACAAATTCTCAACGACTGATATTATCATATGATTTGAAACTCACAGATTTTCAATCAGATGGAAACGAATGGCTGAAAGTCCACATTTGGAATGGACAAGAGTGGCAACAAATTGCAGAAGTGTCTAATACAGGCAATACTACTTGGGAACATTACTATTTTGATGTAAGTACTTATGTGGCACAAGAAACCCGTTTACGTTTTGAAGCAACAGGCAGCAATTCAAGTATGATTTCAAACTGGGAAGTAGACAACATCAGTTTACAAAGTCTGGAATGGCCAAAGATTACTGTTAATCCAACAGAAATGATTCAGGCTCTTATGCTTGGAGAATCAATAACTCAACAGCTATTAATCACAAATGAAGGTGGAAGCATGCTATCTTTTGATGCAACTATTGCCTACGACGAGCCCACAGGAGGTGGGAATTGGCTTAATTTATCACAACAAATAGGCGATATTGAAGCGGGACTTACTTTACCCGTAGACGTAACTTTTAATACTGAAGGCATACAAGAACAAAACGACACCTTCACATCTAAAATACTCATCTCATCAAACGACCCGGACCAACCGGAAGTAACAGTGCAGGTAACTTTAAGCGTACTTGTATCACTCAATGAAACACAAGTGTTAACTATCAAAGTTTATCCAAATCCTGTTAAAGAAACCCTCTATTGTACTGGTATTGAATACATAAAAAAGATTTATATAATTAATAGTCTTGGTCAATCCTTATATGAGCATACTACAAATGGAGAGAGTAATCATATCATTGATGTGTCTGCATTCCAAAGTGGGGCATACGTACTCCACATGATAACTAAATCAGATGATCAAATAAATAACACAATTCTTATTAATCAATAATTAAAATTAAACTTATCATGAAAAGATTTTTATTCATTTCACTGAGCCTGCTCCTTTTTGGTTCTATAATACATGACGCAAATGCTCAAACATGGGGTAATAATGATAATTTATTAAAACCATTAAGCACGTATTTAGAAAACGGCAAAGTGGTATCGTCGCCACCAACAACTTCTATGGTGATTGATGATATACTCTATTTCACAGATTATTATGGATTCCAGATTTATAATTTCAGTAATCCTTCAAATCCAACAAAGCTAGCCACATTGCCTTTTCCGGGCAAAGCATTACATTTCAATATTTCCGGCAACTATGCATATGTATGTAATGACCTTGGTTTTGGCGTGGTTAATATCACAAATCCTTTAGCACCTATAATTGAGCACATGGAATATGTAGGCTTTAAACCTTATAGAATTATAGTGGATGATCAATCATTATTTTTAGCTACTGAAGCTGGTATTTATGCATATTCGATTAAAAGCACTCAAACATTTGAATTTCTTGGATATCTGGAGATTCCTCCTGCAACTGTAGCAATGGCCGGATTTCTGAAAAAGGATAATTATATCTATTACACGAATCAACAATTTCTTTATGTAATTGATGTTTCCAATCCGCAAATGATGTTCACAGCTAGTGTACATCAATATTCAGGTGGCGGAAGTAGTTGGGGAAACATGCAAATCCAAGATAATTATCTTTATTCCGCAACTACGCTCAGATTACATATATTTGACATTTCCAATCCTGCCAACCCAGCATTAGTATATGCTGGGCTACCTTCGAATCACACTATTTATGAAGTGTTGGTTGATGGTGAAATAATGGTATTAAACCATATAATTAACGGTTACTTTACTATTGTAGATATTAGAGATCCTTCAAATCCACAAGCTATTTTCAATCATGATGGCACTTGGTTTGTCGGCAGTAATAAGCTAGGTTCTCTAAAAGATAATATATTAGTGGCATATGACGGAAGTCAAGAAGGTTATAACGGATATGGAATTCATTGCATTGACATCTCAAATCCTGAAGCACCGCTGATTTTAAATACTATTAAATCATTTCCGGGTTATACCAGATCAGTTTCCGTAGCCAATAAAAACAATCAGAAATATGCATTTGTAGGACAAAGTAATGGCAAAACAGAGGCTACCTCAGGTCTCTTACGTGTAGTGAATATAACACATATAGATGAACCATATATTGAAACAACGTTGGAAACAGGCAATGATATTGTTGCTGTATCTACACTTTCAAACAATTGGCTTGCACTATCTACAGGACAATATAGTTTCCCAACATATACACTTAATCTCTCACTAGTCAACATTGAAAATCCTTCCGCACCATATATAACAGATATTGTAAATGCTTCTGACCAGTTTTCACTCATTCAAAATAACAATCTTTGCTCGTTTAATAACTTAGGGTTTATGGTTGATAAAAACCTCCTTACAATTTTCAAAGAAAACAACGGATCTATAAATATACTTGGTCAAGCAATCCTTTATGGTCAACATGGGTTCGGAGTTTATACAAATACTTCGGGTTATGTGTACGTAGCAGGAGGTAATTACGGCATACAACTTTACAATGTATCAAACCCTAATACTCCTTTTATGGTTAATTATTATGCACCAGCCGGCACATGTTGGGATGTATATGTGGATGATGGTATTGCATGTGTAGCTGCCTATGAAGGTGGTTTTGCAACATTTGATGTAAGTCAAAATATAATTGTACCACTTGCACAAACAAATACAGTAAGTCCTTCCATTTCTGTAGTGATGCAGAATAATATTGCCTATGTTGGAACACTAGACGGACGCATTCAAATGTTCGATATCTCTAACCCCGCCGAGCCTAAAAGCTTAGGCTGGTACGTTACCTGCGGAACTCAGATAAACAGCATGCTCTTGGATAAAACCCCAAACAAATCACAAATATTTGTTGCGAATGAATTAGCACTTACGATTCTTGAAATTGATTCTGAAGTAGGCACTAAAGAAATTCATGCAACTCCAAGCATCCAAACACGAATAGCACCAAACCCGGCTTCATCACAAGCATATCTTGAATTGAATTTGCCTACTAATAGCAAGGTTGAAGCAAAATTGTATAACCTGAACGGTCAACTAATCAGAACATTGGTTAATCAAGAATTTATGCAAGGGCAGCTGCATTTGGAATTAGATATTTCTAATATTCCTGCTGGTGTATACATGATAGACCTTCGTACTAATGAGCAACGTACAACTGAGAAACTAATCATTAAATAAGTATCCTATGTACACTCATGATACAGCAAAATGATTGCACAGAATGAAGTGGTATTTAAACCTTTAAGTACCACTTCATTCATTGAATTTAACCTCATACTTAAGTAAAATAGTAATATGCATTGACAAACACTTTTGGATCATATTTCATTCGAGTGATTAGATTCAAAAAGTTTATATAGCACAAATCGGGTTTATTGATTTACATTTGGTATTGCTTCATAAACAAATAATTACAAAAATTTAAACAAATGAAAAAACACTTAGTTATTCTACTCCTTTTATGTCTACGTATTATAGCAAACGGTCAATCTTTTACAAATATCTCATCTCAATCGGGAATAGAATTAACACCTGCTATGGGCGATTTGGTTGTCTGGTTAGATCATAACAATGACGGATGGCTTGATTTTTTCGGAGGCACTGAAAATGAAGTCTTTTTCTTTGAAAATAATGGTGATGGTACTTTCACTAACATTATTGCCAACACCGGACTAAATAATATTTTCCCAAAAACAGTAGCAGTAGGAGATTTTGATAATGACGGTTATGATGACTTACTCATCAGCTCTTTTTACATGAACGAACCTCCAAAAATCTATAAAAACTTAAATGGGCAAGGTTTCGAAGAAGTGTTCAGCGCCCCAAATACTTACAACTCTCAAAGAGCAGTTTGGATAGATTTTAACGGCGATGGGCTGTTAGACTTTATAACTAGTAATATGACGGATCAAACCAAGTTATTTATCAATAAAGGCAACGGTCAGTTTGAAGAAGTAGTTGAAATAGGAGAATTCAATACTGGTAGTATAGCTGCCGCAGCCGACTTTGATAATGATGGATTACAAGATATTTTTGTTGCTGTTACGAGTACAACAAAAACAAGTAGACTATATAAAAACATTGCCGGACAATCCATACAAGATATTACTTATCAGGTCGGGCTTTCTGATTTTCGAAATACTGTAGCTGTTGCGTGGGGCGATATGGATAATGACGGCTTTCTGGATTTGTATCTCGCCAATATTGGATCAAATCGAAACAGTTTATATTATAACAAAGGCAATGGTAGTTTTGAAGACATAACATTGACTGCCGGTGTTTCAGACGCAGGGGATGCACGTAGCTGCGGTTGGCAGGATATCAACAATGATGGATGGATGGATTTGTTCACTACTAACCATACCGCAACCAATAAACTTTATATCAACAATGGTGATGGTACATTTACAAACATCGCGCCCGAAGCCAATATATCAGGTCCAAGCGATGGCTTTGGTTTCAGTTGGGGAGATTTTGATAAGGATGGAGACTTGGACGTGTTGATATCTGGACATTCTTTTAGTGTTGTATTACTCCGTAATGAACTCGATAACGGGAATGCATTCCTTAACCTCACATTAAAAGGAGTTTTTGATAATAGAAGTGCTATTGGAGCAAGAGCCAGCTTATTCAGCCAAGGCACGATGCAGATTCGTGAGATAAACGGCGGACGTGGAGCAACAGGACAAGATGCACATGCCATGCATTTTGGGTTAGGGCAAGTTGCCAAAGTGGATAGCATCATCATCAGTTGGCCAAGTGGAGCAAAACAAAAACTTTATGATATAGCTGTGAATCAGTTTCTTACTATAGAACAAGAAGGAAATATACCCCCCACCCGTTTCAGATTAGCCTATCCAATACCTGATTCTGTATATCAGACAGCTGCAATTGAATTTGCTTGGCAACCATCTTTTGACCCGGACCATGGCAATCCTATATCCTACTATGTTGCCATACACACACCTGAACAAGATACAATAATCGGACCTTTTTCAGATACCCTGAATAGTATTCCAATGGCAAAATGGATGACTAATGAATCATGCTTTTGGTATGTTGCAGCTTACGATGGAATTGACTTCACCTATAGCTCAGAAGAAAACCAATTGCATGTTGACTATCAAACTTCTGTGTGGGAACCAACTGAAGGCTTAACAGAAGATTTAATAATCAAACATTATTATGTTGATATAAGTTCAGAAACGATTCAATTAGAAATTTCATCAGCAATACAACAAAAGATACAGTATAGCCTATTTAACTTAAGTGGACGATTAATTAAACAAGGCATGATGATGCTTCCACAAGGCAATAGCTCACAGCAAATAGCAATAGATTCAATGGATAAACTATACGTTCTTCATCTGCATACCACACAAGGTAATTATAACCTGAAAATCATCAATTAAATACCCTTTCAACAGTTATAAATTTTTGTTTTGGTTAATTTAAGAGGGGTTGTCCTAATTTAAGACAACCCCTCACTTTTCACCCTAAACTCATTCTGAGTTTTTCATTCGTATCGATAAATAAGCCTACTCTATTTTCGTATTAAAATACGTTGATTCTTAACCGTTGACGCAGATGACACCTTCATTAAATATATCCCTCCCGGCAAGTGCCCCAACGAAAGAATCTGTGTAGCAACACCAACATCCAAAAATTCTTTCGTATAAACCAACTCTCCCAATATATTATAAAGACAAAGACTAAATGTATTTTGAAGATCGTCTAAAATGATTGTCAATTGACCATCAGTTGGATTTGGATAAACATAAAGCGTAGCAGCAAATCTTTCATCAGTACCTATCGTACTGTGAACAATGACTTCAGAAGCTTCAGACCATTCGCCATGTCCACATATATTGACAGCGGTAACTTGTACTGATGCTATTCCAATAAATTCCGTATTCCAATTTATCATGGCATCAGCTGTATTACCGCTTATTGTCCCGGCTTCGGATGGTTCAATTTTCCATATATAGGATGTGGCACCAACAACGGAGTCAACACTCACCGGGCTTTGCACATGTATTGCATGGTCTATGGTATCGGGAGTGATGGGTTTGACAGCTTGCATGGGTAATTGATCCACTATAATCTGATGGTAGCCTTCAGCAAGATTTATACAGTTATTCCCATCTGTCACTTGGATAAGTTGATAAGTTGTTGTCGATTCAGGATAAACCGATTGATCCCAGGGAGTTTCCATAGCTATGATGGATTCCATATTCTGCACATCTACTATCCATGGTGATTTGCCTGTCATTGTCACAATAATCGTAGCAGCATCTCCTTCACAAACGTGTGGATCACCGGTAATACTCACAATAGGCAACGCATGAATGATTAACTGCATAGAACTTTCCATCAAAGTTGCATTTCCATAAACAGAAAGGGTTAATATGACACCTCCTTGTTCATTATCTTGTTCTGAAGGCGTATAAACAGGATTAATGATGGACGCATTCGAGAAAACACCTGTCCCGCTCGTACTCCATAATACACTATCGCAAACAGCAGCGCTTGCATTCAATTGATAACTTTCACCTGAACATATGGCAGCATCTTCACCCGCCCAACCAAATGTATTGAGATTAAGGGGAAAAACAATATAATCCAACCATGCACAATCATCACCATTGGACCCATTTGCATCTTTCAGATATACCCATTTAAACACATGATTGCCTGCCGGAACCGGATAGCTAACCTTAGCCCATTTAATATCACCGGTCCATTCATCCATTTTTGTAGCATCCATATAAAAATGCAACTTATCAAAGCCCGATTCCGAGGAAACTTTCCTATAAAAAGAGATTGTATCATCTACATTAGACTCATACTGGAGCATTAATTGTGAGCTTTGGCTATGACTAATGGGACCTGACTTAGCTGAAAACTCACCTTCATATGCATCAACATTTGTGATGACCCAAGGCTGGTTTCCTCCATTAACCCATGCAAAATCAGTAAAGTCACCGGATTCAAAATCTTCCACCATAAGACCTATTTTAGATAGAAAAATATTTTGCGCCGTATACTCCCCTGCCGTCACATTAATCTCAAATTCTATTATAGTTCCTACCGGAGTTTCCTCTGCAACTGTTATGGAAAACAAGGCTTCGGAAGTTTGTCCAAAAGGCATGTAACCTATTGAATATTCTGACAGATTAATTTGAATAAAAGGAGAAGAACAAGTTAAGAAAGATGTCACATCGTGTGCATTGCTATTACCGATATTGATAATAGTTGCTTTCAGGTCAACTGTCTCACCCGGGTCTAATCTCCGGTTTCCATTTCCTGCCTCATCATCAATCCTTAATTTAGTTATCTCAAACTCAGGTGCCAAAGCAATCAGATTAAAATCGGCTACCCAGCTCCCTTCATCTGCAATAATATGTAATTGAAATGGCAATACCATTTTATCAGGAACTTTATCACTCAGATTAAACGCAAACGCATCTTCGATAAGTATTTGCTGATTGGGTAGTAAAGTACCATATTCAGCTATATCATCAATAACATCTACATAGGGTGAAGAACTACTTAAACTAATCTGAACATTTGAGGCATTCTCTACTCCAAAATTACGTACTTGTATACCAAGAATTGCTTCAGAACCGTAATGGACACTATTTGAGGGAAGCCCGTCAATAGTACTGGAAACAAAAGCCACAAAGGGTCCTGTAGCAGGTAGAATTTCGATTTCATTCAGATAAGTAACTTTATTATATCCGAATACAGCTATTTTTAATGTGCCAATATTTGTAACCGGTGGAAAGCTGATGCTGGCTGAACCATTGGTTACCACACCTGTACCTAATATTTCTCCATTAATGGTTAGTGCTACGGTAGCTCCCTCTGCATCGGCATTCACTACCATTTCATCCATTCCTAAATGCAAAACCGAGATATGGCTTACAGTCATTTCGGTTGGAGGCTTTGTTCTTAATGTAAGTGTCGGATCACCAAATAAAATCCATGTATCATGTGTACTAATACCCGAACTACCATGCAAATCAATCATCCGCATACCACCATTGGTAGAAAGACCTCCTAAAGTTCTTTTAATATTATCAGTATAACCTTCTACCAAGATAGTAACCATTTCATCTTGTCCGGTCATAGGAGCAAGCCATGGCTGCGATATCCAACTCATCTTTGTCCCTATGGCACCGGTAGGTTGTCCATTATAAGAGGCCCTCGTCCATGCCTCAGCAAAACATGTCCCGTCAGTAAAACGACCATTATCGCATGCTACCGCCCAAATAATCGGCCACCTATCTGTATTGGTAAGTGCATTGACATGTGTACTGGAATAATTTGCTACGCTCCAACTGTTTTGTGAGCCATGATTACAATAATTAATAATACTGGTTCCTTCATTGATGCGCTGCGAAATTTGTTCTGCAGTGGTATTAGGTACACCGGGTACATTACCGTCATACTCTCTGTGCACAACCTGATATGTATAATTCAGAAGGCTATCACGAATAAAATCTATGTGCACATAATCAGCTTCTCCCCCATTATGACCGCTTCCGGCTCCTTCATTGCGCGCAACACCGGTTCCAATCGCCAACCATTCGGCTGTTTGGTTAAAATCTCGCTCATAACTGATAACTCGTTGCACCATCGTTTGTACATGTGCTACAGTTTCAACCGAAAAACGCCCCACAAACAGCTCATTGTATGAATCATCACCCTCCAAATAACCATAATAATTATCGGAATAACCACCGGAATTACTGATATAATAACTTGGAATATGTTGATGATCTCCTACTAACAAAAGATGGGTCAAGCCATGATTATTATAATAATCGGTTACAAATTCTTTAATAGATTCAGGTGTGGACCCTACCGATGCCACGTCTATCATTTCAGTAGGCCTGCCTATGGTGTTTTTCCATTCAACAAACGGCTGCATTGCTTCCATAAACTGTTGATCAGATAAAACCAGCAATGCACCCTGTTCTTCTAAAACAGGATATCTGTTCTGCACATTTTCATAATTCACAAACTGCCGTGAATACAAATTCATAAATTCATAATCTTCAGTTTGTTTGTGTTTAACACGACTCAGCAGGTTTACGCCTCCTATTCCTGCCTTGTATGCTTCTATTGTAAGATTGTAATACACTCGTAACGTACGTGTAATTGGATTATAAGCAAAAGGCATAACTGTGATTACCTGCCCTCTATGGTTTCTAAGAATATAGGGTTGTTCCAATTTTGCCCTCACATCCGGGTAAAAAGCATTTTGCTCATACAACGAGCTATAACTATAAGGAACGCTAGCAGGGTCAATTTGGCGCGAGAAATCTCCTTTGGAAGGCGCAATATCTATATCCGAATATTCTTCAAATTCAGCTGATAACACCCTAAGCTCCATCAAATCATAATCGCCAATGACCATTGATAAGGCAAATTTAGGTAAATCAGGAGCACCCTTCTCACATAAGGACACCATATTCGGAATGCTTATGACTGATGCCTTACCTCTTGGGGTTTCAATAGCATTGTTGTCAAAACCGCCTATTTTAAATTGAATGACAGTATGTGATTCATCGGTTTCCAATACCTCATAATATATTTTTTTATGATTATCGGTTTTGATAGAAACCCAATTATCCGAAAATGAACATAAACTAATAAGCAAAATTATAGATGTAAATAATAACCTCATCATTTTCAATTTTTTAAATACATAATTGTTATTTTTAGAAGGGTAAACACCGTCCTAAATTCTTTATGAACAAAAGTAGAAAAACAATGGGGTAATTATCTCAGTAGTACTTGGTAATAGGTATCAGTAGTTATTGGTATTTTAACTAAAAAGCCTATCAGACAGCTTTTCTCTTATTAATTTATCACCTAATTTTGTTTGACTTTAAAAGTGATACGTGTATTTATTTGTTTGTTAAACCATGTTTTTAGTTTATCATAAAAAAATCCAAGTAGGCATATCGCTTAAAAAATTTAGAGCCCTTGTTATCATAAACAATAAAAATGATTTCTCATGAACAACGCAAAACATCATTACCCCCTTTTACAAATTCTTCTGTTAGGTTTAGTATTGATATTTGGTATCCAAATATCCTTTCCGGCATTCAGTAATTCTAATCAAACTTGCTTAAATTCAAGTTTTACGGATACACTCATTGTTAATCCACCGGCAAGACAGTTATTCGCTAATGATGCAGGGCTGTCCGTATTGTTGACTTGGAAAGAGCCTATCCCTTTTAATAAAAGTCGAAATACAACTATTACAAACACTCACGAGATTAATAAAAACATGAGTGATTTAGGTGTTTCACGGATAGATAATATTGATGAGCTGAAGCTTATGCCTTCTTTCACATTCAATAAAGACAGAAAAGACCTTGAATATCCAAACCTTATTTATGACAATGGTCCTTTTATCAATGGTGCCGGTGCCGGTCCTAATGGAAGTGACTTGAGTATCTTACAATCAGAAAGTCTGAACATGAGCACTCATGGTGCCGGTGTTCAACACTGGGTCGGATACACTTTAGCTGATGATTTCACATTAAACGAAGCTAGTGTAATTGAAAGTTTTACTTTTTACGCCTACCAAACAGGAAGCACAATAGTCAGCGCCATTGATGAAGCTTATATTCAAATATGGGATGGAGATCCGCGCACAAATGGTCAGATTATATGGGGCGATATGACAACAAACATTTTATCAGCTACATATTGGTCAAACACATACAGAGTAAGTGAAACAAATATAGTAACTACACGTCCGATTATGAACGTAACATGTGTGACCCCCCAATTAATACTACAGCCGGGTACTTATTGGGTTCAGTTTAGTCTCGATGGCTCTTTAGATAACGGTCCATGGGCTATTCCAATTACTATAAACGGAGTATCGAATACAGGAGACGCAATCCATATTTCTCCGGATGGTTGGACACCATATCTAGATGGAAACACTAACGAACCACAAGGCTTCCCTTTTGTAATTCAAGGCATCATCGGAAATGGCAATTATGTAAACGGCATATTATCAGGATACAAATTACTTAGGGATGGGGAATTAATCGCAACATTAGGACCTGAGACAACAACTTATCATGATCAATCCTTGCAAGTTGGCAACTATACGTATTCACTTATTGCTTTATATGATTTACCATATCCGGGAGAGTCAAATCCATTGACAACCAAAGTTATCGTTACTGAACCGGCGACTTTACCTTTTATTGAAACATGGGATAAAGCTGATTTTCAAGCTAATAAATGGACATTCAGCCCTATACAAGCCAATTGGAAGATCGAACTCAGCTACGGCAATCCCGCTCCTACTTCAAGGTTCTTCTGGAGTCCGGGCTTAGGAAATTATGATGTCTCATTAATCAGCAATTTTATTGATGCTACCCAAACTGTTGATAATGTTACACTTCAATTCGATATCTTATTGAGCAGTTACTCAAATGTAGGAAGTGAAAAATTATTAGTCAGTATATGGGATGGCAATGATTGGATATTATTAGAAAGTTTTTCAAACACAAGTTCAATACCTTGGACAACTAAAATATACGACATTACACCGCACGCACTCAACAAATTGACAAAAATAAAGTTTGAAGCAAAGGGTATCAATTCTACGAACATTCATTATTGGGATATTGATAATATCAAGGTATATGAAGGTGCTTCAAATTATAGCCCAAAAATATCGGTACATCCTACTGATTTAAAATTTTGGGTTCCGCTTGGCGGTAGTCAAACAAAGTCAATAGACATCAAAAATATTGGTATTGATCCTTTATACTGGATGAATACCATACAATATGATGATCAACATCAGCTTAAAACAGGATTTTCTCAGACAAACCTAACAAATTCACAATCCGAAACACCACATTCCTTAGCTCTAACTCCTAATGAAGTTAACGAAACAGACACAGTATTACTACATTACGATTCAGAACATGCCTTATCCATGGGGCTTACAAATGGTGGTTACTTTTATGCAGCAGTTCGTTTTCCGGTTAATATGACTAGTTCTTATGAGGGTTACTCCATAACATCAGTGGATATCTTCATTAAAAATGCTCCCATCAACAGTACTCTGTATATTTGGAATAAAGGAAGTGAATACGGACCAGGTAAACAATTACACCGGCAAGCATTTACCACTATTTCAAACAGTTGGAACACCATTATCCTCGACCCTCCGGTTGCAATCACTTCGCAGGATATCTGGATAGGTTACACATCAACACATGCAGCCGGAAAACCGCCTGCAGGCTGTGATGAAGGACCGTCAACCCCTAATGGGAATTGGATTTCAACTGATGGAATCAATTGGCAACATCTCACTGAATTCGATTTTGATGCTAACTGGAATATCAGGGCTAGAGCGCAAAGTAGTAGCTATAATTGGATAAATTTATCGCAGAATTCAGGAACTGTATACCCCGATGATTCACAACAGTTTACAGTTACCGCTAACGCAAGTGATCTGCCTGCAGGTACACATCATGCCAATATTATTGTTGCCAGCAACGATCCCGACACACCATACAAAAAAGTACCCGTTGAGCTAAATATAGGAGTTGGGTTAAACGCAAATGAACAGGATACATTTACAGTATTTCCAATACCAGCTAATGAAAAGTGTACTATTGAATTAAATATCGAATTTAAAAAGCTTCGTATAATTAATTCCATAGGGGAAATTATGACAGAGATGAACGTAGCTGGAGAAAAATACATCCAGCTAAATACACAAACATATAGCCCTGGAGCCTATATACTGCAACTCATCAGTGCGGAAGGCTACCAATATAACAAATCAATTTTGATCAAGCGATAGCGATCATCCACTGCTTTATTAACCGAAAACAGGTATTTTACGAACAATACCTGTTTTCTTTTTGTATCTTTTACAAAACAACTTAAATTAGCACAAACTAAAAATCACGGCTATGAAAAGATTTGTTATTCTGCTATCCGCATTTTCTTTCATCTTATTATTTTCTGTAGAAGGCATGGCTCAAAATGACCCGGTCATCGATCGCATTATCGAGCTTGGGAATACCGACAATCATACGATGGATCATCTTGATATACTCACAAATAGGTTTGGAGGCCGAATTTTAGGCTCCGACGCCTACGAGCAGGCAGCACGTTGGGCTGCAGAAAAGTTCGAGGAATGGGGTATGGAAGTCATTCGAGATGAAGTGGGCGAGTTGCCAGTGGGCTTTAATCGCGGACCTTGGTTTGGTCGATTATTAAGCGATAACGGCATGATATTGCATTTTGCCACTCCGGCTTATACCTCCGGCACAAAAGGCGTTCAAAAAGGGCATGTCGTCATCGAGCCTAAGACACAAATACAGTTTGACCGCATGAAAGGAAAGCTCAAAGGAGCTTGGGTACTTGTTTCCGGACAAAGCAAAGGCTGGCCAATCGACTTTTCTGATGAAGCAGACCAAAAACGAGCCGATATCATTGCGCAAAACGAAGAGATAGAAAAGAAAAACTTTGAGATACAACGTGAAAACTGGCAAAACAGAGGAAGCGGAAAGCCCGATAAAGAATTGCTCCCTTATCTTGAAGAGCCTGCCTTGTTTTATAAAGAAATGGTAGAAGCCGGGATATTAGGCGTCATTCAATCTTCCCAAAATCCTATTACCGCATTATACGACAGAAACAACCTCGAATCCCTGCGTTTTGAGTCATTGCCTAAAGTGCCCGACATCAAATTGGACGAACATCAGTTTGCTGTGATTGAACAAATGGCAAAAGAGCGTCAACGCTTTGAGTTGGAATTCAATATTCGCAATCATTGGCGCCTCGGTCCTATTCCTTATCATAATGTAATTGGGATGATTCGTGGAAGCGAGTTTCCGGATGAATATGTGATTGTAAGTGCTCATCTCGATTCGTATGATGTTGCTACCGGCACAGTAGACAATGGCTCGGGTGCTGCTCCTACCATTGAAGTGGCACGCCTGCTGATGGAAGCCGGAGCAAAGCCAAAGCGAAGTATATTAGTGATTTTATGGACCGGTGAAGAGTTTGGCTTACTGGGCTCACAAAGCTGGGTGGATCGAAATACCGACAAATATGACAAGATAGCGAATATGTTCAACCGCGATGGAGGACCGACCGTCGCAAACAGCATCAGCGTGCCGGCTGCGATGATGGAAGACTTTGAAAAAATTTGCGAGCCCTTGAACAGTATTAATCCTGAATTCCCATTTACCCTCAAGCAAAGTGAACCGATGCGCAGGCCGGAAAAGCCTTGGAGCACCGATAGCGGTCCTTTTGCGGTGGCAGGCATTCCCACGCTAAGCTTCGGAACAGCAGACCCAAAAGGATATGATTTCAGTTATGGGGAAATATGGCATACCGAACGCGACCTGTATAATATGGCTATACCGGAATATCTAGAACATACACCCATAGTGACAGCCATAGTGGTGTATGGAATAGCCAATCTTGACCACTTACTTTCACGCGATGGGTATTGGCGAGAAGAAGATGGAGGAAAAGGCAACAAAGGAAAGAAGAAATAACGATCGAACGATTCTTTTTTTCAAGCTGATTCAGTTTCTTATTTCATTTCTCATCTCAAACAATGCCGCATTTGCAGCATTTTATAACTAATTTTAAAAAATATCTTAAAAAGTATTGACGAAAGATATTTTCATTGTACTTTTGTACCGAAAAACGTTTTTGGTATAAATATACTATGAGTGCAGATAAAACACGAATAACAATTCTAAATGTAGCGAGCCGGCTATTCAGTCGATATGGATTTCATAAAACATCCATGGACGAGATAGCAAAGACAGCCCGAAAAGCCAAAGGTTCACTTTATTATCATTTTGAAAGCAAAGAAGTATTATTTAAAGAAGTGATATCCAATGAGTTTGAGCATCTCAAACAAGAACTGGAAAAGGTTATCCGGAACAAGGATTTAACTGCTTTTGAGAAGGTAAAAAGATATCTCTTAAGGAGGATGGAAGTGATGAAATCAGCCACTAACTACCACGAAACACTGCAAGCAGACTTCTTTGAAAAGTTTCACTTCATTGATGAACTTCGAAGTGATTTGGATAGATGGGAGAAAGAAAAACTTCATGGCATACTTATTGAAGGATTGGAAGCAGGACAGTTTAAGTCGTATAAAAATACAGATATACTATTAGATATGCTGCTCATGGTACTTAAAGGACTGGAAATTCCGTTTTTCCTGCAAAATAAGTTTGATACCTATGCACCTCATTTTGATGGATTAATCGATATACTTAACAAAGGTATTTCCACCTAATTTTTTTTACTTAAAACTGACTATAAAACATATATAGTACAAAAATATTAAACGCATGTCAGAAAATAAACATTTCACAGAAAAAATCATTCAGCACCGATGGCTGATAATTGCCATTGTAATCTTATTGACATTGGTATTTGGATATGGGTTGACGCGCATCCGCATCAATCCGGACATCATCAGCTCACTGCCTAATGATGACGAAGTAGCCCAACTGTACACACAAATCGGCGATGAGTTTGGAGGAAACGACATGGGCCTTGTGGTACTGGAAACCGATGACATTTTCCAACTCGAAGTGTTGGAGCATATTCAAATGGTTACAGACAGTATTCTGTTTACTCCCGGTGTTATTACCGTAACAAGCTTAACCAATATGATGGACATTAAGTCATCGGAATGGGGTATTGAAATCGGGAAATTAGTGGATGAATATGAAATGCCGACAAGCCAAGAAGAAGTGGACGAATTGAAAGCTTATGTCATGTCAAAAGATATGTACAAAGAGCTGATTGTTTCGGAGCAAGGTGATGCAGCGGCGATTATGTTTACGTTTGAAAGTAGCGAAGACAAGCAAGCCATTGCACGTATCATCAAAGAAAAGATTGAATCGCTCAACTTACCTGAAACCATTTATTATGGTGGGCTTCCGATGATGATGAATGATGTGAGCGATCTTATTATTAATGACATTATTTGGCTAGTTCCCATTGTTTTTGTTCTGATTGCATCTATTCTACTATTTAGCTTCCGCTCGCTCAATGGGTTACTAATACCCTTATTATCAGCAGGTATTGCAATAATATGGACCATGGGAATCATGGCGTTTACCGGCTTCGAATTGACTATTATTACCAATATCATCCCGGTCGTTTTACTTGCTGTGGGCAGTGCCTATTCGATTCATATTTTAAATAGCATCAATAATGCAAGTGGAGAAACCGGCAAAGAAAAACTGCTGAATGCCTTAAAATACATCACTACTTCGGTGATTTTGGCTTCGGTCACAACCATTGTCGGCTTCATCTCATTTGTGTTTGGAGCATATTTATTAATGATACGTAATTTTGGAATATTTAGCGCTGTAGGCACAGCTATTGCGCTCCTGCTGTCTGTATTTTTTGTTCCAGCTTTGTTGGCTGTGCAGCAAGAAAAAAACAAAGATAAAGCAAGTCCGAAAAAACGAGAGAAAGTTGCATTCATCGACCGCATTCTGACTCCTTTGATTGAATATGTGTTTAAACATCCTAAATTCACGCTTGCAATATGGTCTATTGCATTGATAATCAGTATTTGGGGTATATTTAGAATACAAACTAGTGTAAATATTGTGGATTATTTCAAGAAAGATAATCCTGCACGAGTTTCGGAAAATATATTACAAGAGAAATTTGGCGGAACCATGCCGGTTTTCATTGTTTATGAAGGCGATATCCAAGACCCTAAGCTGTTGCAATCCATGGCAGAAACAGCTTTGTTTATGAAAACAGATCCGAATATTTCCATTGCACAATCGGTTGCCGACCTCATTGAACAAATGAATGATGCGATGGGCGAAGGATTGCTTGTGCCGGATGAGCGAGCAAAAATTGAACAGCTTTGGTTTTTGTTAGATGGACAAGAAATCATGTCACAATTGGTTAATGACGACTTGACAAAAGGGGTCATTCTTGCCAAATTAGCTTCCATCGACAGCCGAGATATGGCAAGTTTTACTGCCAAAATGGAACAGTATATTGAAGAGCATCAATCTGACGAATTTACCATGTCATTAACCGGTATGCCTTCGGTATATGTGGAGTTGGAAAACAGTCTTGTAAAAAGCCAATATACAAGTGTTATCATCGCCATCGTAATGGTCATCATCATTGTGGGGCTGATGCTTAAATCGTTCAAACGCGGATTATACACCTCATTACCTGTAATATCTACCGTGATTATCCTACTCGGCTTTTTAGGCTTGACCGGCATATCATTGGACATTGCCACCGTATTGGTTGCAAGCATTGCCATGGGAATTGGTATTGATTATTCAATCCATATCATCACCGGCTACAACAAGTTTTTAAGCAGCAGCGGCAACACCGAAGAAGCCATACGAAGCGTATTAAAAACAAGCGGAAAAGCTGTTATCATCAATCTTTCATCCGTTGCAGCAGGTTTCTTGGTATTGCTATTTTCAAACCTGATACCGCTTCAAAGCTTTGGATTACTCGTGGCTTTGAGCATGCTTGTATCCGGATTGGGAGCTCTCACCATGCTGCCGGCTACTTTATTATTGGCATATAGAAACGAGAACAATACGAAAAATTAATAATCAAATTAAATAAACTTATCATGAAAAACTTAAGTAAAATCCTTTTAGCGATATTTATCCTCGGCATTGGCTCAAGCATTCAGCTAAATGCTCAAAATGGACAAGAAATTCTTAAAAAAGTGGATGAAATGATGTATTCTTCTAACAACTTGAAGGCAAATAATACGATTATTCTCATCGACAAAAACGGTAAGGAAGAGCGACGCGATGCCATTGTACGTCAAATGGGAAATGACAAGCGCTTATTCCGTTTTACTTCGCCCGCTTCACAAGCAGGCATTGCGGTACTTTCGCTGCCAAACGATGTAATGTATGTGTATTTACCTGCATTCGGCAAAGAAAGAAGAATTGCCACAAGTGCAAAAAACCAAAACTTTGCAGGAACAGACTTTTCTTATTTTGACATGGAGTCGGTCTTGTTTACTGAAAAGTATGATGCCAAATTATTGCAAACAAAAGATGCCTCCTACGAGCTCGAGATGATTCCAAAAGTACGTTCGGATTACTCAAAAGTAATTGCACAAATTAACAAAACCCACTTTTATCCGGAAATAATGGAATATTATGACCGTGCCGGAAATAAAATCAAAGTTGCACGTTATAGGTTTTCCAAAATCGGAAAATACTGGAACTCGGATGAGATAGAAATGACCGATTTGAAGAAGAATCACAAAACCAAGATGTTAATGACGGACGTGGAACATGACAGCAATTTGACTGATGATGATTTCACCGTGAGAAAATTAGTTGAATAATTCCAAAAAGTATCATTCAATGAACACACGATTTTTAATACCCATACTGTTATTGACACTATTGGTATCTCCACATCTTTCTGCGCAGTCGGAAGGAGGCTTAAAGCTTTCCGGTGAGTTCAAAACAGACCAGCGTGTCGTTTTGAAGGACAAAAACGATTGGGCTTGGAATGAAAACCGTTTAAGCTTAAAATTAGACAAGCGGATTTCCGGTAGCACCCGCTTTTACAGCGAGCTATGGGTTCGGAATATGGGCTTACCCACCGTAAATTCCATGTCGGGCTTATACAACAAAGGCATTATCGATCCATTTTCGTTTGAAGTCCGCGAAGCTTATGTGCGCATGCAGGATTTTCCCATAAAAAACATGGACCTCAGCTTTGGTCGTCAACATATTTCTTGGGGCACAGCCGATCAGCTAAATCCCACAAGCAATCTGAATCCCTACGATTTGGAAGATTTGCTTGATTTTGGTCGTCGGCGCGGCACCGAAGCGCTGAATTTGCAGTATTATTTCAATCATGATTTTTCGCTTCAAGCGGTATATGTGCCATTTTTTAGGCCTGCCAATCTGCCGGTCGGAATTTTTGCCGATGTGCTAATGCCCGAAATGGAGCTTCCTATGGGCATGCAGCTCGGGCAATTAACCGATACAATAGTGATGCCGGCTCCCAATTTCAGAGAAAATGCTACTGCCGGTTTGCGTTTTAAGGGTTTTGCCGGAGGAATTGACTTTTCACTCAGCTATGCTTGGACCTATGATGGTTTGCCGATGGCGAGCCATAACAAGATTGGAGCAGCTGGTTTTACGGGATTGGTTCCCTTGCGGACCAGTCTGAAATATGCTCGAACACATATATTTGGAGCTGATTTTGCCACCACTATCGGAGGCTTCGGACTTTGGGGAGAAGCAGCTGTCGTACTTCCCCACGAAGACTTTGTCATGCGGAATGATGTAAGTGATCTCATTGGCTTTCCATTGGTGATTGATTCACTAATTTTAGATAAAACCGAGCCTTATGTACGTTTTATAGTGGGTAGCGACTACAATTTCTCCGATGGCTCCTATATGAATCTTCAATATATGCACGGATTTATTCATGAGCATGGGCAAGGCAATCTGAATGATTATTTCTTTATGCGATATGAAAAAAGCTTCTTCCGAGAAAAGCTGAAAATCAGTCCGCTCTCGGGTGCATTTATTGTAACCGATTGGAAAGAATTAAAATCCAATTATGCCATCATTTATATGCCGGAAGTTGGCTATATGGCAACGCCAAATACCGAAATTAAGCTGGCTGCCCTAATTGCCGATGGCAAAGGCGACAATATGTTTGTAAAGCTGAAAGACTTTAATATGTTGATGTTAAAAATGATTTATAGCTTCTAATAATCCAAACTTATTTGGGTTCGAGATGCTTGATATCATAGCTGCTTTATGTGTTGAGGCAAAGCTAATAAGCAGTTAATAAAATCGAACTAATAAAAAATTCCTGCTCCATTGTTGAACAGGAATTTTTTATTTTTCAATACTTCCTAAAC
Organism: uncultured Lentimicrobiaceae bacterium; assembly: GCA_964592175.1. Lineage (GTDB taxonomy): Bacteria > Bacteroidota > Bacteroidia > Bacteroidales > F082 > JALNZU01. Next base: position 75,974 of record CAZQBU010000002.1, read on the forward strand.
ATTGTTTTAAATGTTCAGAATTTGAATGAAACCACTATTTATTTTCTTAATTTTCGGAGAAAAGGCTTGTTTCCACTTCTTGGATTTTTCCGTTAATCTTTAGTTTCAGTTTTTGTGGATAGCTGCTATATAATTTAAAGTCAATCACTTGTCCGTTTTCCCAACTGCAGTATACGCTTATATTTCCTCTGGCTTTTAAGCCCGAAAAGCTCCCTTCTGCTTTCCAGACTTCCGGTAAGGCCGGCAACAACTCGATATACCCATTATGGCTTTGCAATAACATTTCTGCTATTGCGGCGGTCATCCAAAATTCCCGTCAATCTGAAAAGGAGGATGGTTTGTGAACAAATTATCCAAGGTATTATAGCTTAACAGCCCACGCAGCATTTGGTATGCTTTATCGCCTTCTCCCAGCCTTGCCCACAAGGCAGCCCTCCAGGGCCAAGTCCAAGAGCGGCGGCTGTCGCCCTGCATCAATTCATAGCTGAAGACAGCACTATCGGCATGCATATAATATCCGCTTCGTGCCAAAAGACTTATGGCGGCAGCATCGGCAAATTCGGGGCTTCTTTCGGGACTGATTTGCTTGCCCGGATAAAGTGCAAACAAATGCGAAGTATGTCGGTGTTCATCATATGGATTATCTCTATCCTCCTGCCATTCTTGCAGCTGCCCCCAGCTTCCGATGCGATTGGGCAGCAAACGCGATTTCATGCCCTTGATTTGAGCTCGAAAGTCATTATCTTCTCCAATAATTTCAGTCAGTTCCAAGTAGTTAGCAAAAAGCTCATTCACAATTTGATGATCGTACATTATGCCATCTTCTTTCGGACCATGCTCGGGCGACCAACCGTCCGGCACAACCAGGCTTCCGTCTGGTAATTCTTTTAGACGCGCTGCCCAAAATGCGCAAATTTCATGCAAAAACGGCAAGGCACGCTCTTTTAGAAATGCTGTATCTCCGGTAAACGCCCAATGTTCGTAAAAATGCAAGGCATACCAAGCCGAGGCAGGTAGATTCCACTCCCAGCCGTTTCCACCAAAAATATTTTGACTGGTACGGCAGGTCCAACCGGGAATTTCCTCCCCAAACGCCTTTCTACTTGCAATACGGCATGGCTCTGCTGCCGCCTCCAAGAAATCAAATAAAGGCAGATGACAGCCGGGAAGATTGCATACCTCAGCGAGCCAATAATTCATCTGCAAATTGATATTGCTATGATAATCGCTTGCCCAAGGCGGATTATTGGAATGATTCCACAAGCCTTGTAGATTAGTCGGCAAGCCTCCTTCACGCGAGCTGCTGATTAACAAATAGCGACCATAATGAAATAGCAACACTTCAAGAAAAGGGTCTTCTCCCCCATCCGCATAATGTGCAAGTCGTTCAGGAAGAGAAAGAGAATCGACTTCTGTTCCGGGCAAATGAAGTGATACACTTTGGCTTAACGCCCGAAAATCGTCTAAATGACGTGTTTTTAACTGTTTATAACTAAATAACTCAGCTTTTTCAAGATGATTTCGAGCTTTTTCTACTGCAGAGCCTTCGCGCCAAGATTTTGCATAATCCGGAGCATAATTTGTAGCTGCCGAAAGATAAATACGAAGCGTATCGCAGCCCTCAAAATATAGATTATTGTTTAGTATCTCAGTCCTGCCACCACTGCAATCTATTTTACAATAGGCTGCATATTCCAGTCCATTTGACATGCTTCCGGAAAAGCGAGGCGCCTCTTTATCAGTAAGCGTGGCAGCCTGTTGTGCGGAATGCAATTCAATAGTTCCGGTCAAACTTCCGGCTTGTTCACCAAAATATTGAAATACAAGCAATTGATCAGGATAACTGGCAAAAGCCTCAGAGAAATAGGCTTTATCATCAAGCATAAACTCAGACTGATGCAGTCCATCCAAAAGCTGCAAGCGCCTTTGATATGCGGTCGGCGCTCCTTCCACATCAAAATTAATAATCAGTTCACCAAAATTTCGGTAGGAACCAAATCCATGGTCTCCGGTTTCATATTCACCGTCCCAATTGTTGTCACCCGACCAAAGACTGTGTTCATTAAACTGAATCACTTCTTGTGAAATACCGCCTTTCATCATTGCACCCAATCGACCATTTCCGATTGGCAATGCTTCGCCCTCCCAGTCCAAAGCAGGCGCATCAAAGCTCAACACGGGCTCCTGATAAGAGGCTGGCACACTCTGGCAGGCTGCAAGCATTAAAATCATGCCGGCATAAACTGCCAAAAGCGTTTTATGTAGGGGAATCTTCATTCTCAAACAGTTCGATTTAATCGCTTAAAAAGTTTCCTTCGGACGCAGTATGAATATATCACAGTCGTGCGCAGGAAGCTTTCCCGAAATACGCTGATTTTGCTGTTGCGTTTCTTTTGTCCAAACATCAAACACATCCAAAGGCTCCCAGCGGTTCAGCTGATATTTCAAATCAAAATCATAGGTTTTCTCTTCGTCATTCTTATTGAAAACACAGACTGCCCAGCGTTTTTCGCTCATGGGCTTCAGTAAAACCTCCAAACCATCAGATTCCAATATAATTTCAGCTTGTTTTCCCAATGCGTCTTGATTTATTTCAATCAGGTATGAATTTGTAATCAACTCCAGCGTTTGATTATCCAGGTTGCGCAAATCTGCATTTAGTATTAAAGGCGCTGCCAGCATGCTCCAAAGCGCAAAATGTGTTCGGTATTCAATAAATGTACATCCTTTAAAGCGATGGTCAACGGAGGAAGACCTGCCTTTTCCATACAAGCCTGTCATCAGCATATCGGGGTCGTTCCATCTGCCCGGACCTGCATATTGTTCCAGACCACGCTGCTGCTCGTAGATTTCCATAATACCTGTCAAATCACTATCGTTGGAGCGCCATGCATCACGGCTGTCCCAAGTTGTACGCCACAGATGTCCTCCGGCGGCTTTTGCCCACAGCCAAGGCTGCCGCTGCCCCCATTCACAAATTGCATATACGATGGGATGCCCGGTGGCTTTCAGGGCATCGCCCATCTTTTTGTATCGCGTAAAAGCAGTGGTTACATCTTTGGGTGCATGGCAATAATCGTATTTCAAATAATCAATCCCCCAAGCGGCAAAGGTATTGGCATCCAGCTCTTCAAAGCCCAGACTGCCGGTCACTCCTCCGCAGGTATATTCAGCAGCATCCGAATAAATTCCCAGCTTAAGTCCTTTTGAATGTACATAATCTGCCAAGGCTTTGATGCCGGAAGGGAAGCGTTGCGGATCGGGGAAAAGGATGTTGCGTTTATCACGTCCGCCAACCCAGAAATCATCAATGATAATATATTGATAACCTGCATCTTTCATTCCATTTGCCACCATCACATCAGCAATTTCTTTGATAATATCTTCGCTGACTTTGTCTTCGAAAAAGTTCCAGCTGTTCCAGCCCATCGGAGGGGTTAGCGCCAATGAATCCCAAGCAGTTGGCTTGGATTGCGAATGTCCGACCAAAAAACTAAAAACAAATAATGCCATAACCACTGATTTTAAACGCATGAGAGTGAGTGTTAAAATGAAACACAAATATACAATTTGCTTTCGAGCTAAGCGACAATATGCATATTTCAATGCTAGCGCAGATTGCCTCGCACTTTATTCAAGAATTTCACCATTGACTGATGATTTCGATCGGCTATAATCTGCTGCAAATCTTCCAAGGTTTCAGAAATATGCTTCAGCCGCTCCAAGCTATGCGGATTAAATAATATTTCACTCAATAAATGGTCGTCTTCCGACAGCAAGGCACGAGCAATATCCAAATGGCGCTCAAAGGTCGTGCCGGGTGCTTGCTGTGGCTGCATGCAAGCTGCAAAAACAAGGGATGACGCAAAAGGCACGGAAAGGCTGTATGCAATGGTTTGGTCATGCTCTTCAAAGCTAAAATGGTGCACCATCAAGCCAAGGCTTCGAAAAAAATCATCAAAAAATGCTTTTCCAACGCTATCTCCTTCATTGATAATGATTGCATGATGGCGGCTAAGCATACTCAAATTTGCAAAAGTTGGTCCAAACATCGGGTGCACCGAAACAAATGCACGTCCTTTTTCTTTATAAAACCGATGAAGTCCGTTTTTGACTGAAGCAATATCGGCAAGTATACATGTTTTGGGCAAAAAAGGAAGTAGTTCCTCAAATGCCTGTTCCGTATGTTGCAGACTGACAGCATTAATTAGCATTTCAGGTTTAAAATCTGCTATCTCTTCCGGATTTACGAAACGAATGGTATTAAATAAATAACGTAAACGACTGCTATCTTTATCATATACTGCCAGCTCATGATGCGGACTCAACGCATCGGCAAGCCAACTGCCCATCTTCCCTGCTCCAATAACAGCTATTCGCATGATACCTCCTTTTGCTGTGCACCGTTGTGATTCATCACCTGATGTTGTTGCATGACTGAAGCCTCGTGAATGGTTTCAAATATTTTGCTAATGAATTTCGCATTTAAGCCTTTACGTTCTGCCTTCGTATATCTATCGCGAATCACTTCATTATACCTCCTCGACTGCAAAATAGTGATATTATGCTCCTTTTTATACTTGCCTATGGCACCTGAAAGCTGCATGCGTTCATAGAGCAACTCAATGATTTGATTATCCAAGTCATCAATATGTGTGCGCAAATCATCGAGCTCGGTACGTGGCTTTTCGCCGATTTTATGCGCCCTGAACTTCAAGCCGGACAAGATTTGCAAAAGATGAGCCGGAGTCAATTGTTGTACTGCATCGCTCCATGCCGCTTCGGGGCAAATATGGGTTTCCACAAAAAGACCGTGAAAGTTTAGGTCCATGGCTTGTTGTGCAATAGATGCAATCAGCTCTCTATTTCCTGCTATATGGCTCGGGTCGGTAATAATTGGAAGCTGAGGCAGTCGCCTGTGCAGTTCAATGGGAATAAACCATTGGGGTGGATTTCGGTAATCAGATTTGACATAGCTGCTAAATCCACGATGAATTGCAGCAAGACGGGTGATTCCTGCCTCATTGAGTCGCTCAAATGCTCCAAGCCAAAGCTCAAGGTCCGGGTTTACCGGATTTTTAACTAATACGGGTAAATCAGTGCCTCGCAGTGCATTGGCAATTTCTTGTACAGCAAACGGATTGGCAGTGGTACGTGCGCCAATCCACAGCATATCAATGTCGTATTGAAGTGCTTCACGCACATGCATCGCATTGGCTACCTCTGTAATTACAAACATATTGGTTTCTTTTTTTACCTGCTGAAGCCATGGCAAACCTGCCACTCCCACGCCCTCAAATGAGCCGGGACGGGTACGCGGCTTCCAAATGCCGGCACGAAATAGTTTGACGCCTCCTTTTGCAAGTTCAATAGCTGTATCCAAGGTCTGACGCTCAGTTTCAGCGCTACAAGGGCCGGCAATCAATATCGGACGTTTCATGTCAAAGCCGGGCAAATTCCAAGGGTTAATAGTAAGAGCAGTCATAGTATATGGTATTAAATAGTTTTCGTGTTTGTAGTTGATAATTTACGTGATTCAAAGCTTTGGTATTCTCCCAAAGTTTCCAATGAATTGCATAAAGGACGCATCGCCTCCAATGCTTTGTAATAGCTTTGGTGGTCTTCAAAGGCCAAGTCGACATAAAATAAATATTCCCATGCCTTTCCAATTATAGGCAAGGATTGAATTTTCGTGAGATTAATTTGATGTACGGCAATAGTTTGTAATATATCTGCCAAGCTGCCAACCTTATGAGCCAGCGAAAAGACAATCGAGCTTTTGTCAAATGCTTCAACTTTGTTCTTTTCCCTATTGCCAATCAACAGAAATCGGGTAAAATTATGGGGGTTGGACTCAATAAATGGCGCAATAATTTCCAAATCATACATTTCAGCTGCTTTATTGCCGGCAATTGCCGCAATTCCTTTCTTTTGCTGCATAGCAATCTGTTTGGCACTCAAGGCAGTATCTTCACTTACGATTTGCTGTAAAAAAGGATGCTGCTGCAGAAAATCTTCACATTGCGCCAATGCCATCGGATGCGAATGTACTTCTTTTAGATCAGTCAATTTTTGTCCGGGCAATGCCATCAAATGATGACTGATATGCATTTTATGTTCTCCAATAATTTGAAGTCTGCTATGGTGTAACAAATCATAATTTGAAAGCAAACTGCCGGCAAGCGTGTTTTCCATTGCTGCCATTCCAAGCAAATCCGCATTTGTCATCAATTTATCAAACAGCTCCTTAAAGCTGTTACATGGGATAAGTTGCACTGCTTCCGCAGCAAAATATTCCTTCACCGCCATATGGTGGTTCGAGCCTTCTATGCCTTGAATTAATATCTGTTTCATACATTCATTCAAAAAAAAATCCCGCCTTTCAAAGGGCGGGATTCATTAGCAAATTCTTTTTTACATATAAGCAGTATCCTACCCTTTCGGCAATAAACCAAAATAAAAATAAAAGTAGGAAGTAGTATAATTCGTCATATGCATTATTTCAAGCGGCTAAAATAGGATGTTTTTATCTTAAAATGCAAGAAAAAACTTAAAAAAGTGATGGTAAATGTGTAATTGACTGTATTTCTTTGACTTAATGAATAATCTTTTTTAAAGTTTTCTATATAAATCTAAGCAACTATCTACATATTCAACATCTAATTTTCAATCTACCCCAACCCAAACAACTTTTGGATTTTGGGGACGAGATCAGTTTTTTCCCAGGCGAAGAAGTCTACTTCTTTGAAATACCTGTTTTGACCGTTATGGGTTTCTTCGCGGCTGCCTTCATCTTTATAATACAGCTCCACTTCGGCACGATAGTGGTCGCGGCCAAAATGTCCGTAGGAGGCAGTAGGTTTAAAGATAGGGTATTTGAGTCCGAAACGTGTGATAATGGAATAAGGGCGCAAATCGAAAATCGATTTTACGGCAGCGGCTATTTCAGCATCGCTTAAGATATTACCTTGTGCATCTTTCACCTTGGCTGTGCCATAGGTATTCACATAAAATCCGACCGGCTGTGCCACACCAATGGCATAAGCCACCTGTACAAGCACCTCATCTGCTACTCCTGCCGCCACAATATTTTTAGCAATATATCGTGTGGCATAGGCTGCCGAGCGGTCAACTTTTGACGGATCTTTTCCGGAAAATGCTCCACCACCATGTGCTCCACGTCCGCCATAGGCATCTACGATAATTTTTCGACCTGTCACCCCGGAATCTCCATGTGGACCGCCAATAGTAAATTTACCCGTAGGGTTGACGAAAAGCTTATAATCACCAAAGAGTGTTTGTACATTCTTTGGAAGCTTTGCTACTACACGAGGAAGTAAAATCGTACGTACATCTTCATAAATACGTTCCAGCATTTCCGCCTCAGGGGCAAAGTCATCATGCTGGGTTGATACCACTATTGTATCGATTCGAAGCGGTTTCCAGCTGTCTTCATATTCTACCGTAACCTGAGATTTCGAATCGGGTCCCAGATAATTCATTTGTTTGCCTTCTCTACGAATGGCAGCTAATTCTTGCAAGATAAGATGCGATACTTCAGTCGTAATCGGCATGAGGTTATCCATTTCTGTGCAGGCATATCCAAACATAAGTCCTTGGTCACCGGCACCTTGCTCCTCCGGGTGTTGGCGCTCCACCCCTTGGTTGATGTCGGCCGACTGCTCGTGTATGGCAGATAAGACACCGCAAGAGTTTCCATCAAAACGATAGCTGGCTTTGGTATAGCCAATCTCGTTAATGGTATCGCGCACCACCGTTTGTACATCTACATATCCTTTGGTTTTTACTTCACCGGCAACAACTGCCAGGCCTGTAGTCACCAATGTTTCAACGGCTACCTTCGAATCGGGGTCAAAGCGTAGCATTTCATCGAGAATAGCATCGGAAATTTGATCGGAAACCTTATCAGGATGTCCTTCAGAAACCGATTCCGATGTAAATAAATAACTCATTGATATAAAATTTTATAAACTAAACAAATTTTAAGGTAGAAGGTTGATTGTGCGGCTAAAATATTGTTTTAGCATTTTTTATAGTGGTTGCAATCAATCAAATCCTTCCACAACGTAAATTGGGCGCAAAGGTAGTATAATTTAATGCACAACAATAAATATGATGCTTATTTTTTCGTCAGCTGCTGGAATATTTCTTCCATGCTCAATGTTTTTTTGCTGAGCGACAATATCGTTAGCTGTTGTTGCATTGCCCATCGGTTTAGATCAGCGCGTATATCCTTCCCTTTGACCGGCTCCAGCAACCAGCTTTTGCCTTCATAAGGGCTGTATCGCTTCAAGTTTGGCAGGCTTTTCAACTGATTTGGGAGCAGCTTCTTATCAAATTCGACAATTAAAAGCTCCCCTCCGGTGAGGGCCGTGAGGTTTGCGGTTGTATCATCGGCTACGATGCGTCCTTTATTGATGATGATGACCCTGTCGCAAAGAGCTTCTACCTCTTGCATGATATGCGTGGATAAAATTACTGTTTTGGATTTACCCAGCTCAAGGATTACATTTCGGATATCCATCAGCTGGTTTGGGTCAAGCCCGGAGGTAGGCTCATCCAGTATAAGCACTTGCGGGTCGTGCAACATCGCTTGTGCCAGCCCGACACGTTGCCTATAGCCTTTGGACAGCATGCCGATCTTTTTATGTATCTCCGGCTGCAAGCCGGTAAGCTGTATCATTTCTTCAATCCGCTTGTTTGCCTGCTTGCCAAGACGGTGTATCCCGGCTACAAACGACAGGTACTCGCGTATATACATATCGGTATATTGCGGATTTGTTTCGGGCAGATAGCCTAACAGCTTTTGCACCTCAAGCGGCTGGTCCTGCACATCAAAGCCCATCACGGAAGCGGTCCCCTCAGTAGGAGGAATAAAGCAACTCAATATCTTCATCAGCGTGGATTTTCCCGCACCATTCGGACCAAGTAATCCGACAATTTCACCCTGACGAATGCTAAGAGAAACATTATCAACTGCTTTCTGTTCGCCGTACTTTTTTGTAACATTAACAACCTTAACTGACATAGACCGCTTTAGATTTAGAAATGCAAAATTAATTAAAATTTACAGTCTGTAGAAATCGCCTCAAACAGAATAAATACCCCCTACTTAATTCATGAATTTAATTTTGAGGAATTTTCAGGTATGAGCTGTGAAGCTTTAGTAAACTACCGCGAACAACTCATAATGTAAAAATTGCCAAAATTAAATCAAAATTCATTTTTCAATAAGCACTTTCTTGACTTACTACTAAAATTTCATAATACAATGATTATAAGTCTATTACGATAAAATTGGATTGATAAGCTAATGAATTGGTGAATTATGCAGGAAACATAAATTCATTGTATTTAACAAAAACAAGAATCGGATTTGTTTTTTTATGTTATTTTTGCAGTTAGAAACAAACGATAATCTGCACATACATAAGTTTGTGTGGAGACTAAACCCGCTTTACATGGAATACAATACTTCCAGAGAACCCTTGGTTATTTCTGAATACGGAAGAAATATTCAAGCTATGATTGAACAGCTGCTCACCATTGAAGAAAAGGACAAGCGCACCCGCGCTGCCCATTATATCGTTGGTGTAATGGCACAAATGAACCCTCAGGCAAAAGATTCTTCAGATTATATGCATAAGCTGTGGGATCACCTACATATTATCAGCAAATATAAACTGGATGTGGATAGCCCTTTCCCTGCTCCCACACCCGAAGTGGCACACAAAAAGCCTTTTAAAATTGTTTATAATCAGCACGATATCCGTTACGGACATTATGGGCACAATATTGCTGCCATGGTTAATAAAGCCATTTTATATGATGAAGGTGCTGAAAAAGATGCATTGGTAGAAGCTATTGCCAATCAAATGAAAAAGCTTTACTTATCCTGGAACCACGATACGGTAAGTGATGAAACGCTCTCGCAAAACCTCATGGAGCTTTCCGGTGGCAGGCTGAGTATCAAAGAAGGAATGAAAATAATGAGTGTGAATGAAATCGTTTCCAAAAACATTGGAAATATCCCTTCACCGCAAAGCAGCAAAAAAAGAAAAGGACCTATCCATCGTAAGAGAAGGTAATCCAAAAGCCATTATTTTTATTCTTCCGGCTGTTGCATACGCATACTACCTGCCCGTTGCACCGCATATTTCCCATAACGATGCCGTATATTATCCATCGCCTGATATAAATCGGCCATTTCGGGAGTATCTTCAAACAGATTCAACTGCTGAGCCCCTCCCACCAGATGGCTAAATCGCACTCCTATAAGCCGTATCAGCATACGTCGACTATATAAGCGATCGAACAAAGCATTCACTTTATCCAACAAGAGGTGGTCAAAAGCAGTATAAGGCAGCTGCTGTTGCATACTGTGTGTATCGAAGTTGGAATAGCGTATTTTTACACTGACACAGCCTGTCAGCTTTTGCTTTGAGCGCAGCTCATAGGCCATCTTTTCCACCATATGCGCCAATGTTTGACGTAACACGGTTAAATCGGTGGTATCGGCATCATAAGTATGCTCGCTGCTGATTGACTTCTGTTCTCTATACGGCACTACGGGACTGGGGTCTATGCCATTTGCCTTACGCCATACGGTAAGCCCGTTCTTCCCCATCAGCTGCTCCATCATCACCGGAGGTATCTGCCGTAGGGTACCTATGGTAGAAACTCCCATGGAACGTAACAGCTTATATCCGGTTTCGCCAACCATGGGTATCTTACGTACAGAAAGCGGATCCAAAAAAGGATGTATCTGCCCGGGCAACACCTGCAAACTGCCATTTGGCTTGCCTTGACCGGTGGCTATCTTGGAAGTGGTCTTATTGGTCGAAAGTCCGAAAGAAATAGGCAGTCCGCTATGCTTTATTATCCGCTGACGCAGCTCCAAAGCCCATTGGTAGCTGCCAAAGAAGCGATCCATGCCGGTTAAATCAATAAAATGCTCATCCACCGACGTCTTTTCAAACAAAGGAGCACTATCTGCAATAATTTCGGTAACAAGCCGTGAATATGCAGTATATAACTCCATATCGCCTTTGATATATATGGCACTGCCACACAGCTTCTTTGCCATACGCAAAGGCATGGCCGAATGCACCCCGAAACGTCGCGCCTCATAACTGCAGCCGGCTACCACCCCCCGGTCGGAAGTGCCCCCGATAATGACAGGGCGTCCCACAAGAGACGGATTTATCAAACGCTCGACAGATACAAAAAATGTATCCAAATCCATATGTAAAATACTTCTGTCAGACATAAAATCAATAATAATCGAAAATATTTCGCCAAAATACTTGACATTTAAGCATATTATCGTACTTTTGATGTGTTTTTAATCATTTTTGATGACGTAAATTTAATCTTTTTAAAAGATTTGTCAAGTAAAAACTCATTTTTTTATTTCTACGAAGTTGAATTTAACGCATAAAGTCATGTATCTCAGTTCCAACATCAAATTATTGCGCAAGCGCCGTCGTCGCACCCAAGACGAGTTGGCTTTGGCTTTGGGCATGAAGCGCTCCACATTGAGCGGATACGAAAATCAGGTGGCAGAGCCTAATATGGAAGCCTTGATGGCTCTGGCTGACTATTTTAAAATTGCTATTGACACCTTGATAAAGGTAGATTTAAGTCAGTTGAGCGAATACCATTTGCATCAGCTGGAACGAGGCAATGATGTATTCCTTACCGGCAGCAAACTGCGTGTGCTGGCTACTACGGTAGACAGCGACAATAACGAAAATATTGAGCTGGTGGAAGAAAAAGCCAAGGCAGGCTATGCAAGCGGCTTCGCCGATCCCGAGTATATTAAGGTGCTGCCGGCTTTCCAGCTGCCATTTTTATCGCGAAACAAAAAATATCGAAGCTTCCAAATAAGTGGCGACTCCATGCTCCCCATACCCGATAAATCGTATGTAACCGGAGAATATGTCACCGACTGGAACTTCATCCGTAACTTTTACCCCTATATCATTCTCACCCGCGACGAAGGGATTGTGTTCAAAACGGTGGAAAACAAAATAAAGGAAGAAGGCAGGCTCATACTCCATTCGCTCAATCCATTGTATGAAGCATACGAGCTGCCTGTGCAAGAAATACGCGAAGTATGGCGCTTTGTGCATTATATCAGCTCGCAAATGCCCGAGCCAAATCAGGAAAAAGACATGCTTGCCGAAACTGTGAAGAAATTACAAAAAGAGGTGAAAGCAATACAAATAAAACTGGATTTATAAAACAGCTTTTCACCCTAGCAGCTACTACAACCTTATGTCGCAACAATATGCAGTTATAGATATTGAAACAACCGGGCTGAGAGCCGGGAAGGAAAAGATTACGGAAATCGCCATACTGCTACACGATGGCAAACGGATTACCGACAGCTTCAGCAGTTTGGTGCATCCCGAACAAAAAATCCCTTACTTTATTACGCAGCTGACAGGTATCACCGATCAGATGGTAGTCCATGCGCCCAAATTTTATGAAATTGCACGTCAAATTGTGGAAATGACCGAAGATACCATCATCGTAGGTCATAATGTCCGCTTCGACTACAGCTTCCTCAGGGCGGAATTCCAAAGCTTGGGATATCTGTTTCAGCGCAGGACCTTGGACACTGTGAAGCTCAGTCGTAAGCTGTTGCCGGGTCACAGCAGCTACAGCCTCGGCAAGCTATGCAAAGCACTCAATATCCCACATCAAAGTCGGCACCGTGCCCTCGGCGATGCCTTAGCCACAGCCGAATTATTTGCCATGTTGTACCGCATTGATAACAAGCCGGAAGCACTCTCATTACAAGGGCTAAACAGTGATTTGGATAAAACCCTCATAGACGAACTACCGGAGCAAGCCGGGGTGTATTACTTTTATGATAAAGATGCCAAACTGATTTATATTGGAAAATCAAACAATATAAAATCACGGGTATTGCAACATCTAAACAATAACAGTAGCCGCAAAGCCATTGAAATGAAGCAGCAAATTGCCGATATCGACTACCGTTTAACAGGGAATGAATTGATTGCCTTACTGCTGGAATCAGATGAAATAAAAAAGCACAAGCCCTTATACAATCGGCAGCAAAGACGCAGTTTATTCAATTATGGGCTCTATCATTATTATGATGAAGAAGGCTATTTATGTTTGAAATATGCCAAAACAGCAGGCAATCCAAGCCCCTTATACGCCTATGGTTCGCTATTACAAGCAAAGGAGCATCTCACACAAATCACGGAACAATATCAGCTTTGCCAACGGCTAAACGGCTTATATGGTGGCAAAGGGGCATGCTTCCATGTACAAATCAACCAATGCTTTGGAGCCTGCTGCGGAAAAGAAACAGCCGAATCATATAACAATAGAGCAGAGCAAGCTGTGGAACGCTTTAGCTTCGAGCACGATAGCTTTTATATCATTGAAAAAGGGCTGCATGCTCAACAATATGCAATAATAAAAGTCGAAAAAGGCACTTATTGCGGATTCGGATTTGTAGATGTAGAACTAGTTCAAGAAAATCCAGACTTTATGGATGACTGCATCAAAAGCTATTCCGACAATAGAGATGTACGACAAATTATTCATGGCTACCTCCGAAAAAACAAAGCTGCAAAGCTCGTTGTGAAGCATGAATAAGGCTTCATTTTGACAGTATGAGCATGATTTCCAATGCAAACCGGCAAGGAATACCATTAGTAATGGCAGACAAACAGCAAAAACACTACTTTTGCAAATCAAATTTCAAACTATGCAAGCTAAAAATAACGATTCTTTTGTATGGCAAACCGAACAATTTGCCGATATCCGCATATTACGCTATAAGCTGGAAGGCTTTGAAAAGCTTGGACTTCAGGAAAAGCTGTTAATATGGCATTTATATAATGCGGCATTAATTGGACGCGATATCATTTGGGATCAAAATTATAAATACAATCTGCTTATTCGTAAGACCCTGGAAGCCATTTTCATCAATTATGGAGGAGCCCGAGAAGGCGTACAATGGGATGCATTTGTAGTATATCTCAAACGAATTTGGTTCAGCAACGGCATCCATCATCACTATTCAATGGATAAATTTTTCCCTGAATTTGACAAAGAATATTTCAGTGAACTGTATCACAGTATTTCGGAAGAAAAGCTGCCTTTACCGCTTCATCAAACTGCAGAAGAATTATATAATCTGCTTGAAGAACACATCTTTTCTCCTAAGATTGCTCCAAAGCGTGTCAGTCTTGAAGAAAACACCGACTTGGTTGTGAATTCGGCATGTAATTTTTACGAGAATATCACTCAGCAAGAAGCCGAAGCTTACTATCGCTCCATCACAGATCCTGAAGACCCCAAACCGGTGTCCACAGGACTCAATAGCAGGCTGATAAAGCGCAATGGAAAGGTATTTGAACAGTTTTACAAAGCTGACGGATTATACGGTAAAGCCATTCGTAAAATAATTATCGCATTGGAGCATGCCAAGATATTTGCATTATCGGATTTACAGCGTGACAGCATTGACAAGCTGGTAGAATTTTATGAAACGGCTGATTTACGCACTTTTGACGACTATAGTATTTTATGGGTACAAGATACGGAGCCTGCAGTTGATTTTGTAAACGGCTTTATAGAAGTTTATGGCGATCCGCTCGCACATCACGGCTCATGGCAGTCAGTCGTTTCCATTCGTGATGAAGAAGCTACGCAACGTTTCGGGCAGCTGAGCAAGCTTGCCGCGTATTTTGAAACCAACTCACCTATTGCCGAAGAACATAAACGTGAAAATGCAGAAGGTATCAGCTATAAAGTGATTCAGGTGGTCATAGAAAGCGGTGACAATGCACCTTCATCACCAATCGGAGTAAACTTACCCAATGCGGACTGGATACGTGAGCTGCATGGCTCAAAGTCTGTTTCTTTAGGAAATATTGAAGATGCATATCATATGTCTTCTCAAAAATCGGGATCGATTGAAGAGTTTTATCTGCCTGAGCAACAAGCACGTGCACATCAATTTGGCAATATAAGTTCCAAACTGCATACCGGCTTACATGAAGTGATCGGACACGGAAGCGGCAAGATATTGGAAGGGGTGGCAAGTCCCAAAGAAAGCCTGAAAAGTTATGCAAACACCATTGAAGAAGCACGAGCAGATTTGGTGGCATTATACTTCATAGCCGATTCCAAATTAATGGAGATAGGCTTGGCTGAATCGGAGGAAGTGTATAAAACGACATATGACAGCTTTATGCTTAACGGGTTGATGCGACAGCTGGTGCGCCTTGAAGAAGGTCAACAGTTGGAAGAAAGCCATATGCGAAACCGGCAGCTGATTGCTAAATGGGCTTATGAAAAAGCAAAACCGAAAAACAGCATTGAGCTGCTGAAACTGAATGGCAAATCCTATGTCAAAATCAATGATTACTCAAGTTTACGTCATATTTTCGGAGAGTTATTAGCTGAAGTCCAACGTATTAAGTCGGAAGGCGATTACGAAGCCGCCAAGCAACTGGTAGAAACATATGGGGTAAAAGTCGACAAAGAGCTACACAGCGAAATGCGTAAACGCTGGGAAAAACTTGGTATTGCAGCTTATGCGGGATTCATTCAGCCGCTGCTAAAACCCATACGTGAAGGAAATCGCATCATCGATATCGAAATCGATTATCCGGAAGACTTTACGGAACAAATGTTGTATTATGCAGCGAATTATTCATTCTTGCCCTGCATAAACGATTAAAAGAGCGCTTTCAGAAATAAATAAGGCAACCAAGACATTACTAAAGCAGAAGATTAAACGATTACCTAAAAATTAAGGGTTTGGGATAAATTTATCGGCAATTACAGTGCCATTATACCAAAGTTTTGTTAGCCTGCTTAATTCATGAATTTAATTTTGAGAAATTTTCAGGCGTGAGTTGTGAAGCTGTAGCCAACTACTGCGAACAATTCATAACGTAAAAATTGCCGAAATTAAATCAAAATTCATTTATAATAAATAGCTTTTTAAATTACTACTAAAATCCCCCTAACGCTACGATTAAAGGCATATTACGATAAAGTTGAATTGATAACCTTATGAATTGGTGAATTATGCAGGTTAGATAAGTGCCGGCTATAAAACTGCTCAAATCAATGTGGATGTCGTTTTAGCAAAAGCGATTTTCAGTGAGTGTTCGCCATTATCTAAAAACCCATTACATTTATGTTAATTTTTGTTAAATTTTAAACAATAGTCTTGATTTGAATTTATATGTGTTCTTTATTTGTAATAATTAAATTAACAATTATTTATTACAAAATAAAAAGTATATGCAAATAATAGAAACACCTTATAATCAATCCAGCAAATCCAACTAACCCTTATGACTATATTGGTCAGAGTCATAATTTCTTAATGAGTTGCAGGAACCACTCTATATGAAAAATGTACTGAATAACTTAGCGTGTATTTGCATGACTAAAAAAATGATATACTCGTCAATTATTGTATTGCTTACAATTATTCCACTATTAACTAACGCGCAGATTGAAGTGTATAGAAGTTACGCGCATTATAAGGATACAAATAACAAAGAAATATATAAGAGCATTAAATTAGCTGCTTTTAAAAATAATTTTATCCTTTTGGATTCAACGGGCGAGAAATACAAAATCCCATGTGATAGTATTTGGGGCTACACAAATAATGAAGAAAAAATATTTTATAAAGTAAGAAACCATCGTGGTAGTTCCTTAAAAGTTGAAACCATAAATAATAGGATTGTTTTATATTCAGACCTCAGAGATGATACAATTATTTTTGATAACATGATTATACCTGATAAAAAGTTACTTGTTTATTTCAGTAAATCATTACAAGACACTATCTATCCCCTTAATGAACAGTCACTAAGAGAGCAATTTAAACTAACCGATAATGAAAAGTTGAAATTGGAACAATTAAGCAATCAAAACAAATTAAAAAAGAAAAATACTTCCACTGGCGTTTTTTATATAATAGAAGCCATATTCAATTGACAACAGTGTAAAGAAACTAACATTCAATTTTGTATAAGCGCAATACAGAGTTGCAGTTTCGTTTTTCTTCAAACAAGATAATTAGTGCCTATAAAGGAAATCCGATTTTGAGACTTTATGCTCCTTTTCGGGGTTTATTTTCTATAAAGATGCAACTTATTTAGCTGACAACCAAATATTTAATAGTTTCTTGAAAGTGCCTAAAAGAATCAGCCGGAGAGCTTATCCTCCGATTTTACTTTTTATGAAATACCGAACCCGATGCTTGTGCCGTAGGCATAATCAGCATATCGTCAATATTCACATGCGGAGGTAAGCTGGCACAATAATATACTGCATCTGCCACATCTTCGGCACTAAGGGGCTTAAAGCCTTGGTATACCTTATCTGCCATGTCTTTGTCACCTTTGAAACGTACCAAAGAAAACTCAGTTTCCACAGCACCGGGTGCGATTTGTGTCACCTTGATGTTGTGCGTCACCAAATCGAGACGCATTGCTTTACTTAGTCCGTCAACAGCATGTTTTGTAGCGCAATACACATTTCCTCCGGGATACGTATCCTTTCCGGCAATGCTTCCAATATTAATGATATGTCCGCTATTTTGAGCTACCATTAGCGGCGCAATGGCACGACTGATATACAGCAAACCTTTGAGATTGGTGTCAATCATGCGTTCCCAGTCTTCTGCCAAGCCTTCGTGTATAGGGCTTCGTCCAACTGCCAAACCGGCATTATTTATTAATACATCAGGCTGCAGGTTTCGCTCAGTTATAAATGTAGCCAAAAGCTCGCCGCTCTTGCTGTCGCGCACATCCATCTCAAGCGTAAAAACTTTGGTGTTGTATCGGCTTTGCAAGACAGAAGCCATTTCTATCAGACGATCATGTCGTCTTGCAGTAAGGATTAAATCCCATCCTTTGGATGCAAACTGAACTGCACAAGCAGCTCCTATTCCGCTGCTGGCGCCGGTAATAATTACCAATTTATTTAGAGTTTGATTCATGATAAAAATACTGTTTCACCAAATAAAACTAATCGTGCCGCAAAGATTCTACCGGATCTTGTTCCGCTGCTTTCCTCGCAGGCAAGTAGCCAAAGACAATGCCTACCGTAGCGGCAACACCAAATGAAATAAGTATGGAAGTCCCGGAAACTATGGTCAAAATATCGGTGGTTTCGGTGATGATACGTGCCATAACAACTCCCAATATCACACCAAAGATTCCACCACTGATACTAATTAAAGTGGCTTCGGACAGAAACTGGAAAATAATATCGCTTTTTCTGGCACCGATTGATCGCCTCACGCCAATTTCGCGTATACGTTCCATCACGCTTGCCAGCATGATATTCATAATACCGATGCCACCTACCAAAAGTGAAATGCCGGCAATTGCTCCCAAAACAATATTGAAAATATCTTTGGTACGTTGCTCTTGCTTAAGCAATAGCTCGGGAACACTTATTTCAAAATCCTCCACCCCCATATGTCGGCGGCGCAGCATTTGGCTCAACACTTTTGTTGTAGCTGTCAGCTGGCTGCTTTCTTCCACTTGTACCACAATCTTATCGAGCTGATGATAATTTTGTTCATCATCTCCTCCCACATCACCACCGAAAGCAGCCACTACTCCACCTCCTCCTGAAACGATTACCGTGGTGGAGCCGGAGCCTGAAACATTTGCCGCATTTACCAGCGCTCGGTCTTTATAACGAATCAGTACGGTTTGTATGGGGGCATAAATGTCATTATTGAAATCGGATACGCCAATATCTTTCATATCAGGGTCTGCTGTGAGGCGCTTCTCGAGCACTCCTATCACTCGTAACCAAATATTTCCGCATTTAATTTGCTTTCCTATCGGATCTTCCAAGGAAAAGAATCGTGTTTTAATGGAGGGACCAATGATACAAACCGGGCTTCCGCTTTCAAGCTGATCGTTGTTAAACATCGTTCCGCTTTCCAGCTGTAAGCCAAAGACTTCAAAAAAATCGGGTGTCACACCATGTAGCTTTGCTTCTTGGCTAATACCTCCTTTGATGATGCTTGTTTCATAATTCACTTCGGGGCTTACCTTTGCAACGGTGGGAATTATTTCTTGTATACTCTTGGCATCAAGTAGTGTAAGTCCGGGAGAGAACTGTTTCCTTTCTGTTTTCCCTTCATCCCCATCATCAGATTTTTTACTTTTATCCTGCTTGGCAGTGATGATGATATTATTCACCCCCACCATTTTCATTTGCTCCAATATCTCTTGCCGTGCACCATTTCCTATTGCCATCATCGCAATCACTGCTGCCACGCCAAATATAATTCCCAGTGCTGTTAAAATGGAACGGGAGCGGTTAGCAAAAACTGCTTCAAGTGCTACTTGAATTATTTCCCAATATCGTTCCATTTATTATCTTCTTTGATTAGTTCCTGTGCCCACTCTTCCCTGCCTTCCGCCGGGTGGTGGTGCCATTGTCCCGGACTGTCCTCCTCCCGCCATTCCGCCACGCTGACGCATCATCTGTTGACGTTCATTCTCTTTTCGTGCAGCAGCTTCTCTGGCACGCTCCGCCTCCTCGGCAGCTTCATCGGCAAGACGTTGCAAGACATCATCGGGAAGCATATTCAATCGAAAACTTTCAGGATTCTCAGGTGCAATAAGGCGTACTTTATCGCCCTCCTCCACACCGGCACGGATGATGATTTCATTTTCATTTGCCTTACCTACCGCAACCTGCTGGCGACGATTTCCAATAAACACATATTGGATACTGTCTACATTATGTATGCTTTCTAGAGGTACATGCACCACATCGTTCACCTCATCCGTAATAATTACGTTTTTGGTTGTCATAGCGGGACGTACAATCGAGTCGAACTCATTTACTTCAATCTTGACCTCAAACACCTTGGCATTTGAGTTGCGTAATTGCTCCCCAATATTTGCTACTTCAACAACCTGCCCGGTAAAATGCTTGTCGGGGAAGGCATCTACGTTTATTTCAACACGTTGTCCAACTTTTACCTTGGAAATATCTACTTCATTCACATAGGTCTTTGTAATCATTTCGCGTAGGTTTGGAAGTGTTGCAACCACATTTTCCCAGCTGCTTATCGTTGCTCCGACCCCTCTCTTCTTTCCGTCATAATCACGTTGATACACCACCATTCCAGCTTTTGGCGCTCGAATTAAAAACTCTTTGCTCAGCTCCACCAGCTTTTCATATTCAGTTTGTTTTTTACGTAATGCAGTGGCAACTTCCGACATATTCGCAACTGCCTTTTCATAACGCAAGGAATAGTTTCGGACCGCCTGATCATAGGCACGCTCAGCCCTATCGAGTTCAATCTGCACCTGACGTTGTGTTGCCGGCGGCTCATAGATTGACTGATCTACGGCTATTTGCGCCTCTTCCATTGCATATTTCAGATTCACCAAATCGTTACGAGCCGAGCGTAAATCCATGGTGGTATCAAGCTGTATCTTGATGAAATTATTTTGATACTGCTCAATTTCTATTTGTTGATCTTTAATTTTATTGGTCAATTCGGTACGGTCGAGCTGTGCCACATAATCACCGGAATCTACGATGCTCCCATCGGGGATTATATCGTCAATTTTGAGCTGCCACAAACGTGCATCGCGCAAAGCAATAGGCGAAGGACCGTTGATTTCTTCCGAGCTTTTGGCTTCCAGCTCGCCGGTAGTAGAAACGCTCACGGTAAATAAGCCTTTTTTAGCAGCTGTCTCAATCACCACATCGGTGCTTTTTACCGAACGTGTGAAGTACCATACCAGCACAGCTGCCAACAACAGCAGTACCAGACCTATAAGTGGCTTACGGTTTTTCATGATTTATCTTATTTATCATCAGGTTTCTAAAAATTACAGATTAAAACAATTGTTTAATAATTTGTTCCATGCTTATCCCTTCTGCTTCGGCGGTATAATTTCGCACGAGGCGGTGGCGAAGTATTGGTATTGACACAGCATGTACGTCTTCAATATCGGGTGAAAACTTACCGCGTAGCAATGCATTTGCTTTGGCTCCGATAATCAAATATTGCGAAGCTCTCGGACCGGCACCCCAGCTGATGTATTTATTTGTCCACTCATGGGCTGCGGGTGTTTGCGGTCTTGTTTTGGATACCAGCTTTACGGCATATTCATACACATTATCCGGCACGGGCACGCGGCGTACCAGCTGCTGGAAAAACAAAATTTCTTCTGCTGTCATCACTGCCTTTGGCTCGCTGTCTGTACCTGAAGTGGTGGACTTTACCACTTGGATTTCTTCTTCAAAGGAAGGATAATCCAACCACAGGTTAAACATAAATCGGTCGAGCTGTGCTTCGGGCAGCGGGTATGTACCTTCTTGTTCAATGGGGTTTTGGGTTGCCAGCACAAAGAATGGTTCTTGCAAGCGATGTGTATGACCGGCAACCGTGATATTTTTTTCCTGCATGGCCTCAAGCAATGCCGCCTGTGTCTTTGGAGGCGTACGGTTTATCTCGTCGGCAAGGATGACATTGGAAAAAACAGGTCCTTTAATGAATTTAAACTTTCTGTTCTCATCCAAAATCTCCGTTCCCACAATATCCGAAGGCATTAAGTCGGGTGTAAACTGAATACGGTTGTACGACAGCCCCAAAGCCTTTCCTATTGTATTAACTAACAGAGTTTTAGCCAATCCGGGGACGCCCACCAATAACACATGCCCTTTACTAAAAATAGCCAGTAAAGTCTGATGTACAATTTCATCTTGTCCAATAATTACCTTTGAAATCTCCGTTCGCAAGAGATTGTACTTTTCCAGCAGACTTTCTGCTGCTTTCACATCTGAATTATATTCCATATTTATTATTACTTATTTTCTTATCTCATAAAACCACTGTAATGGTTTTCTTATAAACAATTGTAGATCACAAAATATTTCAGGTTTATTTAAAAAAGACGAAATATTTTACAATTGCGTTGATTTATTCTTCTTTCCACTCAAAGCTAAACGAGCAGCTGTGGTATGCTTCATTAATTCGTATAAATGCATTTTTCATTTTGCTGTTGATCCAATTATCCACAGCTTTTTGCTGCTTTTCATTTAGTGCCCACTGCCTTATGCGGTCGTAATCTTCTTTCATATTCGCTTCATGCGAAGTAGTTTTCAGCTTAAGCTTCAGCAAGCGGTAGGCATCTCTGCCATCTTCTGTCGTCATCGGAAGCGGTTCGCTGATATCGCCGGGCTGTAGCTTAGCAACTACAAACGACAGCTGTTCATCAAGCATTGCTGCTTCAAAGCGCGTGCCTCCCGTATAAGGATTTATCAATAAGCCTCCATTGGATTTTCCTTCGTCTTCGGAAAACTTTTCTACAGCTTCCTCAAATGTAACCTCCTCATTCTTAATTAGGTTTGCAATGGAATCCAGTTCATTTTTCGCCTTTTCAAGCGAATAAGGCGACACTTTTGTCATCAGCAGTATATGACGTACATTCACATATTCACCCCTGCGGTCAATCATTTGAATAATATGGTATCCGGCTTGCGTTTCAACAATTTCGGATACTTCTCCGTCACGCAGCTTAAAGGCAACCGCTTCAAATTCAGGATACAGCTCGCCCCTTCCATAATAGCCGAGCTCACCTCCTTTTCGTGCCGAGCCGGGGTCTTCGGAATATAGCACTGCAAGGGTTGAAAAGCGCTCTCCATTTAATATACGCTTACGCATTTCATTCAGGCGCTCCCTGATTTCCATCTTTTCCTCCACACTTACAGGCGGCTTTTTCACAATTTGCAATATCTCATATTCTACCGGAACAGTAGGGATGCTGTCTTTGGGAATCCGCTTATAAAAGGAGCGTACCTCCTGCGGTGTAACCGAGATGTTTCGCATAATATCCTGCTGCACCTGCTCCACCAACATCTGATCTTCTACCATGCGGCGCAACTCATTCTTTATTTCGGCAACCGTTTTATTGTAATAGGACTCCAGCTTTTCCTGCGAGCCGAGCTCGTTGATAAAATAGCGCAGACGGCGCTCCATCTCCTGCTCCACCTGCACATCGGTCACAGTGATACTATCAATTTCGGCTTGATTTAACAGCAGCTTTTGAAATAAGAGATCCTCTAAAATCTGGCAACGCATTGTTTCGGCACTACCTAAAATGCCATGCTGTAGCCGCATTTGAATATATTGAGTTTCAATATCCGACTGAAGTATCACATGCTTGCCTACCACGGCTACAACTTCGTCAATAACGGCCTTTTGCTGTGCAGAAACCGAAAAAACGGTGACAAACAGCAAGAGCGTGATGAAAATGGCTTTTATTTTATTCATAGTCTTATTTATCATTTTATGGTACTGCCAAATAGGGGTTCATTCACTTTAATAAATCTCAAACACATTATCACGTACCGCTTGTTCATAAAGTTCGTGATGCATATTGCGCAAAAGCTCCTGCTTCCGCCTGTTGATGATGATATTTCGAATATTTTCATATTCAATCTCAAGTGGGGAAACACTTTCGCTCATCAGATAATCTTTAAAGCGAATTAAATATAAAAAGGGATTATCATCGATTTCGATATAGGTATTATTTCGCAAAAACAACTCTTGATTATAGGTTTCTATCGGTATCTGCGCAATAAGGTCATCAAAACGTATCCATGTTTCGTCGCCAAGATAATAGGAATGCGCATAACGCAATGCCATTTGTTCAATTTCGAGGGTTTTTAGGGTGTCGGGGTCCTTCAATAATTTTCGGAACTTTTTCAGTTGATCCGAATCATGCGGAAGCACAACATACACCACTTTTACCACATTATATCTAAGCTCAAAATTCTCTTTATGCTTCTCATAATAGGCTTCAATTTCCCTGTCATGGACGATGGTATCCAGTTTTTGGCGTATCAACTCATTTTCATAAGTAAATGTGAGCAGCGAATATTTATAATCCTCCAGCTTTTGGCTGAAGTCCTGCTGTTTTGGGGTGAGATTTCGTTCTGCCTGCTTTATAAGCAGCTGCTTACGAATCCAGCTATCGATATAATTCTCTACCAAAAAAAGGCTGTCTTTTCTTGGAGTTCCGGGCGGCACCACCCCCTCTAAGTCATTCTCATACAGATAGTTTGTATAAACCTTTGCAAGCACCTCTCCCTTTTCGGGATGGGCGGCAGGTTCACAAGCTATTAATGCGATGAGCAACAAGAGCGGGATGAAATATCTCACGTTAAAGCGGTTAATTAATTTGTTATAGCTTTGAGCTTGTTATATACTTTATTATCCAGCTTCACCGGATATTTGGCACGTAATTCTTCTATCCACACACGTTCGAGTTCATTTTGATAGTCCGAAGTAATGATACCGCGCGCTTCTTCAAGTTCTTTGGGCTGCGGCGGAAGCACTTCGCGAATGCGTACAATAATCACATGCTTGTCGGCATCGGCATATACTGCATCGCCAAGGCCTAACTGCCAGCCTGTGGCATCCACAAATTTATTTGCGCCTTCTTCAAATGTCCCCATTTGGATACGTACGCCTTGGATATTATCACGCTCCAAGCTTTGACGAATATTTTCGTCATCATTCATGTTTTCCAATAAAATACGAATGCGTGGGAGCTGATCCTCCGAAGTAATTGTGTAAATGCTTGCAACAGCACGTTTGCCCCACATATAATTTGATTTGTTGGCATTGTAAAATTCCTTCAGTCCGGTGGTATCTTTTACTGCTTTTGACCAAACTTCTTTATCCATCAGGTCGAAAAGTAAAATACCGTCATGATATTCTTTCATCAAGCCGGCAAACTCGGGAAACTTTTGCTCAAGGCGATCTTCCTCATAGGCGATGCAGCTTTCGTCCGCAAATTGTTTAAACAGCTTATAGCCGTATGTGGCAGGGTTAGTATTTCGTTGTGCACTTTGCTTTTCAGCGATAAAGCCGGCAAAATCTTCTACGCTATACGCGTCTTTTGCAATAGTAAAAAGTGTGGTTTTGTTTCCGAGATATGCATCTTCTTTAAACTCGCCATTGATGAGTGATTCATCCAATGACTCCAAGAAGTTGCGCAAATTATTGTCATTCGTTTTGAATTTATAATCCTTTTTGATTTGTGCGATAACCGCTTCTTCACTCTTTTGTGAGCGTACGTCTTTCGCCAGCTTTTCTTGGAGCTTGGGAGCTTCTTCTTCAAAGCTTCCGGGCTTTGTCATCCCAATTAATTTGATGATATGGAAGCCGTATATGGTACGTACGGGAGCAGAAACCTCCCCGATACGCATTTTCTTCACTTCTGCTACAAACTCAGGCACGATTCTGTTCACCGAGAAACGGCTGAGGCGTCCTTCACGTTGTGCCGAGCCTCTGTCTTCCGAATATTCTTCTACTGCATCTTCAAAGCTCATCCCTTCTTGAATCTTAGAATGTATGAAGTTGATTTTTTCTTGCTTTTCATCAATCTGCTCTTGCGGCGCATCCGGATCTACGGTCACATAAATGTGTGCTGCTTCTATCAGCCCGCTTGCTTCGGTCCGCTCGTCCACTTTTATCAGGTGATAGCCAAAATCGGAGCGTACAGGCATTGAAATTTCACCGACTGGGGTATTATATGCTGCTATTTCAAAGGGATAAATCATATCAAAGGCACTGAAGTAGCCCAAATCCCCTTTATTGCCCGGGCGGAATCCTTGTTGATTGGGGATTGCCGGACGGTCTTTTGCCGATGGGTCATCAGAAAATTCCACGGCAAGTGCCGAAAAATCCTCCCCTTTCAAGGCACGCGCTCTCACTTCCATCGCTTTATTCCACACCTCAAGGGTATCAGATGGGGGTGCATTTTTATCCAACATCAACAAGATATGGCTTGCACGCACATCCTGAAGCTTATGCTGATAAGCCTCCTCCAACAGCGCTTCGCTTACCTTTTCATCGACAAAATAAGGCTTTGCCAATTGCTTGCGATATCCTTCAAGCTCTTTCCTGAACGAGCTGACAGTATCCATTTCCAACGCAATTGCTTCTTTTACCTTCAGACGGAAGTTTACATACAAATCGAGGTATTCGTCTATGGGAGTTCTATCTACATCGTCTTGCGGCATATTATTTTTGGTGTAGACATCCATAAATTCTTTTACACTTACCTTTTCATTGCCTATACGCAACAATTCTTTTTTATCCAATTTTGTTTGTGCGTATAATCCGTTCACAGTAAAAAATGCCATAATGGCCAAAAAGCTTAAAATCTTTTTCATTGTTCTCATTTTCAATTATATAATTTTATGAAGATATTCATTATTTACGGCTGTAATTTGGTGCCTCGCGTGTGATGGTGATATCGTGCGGATGGCTTTCGTGTACGCCGGCCGGCGATATTTTAATAAACTTCGCTTTCTGCAGGTCTTTTATCGTTGCCGAACCTGTATATCCCATACCTGAACGTAAACCACCTATCATTTGGTGTATCACCTCCGATAAATTTCCTTTATAGGGTACTCTTCCGACTATCCCTTCGGGTACAAGCTTTTTAATATCATCTTCGGCATCTTGGAAATAGCGATCTTTTGAGCCTTCCTGCATGGCTTCCAGCGATCCCATCCCGCGATATGTTTTATATTTTCTTCCTTCAAAGATAATCGTTTCACCCGGAGCTTCATCCACTCCCGCAAAAAGCGAGCCTGCCATAATGGTGGAAGCTCCTGCAGCCAAAGCCTTTACAATATCGCCCGTAAAGCGAATTCCGCCATCGGCGATAACCGGAATATCGGTATCCTTTAATGCTTTTGCCACTTCATACACAGCAGTAAGCTGCGGCACTCCCACGCCGGCAATCACGCGTGTGGTACATATGGAACCGGGTCCGATACCTACTTTGATGGCATCGGCACCTGCCTTGGCGAGGTCGAGTGCAGCCTCAGCAGTAGCAATATTTCCTGCTACCAAATCGATATTAGGATATAGCTTTTTGATATGGGCAACCATTTGCAGCACCCCTTGCGAATGTCCGTGTGCGGTATCTACCACGATGGCATCCACTCCGGCTTCCTTGAGGGCTGACACAC
Source organism: uncultured Lentimicrobiaceae bacterium (assembly GCA_964592175.1). Classification (GTDB taxonomy): domain Bacteria; phylum Bacteroidota; class Bacteroidia; order Bacteroidales; family F082; genus JALNZU01. Next base: position 103,058 of record CAZQBU010000002.1, read on the forward strand.
GTTCCAAAGTATTGGAAGCAATGCCTACAGCCGCTGCCACGCGCAAACGACCAAAGCTGTCCTTGCATGCATTCGGTCGGGCTTTGATTTTAATAATATCCTTGTAGGTGATAAGCCCCACAAGTCGGAAGTCCTTATCAACCACCGGAAGCTTTTCAATCTTATGCTCTTGCAATATCTCTGCAGCCTGCTCAAAATCAGTGAATTCCGTAGTGGTAATCAGGTTTTCTTTTGTCATCACCTCCTGTACCGAGCGGTTTGTGCGCCTTTCAAAGCGAAGGTCACGATTGGTGACGATTCCTACAAGACGGTTATCCATACTTATCACCGGAATACCGCCAATATGAAACTCCTGCATGAGATCAATCACGTCTTTTACTGTTGCATCTTCATGTACAGTAATCGGGTCAATAATCATTCCATTTTCTGCACGTTTCACCCTTCTCACTTCGGCCGCTTGCTTTTCGACCGTCATATTCTTGTGTATCACACCAATACCACCCTCTTGCGCAATGGCAATCGCCATGGAAGAATCCGTGATGGTATCCATAGCTGCCGAAACAATGGGTATGTTTAGCTGGATATTTCGTGAAAACATGGAATTCAGTTTTACCTCACGTGGCAAAACACTGCTGTGCGCAGGAACAAGCAAGACGTCGTCGTAGGTGAGGCCTTCGCCGACAAATTTTTCCGAATCTAATATCATGAGTGTACGAATATGATTAATCTGCAAAAATATTAAAAAAACCGCATGACATAAAGCATTTTAAAGCTTTCTCAACTGTTTTGCCATCAATCAATTAACAATATTTAACCTGATAAGGCTCATTCACAAGCTCCAAGGGCAGATTCTCTGAAGAAAAACAGGCTAATTTAATTCTCGAATTTCAGTGTAAATAGCACGATTTCGGGCTTATTGCCAATACGTACGGGTGGTCCCCAGCTGCCCACCCCACTTGAAACATATGCAGTCGTATTTTCAAAACGCTTGAGCCCCCAGCTGATGGGAAACATAGCTTGTGTGATATAATTCAGGGGCCAAAGCTGCCCATGATGTGTATGCCCCGAGAGCACCAAATCCGCACCGGCATCTACTGCTTCAAAAATCTTCGAGGGCTGATGGTCCATGACAATCACAAACTGATTATTTGAAACATTTGCCAATATTTCGGTTAAGGGCTTCCGCTTTTCAGCATTGAAACGATTAGAACTCAAGTCATTTCTGCCTGCTACAACAATTTGATCAGTAATTTGCAGCATTTCGTCCTGCAGCATGATAATGCCGTGCTCGCTTAGATATTCCACAGCTGCATCGGCGCCGCCAATATATTCATGATTTCCGGTGATACCGTAAACGCCGAGAGCTGGTTTTATTTCTGCTAAAATAGCACCCAAATCTTGCCGTATGACCGGAGCAAGGTCTTCGTCCACTATATCGCCTGCAAACAGTACCAAATCGGCTTGCTGCTTATTGATGAGCTCCACAATACGTCGGACTCTTTTAGTGCTTATAATGGTCCCAAGGTGAATGTCCGTTGCCAATACAATCTTGATTTCCTTCGGATTCGCATCCGTAATTTGTTTTTGCAATTCAATTGTACGCACTCGCGGATAAATTGAATTTATATGGCCTCCCAAGAGCAAAAGAAATACAAAAACAGCAATTCCGATGGTTAGCAGATATGGCTTTTGTGTAAATATCCCCAAATGGTGGAAAAATGGCACAAAATGATTTATCAATCGTAATACATCAATAAACAGCACAATAAGAAACAGATACAGCATGGCGGCAAGCCAGAAAGAGCCTATCCAAGTTAATAAATCACTCAGATAAGACAGATACAGCTTTTCAAGCAGTCGGCCTGCAAAATAAGATAATGCCAAAGTCCAAAAACCGATACTGTAGCATAAACGAAGCTGTGAGCCAGACTCAAAACTACGTAATCCTTTGGTGAAGATATAAAGGTTTATCAGAAAATGAAGGCTAAAAACAATGCCGAAAAAGAAGATGAACTGCAAGTTACGCATAAATTTTAATTATCAATTAATTGAATTACTGCCATTTATCTCAGTCTAACTCTTGTAATGCCTGTTCCTCCGGCTTGCAGGGGGGCATCTTCGAAGGAAGCTACTTCCTTTTGGCTGCTCAGAAATTCACGTATCACCTGCCTCAAAATTCCGTTCCCTTTTCCATGTAATATGCTCACTTCTTTCACACTCAGCAGCAGGGATTCATCCAAATATTTTGATACCGAGTCTACTGCCTCTTCGGCACGCTGCCCGCGCACATCAATTGTAAGGCGAAAATTTTCAAGCTTTTCATTTAAGTCGACTGTTTGTTGACTGCCTACTCTCCTAGCCTTTGCCGGCACGTTTTTCTGCTTTGATTTGCTCAGCCGGCTTATCTTTTCAGGGGATGTACGCAGCTTCACCGAATTAAATACGACTACTGCTTCTTGCTCGCTGAGAAACACCAACTCACCCTCCACATCCATTTCTTCGATGCGTACTGTATCGCCAACTCTTATTTCAGCTAGCTCTTCTTCTTGCCCCACTTGCTGCAGCTTGTCTTTTGATTTATCAAGCGTTTCTTTTTCAAGCTCCGGCTTCAGCTGAAGCAGCTCTTCACGTACTTTCTTTGTTTTAGATTTTTCAGCTTGCGCTTCTTTGATTTGCCTGATTGTATGCTCAATCTTTTTATTGGCTTTGTCAATCAGCTCTTGGGCTTCTTTATTTGCCTGCTTCATCAAGCCTTTACGGCGCTCTTCCAATTGATTGTGCAAGCGCCTGTATTTGCCTACCACCTCCGTCATCACCTCTTCCGCCAAATCTAATTCACGCTGTTTCTTTGCCAGCTCAGCCTTGTCAATATCTAGTTGCTGAAGTTGCTGCTCAAAATTAAGCTGCGAAAGTCCGGTGATATCGGCTGCCTTTTGCAGAAGGGCTTCCGGCAATCCCGTTTTGCGGGCAATTTCAAAAGCAAATGAGCTTCCCGGCTTGCCGATACTTAAAATATAACGCGGCTCCATCTTTTTATTGTCGTAGAGCATGGCACCGTTTACAATACCGTCTTCCCTGCCAGCAAGCAGCTTCAGATTGGCATAATGTGTGGTTACCAGACCAAAAGCAGCCCGTTTGTTCAGCTCTTCCAATACGGCTTCGGCTATGGCACCGCCAGATTGCGGCTCTGTACCCGTGCCAAACTCATCAATTAAAAATAAGCTGTTAGCATCCGTAAATTCAAGGAAATTTTTCATATGCAACAAATGCGAGCTATAGGTACTAAGGTCGTTTTCGAGCGATTGCTCATCGCCTATATCGATAAAAAGCTTTTTAAATACACCAAATACCGAGCCTTCATCAACCGGCACATGCAAGCCCGACTGCAGCATATATTGTAGCAATCCGACCGTTTTAAGGCATACCGATTTCCCTCCGGCATTAGGTCCTGAAATAACCACAATGCGTTCTTTATCATGCATATACACATCTAATGGCACTGCATGTTTTTGATGTTCGCGCAAGCTACGCTCTAATAGCGGATGTACTGCCTGCTTCCAGTCGATGAAAGGGAAGGGCTCCAGCATAGGCTTAATAGCTTCTATCTCTTTGGCAAACAAGGCTTTGGCATGTATAAAATCAATTTTGCCTAACAAATTCCAAGCTTGGAGAAGCATATCGAGCGAAGGACGCATTAAGTTTGTAAATTGCACCAAAATGCGCTGTATCTCACGCCTTTCGGCATATTCGAGCTCCCGAATATCATTATTGGTCTCAAAAATTTCACTCGGCTCAATATATACGGTTTGACCGGTAGCCGATTCGTCATGAATAAAACCTTTCAGGCTGCGCTTGTCGGCTGCCCGCACAGGCACCACCATGCGCCCGTTTCGAATGGTGATTTCAGCTTTGACATCAGACCAGCCCGCCGACTTGGATTCCTGCAAAATTTGTCGAATCTTTCGCTCAATACCGGACTGCTTTTGGCGTATATCGCGTCGAATATCCGCCAATTCGGGGGATGCATTATCGGGGATTTCGCCCTTGTCGTCCACAATGCGTCTTAATTCTTTAAGAAGCTGATTATCAAGGTAGATATCTTTTGCGATTTGAACTAAAGAAGGGTATTCCAAAGCTGCTTCGGAGCTGAGGAAACGCAATAATGCATTCAGATTTTCCAAGCTGATTTTTAAATCAAATAAATCTTCTTGCTCGATATAGGTACCTTCTATGCGCAAATGCTGAAAGGCAGCCCGCAAATCAAAATAATCGCGTATGGGAAAAGGAATTCCTTCGTCCATCAGCCGGAGCATATCATCCGTTTGGGAAAGGCTTTCTGTGATTTGCTGCAAATCATCCGTAAAAGCAATGCCATCAGCCAACTCAAGACCCATATCGCTAATGCAAAACTGACGTACAAGCTGACGTATGTTGCCAAAACCTATCTTTTCCTCAAAATTATGCGGATAAATCACAAATTGAAATTTTTGACAAAAATACGAAGACTTTCAATCCTAAGGCCAAAGAATACGCTTAGCCTGCTTAATTCATGAATTTAATTTTGAGAAATTTTCAGGCATGAGCTGTGAAGCTGTAGTAAGCAACCGCGAACAACTCATAACGCAAAAATTGCCGAAATTAAATCAAAATTCATATTTAAATAAACACTTTTTTAGATTACTGCAAATTAATCTAACGGATTGATCACAAACCAATTACAATAAATATTGATTGACAAGCTTATGAATTGGTGAATTATGCAGGTTAGGCTAAGCGGAAAGTGATATCCAAGCTCAAATTTTAGTAATTTATTCAGCTATTTCGCATGATATTTTACTAAAACCAAAGGACTTACAACTTGGTAAATCACTAAATAGATTATATATTTGCCTTGAAAACAAATACGATTTGGCAAGAATATCCAAACCATTAAATCGTTTGGACAATTTTGTATCGCTATGAGAACCAATTTATTTAAAACAATCATAGGTGTTGTAGTTATTTTTGTTTTGATTTTACTGCACACCTGTAAGCCCGAGACAGTGATAGTTATTCCACAACTTAGCACTGTATCTGTTAGAGATGTAACAGAAACAGGGGCCACTTTAAAGGGAAAACTAAACTTTGATGGCGGAGGAGATATCTTAGAAAGGGGGTTCTATTTAAATGGTGATAAGGTTTTGGCTGATAACGATGATCAGGCTGAATTTGAGTTAAAATTATCACATTTAAGAGACGACACTAAGTATACCTTCCAAGCTTTTGCCCGCAATAAAGCAGGCACCGGTTATGGCGATAGCCTAACATTTTACACCCTTAAAAAGCATGACCCATTGCCCTTGCCACCCTTAAAAATCTGGGAGGCTAGCAATGTGAGTAAAACCACAGCGACATTAAATTGCTTAATCGAGAGAACTTATGGCTTAGCAGGACTTTCTTTTGTCTTTGAATATAGCCAAAGTCTTGATTTTAGCACTTTTCTAAGCGCGGACGCTGAGTTATTAGATCATGAGCCGGTTGGCAAAATAGCTTATGTAAACATCAGTGATTTAAATGAGGGGAGCACCTATTATTATCGCTTACGCGTTAGTAGCGCTGAGCAAAGCGCCTATAGCGCTGTAGCTAGCCTCACCACTGAAATTGATGGGTCAAGCTCTTTACCCGGAATGGAAATTTGGGAAGCAACAGGTATTTCTATGTATGAGGCTACTCTAAATGCCTTTATTAATAGAAACACTGACCTAGAGGGTATAATTTTTAGCTTTGAATATAGCATATGGGCTGACTTTTCTAGCTATCAAGTTAAAACTGCCACGATTGAACTAAGGGTTAACGGAGCCAAAGCCTGGGCTATAGCTGATAATTTAGAGCCACAAACAGTTCATTTCTATCGCCTAAAGGCGGTTCGTGATGGGGAGGTGGCCTATAGTCCGGTTGGAGAATTTACTGCTGAAGGCGGTGAGCCACCAGTGGTTGAATTCCCAGAGGTCACAATACTTGATGCTACCAATATCACGGCTAACGAAGCGACTATTAATGCCATTATCTTATCAAAAGAGTTAGAGGGCTTTGAATTTATTTTTCAATGTGACCCTGATCCGTCTTTCCCAAATCCTACAGAAGGAGATATGGTTTTAAGTGATCATCCCAATGGCACTTTTGTTAGCGCTGACGTTGAGGGTTTATATCCAAACAGGATGCATCGTTATCGCTTGAAAATGATCTATGAAGATAGGGTGGCTTATAGTCAAGTAGGTATTTTTATCACTCAGGATGGGCTACCGCCACCAGTAGAACTTCCTGAAGTTGAGCTTTTTGATGTTACAAACATAACCGAGTATTCAGCTATGGTGAGTGCGATAATTAAGACAGATGATATATCAGGAATTATCGTTGCTTTTCGTTGTGGGCCAGATGAAAACCCTTCCGGCAACACTGTTTATCCAACATTTGAAAGCCATCCTGAAGGTATATTAGCCACTGCTGTGTTTGGAGGCTTAGCGGAGGGAACTAAGTATTACTATAAACTTATTTTACAAGCAGGAAGCAGTGTTTATAATAGTCCAGTTAAAAGCTTTACCACTCTGATCTATAATATTCCTTTTAGAGTGTTTCAGGGAGAGTTATACATAGTTGCTACAGATGAAGAGGGGGATGTTTATGTTGGTGGGAAAAAAAATGAGACATCTTATGGTGGAGATCCTTGGTATCAATATGTAGTGGTGACAAAGTTTAATTCTCAAGGAGATCTTTTATGGGAAAACATAACTTCTACTGATGCTAATACCTTTAATAAGGCAGATAAAGCTTTAATAATAAAAAATGGTTTGGTTTATGCTTATAATGAAAGAAGCTTTAATTCTAAGCGTTACATTAATGTCTATGATAGTGAAACAGGGGAGTTGTTAAGAGAAATTGATCTTGGAGAGGATGAGTTTGATAAAATGACGGTAGATGATGAGGGATATATTTTTTTAACTACTGACGTAAAGTATCTAAAAAAAATAAACCCTCAAGGTCAAGTAATTAAAGTTGTAGAAGGTTATAGATTTAATACCGTTGCCCTATTTAATGACTGGGTTTTAGTTAGCTCAAGAGAAAAGAAAGATGGTCTATGGTATAATAAGATTGTTTTTTTTGATAAAGACTTAAATTTTATCTGGGAAGACTTTGGAAATATTGGTAGCTCATCAGGAGTAAATTTATCTAGTATTATTTCTTTTTCAGAGAGAAATGAAATAGTAGTGGCAGAACAAATATACAGCAATGGTGCTTGGATGGCATACATTAATAAGTATGATATCTCAGAAAATAGTTTAAATATAAAGTGGACTAACCTTTATCATGAAGATTTAGGATATTTTGGTTTAGTTAAAAAAAATAGCTATGAATTTGCCACTTTTAGTTTTAGCTTTGTGGGAGGGCCTAAGATATTTAATCTTGATGCTTACTTATTATGGGAAGCTGATCCTTATGAATCTGGCTATGTGGCTACGAATCAAAATAAATTATTTCTAACATTCTACGCCCCAACTGTATTAGATATAGTTAAGGTTTATGACTTACCTTAAAATTTAAACCCTTGCTTAAAATAAGCGAGGGTTTTTTATAAAGCTGGACATAAGTTTTAAAAACAGATTCCCACAACACAATTAGTATTAGCTACGAACATCAAGTTTTAGCAGCATACTGCAGTTGAAAAGCTTTTTCTCATAATCTGGCATATATTCTCGGGTGTTTGGTTTGCTTTTATATTCAATAAAAACGTATTTTCGCAAAAAGAAGTATGCGACGCTTTTTCTGTCTGATATTGATTCAGCTGTTTATCGGCAGCCCGTTTGTGCATGCACAATATTACCTTAGCGGGCAGGAGCCTGCTTCCATCCGTTGGCAGCAGCTTCAAAGCGGGCATTTTCGCATTATCTTCCCTAAAGGCGCAGAGCATCAGGCATTTCGTATTGCATATTTAAGCGAACAAGCCTATGATGCCGTCAATGCCGGGCTGCAAGCCCCACCCCTTTCAACCGATTTAATACTGCACACCCAAAGCAGCATTTCCAATGCCACTGCTTCATGGGCTCCCCACCGCTTAGATTTTTATAATACACCTCCACAAAACGGCTACAGCCAAGAATGGTTTCGTCAGCTGAGCCTGCACGAGCTTCGGCATATCGCTCAAATGCAGAGTTTAAACAAGGGTTTTGTCAGATTTAGCTCATTACTGTTTGGACAACAAGGGCTGGCGGCTTTTTTGGGCGTTTTTGTGCCTACATGGTTTATGGAAGGTGATGCGGTACTCACTGAAAGCATACTCAGCAATGCCGGAAGAGGCAGGCAGTCGCTCTTTGAAGCAGGATTAAGAGCTCAGCTTTTGGAGCATAAGCTATTCAGTTACGACAAAGCTTATTTTGGCTCCTACCGGCACCATGTACCCAATGTTTACGAAATGGGATATTATTTTGTCGGCTATCAACAATACAAACACGGACAACAACTTTGGTCGGGCATGCTGAACGAGGTGGCAAGGCGTCCATTTTTATTAAATCCGGTCAGCCGTGCCATGAAAGAAGCAAGCGGAAAAAACAAAAACAAGCTTTATAAAGAAACTTTTACTGAATTAAAACAGCATTGGAAAACACAAGACAGTGCAATCGTTTTAAGCCCTGTGCATCAACACAGCCCCAGCAAACACACTTATACAAACTATCGCTTTCCACGCCCACTCACTGATGGCAGCCTGATTGCAGTAAGGACCTCCAAGGATGATATCACACGTATTGTCCAATTAAAAGAAGGAAAAGAAAAGCTGTTATTTACTCCGGGAAGTTTATTCAATGAAAGCCTTTCTGTCACCGACAGCCTGGTGGTTTGGAATGAGTATCAGGCAGATATACGCTGGTCAAACAGGGATTTCAGTGTTATTAAAATCGGTGATATCCACAACGGAAAAATCAAACAGCTAAGCTTTAAAACACACTACTTTGCACCGGATATCAGCTCAGATAATAAAAAGATTGTAGCAGCCGAAACGGACGAATACGGCAATTATGCATTGGTCATTTTAGCTGTGGAAGACGGCACACTTATAAACAAATTTCAAAACGACAGCCTCTTCTTTCAAACTCCGCTTTGGATGCCGGACAACCTCCATATTGTCGCAAGCGCTGTAGGACCAAAAGGAAAAGCAATTATAAAACTGAACTCAGTCAGCAGTGAATTTGAACTACTCCTCCCTTTCAGCTTTGATGACTTTTATTTAAGCGGCAGAATGGGCGAAGAGCTGCTTTTACACGGCAGCTGGTCAGGTATCAGCAATATTTATCTGCTAAACACATCCGATTTATCCATTAAGCAGTTGAGCTCATCCCGCTTTGGTGCAGCTTGGGCAATGGCGGACGAACAACAGCATCGGATTTTCTATTCAGATTATCATGCAAACGGTTGGCAGGCGGTTTCCATGTCCGTAGCCGACGCTCGTGACACAGCACTCGAACAAGTTGAAAATACTGCATTTCCTCTCGCTGATTTGCTTTCTTCTTCGAGCTCATTTAATATTGATGAAGTGGAAATACCGGATACGGCTTATCTGGTTAAGCCATATCGAAAAATCGCCCATCTGTTTCGATTTCACAGCTGGGCACCACTATATATCGAAGCTGATAATGCCAGCTTTCAGCCGGGACTGAGCTTATTCTCGCAAAACTCGCTCAGCACCATGATTGCCGAGCTTGGCTACCGTTTTGACCCAAACCAAGAAACCGGAACAGCTAAAACATCCATAAGCTATTACGGATGGTATCCAATTCTGAATGCCTCCGTTGAACACGGCGCTCGTGCCGATATAGCCACAATTGAAGATGAAGACATACTGCTAAAATGGATGGAAACTTCTACTCTTGCAGGTATTAGCCTCCCGCTTAATCTCACCCGCGACAAATGGGTTCGAGGTATAAGGTCTTCCATAAACTTCAGACAAACTCACCGCCAAATGAATAAGGATATAGCCGTAGAATTTAAGCTCCCCATAGTGCGAAGCATGAGCTATGAGCTACAAGCATACCAATATATGAGGATGTCGGAACGCGCACTGCTCCCACGCGGTGGAATAAGCCTTTATTTTTTATTCAGGCAAATGTTGCATCAAAACCATCCCGGACAGCAAGTTTATGGCAGCACCAATTTATTCCTGCCCGGACTAGCCCCCTCACACGGTATTCGCCTTTTTGGAGCCTGGCAGAAGCAATTTCGGGAAGCAAATTATTTTTCAGCTTTAACGCCCATCCCTCGTGGGTACCATCACCTCTTTCATAAGGAAGCATTCAGTTTTAAAGCCGACTATATGTTTCCGATCGCATATCCTGAGCTTAATTGGCCCACTATCGCATACTTTAAACGCTTAAGAGCCAGTATTTTCACAGATTATATGTCAGTATATGATGAGAAATGGATCAACTTCAGCTCAAGCGGCATCGAGCTGCTCACCGATTGGCATTTCTTTAACTTCCCCGCACCCTTCAGCATTGGCGGCAGGTATTCCCACACTTGGAACGACACCAAGCCTAAGTTTGAGCTCCTCTTCGGTATCAACTTCGATGCTATCCGCTAGGCAAACCCAAAATCGAATTCTTTTATTTACTTTCTGTGGTTAAAACCTCTGCGACCTCTGTGGCTCTCCGTGTCCTCTATGGTTAAAACTCTCTGTGACCTCCGTGGTTCTCCCTCTGCGGTTCTCTGTGACCTCCGTGGTTCTCCCTCTGCGGTTCTCTGTGACCTCTGTGGTCAACCCAATGTGCACTCTGTGCTTACATCTCTGTGGTTCTCTGTGACCTCCGTGGTTCTCCCTCTGTGGCTCTCTGTGTCCTCTGTGGTCAACCCTATGTGCCCTCTGTGACCTCTGTGGTTACCCCTCTGTGGCCCTCTGTGGCCCTCTGTGACCTCTGTGGTTACCCCTCTGTGGCCCTCTGTGTCCTCTGTGGTCAAAAACCTCTGTGATCTCTGTGACCTCTGTGGTCAACCCTATGTGCACTCTGTGCTTACATCTCTGTGGTTCTCTGTGCCCCTCTCTAGCCGCCCTTTTACCAAAAAGAACCCAAGATCTCCCTTTGACAACAATAATATCATAAATTAGCCAACAAAAACAACTCGAAATGGAAGAAAACTATATCACAGAAAAAATTATTGGCTGTGCCATTGAAGTACATAAACAACTCGGCCCCGGCCTGCTCGAAAGCACTTATGAAATATGCCTATTCTACGAACTAAAAGCCTTAGGACTGAACGCCAGAAAACAAGTTGCTCTACCTCTAATCTACAAAGATGTACACTTAGATGCAGGATATCGAATAGACCTACTGGTAGAAAATAAAGTCATCGTAGAAATCAAAGCCGTCGAATATGTCGCTGAAGTACATAAAGCCCAACTTATGACCTATTTAAGGCTTGCAGATAAAAAAGTCGGCTTACTGATAAACTTTAATGTGACACGCCTAAAAGAAGGCATCACCCGCTGGATAATATAATAATAGACTCTGTGTCCTCTGTGGGCATCCCTCTGTGATTCTCAGTGATTCTCTGTGTCCTCTGTGGTTAATCCTCTGTGGTTCTCTGTGTACTCTGTGGTTAATTCTCTGTGGCTCTCTGTGTCCTCTGTGGTCTACCCTCTGTGCACTCTGTGGTCAACCCTCTGTGGTTAATCCTCTGTGGTTCTCTGTGTCCTCTGTGGTTAATCCTCTGTGATTCTCTTTAGTTAAAAACCTATCCAGCAATCCTTCGACAAAAATTACAACCCCAAACTTCCCTACAATCCTCCCTCTTTATTATCTTTGCAGCAAATTCCGAAACCCATGAGAAACCGCAAAATAGTTAAGACCGAAGAGCTTCACGAAATAATCCGAAAATGTGATTCCTGCAGCCTATCAATGATTGATCTCGAAGGGAAACCCTATGTAGTACCCATGAATTTTGGACTCAAAGACAATGAGCTCTATTTTCATTCCGACCCCAAAGGCTTAAAAATAGATATCTTAAAGCAAAAGCCCGAAGTTTGCGTAGCATTCAGCACCGACCACCTGCTTCGCTGGCAAAACGAAAAAGTAGCTTGCAGCTACTCCATGAGATACCGCTCCGTGCTCATACGCGGTAAAGTAGAGTTCGTTTCAGGCTTCGACCAAAAGAAAGAAGGAATGGACATTATCATGAGACAATATACTGAAAATGAATACCGTTATAGCGATCCCGCCATCAATAACATTTGTATCTTTAAGCTAGTTATTGAATCGATAGAAGGCAGGGCATTCGGATATTAATTCTACTGCAATGAACAACTTTAAATTGCTTTTTGTCCTTCTTGGAATAAGTATGCTCGGCATCTCCTGCAATAGGGATAATAAACACGAATTTGCATATTTCCTTATTCAGGTCGACAGCATCCAAGCACACGACAGTGTACAGCTCGCCAATAAGTTTACCCTCCAATTCTTTGGAACAATAGGTGATAACAGCGGTTATTCGTTTGATAAATTTGAGCTTCAGCAGCACGACAATAAAGCAACTATACGCGCCATAGGTAAGAAAAACACGGAAAAAGAACCGCTTCAGCCAACAACAATATCTTATTTAGACAATCATTCCATTGATTTGAAGGCAGATACCATAGGCACATTCTATATTGAAATAGAAAATCCGGGACTTCATCAACTACTGAAGAAAACAGTAGTTATTGAGCCATAAACACGCAAAAATTCACTTATTCCCGCTCAAAATAATCGATTGAGCGTAGCAGCTTATCGAAAATATAATACTGGATAAGCACAAAATCCTTATCATCGTTTACCAATGCATAAAGGCGGTCATAGTCCATTGGCACGAGGCTTTCATCAATATCCAAATTGTCGGCTTGTGCTGCTTTATTATATGTCGTCACACGAATTTCTTCCCCATCCGTTCCAAGCAAGGTCAAGCGATGTTTAAAGGGAGAGTTGATTACCGAATCGCGTCTTGCGAGGGGCAAATTATTTAATAAGGACTCAAAGCGCACATCTGCAAATGAACTAAGGTAATTCAGTACTTTCAAGGTATCGAAGTCCGGATACACATACTGATCCGTTAGGCGCGTGAGGCGGTAGCGGTGTTTATCCGAGCGTTCAATCGTATAGCCCATCTCCGGCTCCTCATTAAATTCAAGTGTAACCGCCTGAATTTCATTCATCTTCTTTTTAAATACCGTATAATCACGCCAGTCGTCTTCCAAAGGAGAATAACGTGAGGTGACAAAGCCCACAAAACCGGTAAGATGCATGATATAGGCATGTTTCGCACCTTCTTTATACATAAATGTACCTACATTATCGCGCGGATTATCTCCAACAAAGTACGATTTGGTACGTACCTCGCGTGGAAACAGTTTGATGCGTTCAAACAAATTAATTCGCGGCACAATTTGATACACCTCCACTTTGATGGCAATACCCGCCATGCGCTTTACCACATTTTCTTGGCTCGACTTTGAAACCGGACCACGTACCCGCAACTTCATCATGGTATTCAGCATCACGTCAATCTTACGCTGATTGGCAAGATAGTCGGAGTTTACCGTCCATCCGTTGGAAGTACGCTCAAGCAATACCTCGCTGGTATCTAGGTCGGCAATAAAAATTTTGGTGACGCTGGCTGTATCATATACCGCAAAATCAGCATCCTTGTTTTGTAAAGTGGACGTATAGTTTCTATTTACCACCAGTAAAATTGCAATAAGCAATAGTACAATGGTCAAGATAAACGCAAATTTGTTCTTTTTTATCATATTCCTTATCTATCTGAGGCTAAGTGATTACTAGTTTATTATTTACTTTTCACAGCATATTTCCGCTTTCGGCGAACAGCCAAAACAAAACCTATTATTATAAGCAGTGCGATGGGCACCAATATATTAATCAGCTGCCAGCCAAGTCTGTTGTTCTTAACTTTTGCTTGGTCAAGCATCCGAATCTTCAGCTCGCGAGAGCGTATGCTTATCAGTCCCGATTCATCCGTTAAATAACTAATGGCATTCAGTATGAAATCCTTATTTCCGTATGTCCTACGAGTAAACTGATCAAAACCAAGCGGCAAGGGATAGCCTTGAGGCACATGAAACTGATTTCGAATAATATCTCCATCTGCCACCACAATCATGGAAGTAGGCTTCCCATATTCCAAAAATCCTATTTCACGGCTTCCGGTTATTTCGGGCGGCATCCTATTTCTATACAATGACTCAAACTCCCCTTCCAGCAGATATGCCACAGTTTGTCCCCCACGATTGTACATACGCTCGTCCGGCTTATCGTTGAGCAAACTCAGCGACACCAAGGCCGGTGTGTTGGAAGTACGCGAATAGTTGGAGGTACGCAGCAAAGGTATCTTGTTGATATTATCCACATCAATAGTATCAATTGAGCTTACAAAGTCAGCCTTTATTGCATTGATATTACGCACCATAGGGTGATTGGAAGCTTGCCCCAGCAAAGGGAAATAATACCATCTGAAAAACTCAATCTGCGCTTGACCTCCCAGCTCACCCGTACGAAGCGGGATATGTGCAGCATTTAAGTCAAGCACCAAGTTTTTATTTAACCTGAGGCCATATTTAAACAGCTGATCATCCAAATTCAAGTCCATATCCACTGCTACCGTGCTTTCGCTCATTTGGAGGCTATCCATGCTGGCAATTACCGGGTCGATGAGCCACAACACCTTACCTCCGTACATAATATACTGATCAATGATAAATTTATCTTTTTCACTGAAAGGCTGTGTAGGCCTGGCAATGATAATTGTTTCGTAATTAGGTTTTATACGCACATTTCCTTCCTCATCAGGGTCCGAGCGATGTGTCAATGTACCAATCCGCCCCTTAATTTCCACTCGGTCAACCCGATAATTTTGTAGCAGGCTGCGGCTGATATCATACACTTCTTCATCATTCAGCTCACCATGCCCTTCGATGAACGCAATGGCTGGTTTTTGAAGCTGCGTAATCTTACGAACCATATCTGCCATTTTAAACTCAAGATTTTGAATTGAGTTGTTCAGCACCACTTCAGGCGGCGTATTTAATTGCTCATCAAGCAGGTCGAGTGGAAATTCATTATCGCGATACATCACCATTGCACCGGAGAAAATCACCTTTTGTTCACGTCCTGAAGCAGTTTGTATCTGCAAATCTGTGGCTCGAAGCCCTTGCTCCATCAGGTGTTTAATGGTTTCTTCCGATTCTTCGCGGTTGGCGCCTTCCAATGGGTCGATAAATTCATATTCCACAAATTTACTGTATGCCCTAAACTCGTCTAGCATTTCTTTTGTTTCGCGCTTCAGCTTTTTAAAGCCTGCAGGAAATTCGCCTTCCAGGTAAATGCGGAAAAACACGATATCATCCAAGGAGCGCAACAAGTTACGAGTTTCGGGAGCCAGGGTATAGCGCTTCTCGCTTGTGAGGTCGATACGGCTAAACATATAACTTCCTATCACATTGACAGTGATTAGGATAACAAACAAAAGTCCGAAATAAAGCAGCTGCTGCTTACGGATATCTTTTACCTTAGTCTTCGTTTTCTCTTCGTTCTTTACCATTTTCTGCTAGCTAAGGATAATTGAGTAAAACTTAAAAAGAGAGCTATCACGCTCAAGAAATAAATCAAGTCGCGCGTATCGACTACTCCCCTACTGATGGAGCTGTAATGTGCTGCCATGCCCAGTTGCTTGATAAATAGATCGGCGCTGCCAAACCAGCTGAACGAATAAATCAGCTCAAAGCCAAGGTATACAAAGCCACTCAGCACCACAGCAAGTATAAACGCAAGAATCTGGTTTTCAGTGATACTGCTGCTAAATATACCAATGGCAACAAATGCGGCACCCAAGAAAAACAAGCCGATATATGCTCCCCAAATTCCGCCCGAGTCGAGGTTACCGGGTGGTAGCCCCAAGCGATAAACGGACACATAATATATTAGAGTGGGAAGTATAGAAAACAATACAAGGGCAAGACCCGCAAGATATTTTGCTGTGATAATCTGCCAATCGCTCAATGGTTTTGTCAACAATAATTCTATTGTACCGGTCTTTTTCTCATCTGCAAACGAGCGCATGGTGACAGCCGGCACCAAAAACATAAAAACAAATGGTGCAATGATAAACAAGCCGTCGAGGCTGGCATAACCGAAATTCAAAATATTGAAATCAGTAGGAAACACCCACAGGAATAGCCCATTAATCAACAAAAACACAGCAATCACCAAATAACCGATGAGGCTGCTCAAAAAACTACTTATTTCTTTCAGAAACAGTGCAAACATATATTTCTTCTTTTGTCAGCCGACAAAAATACATTTTTTAGTCCAGCTACACAGTCTAATTTGCTATGGCTTTTCCAATTATGCCGGCTTTATTGTCAGTCTAAACATATTTTAACAAAGCCAAGCTAAAAATATTTAACCAATCTTTGGATTCAAAATCACCTTACCCCCATGTATTGATAGTGCTATTTCTTAAAAACAATTGTCACTGCCGTATGTTTCTTCAAGCCACAAAGCGATGCGGCATCTCCTTTGTTAATGGCAATTTCAAGCATACCGTGCGTTCCAAAAAGGGCTAGCAGGTCAGCTTCGGGCACATCGGGATAGGTTTGAACCAGTTTTGGTAAGCTGTAGGTATTGAAATTAATTTCAAAATCCCTTTCAGCGCGAATCCTTTCAAATAACTCCAAAGAAATATTTGTGATGGCATTGCCATAAGAATCCACATAAGTAACCACCCCATTAATGCGATTACCCGGCGTAGCCGGTGCAAGCAACAGCTTTGAATTAAAGTCTGTACGCGGGCTTCCCAGCTCATGCAAATCAACACCTTGGATGATTTTAACAGCTGTTTTCGCAAAACGATCACGGGTGCTAAAGGTATAGAAATCACTATCTTGAATTACAGTCAACTCAAATATCTTATCGGGTATGCTATCAAAAATCATGGAAAATATCCCATTATCTGCTCCAATAAAATAATGTCCTTGGTGAAACACAAGCAAATGCGGATGTTCGGTGCTTTCTACCGTATCCACACCGATAATATGCACGCTGCCTTTTGGGAAATAAGAATATGCATTTCGTACTACAAAAGCAGCTTCTTCTATATCGAAATGACTGATATGGTGTGAGATATCGACTATATTCACCTCCGGCATAAGCGATAAAATCACTCCTTTTACCGCTCCTACATAATAATCGGAAGTTCCCCAATCACTTGTTAATGTGATAATCGCCATATCTCGTCAAACCTTTGTCAATACACAGCTTTGCTATTGCCGGGCAAGATGCTGTACAATCAAAATTTCAGAATTTTATGCAAAGATAAGGTATATGGCAAAATAATGGGAAGGAAATGAATACTTTTGCACTAAGGATTTTAAACTACTCTTTTGAACGAATAAAGCCTATGAGTGAACAAATTATTCAACTTGAACATCTTAATCCGGTTGAGTTGTTTGGTGCCGGTGATGTGCATCTAAGCTTTATGCAGCAACTTTTTCCCAAGTTACGGATTATAGCCCGAGGCAATTTTATTAAAATTATCGGAGAACAGGATGAGGTGGATTATTTCATCAGCCGATTTGAAATGGTCACCCTCCATTTGGAACATTATGGGAAGATTTCCAATAAAATCATCCATCAAATCATGCTTGGCGAAGGGCAAGAAGAAAGTGTCCGCAGCTTAACGGACAGCGAAGTATTGGTTTATGGACGAAATGGTGTCAAGGTACGAGCCATCAGCGCCAATCAAAAGCGTATGGTACGTGCCATCCATGACAATGATATGGTTTTTGCCATCGGTCCTGCCGGAACTGGAAAAACATATACTGCTGTTGCTTTGGCAATTAAAGCATTGAAAAGCAAGGAGGTACGACGTATAATTTTAACCCGCCCGGCGGTAGAAGCAGGTGAAAACCTCGGATTCTTACCCGGCGACATGAAAAATAAATTAGATCCGTATATGCAGCCGCTTTATGACGCCCTTCGTGATATGCTACCTCAACAAAAGCTTGCTCATTATCTTGAAGACGGCACCATTGAAGTAGCACCACTGGCATTTATGCGCGGAAGAACACTCGATTATGCATTCGTTATTCTGGACGAAGCACAAAATGCCACAAGAAGCCAGCTAAAAATGTTCCTCACGCGCATGGGAAAAGAATCTAAGTTTATCATTAATGGCGATATTACCCAGATTGACCTGCCCTACCGGCAGCCTTCCGGGCTGATACAAGCCACCGAGTTGCTTAAAGAAGTCAAAGGCATAGAATGGATTTGGCTGACAGAAAAAGATGTGGTCCGCCACAGGCTGGTGACACGCATCATACAAGCCTATAAATATGCGGGGAGAACGGAAGGAGATGATAACAAAAAAGAAGATACAGCTACTGATAAGCAAGCTGAACAATCATCAGAAGAATAATAACACATCTTGTAGTCATGAAAAATCAGGCACTTACAGCAACAAACTTCAATTTTCCCGGACAAAGTCGATTTTATAAAGGCAAGGTGAGGGATGTGTACCATATTGGCAGTGATTTATTGGTAATGATTGCTACCGACCGCATCTCTGCTTTCGATGTGGTGCTTCCCAGAGGGATTCCTTTCAAGGGGCAGGTCTTAAATCAGATTGCTTCGCTTTTTTTGGATGCCACGGCAGATATTGTTCCAAACTGGAAGCTTGCTAGTCCCGACCCGATGGTGACTGTAGGCAAAGCCTGCCAACCATTTGCAGTGGAAATGGTAATTCGCGGCTATCTCAGCGGAAGTGCCTGGCGTAACTATCAGCAAGGCAGCCGCCTGATTTGTGATGTGGAGCTGCCGGACGGAATGAAAGAGCATCAAAGATTCGATACCCCTATTATCACACCTACCACAAAGGCGGTAGAAGGACATGATGAAGATATAGCACCAAAAGATATTATTGCAAATAAGCTGATGTCGAAAGAAGAATATCAAATGGTGGAAGATTATACAAAACGCTTGTTTGCACGTGGCACAGCCCTCGCAGCAAAAAAAGGCTTGATTTTGGTAGATACCAAATATGAGTTTGGCAAAGACAGTGAAGGAAATATCCGGCTCATTGACGAAATACACACACCCGACTCATCACGTTATTTTTTGGCTGAAAGCTATGAAGATGATTTTCTGCACCAAAGAAAACAAAAGCAGCTTTCGAAAGAATTTGTCAGGGAATGGCTGATGGACAACAACTTCCGCGGGCTCGAAGAGCAAGAGCCACCATATATGACGGATGAATTCGTCATGCAAACATCCGAACGTTATATCGAACTATTTGAAAAGGTGACCGGACAACAGTTTAGCAAAGCCGATACTCAAAATATCGCTGCGCGAATTGAAAAGAATGTCGAAAATTACTTAAAAGACACGGCTGCTTCCCGTATTTAGCCTATTCTATTCCGCTGAAGTGACGCATAAACTGCACACGCTCATAGGCAGCAGGATTTTCCGTTTCCTTGATACTCATACGTCCGATAAACTGTGAAGTATCTTTGAAATTATGCTTTTGCATCCATTCGGTTATCTCCGACAGCATGGCATTAATTTCTTTAAATCCTTTCTTATATAATACCGACGAAATTTGAACAGCTTTGGCACCTGCAAGCAATTGTTTTATTACGGCAGTACCGTCATGAATACCTGTTGATGCCGCTATATCGCAATGCAGGCGCGATGAAAGCATGGCAACCCAACGCAATGACAAAGGCAGCTCAGCGGGCGTACTCAATACATTAGAAGCTCGCACCTCAAACTTATTGATATCGATATCGGGTGAGAAGAAACGGTTAAACATCACCAAACCTTTAATTCCGGTCCACGAAAGCTGAAGTGCCATCTTGGCAAGGCTCGAAAAATAGTAGCTAATCTTAGCAGCTACAGGAATTTTTACGGCTTTTAGCACATTTTCCAGCACTTCAAAATACAAAGCTTCATTTTGTTCAGCCGTTTTGAGGTGGTTGGAAGGCAAGACGAAAATATTCAGCTCCAAAGCATCCGCTCCGGCATCTTCTATCTTTCGAGCAAAATTAAGCCATTCCTGGCCTGTTACACAGTTGATACTTGCAATTATAGGAATGTCAACTGCCTTTTTGCTCTCTCGAATAAGATTCAGATACAGCTCCACATCATTATCACGCATATAGTTACGGATGTAATCATCCGCTTCGGGATAATAATTTGCAATTTCATCCTGCATGATTGCATGGTGTGCACCATGGAGAATCTGCTCCTCAAAAAGTGATTTAAGCACCACTGCCGCAGCACCATTAGCTGCAGCTTCTTTAATGTTTTCCACAGAATTTGTTAGGCCGCAGCTACCCACAATGATAGGATTTTTCAACTGCAAGCCCATATAATTTATCCGAAGGTCCGCCATACTGATATGTTTTATTATGCGTGATATTTTTTTTGTAAAAATAGAATAATTTCAAAAAAAAATACCATAAAAGCTCAATTCAAAACGATTCTAAATAAATTTTTAGATTTTTGCTGTCATTTATATACCGCAAACTGATTCATAGCGGCATATAAAATCGAAATTACATATTTTCGCCCACTAATAATTTTAAAGGTGAAAGCAACATTAAAAGTACATCTTAGTGCCTTGGTTGCCATGCTGTTTTGGGGCATGTCGTATATCTGGTCGAAACAAGTTTTTGAAACCTTGGGACCTGGTACTACCGTATTTTTTCGCTTGATAATTTCTTCTGTCTTTTTGGCTTTGCTATTGTATTTCACCAATTCATTTCAAAAGATTCAAAAAAAGCATTTCAAACTGTTTTTATTAACCTCCTTATTCAATCCCTTTCTTTATTTTGTTGGGGAAAGCTATGGTTTGAATTTGGTTTCGCCTACCATCAGCGCAGTAATTATTGCCACCATACCCGTATTTACACCTATTGCTACCCGAATCTTTACAAACGAGCGACTTACAACACTCAATATCATAGGTTTATTGGTTTCATTTGCGGGAATAATAGTCATGCTGGTTGATAAAAACTTCACCTTGACTGCTTCGCCATTGGGGATACTTTTCTTATTTGGCGCAGTGATTTCCGCTATCATTTACAGTTTATTTCTTAAAAAGACGACCGAGCATTATTCTGCCCTTACCATAGTGTGGGGGCAAAATACAATAGGTATTTTTTACTTTTTGCCGCTCTTTTTAATGGAAACATCCGGTAAAGTACCGCTTGGCACACTTTCACAAGTGATGATGCCGCTTGTGTTATTGGGTGTATTTGCAAGCTCCATGGCATTTGTTTTATTTACATATACGGTTAGTAAAATCGGGGTTTCACGAAGTAATATTTACACAAATTTAATTTCGGTTTTTACCGCATTTTTCAGCTTCCTTATTTTGGGAGAGCAGTTTATTCCATCTAAAATAGCCGGTATGCTATTGGTCATACTTGGAGTAAGCTTATCGCAATTTCCTAAAAGTATTTTTGCAACTTCAAAAAATATAAGTTCATAACATCAACAGTATCAAAGAAATAAAATATATTTTGCCGCAATGATCAGCAGTAAATCGAATCCGAAAATTAAAAACCTCATACGTCTTCAAAAGTCATCCGAAAGGCGGAAGCAGCAGCGTACACTTATCGAAGGTTATCGTGAGATTGAGCGTGCATTGCTAAGCGGTTGGAAGCCGGAGTCCTTATTCGTTTCCGAAGAAATTGCAGGTCCTAAATTACACGGAATCAAAAAATTACTTACTGAAAGCTGCCATATAGAAGCCGTTAGTCCTGAAGTATTTGCACATATCGCATATCGCGAAGGCTCAGACGGCATGCTGGCAGTATGTGAGCCGATACTGCGCCAAATTGATGAATTAAAATTAGGTCAAAACCCATTAATCATCGTATTGGAAGCGGTAGAAAAGCCTGGAAATATGGGGGCTATCTTACGCACAGCCGATGCAGCTGCGGTAGATGCCGTAATTGTGTGCGACCCATCCACAGACTTGTATAATCCGAATACCATTCGGGCAAGTTTAGGATGTATTTTCACGGTACCGCTGGCATTAAGCAGTGCGGAAAAAGCTGTGGAATGGCTGCAAACCAATAATTTTAAGATTTTTGCATCTTCGCTGCAATCATCAGTCGATTATTTAGATGCCGATTTTAGTGGTCCCACCGCCTTGGTGATGGGTACGGAAGCTACCGGCTTATCCGACTTTTGGGTGCAGCAAGCAGATTATAGCATTCGCATCGAAATGGCAGGCATCGCAGACTCACTAAATGTATCTGTTGCCACAGCTATTTTGACTTTTGAAGCATTACGCCAACGAAAAAGAGGCGAATACGTTAAGATAACTTAAATTTCAGGCATGATTTTTGATACAATTGAATACTTTCATTGATTGCATTGTTTAAACATAAATTAGTAAATATAATTCGGACTACAGGTCTATTTCAAAACTACTTCATTCATATGAATTCAATAAAATATTTATTTTCTGTTTTATTATTTTCTATTGCATTTACCACTATTGCTGCGGAAATTCCTTCGGATATTGATAGTGGAATCAAAGGTAAAATCATTGATAAAAGCAATCGTCAAGCATTGGAATACGCTACCATTATGGTGTACAACCAAAGTGATACCAGTTTTGTGGCAGGTTCTATCTCCGGACCAAAGGGTGATTTTAATATTGAGTTAAAACCGGGTAACTATATGGTTTCCATACAGTTTCTAGCTTATGCCACCATTAATTTGGACAATGTGGTTGTAAGCCGCAGCCGGATGTTGCGTGACCTCGGTGATTTATTCATCAGCCCCGACAGCGAGATGTTGGAGGAAATTGAAGTCATTGCTGAACGATCGACAGTTGAGATGACATTGGATAAAAGGGTGTTTAATATTGGTAAAGACCTGAGTTCCAAAGCCGGAAATGCAATCGAAGTGCTTGAAAATATTCCCTCCGTAACAGTTGATATTGAAGGGAATGTAAGTTTACGAGGCGATGAAGGAGTACGAATCTTGGTGGACGGAAAAGTATCGGGCTTGGCCGGATTAAGCGATAAAAATGCATTGCGCAGCATTTCATCCGATATGATTGAACGCATTGAAGTGGTTACAAATCCTTCCGTACGCTATGATGCAGAAGGGACTTCGGGCATTATTAATATCGTCTTGAAAAAAGATAAGCGCCGAGGGTTTAACGGCTCAGTGGATGTGACCACAGGATATCCCCTCCAAGCAGGTTTGGGACTTAATGCCAACTATCGATTAGATAAGGTGAATTTATTTGCGACATACAATATCAATTATCGGGAAAATGTGGGCGGGGGTGACGCCTACCGCCGATTTGACTTCGAAACACCATATGAAACTTATCAAGATTCGGAATCGAAACGAACAAGCTTTGGAAACACCTTCCGTTTTGGAGCCGAATACCTAATTACTCCGAATAACTCACTGACATTAAGCATGATGTATCGCCATTCCAACATGGATAACCTCACCACCGTGCTATATAACGACTTTCGCCCGGCTACCCATTTGATTAACGAGAGTGAGCGTATTACGGATCAAAGCAATTTCTTCCCGAATTTACAGTATTCAGCCGATTACCGTAAACAGTTTAAAAGAAAAGACCAGCTGTTTACAGCAAGTTTACAATATTACGACAGCAAGCAAAAAGGCAGCTCTACCATTATTGAACAAACCATATTTAATGTGGTAGAGCCGTATCCAGATCCACTGTACCAATGGGTTAATAATGATGAAGTGGACGGCAACCTGCAGTTTCAGGCAGATTACTTCCACCCTTTCGGTGGAAAAGCAAAGCTCGAAACCGGTTTTAAGTTCCAAAACCGGACCATCGACAACGATTATCGCGTGGAAGAGGAAGATGAGCTTACGGGAGACAGGTATCCGCTTTCGGCTTTTACCAATCATTTTGTTTATGATGAAGATATTTATGCGGCCTATGCACTCTTTGGCAATGATGTAGGTCGTTACAGCTACCAAGTCGGGCTACGGAGCGAGTACAGTCAAATCGCAACCATACTTCGTGAAACGCAAGAAGAGAACAAGAATAATTATATCGACTTATTCCCTTCGGCACACTTCACCTATAAGCTTACGGAACAAGATAATATCCAATTCAGCTATAGTCGCAGAATACGTCGACCGGGCTTCTGGCAGCTGAATCCTTTCCGCACATTAAATGACAATCGAAATATAATGACAGGAAATCCAAACCTAAAGCCGGTCTATACCAATGCTTTTGAAACCGGATACCTGCGTTATTGGAAGAATGCCAGCGTCAACGCAAATATTTACTATCGTCACAGCACAGATGTATTCCAACGTATTGAACGGGTTGACAGTACCGGAATAACTTTTGCACGCCCCGAAAACTTTGCCAAAAATGATTCCTACGGGCTTGAGCTGATTGGAATGTACTCACTTACAAGGCTTATAAACCTAAACGGAAGCCTTAACTTCTTCCGCTCCATGACACAAGGTGAAGCCTATGGCGTATTTTATGAAACAGATAACTATTCATGGTGGGGAAGATTGCAATCGAAATTTACGATAGCTAAAAGCTTTGACTTGCAGCTGGCCGGAAATTATCGTGGTAAAATGTCTACCCCCCAAGGTAGCAGACTGCCGGCTTACAGCATCGACATGGGTTTAAGTAAAGATGTATTTCATGACAGAGGTACGCTCACGTTAAATGTTCGTGACGTATTCAATACCCGAAAACATGCCATGGAAACCTTTGGACCAAACTTTTACTCTAGCAGTAACTTCCGCTGGAGCACCACAACCGTCACATTAAACTTCAACTACCGCATCAATCAGCAGAAGAAACGCAATGGCGAAAGACGTCAGCAAATGATGGATGATGAAGAACAAATGATGGATATGTAAAATTTAAAAAAATAAGCCTGCAACAAAAAGCTGCAGGCTTATTTTTTTGTCCGAACTTTTAGTCAAGCTAAGCTCCAAAGTGCTTTTTAACGGCAGGCACTACCTTGGTGCCAAACAATTCAATTGTTTTCATATTTTGCTTATGCGTAGGACCTCCAATATCGATATGCGCTATATATTGCTGTATATCAAATAATTCCAAGGTATTTATCAGCTTTTCACTTACTTCTTCGGGGCTTCCCATATATAAGTGACCGTCAGGGCGCATGCCGGCAAGGAAGCTTTCGGGTGTGTACGAGCCTCTCCAGCCTCTTTCTCTGCCAATTTTATTCATAGAATGCGCATAATAGCGGTAATAATCCTTTAGGATAAGCTCCTTCGAATCATCGATGAACAAATGTGTATGGATGCCTATTTTCATATCTGCCGGATTATGTCCATAAGCTTCGTAAGCTTCCTTATAAAAGTCAATCAAGGGCTTAAATTGCGCAGGATTACCACCAATAATGGCAAATACAATTGGCAAGCCGAGGCGTGCCGCACGTTCAACTGATTCGGGAGTACCTCCCACCGCAATAGAGATAGGGATTTTACGGTCGGGACGTGGATATAACTTCAAATTTGAAACAGGAGCACGTAATTTGCCTTCCCAGTTTACTACTTCTTCATCACGTAGTTTCAGCAATAATTCTAATTTTTCTTCAAACAGCTCGTTATAATCCTTGAGGTTGTAGCCAAATACCGGAAACGACTCAATAAAACTGCCTCTGCCAGCCATTATTTCGGCTCGGTTGTTCGACATGAGGTCAATCATTGTAAAATCTTGAAACAGCTTTACCGGGTCGGCTGAGCTTACTACATTTACCCCGCTTGACAGCTTGATATTTTTTGTTACGGTAGCCAGGGATGCCAATAAAATCTCGGGTGCTGCTACGGCATAATCCTCCCGATGATGCTCCCCGATGGCAAATAAGTCAATACCTAATTCATCAGCCAGCTTTACCTCTTCGACTATCTCTTTAAGTCGCTCAGCAGCAGGCTGATACTTTTGCGTTTGGAAATCATACGACATATCTCCAAACATTCCAATTCCTAATTCCATAGTATATAATTTAATTGATTTTTCAACGACAAGGCAGCCATTTTTCACACAAAAGGCAGCAAACTGTTTTCACAACTGCTAGTTAAACAAAGTAGGATACGTATTGTTTGATTGCTGCTGAACCGGCAGATTATTGGCAGGGAAGCATGGGTTTTCAGGAGATGTACATACTATCAAAGAATAATATTTCTCAGCTAAACCCTTTAAAGTGATTAAATAATCTCGTCATTCAGGTTTTTGTAATCTTAGCATATGTACAGCAAGGATATATGTAAGACATTCATTTTACATTTTAGCTGCATAAACTAGTGTTTTATGTGAAAAATATCGCTAATTTTGGGTGACTATTATGAATAGTATACATTTACTGGGTAAATAAGATGTTAGTTGTGGTGATTTGCCGTATATAGTCCTGTGGGACTTTCCACAAACAAGCGATTTGAACCCAAGGCAAGAAAGCGTTTCGATTGAAATGTGTCGATAAGAAACTGCTACTTTAGGGACATGGTTAGACCTTAGGTAGAAATGTAAAATGATACTAAATTAGCTAATAAGAAGTTGCTAAAAGACGAAAAAAGTCAAAATAAACTGCTACGCACTATTGGAAATTAAGTAACTTGCGACTTGAAAATATTGGATACGTGAAGTATGAAATTAAATCGAAATTTTATGAAAAGCATAACAAGATTGACTGTAGCATTCCTCATTATCGGAGCTCTTTTTTCATGTGAAAAGAATAATGAAATCGTAAACTCCATAACCTTTTTTATGGATGGCGTTGAATTGATTGAAACTGATACCATGAGTCTAAATCTGAACACCTACAATATTATGGTTTTAGAAACCAGCTGCGATAAATCAACGGGGCTAAAGGTTTATAAACAAATTGATTATGGAGAACCTTATGACATTTCCAATAGTGAAGAAACTAAAACTTTAAGCACTACATATGGAAGTGTTTATAAACAATCGCAAGAAGTTTATATTCATTTAGTTGATTCTTGTTATACCCGGGGACAAGAACTGAAATATTCCGTACAAATGAATACCATTGAATTTGGAGACTTTAGAAAGAGTATTGTATTTAGCCTGCATAATTCACCAATTCATAAACTTATCAATCTAACTTTAATGTAATAAGCTTATGATCATTACCTTAAGAGGTTTGAGTGGTGATTAAAAACTGTTTATTACAAAATGAATTTTGATTTAATTTTGGCAATTTTTACGTTATGAGTTGTTCGCGGTAGTTTGCTACAGCTTCACATCTCATGCCTGAAAATTCCTCAAAATTAAATTCATGAATTAAGCAGGTTAGAGTGAAGTAAAAAATCAAAAGGAATTACATAAGTATTATTTTTTAAAAAAATAGCTTAGATTATTTGGTGGTATAAGATAGTGTTCGTATTTTTGCGAACAGTAAATTATTAAAAATGAGCAAGAAAAAGTCATTTACAGATGAACAAAAACAGATTGCCAGGCTTGCAAAAGCTCTGGGGCATCCTGTGCGTGTGGCAATTGTTCAAATGCTTTTAACTCAGGAGTGTTGTTATCATGGCGATATGTCTGAGGTAATTCCGGTGGCAAAAAGCACCTTGTCGCAACATTTAAGCGAGCTAAAAGATGCCGGGATTATTCAGGGAACAATTACACCGCCCATGGTAAAATATTGCATCAACAAAGAAAAGTGGGCTGAAGTTAAAATCCTTTTTGGTGACTTATTCGAAACGAAGGCTGTTTTTTGCGAATCGTGTGAAGTTTAGTTTTTTTTGCTTTAAGCATTCGTTGTTTTACGAACTACGAACATTAAAATTAACTTGTAATAGAAAGCATGAAGATATTAATTTTATGTACGGGCAATAGCTGCAGAAGCCAAATGGCACATGGCTTTTTACAATCCTTCAGCGCGAGCTTAACCGTGTGTTCGGCAGGAACGAAAGCGAGTGGAAAACTAAATCCCAAAGCAGTTGAAGTAATGAAAGAAGCAGCTGTGGATATTTCACATCACACTTCGGATAGTGTTGAAAAATATCTTGGTAAAAAATGGGATTACGTGATTACAGTCTGCAATGAAGCGAATGAGACTTGTCCTGTATTCACAGGGGATGTAAAGCACCGCCTGCATATGGGTTTTGAGGATCCTTCCGAAGCCCAAGGCACGCCAGAGTTTATCCACTCAGAATTCATTCGGGTACGTGATGAGATAAGGCAATCATTTTTAGAACTTTACAACACAAAAATGAAAATCAATGAGTAGAGAAAAGATGAGTTTTTTAGATGAAAACTTAAGCCGGAGGATATTTATTGCAATGGTATTTTTAGGCTTGGTTAATATCTCTTTTTGGCTTAAACACACATACTATAAATAGTTTACATCATTTAAATCCAAATTGAAAATGAAAAATGTTCTTTTAATTATGCTAAGCCTGATATTGGTTACAGCATGCAGTAATAGCGAACAAAAAAAAGCAGCGAACACGGCTTACAATACAGAAACCGTTGTGGCTGATGCCAACACTGTGTATGTCTATTATTTTCATGGCAAGCAGAGATGTTTGACTTGCAACACCGTTGAGAAAGTCGCAAAAGAGGCTATTGAGGCCAATTATCCTTCAAGTTCAAAGTTGAAATTCATGGCTCTTCCTGCCTATGAAAAAGCAAACGAAACGCTGGTTGAAAAGTATGAGATTTCGTGGAACGGTCTGATTATCACTAAGGGTGACAACTCCGTTAATATAACAGAACAAGCTTTTGCCAATGCCGTCAACAGTCCGGAAGTTTTAGTTGATCTAATAAAAAAGGAAGTAGACAGCAGACTTAACTAATCTTTTTAAGATACATCAGCATGGAGTGGTTACAGCAAATAGTAGATACCTACAAGAACGACTTGCCTGTGCTGGCAGCATTTGTATTAGGATTAATGACAGCCATTAGCCCGTGTCCTTTAGCAACCAATATTACGGCAACGGCTTATCTCGGTAAAAATATTACAGAAAAAAGAAAAGTTCTTTTTAGTGGTGTTTTTTATACCCTTGGGCGAATGTTTAGCTACACAACATTAGGTTTTATATTTTACTTTGGAGCAAGTCAATTTAAAATAGCCAAACTACTGCAAGGTATTGGCGGAATCTGGCTCGGACTTGGATTGGTCATTGCGGGCATTTTAATGTTGGATATTTTAAGGCTCAACATTGCACTATTTGATAAATTGAAACCCAAAGTCAACGAAGAGAAACAAAAAGCTGGTTATTGGAATGCTTTTCTGATGGGTGTTGCTTTTGCATTGGCTTTTTGTCCGTTTAGCGGGGTTCTCTACTTTGGCATTTTAATTCCAATGACAATGGTTGCTCCTTCAGGTCTATTATTGCCGCCTGTTTTCGCAATTGCAACCGGATTGCCCGTGATAATCATTTCATGGATACTAGCATACAGCATGGCTAACATTGGCAGATTCTATAACAGTATGCAAAGCTTTGAAAAGTGGCTCAAACGCATCGTTGCTGCCATTTTTATAATTGCCGGAATATATTACATCATCACTTACATTTAAACAAAGAAATCATGGAAATCAAAATTTTAGGTACGGGATGTGCCAAGTGTAAAACTACGCAAGCTGTAGTTGAAAAAGTTGTTACTGAATCGGGTGTTCAGGCAACTATTACGAAGGTGGAAGATATTATGGATATCATGAAATACAACATAATGTCCACCCCTGCCGTGGTAGTTGACGAAGTAATAAAAATTAAAGGGCGAGTTCCGTCAGAAGCGGAAGTTCGTAAGGCATTAGGTTTGTAAAGCAGTAAAATATGGACACTAAAAGAGAACTCAAAATCCTTCTTTGGATTGTGGTGGTATTTTCGGCAGTTTTCTTTTTACCTGTTGGAAATGAAACTTTTATGACTGCCATTGTGGCAACACTTGATTTGGCAAAATGGTATGCGCAAGAACATGTAATCCTGTGTTTATTACCTGCTTTTTTTATCGCCGGCGTTATATCTATTTTTGTGAGCCAAGGCGCGGTGCTGAAATACTTTGGTGCAAATGCAAAAAAATGGCTTGCTTATAGTATCGCCTCAGTATCAGGGTCTATATTAGCAGTTTGTTCATGCACCATTCTTCCACTTTTCTCAAGTATCTATAAACGAGGAGCAGGTCTGGGACCAGCCATTGCATTCCTCTACTCGGGACCGGCGATTAGTATCTTATCCATCATTCTTACCGCACGCATTCTTGGTATTGAAATGGGGATAGCACGTACAGTAGGAGCCATAAGTTTTTCTATTGTTATTGGTCTTGCTATGGCATTTATTTATCGTAAAGAAGAAAAGGTGAAAAAAGAAGAACAGATGAATTTTCCGGATGTCCCGGAGAAGCGCCCGATGAAACAAACGGCATTCCATTTCTTTAGTTTGGTTGCCATACTTGTTTTTGCCAACTGGGGCAAACCTGCATCTGATGACATAAGTAGTGCCTGGTACTATATTTTTACATACAAATGGTTTATTACAGGAGGATTTGCTCTATTGCTTTGTTATTCATTGATAAAATTTTTACGAATCAAATGGCAGTGGGTGCTATTAGGTGCATTAGCTACTGTAGCCTCTGCCTTTTTGGCAAACACATTCATCTTAAACCCGGTTTTCGCACCACTCGTACCAATGATTGTTGGGATTATCGCTTTGAGTTTGATGACTTTGTATGATACGAACGATGAGGATAATCGAGAATGGACACTTTCGGCTTGGGAATTTGCCAAGCAAATTATGCCAATGTTAGCTGTTGGTGTGGTTACAGCAGGTTTTTTACTAGGGTCAACTCACGACTCCACATCCATTGCAGGTGTAATTCCAAACGAATGGGTTGAATGGGCTGTCGGTGGCAACTCATTACTATCCAACTTTTTTGCGAGTTTCACAGGGGCATTTATGTACTTTGCTACACTCACAGAAGTACCAATTATTCAAGGTCTGTTAGCCTCCGGGATGGGGAAAGGGCCGGCTTTGGCATTGCTTTTAGCAGGACCATCACTTTCTTTACCCAATATGCTGGTAATCCGTGAAGTAATGGGCACTAAGAAAACTATGGTATTTGTAGCTCTTGTTATTATTATGGCAACTATTTCCGGATTTGTTTATGGAAGTCTTTTATAAAGAGAGGTTTAACCTGCATAATTCACCAATTCATAAGCTAGTCAATCTAAATTTATCATAATATGTTTATATCTTGTGTGTTAGTAGACTTTAGTGGTAATTTAAAAAGCTGTTTATAATAAAATGAATTTTGATTTAATTTTGGCAATTTTTACGTTATGAGTTGTTCGCAGTAGTTGGCTACAGCTTCACAGCTCATGCCTTAAAATTTCTCAAAATTAAATTCATGAATTAAGCAGGTTAAGTGTTACTCATGGAATTGCATAGAATTTGCCGTATCCTAATGGCAGTTTTGTTTTGCAGCTTTTATTACTTCAGTGTGTTTCATCAACAATCCGTTAAAAGTTTTAAAAGAAGCATATCATGTGATTAAACAAAACGGTGAGTTGATTATCGCATTCATTGACAAAAAAGTGCGCTTGGGCAAATACTGATAGGTAAAAAAATGATTATAAATTTTATAATAATCCAAACTTCTAAAACCGAGAACAGTAAAAAAATACCAAATTTGAATTATTAGTATTTGATGCATCTGAGGCAAAAGCAACCTTCAATGTGGAATTTGATGATAAAATAACTGGTAATTTAAGATTATGTCAAAAACACAAAAACACATTTGATAAAAGTGATCAAGAACTGCATTGATTGAAAGTTTTTGTTTAATTTTGAGATATCGTATTCGATTAAAAGTTGGTGATTATCAGTGCCGCCACTTCGGCAGGCGTATCAGACCTTGGTAATAGCAATAGGCAGCTGAACAATAGGCGGCAATTTGAAATTATATGTGGCGCAAGGGTGTTTGAAATAAGAAGAGAAGGTGTTGCTGCCTTTAATATCGAAACATCCTCGCATTGATTATACAACCCATAAACAATAAAAAACCAGAGTACGCTATGATACCTAAGAAGCCCCTTGTTCTGTTATGGTTATTATTAGGCTGCATTTCATTCAATTATGGGCAAGAAATAGTCGGAACCATTACTGGTGAAGTCAAAGACAAACAATCACAAACCAGCCTTCCCGGAGCTAGCATTGTCGTTAATTCCGGCAGCTTTACCCAGGGCACTTCCGCTGATACAGAAGGCTACTTTCGGATTGAAAAGGTGCCGGCTGGCAGATTTTTCATCACCATCAGCTATGTGGGATATCATTCGGTAACGCTACAGAACATTGAACTCATATCTAAAAAGACCCTGTTCCTCGAAGTTGAGCTCTTGGAGAAAGTTGAAAGTATTGAGGAGGTTAGCGTTTCAGCTTATCACAAGGATAAAACCATCAACGAATTTGCCACTCTGAGTGCTCGTACATTTACAGTTGAGGAGTCCAACAAATTTGCGGGCAGCTGGGGCGACCCTGCTCGGATGGTTTCCAATTATGCAGGAATAGTTACCGCAGGCGACCAGCGAAACGATATCATCATTCGAGGAAATTCGCCCATTGGCTTGGTATGGCGGCTGGATGGCATAGTCATTCCCAACCCTAACCACTTTGGAACTTATGGTACTACCGGGGGACCTATTAGCATCCTAAATAACAACCAACTTGCCAACTCTGACTTTTTTACCGGCGCCTTCCCTGCCGAGTTTGGCAACGCGCTGTCCGGCGCATTCGATCTGAAAATGCGTAGGGGCAACAGCCAAAAACATGAGTTTATGGGGCAAATGGGCTTCAATGGGTTTGAGTTGGGTGCCGAGGGTCCCATATCGCGTAAGCATAATAGCTCGTATATGCTAAGCTACCGCTATACCATGATGGATGTGATGAGCGCCATAGGGATGTTTGAAGTAGGGGGTGTACCAAAGTATTCAGATGTTTCGTTCAAATTAAGCCTTCCCAGCTCGCGCATGGGCAGCTTTTCACTTATTGGACTTGGCGGCATAAGCAGCATCAAGCTGGAAGAGGATACCGGATCGGGTTGGACTGCGGATATGCTCCCTGGTACTCAGGTTTTTAACGGCGCCAAAATGGGGGTTCTAGGCCTATCAAACAAGTATTTCTTTTCCAACAGCACTCGTATGGAAACCGTACTATCTACTAGCTATTCCAACTCATTTAACGATGTGGATAGCTTGAGAGGGGAAATCTATGCTCCATTCTACTCGGAAAGCTACAACGAAACTCGACTGGTTTTTTCTACCAAACTGATTTCGAAATTCAATGCCAAGAATAGCTTTCAGCTGGGTGGTATTGCGGAATATTTTTTCTTCGATTTCTATGATGAAACCCATATTCCCGGGCTCGATGAGGTTATAAACGACACCGATATCCGAGAAAATACAAGTTTGTATCAGGGTTTTGTGCAGCTTAAGCACAGTATATCCGATAATCTGTTCATCAATGCGGGAATTCATGGTCAGCTGTTTGCTTTGAATAGGTCAGCCATGATTGAGCCCCGACTGGGAATCGGTTATAAGCTGAATAGCAAGCATGCGCTTAGCCTAGGCTACGGCCTGCACGGGCAAACCCAACCCAAGTTTATCTATTTTATCCAAACCAAGCTGTCAGAATCGCCCAAAGAATATACGCTAAGCAATCGGGAGTTGGGTTTTAGCAAAAGCCATCACTTTGTTGCAGGTTACGATTATAGGATAAGTACCAATTTACGCCTCAAAATTGAAGCCTACCACCAGATACTTTATGATATACCCGTGGAGAAACAGCCCTCCTATTTTAGTCTGGTAAACTATGGTGTAAACTTCTACAACGAAAAGATAGACAGTCTTTTCAATGGTGGAAATGGAAAAAATAGCGGTTTAGAGTTTACCCTTGAAAAATTTTTGAGCAAAAACTTTTACTTCCTGATTACTGCCTCACTGTTTGACTCAAAGTACCGGGGTAGCGATGAGGTCTGGCGCAATACAGCATTTAACGGCAATTATACCTTGAACCTTTTGGCAGGCTACGAACTGCCCATAAAAACCGATGCCCTGGCATTTAACATCAAGGTGGTTAGAG
The DNA here is from genome assembly GCA_964592175.1 of uncultured Lentimicrobiaceae bacterium. Taxonomy (GTDB): domain Bacteria; phylum Bacteroidota; class Bacteroidia; order Bacteroidales; family F082; genus JALNZU01. The sequence continues at coordinate 137,233 of CAZQBU010000002.1, forward strand.
CAGGTGGCAAACGCTATATTTCGATTAACTTAGAGCAGTCCATATTATATGGCGATGCGGTATATAACTATGACGAAGCTTACAACCCACAGTTCAAGGACTATTTTAGAGTAGATCTTCGCATTTCGTATCGAAAAAATTCCAAAAGCTTATCGCAGGAGTGGTCGTTCGATGTACAGAACCTCACAGACCATGACAATATTTTTATGCAGCGCTACGATAACAACACGAAATCAGTAGTAAATGTGCTGCAGATGAAGTTTTTCCCCATTGGTTTTTGGAAGATATATTTTTAGTCAACTTAGATTAGCTGAAAATGCTGTTATAAGTGAAATACAGTGATGATTGTTTAGTAATACAAGCTATTCAATCACGAGTAGAGCTTATGTTTGATGTATTTTCAAGAAGCTGCTTGGGGATGAATAGATACTTGTTTATGCTCCTATTGGCAGTATTTAGCCTAAAAAAAGATATCCGAACAATGTAATCCGACAGCCCAATCCTGTCAATAAGCCTCCTGAGATGATCATAGCAAATACTACTATCTCCTTGCCACACATAGCCTTAGGTTACAGCACAAAAAAAGCAGCCCCGAAGGACTGCTTTACTATATTGTGAAAATGAATTACTTAATTACTCCCATCTCCTTACCTACCTTTGTAAAGGCGGCAATACATCTATCTAAATGCTCGCGGGTGTGGGCAGCCGAAAGCTGAACGCGGATACGAGCCTCGCCCCTTGGAACCACAGGGAAGTAGAATCCGATTACATAGATTCCTTCGTCGAGCAGCTTGGCAGCCATCTCTTGCGACAGCTTTGCATCATAAAGCATAACTGCTGCAATTGCACTAGCAGTGGGTTTAATATCAAATCCGGCATCAATCATCTTTTGGGTAAAATAAGCCGTATTCTCATGCAGTTTATCTTGCAACTCATTGGTCTCATCCATCATCTCAAACATCTTAATGCCTGCGGCAGCCACCATGGGTGGAATGGAGTTAGAGAAAAGGTATGGACGTGAACGTTGACGAAGCATTTCAATAATCTCTTTTTTACCGGTGGTAAATCCACCAATGGCACCACCAAAAGCTTTACCAAGGGTTCCGGTAATAATCTCAATCTTACCGCGCAGGTTGAAGAGTTCGGTAACACCACGACCGGTTTCACCTACTACCCCTGCAGAGTGGCACTCGTCAATCATAATCATGGCATCATATTTTTCAGCCAAGGCATAAATCTTATCCATGGGTGCCACATTCCCATCCATAGAAAATACTCCGTCGGTAACAATTAATCTAAAGCGTTGTGCTTGTGCCTTTTTCAGCTGCTCTTCCAGATCGGCCATATCGGCATTTTTGTAGCGGTAGCGCTGAGCTTTACTCAAACGAACCCCATCAATAATTGAGGCATGGTTAAGCGCATCGGAGATGATGGCATCCTCTTCGGTTAGCAGAGGCTCAAACAGTCCGCCATTGGCATCAAAGCAGGCAGCATAAAGAATGGAATCTTCAGTGCCAAAGAATTTGGCAATACGTGCTTCCAACTCCTTATGCAGGTCTTGAGTTCCACAAATAAAACGAACGGATGAAAGTCCATACCCACGATTATCAATAGCTTCTTTAGCTGCCTCAGCTAAACGGGCATCGTTGGAAAGGCCTAAATAGTTGTTGGCACAAAAGTTAAGTACCTCTTTTCCGCTGCTCACGCTAATTTCGGCACCTTGGGGGGTAACAATAATTCTCTCTTCTTTATAAAGACCGGCTTCTCTGATTTCTGCAATCTCCTTTTGGAGATGTTCTTGCACTCGACTGTACATAGGTTTTTTAATTTAAAAGGTTAACAATTCAACATAAAAAATATAACATATGCAAAGATACCAACTTTGAAACGCAACTAAGAACTTTTATGAAAAATAATTATATGCTTTCAGTAATGATTTATTCAGACAGCCATTTCAAAACCTCAAAGCAATCGGCTCATTAATCGAGCAAATTTTGTGTCCTTTTACACATAAATTCCGCCCTAAGTTTTAAACAAATAACTTATCTTTGCCCGGAGTTTAAGATAGGTACAAACCATAAAACAAAGATTATCCATGAAGAACATTTTAGTAATCGGCTCTGTTGGCCAAATTGGCTCTGAATTAACCCTTGAGTTACGCAAAAGATATGGCGCCTCCAATGTGGTGGCCGGATTTCGTTCCACCAAGCCCACAGGCGAGCTCCTTGAATCGGGTCCTGCCGAAGTGGTAGATGCCACCAACGCACAGCAAGTGGCCGATATAGTTAAAAAATATAAGATTGACACCATTTACAACCTAGCCGCAATCCTGTCGGCAGTAGGCGAAAGCAAGCCTGTGATGGCTTGGAATGTAGGTATTGGCGGATTGATGAACTGCTTGGAAGTAGCTCGCGAAAATGGCTGTGCCGTATTTACCCCCAGCTCCATTGGTGCTTTTGGTGGTGGCACTCCCCTCGACAATACGCCCCAAGATACCATTATGCGTCCCCAAACCATGTATGGTGTTTCAAAGGTAGCCGGTGAACTGCTTAGTGATTACTACTTCAAGCGTTTTGGCGTGGATACCCGCTCGGTCCGTTATCCCGGAATCATTTCGAACGTAACTCTACCCGGTGGTGGAACTACTGACTATGCCGTAGAAATTTATTACGAAGCCATTAAGCAAGGTAAATTTACCTCTCCTCTGGCTGCAGGCACTTTCTTGGATATGATGTATATGCCCGATGCAGTGGAAGCAGCCATTGACCTCATGGAAGCCGACCCTGCTAAACTAGTGCATAGAAACTCCTTTAATATCACTGCCATGAGCTTTGACCCAGAGATTATTTCAGCGGAGATTAAAAAGCATATGCCCGACTTTGAAATGAATTACGATGTTGAACCCATGAAACAAGCTATAGCCGACTCATGGCCTAACAGCATGGACGACAGCGCCGCACGCCAAGAGTGGGACTGGGATCCTAAGTGGAACCTAGAAGAAATGACCAAGGATATGCTTAAAGTAATTGGAGAAAAACATGCCAAAGGCTTGATTTAATTCATAAAATATTTTGAACATAAAGGGAGGCTGCGGTCTCCCTTTTTTTGTGAATAAACCAACCAAATAAACTGCCTATAAATGATGAAAAATCCCCCTCCCCTTTTTGGAAGCATTTCTCATTTTTGTTTTACCAACACACAAAACCGGCTTTATTTTTACTTATATTTGGTGTTTGAACCAAGTTTCACGACTTTTTCCAAGTCTAATAGGGAAAGAGGCGAAAAAAGCGCTACTGATTTTTTTGATATACATCATGAACTATAAAATATACCAAATAGACGCATTTACAGACACGATTTTTGGAGGAAATCCTGCCTGTGTGGTACCACTCGACAAATGGTTGCCGGATGAAATCTTATTGAAAATAGCAAAAGAAAATGCGGTTCCGGAAACAGCGTTTTTTGTTGACAAAGGAGAAAAAATTCATCTACGATGGTTTACTCCTGAAATTGAAATGGATTTGTGCGGACATGCTACACTTGCAACAGCGCACAGTTTAGTGAGTCTGCATAAATACAAGAAAAATAAAATTATATTTGAAACTTTAAGCGGGGATTTAATTGTTCGAGTTGAAAATGACTGTTATACAATGGATTTCCCTTCACGAATGCCTGTGGTGGACATTTTACCACAAACAATTTCAAAAGCTTTAAATATTCAACCGAAGGAAGTCTTGAAAGCCAGAGACTATTTCTTGGTATATGAAAACGAAACCGAAATCAGAAATATTCGCATTGACAGGCAATTATTTGATCAAATTAATTTGGACCCCGGAGGCGTTATAGTTACGGCAGTGGGTGATAAATGCGATTTCGTTTCAAGGTTTTTCACGCCACAAGCATCAATATTGGAAGACCCTGTAACAGGTTCGGCACATTGTTCTTTAATTCCATTTTGGGCAAAAAGACTTAATAAAAAAGAACTTTATGCAGAACAATTGTCTGAACGATTGGGGAAGCTGTATTGTGAAGACAAAGGCACACGTGTGCTGATTAGCGGACAAGCAAAAACATATGCAGTTGGAGAGTTTTGGATTGAATAATCTATCGCTAACTGTAAGTTAACATATAGTTATACAAAATGAAAAAGCTGTTTTTTATCATCTTGGTCATTTTTATTGGTTTAAGTGCTTGTAAAAAGCATAAAATTCAAGGAAACATCAAAAACAATCCGAAACTTGCTCAAGAGCTTCGAGAAAGTTCGGAAATCATTTCATTAAGTAATAATAACATACGCCTATCAACCTATTTACGGCGTGACTTTATGCCAATTGCAGAACAAGACGGCAGCAAATTGTATTGTGTAAACTGGTTGACTGATGTTGACAGTAGTTCTATTTCGAGTCCAATCAATTTAAACAAGCAGTATGTAATTAAAGCTAATGAAGACTCAGGCAGTGCATAAGTATGTCAAAATCAACCAAATCATTGTGGGACAAGCTACTACTGATAAACCAAAAAGAAAATAAATGCAAAGCAGTTACATCAAGTGTTCAGAAGGGAATTTACGCGTAATTACTGCAGGAGAAACAGGCAAAGCGGTAGTGCTTCTGAGTGGTGCAGGTTTGGATAATGCGCTTTTGAGTTGGAGGCATCTTATTCCGGTCTTAGCTTCTTCTTATCGAGTTTTTGCACTTGACTGGCCTAAGCAAGGAAAAAGCAGCCCTTGGAATGGACTGGCAGACCATGCTTGTTTACTAAAATGTGTAGAAATGGTCCGGACGCATTTTAAGCTTGATACCATAAGCCTTGTAGGACTTTCGCAAGGGGGTGCGATCACATTGGCATATGCATTGGCATATCCGGAAAAGCTTGAAAGATTTGTTGCCATCGCACCGGCTGGTATTATTCGCTTTCCGCCGGGTATTCATCAATTGCTTTGGCTGTCGGCAAAGTTATCCGGCTTAACCTCAGCACTTTCTCGATTGATGTTTTTAAACCGCAAGACCGCCATATGGACACTAAAAAAGCTATTTCCTGTTCTTCCTCATGATTTCGACAAGATAGTTGAGGAGGTTTATGAAGAATTTTCACGAAATGGTGCCAGGGCTTCGGACTGGCAAAATACTTCTATCGGATTCTTAAAGATGAAGGTATATCTAATGCCTGAACTTCATCATATATCCTGTCCTGCATTATTTATCCAAGGAGATAAAGATATTGCTGTGAATCCAAAACACACCACAGAAGCTGCAAGCAAAATTCCGAATGCAAAACTACTTATCCTAGAAAATACCGGGCATTGGCCCAACAGGCAATCTCCGGAAAAAGTAAACGCAATCATATTGGATTTTTTAAATGAAAACACAGCCGCTCAATCTGCTAAAAATAACTAGCAGTAAAAACCAATGAAAAACTTGCGAAAATCAGATTTTAGTCGGACTGAGAATATAAAATGGATTTAATTGTAAGAAAGTAACTTGGTCGATATCTGACCCAAAAACGGCAGAACGAGAACCCCAACTAGTTGAGTCATTGATGATAATTATCCAAAATACATTATCTCAACACCAATATAATCAGAGCTTTAGCAAAATAACATTTACGGCCATAGATTAACAGGCAAAACATACACAGGTAACTGCATCTCGATTTTTCCTTTATTCTGGCAGTATAAAACACTGAATTGCTGATATCTAAAGGATATTTTTTCGCCTCTCGAAAATTGCTTTACGAATGTCATATGATTTGAATTTACGAATGTTTATATTTGTGTCGTAAATAAGGTGTTGGTGGTAATTTGTATGATACGAAAAATTATAAGTTTCATTTTTCCTTTGACCAGAAAAATTAAATCTGATTATAACGGTTATTTGGAGTTAACACAAATAAATGGAAAGACTTTATTAAATACTGCAAACACTAATTATTCATACGGGTCATTGCAACGAATTCTTCATTTTTCTTTGTTACAAATAGACTTATCAAAGGTGAAAAATATTTTGGTGCTCGGACTTGGAGGAGGAAGCGTATTAAAGACAATACGAAATGAATTTAATTTTTCCGGAAACATTACAGCAGTTGACATCGACCCGGTAATAATTCAAATTGCGGATAAAGAATTTGGAATTAGCTCAAATGAAAATACTAATATAATTTGTTCAGACGCATTTAACTATGTAAATAATAATAGTAATAAATTTAATTTAATTATTATCGACTTGTTTATCGACAATGAAGTTCCCGAAAAGTTCTTATCTCTCGAATTTTGGAGAGAAATAATTAATAAGTTAGAAGTCGATGGGTATATAATTTTCAATACTTTATGTTCGCCTTTTACAGACACTCAACAAATAGAAAATGAATTAAAAAAGAGAGGATTCGAATGTGAAATCTTTAGGTATGTTGAAAAGACAAATAAAGTGCTAATTGCAAACTACCGCTAAGAGCACCTACAAGAAATTGACGGTTCAGTGGTTAATTAAAACTTTGTGTTTCGTTTCAAGTTTTGTGGTGGTTGACAGTTTAGTGCTTGGGAATCGCCAGCTTCTTATAGCTGCAAACCGTTTTGATCATGACAGTAAAAGGGATAAATAATCAAGCAAAAAGGCTTAGCTAATTAATAAATCAAGCGGCAAGCAGTTTGGCAACAGGGAATTAAAGCACTTAAAATATTTTCATCAATTAGGTTTCACTAATAAAAAACAGTATCTTCGTATCAGTATTTGTCATCAAAAATTCGGCAGTTGTACTTGTCGTCATAACTTAATGGCAACTATTGTTAGAAACCTTTAAAACAAAATAAGCATGAAAAAGCTCGTATTTTCCATTTTGATTTTTATTCCTCTCTTGGGATTTAATCAAATAACAAATCATTTTGAACATGCTGATACCAAATGGTATATTGCAAGTAATTTCATAAATGCAAGCATAGAGTATCCAAATCATCTTGGTGTAGTAACCAAAGTTTGGGGATTTATGGGTGATAGCATGATTGATAATCAATTGTGGTTAAAATTGTATGCAACACCGGACTCCACTTTTCAAAACGATTTGGAGTTTAAAGGATTTATTAGAAGTGAAGGCTTAAAAGTATTTTACAAAGAAACGGAAACTTCAACAGCTCGTGAATTGTATGATTTCGGCTTGGAAGTGGGTGATACTTTTGATTATGAACTGGAACTTTATGGCGAAATTTACAATACCCAACTAAGTGTAACCCAAATTGATATAATCGAAATTAATGGACATCCGCATAAAAGGTTTTTGTTTTCAAATGAGCTACCCGAAGATTATCCAATGACATTGGGGACCGTATTAAAAGAAGAATGGATTGAAGGAATTGGCAGTTTGAGAAGTCCAATATTTTCGGCAAAAGCGTTTACCATCGACACGGAATGGGGTGAACAAATTGACCTGACTTGTTCGTTTGTCAATGAAACACTCTATTTTCATCATGAAGATTATGAAGACTGTTATAATCATGACGTTTTAGGCATTACAGAAATCCGTCAAAATCAATTTGAGGTTTATCCGAATCCGGTTAAAAATGAAATGCAGATCGTATCAACGCATAGCGGCGTTTACGATATTGAAATTACAAATACTTTAGGTGAAAGCATTAGCAAAACTCAATTAATTGGCGCAAATACCAAAATTAATGTAGAAGAGCTTGCAAAGGGAATTTATTTTTTACGGATTGGATATCGAAACAGCTGGCAGACAATTAAATTCATAAAACAATAGTAGAATAATCCCCAGGCTCCGTCCCATACGGAACTCAGGGCGCATCAATGAATAATGGAGTGCCTTTTGTCTCCGCTCAAAGCACATTACAAGATAAAAATAAGGCTGCCTTTTCGTAAGACAGCCTTATTTTCAATATTTTACAAAGGTAAATTATGCAAGCTTAAAAGCCTGGCACGAAGCAGTATATTTATTTGATAAATATTTTAAAACTTTGGTTTTCCTTTTCATTTCTTAAGTGGACAATATACAAACCGGCTGTGAAATGGTTTTGTACATCCAAGCTTGTTGTACCTGTAAAGCTACCGCTCAACATGATTTTTCCACTCAAATCCGTAATTTCATAATATTGCTTCAGATTAGTATTGCTGCTGCTCAAATACAAGATGGAGTTTGCCGGATTTGGGAATACATTAAACGAATTGGCTTCAAGGCGTTCTTCATTTCCTTCGAAATAAGCAAACTGAATATTATCAATGATAATTGGGTTTCCATAAAAGCTAACTGTTTCAAACGCAAAACGAACATCTTTAAGCCCTCTGAGGTGCTCTATATCAAGGCTAAGGCAAGGGCTTCCCCATCCATTTCCACACCAATCTTCAGCCACAGTCGGGAAAAATGCTTCAGCAGTAGGTTCATGGGTAGCAAAATTACCCGATCCATCTTCTCCCAAGCTAATAAGTCGCATCCAGCTTTCACCACAATCGGTAGAAGCCAACACAATCAAGGAGTCACTATACTGAGTTGAAGCTTGATTTAAAGCATATGCATGTTCAAAAGTAAGTCGAATTCCCGGCGATGCATCACTAAGGTCGAAGGGTTTACTTATAAGTCTGTCGCGCTCCAAAATGGCAAAATAATTTCTAAAGTTGACCCCTGCAGCCCATTCTCCACCATTTCCACTTACGGGAAACAGCTCCCAACTTACATCCTGATCCGGATTTTCAATCATCCATGAGCCATCGCGGAAGTTGCCACTTTCAAATGTTTCTTCAAGCCAGTTTTCTACCGAGCCGATGGTAATCATATCTTCCATTGTTACGACATCGGTACCTAAAGAGTTTTGTACATGCAGGCTCAGTGTATAAGTTCCTTCTTCGGTAAACTTCACCAAAGGCTTTTTAGATTGGGAAGTTGTTCCTTGCACAAATTCCACGGTTGCAGGTTCTATAAGCCAGTTCCAGCTGCTTGGCAGACCGGTGGATGCATCAGACAATTGAATGACATCACCCACGCAGGCATTGGTGATATCCACCTCTAAGGCAGCAGTGGGAGCTGCCGGAAAATCAACCTTGAAGCTCATGGTTGTACCCGCAGCACTAATATCGGAAATGTACACCCCACCTAAATTCCCGTTTTGTAAAAACGGATAAGGATTGGAATCATCTCCAAACTCAGTTCTTCCGTAATTGGCACCAAAAACAGCATCTGTCAGGTTTCCATTCTGGTTTGGCGTACCGTTCGGGCGGAAAATATATACCTCATCCGGTGGTCCGGAAGCATTCCCGTTTCCGGCTGATGGATTAATACGGTAAATTAATAAGCCCGATTTAGGAAGCGTGCCTTCAAAGGTCCCCTCCTTCTTGCGATATTCAACCAAAAAATATTCTGATGATGAAAACTGTGAAGCAATACGATATGAGTTATTCGTTTCTGAAGATAAAGGATTAATGGTATAAGTTCCACTTTCCGTAATCCACGGAATAGTTTCAAGCCATTTTCCATATTTAAGCTTCATAAATGCTCCCATATATTGCGGCGGATTATTATCTGCTGCCATGATATCCCAAGGACCTACCGGTGTGATATTTGACTCGGTATAACGATATAAATCGGGGGCTCCCAGTGTATGGAACAGCTCATGGCATAACACGCCTACTGCTCCGGATTCGAGATTTGTTTCAAGCTGAAAGTTAAAATCCCATACTTGTTTGCCATTGATATAAACTGTTTTGGTGTAAAGGCTCCAGCGGTGAGGCCACAACAGAGTTGACCATGCTGTAGGCGCTCCTCGAATAATAAACACCACATTATCTACATACCCATCGTTATTGTAGTCCAAATCAATATATTCCGGGACCGGTGAATGCTCATTAATCCAAATTACTGCATTTGCTAAAAGCGTATGCTCGCGCTGTGTCCGCTGATTATCATTTTGATAGCCTTCCGGATTTGTAACTGAATTATATGGCATATAATATGCACGCGGCTTGTCATCCTGATACGAACGAATGATATTTGTTTCGGGAACGGGATAAAAAGTTGAGTGCACACTCAGCTGTTCATAAGATACCTCCCTGAAATAATTTAATACCGAACTTGCATTTGACGTATCATCATTAAAACGCATATAATTCACTATTGTATCTCGGCTAAACTCGGTCTGATCACTGAATCGAATGTAAATCACGATATTATTCAACTCACCTTCTGCTTTTCCTTTGGCTCCGTTCATTTCCGTCAATCGCATTTCTTTTTCCAAGCGGGTTCGTATTTCAGTTCGCTTGGCAGCTGAAATATTAAGTCCGGGCTCCAAACCATGCTGTGCAGGGTCTGCATCGCCAAATCGAGCTGTGGAAGGCACCAATTCATCATTTTCGAGCATGGCATAATAAAAATAGCCGTCCTCCTGACTTTGAATAATTGTAAATTGAGCCGCATCATGCAACCAATTATAAAACTCATCACCGGTTGCAAAACAATGCAAAACGGTTCCATCAGGCTGCGTTATTGTGACCGGCTCATTCGTAAGCCAAGCAGCTTGCAGCATAAATGGAAGTAAAACAAATAAAAGTAGCAGTCTTTTCATCATAATATTTTCGTTGTGATATCCTAAATAATAATTAATAGGGTTCAAAAATACGGTTTTAATAGCAACTGCTGTCCGAAAGCAATTAAAATTTCATATTTAGCCTCAAAAATTAGCACTTCTAGCTTGATTTCATGCTTCGGGCAGCAAGTCCAAACAGCTTTTATGTACATTTGCATCACAAAAGCTACAGCATGCAAAAGCCCGATAACAGACGTACCCAAGAGCAAATTGTTTCGTTGATAAACCGTATTCGATTTTCAACTAAAAAACCAATGCAGGTTGTTATGATGAATGGCTTGTTGCTGGAAAGTTTATACGCACACGGCCTTATCGAGCAGTTGCCACCTACAATAAAACTATTGGTCGGCCCGGGTAATCCACTGAGTTTTGTGAGCAAAGATTATATTGATAAAATACTTGCATACAGCCGTCTGGAGAATTGTATAGTTACAGCTTATCACGAGATTATGCAGCTTCCATCTTCAAGCATCAGCCTTGCCGAAGCGCAACTTGGAGGGGCTGACATACGTCCTGTTTCAACCATACTGGAAGCAATGTTAATAGCCAAAAAGAACCGCTCCAAGTCTGTTGTTTTTACCGGTTTTGGCTTTGAGCCAAGCGCTGCAGCAACTGCAGGCGGCATTCAACGAGCATATATGGCTGCATTATTGAATTTTTATGTGCTTCCGGCTCATAAACGCCTTTTAGCTCCCCTGCATGCCTTGCTAAAACAGTCAAACACTTATGACGGCTTCATTATATCATCGCATATAGCCGAAAGCATTGGTTTAGATAGTTTCGATTTCATCGCAAAAGATTACAATAAAGCAGTTGTCATCAGTGGAACAAATCCCGTTGAAGTGTTGCAATCCATTCTGATGGTAATCCTTCAATCGGAGAATGAAAGCCCAAAAGTGGAGCTTCAAAATCCGGCTCAATTTTCGCGGGATAAGGCTGCCATTATCCGTCATATGATTGATGAAACTTTTGAAGCAAGTGATGAGGATTATAATGGGTTTGGATTACTTAGCTCCGCTGGATTTAAATTTCGAAACCAATATAAAAGCTTGGATGCCAATACGATTTCGCTTGAATCGCATGAAACCGGGTCGGCAGATACTTCTTGTATATGCGATAAAATCCTTAACATGGAATCAAGCCCTACCGACTGCCCCAACTTCAAAATTGGATGCAGCCCCGAAACGCCCAAAGGCGCTTGTATGGCTGATAAAGAAGGCGCCTGTTATTTGGCATACCTCATCAGTAAATCATAGATTTAGAACGAAAAACGCAAGGTGTTTTTCATGTCCAGGTCACCCGGCTTTTTTCCTCCGTAGGGGATAGAGCGATATTGGTATTCCATCCGCATCTCGTAATATAGCTTTCCACTGAGCTTGGTGCTCATTGCCATATGTAAGGAATAGCGGAAATTGCTGAAATCTTGGGGTGCAGGTTGAAAATAATTAATCATATTGATATCGACCTTATCACTTATAGCCCAAACAAGTGATAAATAATTTGACCAGCGAATCAATCGAGTATTTACTGCCGGGCTGGTGTTGTAGTCTTCGTGCTCGTAAAACACACCGGAGCCCAGAAACACTTTTATTTTGCCGTTTTGTTTCAGGCTGCTGTCAGCTAAAGCAACCGGGTCGAAACGAAAGCCTCCACCGATGAGCATCCGATAACGGAGCAATAAAAATTCATCAAACTGAAACTGTGTAAAGCCTTCAAGCATTAGAAATTTGCGCTCTTCCAAATCACGTACCGTTCGCAGATGAATAAAACCTTTGTTACCCGTCTTTTTCTTATTTGACATGCGGTAGCTATAATCCATCACCGCAAAATAATCCTGAATCGTATCATTATAGTCTACACGAAACTGATTATTAAATTCCACATAGTGTGAGTTGCCTGCCGCAAAATTTAAGCCGAAACTATTGGTATACATCATTCCGTAACGGTCATAATCTTTGCGGTAGCGTTCCGTATTGACCTGGGCTTCAAGTAAAAGAGGAAAAGCTAAGAAAATAAGCAACAAATATCGATTCATCGCATATCGATTACTTCAACACCGGGATATTTCTTTGCATCAAATTTGAAAAAATCAGATGCAAGCTGATTATTGGCTTTCATTTTGGAAAGATCATACACAAATGTGTTGCCTCCATTATCTGGTATGATTAACTTTTTCACCATCAACTCAGCCTCGTTTATAACAACTTGTATGGATGTAAGGTTTTTATTCTTATTTGAATTCAGTTCAATAACTTTTAATCCTGCTCCTCCATCTTTTGAGTTATTCACAAAGCTGGTTTTATAGTCTTTTGCATAAGAGGTTAGCAAGGAAGATGGGGTAATTGCATCAGGGTCGCCGGAAGCATCATTTATCATTACTTCGTCACTATCTCTCAAATATGTCCAAACAACTTTGCTATCACTGATTATAAGCTGTTCATCCATTTCCAATCGATAAGCATCCCCTTTCAGGTACAATATTCCTGATTGCACCTCATCAATACCGGCTTTTTCATTGATCATTCGATATGAAAAGTCGAATCGGATATTATCATAGGCGCTGATTTTACCAATCACCTTATCAAATAATTGGGAAGGGTTTTGCTGCGCATTCACACTTATCACGCTGAATATCAGCCCAACGACTAAAGTAAAAGAAAAAAATCGTTTCATAATTTTAAAATTCATCATTAGATCTCGAGTAAAGGTCCTTCAAAAACTGTTCCAAAGCCATCTCACTGCCAATTTTTACTTCACGTGCCTTTGATCCTTCGAATGGTCCGACTATTCCTGCGGCTTCTAATTGGTCAATAATTCGCCCTGCACGATTGTAACCTAACTTCAATCGTCTTTGTAATAATGAAGTGCTCCCCTGCTGATTTTGCACAATGATACGTGCGGCATCTTCAAACAATTCATCGCGTTCGAGCTCGTCCACACTTGAAGTAATATCATCTTGTTCATCAGCAAACTCGGGTAAATGGAAGGCATCCGGATAGCCGCGTTGTGAGCCAATAAATTCGGTAACACGCTCCACCTCGGGGGTATCCACAAATGCACATTGCAAGCGTATCAGCTCATTTCCGGTTGAGAGCAGCATATCTCCCCTCCCGACCAATTGATCGGCACCACCGCTATCAAGTATGGTACGCGAGTCGATATTCGAAATCACTCTAAATGCAATACGTGCAGGGAAATTGGCTTTTATCGTTCCGGTAATAATGTTTACGGAAGGGCGTTGTGTCGCAATAATAAGGTGAATCCCCACTGCACGAGCCAGCTGTGCAAGACGGGTTATAGGTCCTTCCACCTCTTTTCCGGCAGTCATTATCAGGTCGGCAAACTCATCTACCACCAATACAATATATGGCAAGAAACGATGTCCTTCCATGGGGTTCAGCCTACGCGAAACAAATTTATCGTTGTATTCCTTAATATTTCTTACCTGCGCATCTTTAAGAAGGTCGTAACGGGCATCCATTTCGATGCTCAGTGAGTTGAGCGTACGAACCACCTTGCGCGTATCAGTAATAATAGCCGAATCGGCATCAGGCAATTTTGCCAAATAATGACGTTCAATCTTATTAAACAAGCTAAGCTCCACCTTCTTAGGGTCGACAAGTACAAACTTCAGCTCGGCAGGATGCTTGCAATACAGCAAGGAAGTGATAATCGCATTCAGCCCCACTGACTTACCTTGACCGGTAGCTCCCGCCATAAGGATATGCGGCATACGTGTTAAATCTGCCACAAAACTTTCGTTTGCAATGTTTTTGCCCAAGCCAAAAGGCAATTCGTACTTATTATTCAAAAATTTCTCCGAGCCGATAATCGAGCGCATGGAAACAATTTCCGGCTTTTGGTTGGGCACTTCGATACCTACAGTGCCTTTACCGGGTATTGGTGCAATAATACGAATTCCGATAGCCGAAAGGCTGAGTGCGATATCGTCTTCAAGGCTCTTAATGCGCGAAATACGCACTCCCGGGGCAGGTACTATTTCATACAAAGTAACCGTGGGTCCGGGCGTGGCTTTTATCTTATCAATTCCGATGGAATAGTTACCTAAAGTTTCAACAATACGATTTTTATTTGCTTCCAACTCATTCCGGTCCACAGTAATCGTACCGTCTCCATACATATTTAATAAGTCGAGCGGAGGAAATTTAAAATCGGCTAAATCAAGTCGTGGGTCATAAGGTGTATCCAGTCCTTGATGCTCTACCGTACCTTTTGTTTTCACTTTTTCCTGTACGGCAGGCGTGATATCCAGCTGAATGTCAGTCGATTCAGAAACTTTTGCTTCGCCACTGCTTTTTGCTGAAGGCTCTTCTATCTCCAACTCAATGGAAGCACTATCTTCTTTGATTTTATTTCCTTCTCCAGCCAAGGGATTCACAAACTCAGGATCAACTTCATCGTCAACTGCATATTCTTCGGTATTGTATTTGTCACCAACAGGTGATTCTTGAATAATCTTCGCCTGCGCTTCAGCTTCTTTCTCTTTTTTACGCTTAAACTGAAAGCTCATTTTGAAAGTCATTATCAGGTATGCCAAAAACAAAAATACAATCAAAATAATCACACCGGCTTGCCCGATTAAAGCAAATAAATATTCGTATACATATTTCCCCAACGCTCCACCAAGTACATTTAATGGATGGCTGCGGAATAATAATGCCATCAACACAGGCAACCACAACAAGCTCATTACCGCATATTTCCAAATACCCCAAGCACTGATTATCATCTTATTAAACATAAGACGAATTGCTGCTACAACAAATAGGAAAGAAATAAAAAAGGCGCCTAAACCAAATCCGTCTTTCGCTAAAAACTGTGCAAGAAGGGCTCCCATATTACCCGTCCAATTTTGGACAGCAAACTGTGATTCCGACACAAATACACCGACAGTCGGCTTTGCAAAATAATCGTCGGTTATTTCACTGAACCAATTGATAAAGAAGGACAAAAACGCCAAAAACAAATACAAAGCAACAAACAAGAATAGCAAACCAACTAGTTTTTTAATCCTGCCATCCACTTCTTTTGCGGCTTTTACTTTCTTTGTTTTTTTTGGTTTTGCGGCTTTTACTTTCTTTGCGGCTTTTGCCTTTTTGGGCTCTACCGCCTGCTGAAGTTCTTCTTTCTCAACAGTCTCTTCTTTTAAATTATTCGATTTCAAAATATTTTTCTGTAATGCCATAACGGTATGCGGTAATATACATTTGCAAAAATAGCGAAATAAAATCTACAGCCGGCTGCAGTATTTGATTCAAACGAAGCTTTTTGTCTTTCATTGCTTTTAACAGGCTAAATAGCACATATTTCAAGTATTTTGAATATGGAAATAGAAACTAAGTATAAATATATCCATAAAGCGAAAGAAAATCGCATGGGATTCGATATTTTTGCAAAAAAGAGATTGATTATGGATTTACAATTTAAAGATAAATTTTTCATCGTTTGCGGTGCCGGCAGCGGTTTTGGTCGTGCCATATCCGAACGCTTACTTTCGGAAGGAGCCCAAGTGCTTGCCATTGCACGCACTGAAAAGGTGCTTGTGGAGTTTAAGCAAGCATTCCCCGGAAATCTCCAAATACTTGTAGGCGATATCAGTCACGAGCAGACCCAAGATAGGCTCCTTCAGCTGTGTAATACTACCCTCCCTGAGGGGATTGTTTTTAATGCAGGCGGACCACCGGCAGCAGCATTTGACGAGCTGGATCTACCTGCTTGGGATGAAGCCTATCGCTCGGTGCTACGATGGAAAATTGAACTACTCCAACGCCTTCTTCCTTTGTTTCGCAAGCAAAAATACGGACGATTATTATTTATAGAAAGCGTATCGGTGAAGCAACCGGTAGAAAATCTCATCCTTAGCAATGCCTTCCGCATGGCTGTGGTAGGTATGGTAAAAACACTTGCCAATGAGCTGGCAGCAGAGAATATTACATTAAATATTCTTGCTCCGGGATACCATGATACTGCTGCCATGCAACGCCTATTTGTGAAAAAAGCTTCCGTAGAAGGAATAAGCGAAGCACAAGCAAAAGAGGATTTCACCAAACAAATTCCGGTTGCCAAAATGGGACAAGCAAAAGACTTTGCCAGCTTAGCCGCTTGGCTTTTATCTCCACATGCTCAATATGTTACGGGGCAAACAATAAGTCATGACGGCGGACTCGTAAAAGGAGTGTTCGGTTGAGTACTTACATGAAATCATTGCTTATCAGTCAATTTTAAATAGCTCGTTCAAAGGATTTAAGCAAGATTTGCCATCATTTTCCTGCAATTGACAACTGCTTTGTTAGTGGTTTTAATTACTTATTGTATTGTCACATCAAATAATCGTGTAATTTTAGACAATTTTTTACAAATAGTCGAAACTGCATGAAGACCGAAATATTTGAAGTTAAGACGAAGCGAGACAGGAAGAAATTCATTCTTCTTCCTAAGAAATTGCATGCCACACATGAGCAATGGGTTCATCCTTTATACATTGATGAGTTTAGCTTTTTTGACCCTGAGCGCAATCCTTCCTTTCAGAGCTGTGACACCATCATGCTTTTGTCACGCAAGAATGGCAAAATAAATGGTCGTATCATGGGCATCATCAATCATGCATATAACGAGCTTAATAAAGAAACAAATGCACGCTTTTGCTTTTTAGATGCTGAGCAGGACTATGAAACGGTGGCATTATTGCTGCAATTCATTGAAGAGTGGGCAGTTTCCAAAGGAATGAATAAGCTCGTGGGACCACTTGCTTTTTCGGATAAAGAGCCGCAGGGAATGCTGATTGAAGGCTTTAATGAAAGGGTGGTATTAGCCACCAATTGTAATTTCGAATGGCTACCCCAAATGCTTGAACAATATGGCTTTGGCAAAGAAAAAGACTTGGTTTCCTACCTTATTCCCGTGCCGGAGAACAATCCGCGCTTCCTTGAAGTTATTGGGAAAAGAGCAGCAACAAATGGCGGCTGGAACGTATTAAACCTAAAAACAAAAAAACAGCTTAAACCATGGGTAGTACCGGTTTTTAGGCTTATCAATGACGCCTACAAAAATATTTATGGCTTTACACCGCTCAGCGAGGAAGAAATGCGGGAATATGCCAAGCGTTATATACCGGTGTTAGACCCTCGTTTTGTAAAAATAGTCGGCGATGAAAACTATCGTGTGTATGCGTTTGTTATTTCATTGCCCGAAATAGGAAAAGGGATAAAAAAAGCAAAAGGACGACTTTTCCCCTTCGGTTGGTATCATATCTTGCAAGCTTCTAAAAAATCAGATTTATTGACCCTATTATTAGGTGCTGTGGATGAGCAATATCGAAATAAAGGATTGGATGCTTTATTGGCTATGGCAATTTTTGAAGAAGCTCGAAACAGGGATTTAAAACAGGTAGACAGCCATCTTATTTTGGAAAATAACAAGGTAATGCGCGCCGAATGTGAGCGTAATGAAGGCAGGCAACATAAAAGATATCGGATTTTTAGCAAGCCATTACTATAATCTGAATAGATGCAGCCCAAAACACTTTTCAAACAATTATCTACTTGACAAGCAAGGTATTATTGTTTCTTTTCTCCCTCCTCAAACAGTTCCAACTGTTTTTCCGACACATAGTACTGAGGAGGTACAAAAGTTTCATATTCTGATGTAAAGCGATAAATGCTCTTCTTAATCAGTTTTATGGGAGTAATTTTACGTGCTTTACAATAATTCATCAAAGATCGGTACTGTTTTTGAGAAAGTTTAAACTCAACTTTACGAAACTTAGTTACTTTTCGCGCTTTTTTTCTTCTTCCGGACCCCATGGTATTGCATACTTAATTAATGCTGCAAGTTACGCATTATCTTATGAAAACAAAAAAAAGGAATGAATTTTATAAATCTTTTTCCAGCAATTTTAAAACACGCTGCACAAGCTCTTCCACCTCATCCATGCTTTTAGCCTCCGCATAAATACGTATAATAGGTTCCGTATTCGATTTACGCAGCTGCAGCCAGGCATTTGCAAAATCAATTTTCACACCGTCGATCGTGCTGATTTTTTCATTTTCAAACTCCTGTACTAAATTCTGAATCAAAGATTCATAGTTTGTCTCCGGCTTAATCTTCACTTTATTTTTCAACATCACATAATTCGGATAGCTTTGGCGCAGCTCCGAACATGTTTTGTTTTGCTTTGCCAAGTAAGTCAAAAACAAGGCAATTCCTACAAGCGCATCCCTGCCGTAATGCAGTGCGGGATAGATGATACCTCCGTTCCCCTCCCCTCCTATTACTGCATTTATTTCTTTCATCTTTTCTACCACATTCACTTCTCCTACTGCAGCTGCAGCATATTCACAGCTGTAGGTTTCACATAAATCCGATAATGCTCTCGTGGAGGATAAATTAGAAACAGCAGGTCCCGGCGTATTTTGAAGGATATAATCTGCCACGGCTACCAAGCTATATTCTTCGCCAAACATAGCGCCATTCTCATCCACTATCGCCAAGCGGTCCACATCCGGGTCGACCACAAAACCGAGTGAAGCTTTTTGAGCTATTACCAGCTCCGACAAATCATGAAGATGTTCCGTCAAAGGCTCGGGATTATGAGCAAAGTTCCCGTCAGGAATACAATTCAGCTCAAACACCTCCTTCACTCCCAAGTCTTTTAATAAGGCAGGCACGGCAATGCCGCCGCTCGAGTTTATCCCATCCACCGCAATCCGGAAGCCCGCACGCGCCACCGCTTCTTTGTCAACAAGCGGTAAATCAAGTATCATTGCAATATGACGGTCGATCCAACTATCGTCGGTAGTGTATGTCCCAAGCTGCATTAATTCAGCAAATTCAAGCGGCATTTCGGATAGTTCGAGCAGTCGCTTCCCGTCAGCGGAAGAAATAAACTCTCCTGTTGCATTTAAAAGCTTTAAGGCATTCCATTCAGCCGGATTATGGCTTGCAGTAAGCACAATTCCGCCAGCAGCCGCCAGACCGGAAACAGCAAGCTCCACCGTAGGAGTAGTAGATAATCCCAGATCAACCACATCCGCCCCCATCGACATGAGTGTAGCCGATACCAAACGGCTTACCATATCACCCGAAATGCGGGCGTCGCGCCCAATAACCACACGAAGTGAAGTGGTAGAGCCCGACTGCTCACGTAACAAGACCACAAAAGCAGCAGTGAATTTTACAATATCGATAGGACTTAAATTATGGGCGGGCTTACCGCCAATCGTACCACGTATGCCGGAAATTGATTTTATAAGCGTCATAATATTCAGGTCAAGACAAGTAGCAAATGTATTCAAAAGGAATGGGAATGCAAAACGAATATCACTTTTAGCTGCAAAGTACGGTGACACAATAAATTCCAAAAATAAATTACTGAAAAAGCTAATAACTTATTAACAATTCAGCCCATTCAAATCGTTGAAAAATAAATTCCGTTTTAAAAAATAACAACCGAAATCAGATTATCTTTACACTGCTATATGCAAATAATGAATTTGCACTGAATTGCTATTTATAAAAAAATAGTAGTTTTGGCGATTCAATTTTTATCAAAAGCCTATGTTTGACGATTTTCAATGGGATGATGAAGAAGAGCTGAGCAAGCTGGCAAGTCGTTTCGATACCATGCTTCAAAGTGGCAGTCTTGACTTCTTCGATGCGGAGGAGTACGAAGATCTCATTGATTATTATTATATGAACGGCGATGATGAAAAAGCCCGTCTTGCCTTAGACTATGCACGTAAATATTTCCCCGACAACAGCAATATAAAAATACGTATTGCACGACAGCTTGCCATAAGCGGTGAGTTTACTTCCGCTATTAAGCTATTGGATAATATTGAAAATGAAGGCGATGAGTTGATTAGTATCATCATGACACGTGCCAGCATCTTCAGCATGATGATGGAATTTGAAAAAGCCGCCAACGAATTTGAAAAAGCACTGCTTATAGCCGATGAAGAAGAAATGGAAGACATACTTGCTTCCATTGCTACCGAATATGAAAATATGGGAGCCTTCGATACTGCCATCACATACTTCAAAAAGGCATTGGATATCAGCGCCGACCCCGAACAGATTTTGTTTGAGATTGCCATCTGCTACGAAATGGGCGATCGTGTAGAAGACGCAATTGACTTTTTTAAGCTATATATTGACAAAAACCCATATAGTTTAGCGGCTTGGTTTAATTACGGGCTTGGATTTTATCATCTCGGTCTTTACGAAAAAGCCATCGATGCATTTGAATACGCCCTTGCCATAGACGACAGCTATATTGCCGCCTACATAAGCATGGCACAGTCCTATTCCGGCTTGGGTGAACATCTGAAAGCACTTGAAATATATAATGAAACGCATACAATAGAAGAGCCGGATGCCCGCACCTTATATCAAATGGGGGTATGCTATGAAAATCTGCTCGAGTATGAGCTGGCATTCAAATATTTTGAAAAAGCAATTGTGGCAGATGAAGAATATGCCGAGCCATGGGCAGGCAGAGCGCGACTGCTCGAAATAGAAAGAAGGTATAAAAATGCACTTCGCTCTATTCAAAAAGCTTCTGAAATTGATCCTTTCAATACTGATTTTGTGCTTCTTGAAGCCAAAATACACCGTCGCTTAGAATATTATAATCATGCCAAAGAATGCTATCAAGTGCACGAGCTTTTGGATCCATACCATGTGACTCTATGGAAAGAATTTTCAGCCATGTACCTTGAAACAGGAGAATTGATGAAAGCTGAACAAGTGCTAAAAACAGGCTTAATTCATCTTCCGGACCATAGCAAACTGATGTATTATCTGTCTGCCGTACTGGTAATAAAAAATAATATGCAGCAGGCTCTTTATTATCTTGAAAAAGCTTTAAAGATTGATTATGAGGAGCATGAAACACTCTCAGAATTCCTACCGGATATGATGGGCTATCCGGAAATTGTAAAAATGATTCTGGATAATAAACCGAATCCCGAATTCTGAGAAGAAATATCGTAATTTAGAGGCATGGAGTTAGAACAAATGCAAGAGCTTTTGAACCATCAAAAGCTTTTCTTTAAGCAAGGGCATAGCAAAGACATAGGCTTTCGGATAAAAGCACTGAACAGTCTTTATTCCCTTATTAAATCCAATGAAGATGCAATTATTGAAGCATTAAGCCTCGATTTGGGCAAATCGGCTTTTGAAGCCTATACCAGCGAGTTGGGGCTCGTGCTGGAAGAAATCCGGCTGCATAAAAGAAAACTCAAAAGATGGGCAAAACGCATACGAAAATCAAGCCCATTGGCTGCACTGCCTGCAACAAGTTATATTCAGTATGAACCTTACGGCATCAGCCTAATCATTGCACCATGGAATTATCCTTTTCAGCTGAGTATCATGCCATTGATTGGTGCTATTTCAGCAGGAAATTGTGCAATCATCAAGCCTTCCGAAACAAGTCCCAACACACAAAAGCTAATTAGCAAGCTGATAAACGCACATTTCCCTGCAAATTATATTCACAGTATAAGTGCGGATGCTGAAGCCACAAAATTGTTGGTTCAGTTGCCTTTTGACCTGATCTTTTTTACCGGAAGCAGCGCTACGGGCAAAAAGATAATGGAAGCAGCCTCGAAAAATCTGGCAAAAGTAGTGCTTGAATTAGGCGGTAAAAGCCCTGTTATCATTGATGATAAAGCGAATATTCGGCTAACCGCCAAACGAATCATTTGGGGCAAACTGATCAATGCAGGGCAAACTTGCATCGCACCTGATTATATTTTGGTACATCACAAGCAATACCAAGCCTTAATTCATGCACTCATTCAATCAATTACCGAATTTTATGGTGAAAAGCCCGAATCAAATCCCGAATATCCAAACATCATCAATGAGGCAAACCTAAAACGACTGCAACATTTGCTTCAGTATGGCAAAATAGAATATGGCGCAAAGCTGAACGGACGTAAGTTATCGCCAGCCATACTTACTGAACCGGATTTGCAATCTGCATTAATGACGGATGAGATTTTTGGACCGTTGCTGCCGGTGATAGCCGTACAAAATATGCAAGAAGCTATAGATTTTGTGCAGGAACGCCCAAATCCTTTGGCTTTATATATTTTTTCAAATAACAAACACAATATCCGCAACATAATCACCCAAATAAGTGCGGGAGGTGTCACAATTAATGATACTATCATGCATTTTATAAACAATAAACTGCCTTTTGGAGGAGTAGGAAACAGCGGCATGGGCAGCTATCATGGAAAAGCAAGTTTTGAAGTGTTTTCACATCAAAAATCCATCATGAAACGAGCCACATTCATCGATATCCCGCTTCGATATCCACCATTTAAAAACAAACTGAAGATCGTAAAAAAAATAATGAAATAATATATGAAATCTGCTATTACACTGATTATTAAAGGCATAGCAATGGGAGCTGCCAATGTGATTCCGGGCGTATCAGGTGGCACCATCGCCTTGATTACAGGTATATTCGAGCGATTGATAAAAGCCATAAAATCATTAAATCTGCATGCATTATCCTTGCTGCTAAAAGGAAAATTCAAAAACTTTGCCGAATATACGGATTTCTTCTTTTTACTTTATGTGTTTAGCGGTGTTGCCATAGCTATTTTCACACTTGCTCGTGTGTTGGAGTTTCTTTTTGAAGCCTATCCGATTTATATCTGGTCTTACTTTTTTGGACTCATACTGGCTAGTGTATATTTTGTAGGGCGCAGTATCGAAAAATGGGACCGCAACAGCATTATTACCTTTGTTATTGGCGCGGCAATCGCTCTTACCATAAGCTTTTTAAGCCCTGCCACCGAAAACAGGAGCTTTTTCTACCTGATTTTATGCGGTATAATTGCTGTGATAAGCATGATTTTGCCGGGCCTTTCGGGCTCATTCGTGCTTATTTTGTTAGGCAATTATCAGCTTGTGGCTATTGAAGCCATTAACAATTTTGATATCAGCATATTAGCTCCGGTATTATTGGGGATGGTCGTAGGACTTATTGCTTTTTCACATCTTTTATCTTGGCTGTTATCCAACTATAAAAATGGGACCATAGCGCTTTTAACAGGATTTATTTTTGGCTCATTAGGCATTATATGGCCTTGGAAAAAAGCTATTTACATGCTTTCGGAAAATGGAGAGCCCTTGCTCAAAAACGGCAAAATGATAGTAGAACGCTTTTCACTTGTATTGCCGGAAAGCTTTGGCAGCAGCGAACTGATTGCCCTCGCATTTATTGTAGCAGGAGCCTTAACAATTTGGCTTATAGAAGCTTTAGCAGGGAAAACAAATAATTGAAACAATGGATGAGTATGGATTAATCGGGAAAAAGCTTTCACATTCTTTTTCAAAGAAATATTTTGAAAATAAGTTCCAAAGCGAAACAATACAAGCAAGCTATGAGCTTTTTGAAATAGAATCTATTGAACAGTTTCCCAAGCTGCTACAAAATAAGCCAAAGCTAAGAGGACTAAATGTCACCATCCCTTACAAAGA
Source organism: uncultured Lentimicrobiaceae bacterium (assembly GCA_964592175.1). Lineage (GTDB taxonomy): Bacteria > Bacteroidota > Bacteroidia > Bacteroidales > F082 > JALNZU01. Next base: position 161,330 of record CAZQBU010000002.1, read on the forward strand.
GCAAATCATTGGGTATTTGGATGCCATCGACCCTTTTGCGGAACAGATTGGAGCAGTAAATACCATTACCATCGAACACAAAAACAATCAAACAATCTGTAAAGGCTATAATACCGATGCAACAGGATTTCAAGCCAGCTTGGATGCGGTAGTGGATAAAAAACAACAACTCAAAGCCTTGGTTTTAGGCACAGGAGGTGCTTCCAAAACCGTACAATTCATACTTGAAAAGAACAATATCCCTTTTCGAACTGTTTCCAGGAAAGCATTAAATCCCAAGCAATTAACTTATGAACACATAAACCCCGAACTGTTGCAGCAATACCATCTAATTATCAACTGCAGCCCGGTGGGCATGTACCCTTTGATTCACGAAACTCCGGCACTACCCTATCAAAGCCTCACCGAACATCATATATTGATTGATTTGATATATAATCCTGAAAAAACATTATTTTTAGCTCGCGGAAAAGCAGCAAATGCCAAAACAATCAACGGATTGCTGATGCTGTATACACAAGCGGAAGAAGCTTGGAAAATCTGGAATAAATAATAAAAATACTCAACCCTCAAAAGCCATATCCAAATCCAATTCGAAACAGCGGATTGTTGTAAGGCGAATGCATGGTTTCATTCAAGTTATATAGTATCATCACGCTTCCATATCCAAAAGCGGAAAAGTATTGCCGATATCCGGCACCAATAAAAATACTGTGAACAAGTTGTCGCTCACCTTTCCCTAATCCACCGCTGCCGTAATAAAGCGGCTGATAGCTGAGCAATTCATTTTCGGCATGCGCAAATAAGCCTTTAAACACCAAAAAAGAAGTATAAAGCCCACCCCCATAGTTACTTGAACTGACTTTAGCTCCCTGCATCTTATAGCTGGAATAGCTGTATGTTAGGCGGGCACCACTTTCCAAGCGGCTTGTAATGCGGTATCCCAGCTGGGGAGAAATGAGTATTTGTGAACCGTAATTTGAGAAGCCGGCTCCAAAATCACCACCCGTAACCCATCGCTTCGGCTTGGGTCCCTCTACTTTTTGAGGTGTCTGCGCATACAGACCAAATCCGGCACTTAAAAACGTAAAAATAATGACTGACTTCAGCAATCGCAACATAATAAAAGGATTTGCCGCGAAAATACAATAAATATCAAACTTTTACGTAATGTTTTTGTTGATTAACTTTGCCGTCTTGAAACGCTTTATAAAAGCCGAAATGAAACAAACTTCTCGTTTATTATTCGTCCTGCTGACAATAATGGTATTGATTGCCACATCTTGTCGCAAAGATGATATCATCAATAAAGATCCTAACTTAAAATTGGAGTTTTCTGCCGATTCTGTCATTTTTGACACGGTTTTTACCAGTATTGGCAGTATCACCAAAAGTTTACTGGTGTATAATACGCACAACAAACGCGTGAATATCTCGAGTATCAGCCTTGCCCAAGGGAATCAATCCATGTTTCGCATGAATGCGGATGGCATTCCTTCCACATCAATATACGATTTAGAAATTGCTCCCCACGACAGCCTTTTCATATTTCTTCGCGTAACCATTGACCCTAACAATCAAAATAATCCCCTTGTTGTAGAAGAAGATTTGATTTTTGAAACAAACGGCAACGAACAAACAGTGAAATTAGTGGCTTGGGGTCAGGATGCACACTTTATTTTGGCTGACAGAAAAATTGGCGGCTTCCCTAAATTTAAAATTGTCGCCGACAGTATGGAAACAACTGTTTGGACAGCCGACAAGCCTTATGTGGTATACGGATATGCCCTCATCGACTCCTACGGCACCTTGATTATTGAGGAAGGCACCCAAGTACACTTTCATAATAATTCCGGTTTATGGGCATTTGCCGACGGGGTTTTAAAGGTACGTGGCAGCCTCGAAAATCCGGTCATCTTCCAAGGCGACCGCCTTGACCCCCAATACCGTGACTTACCGGGACAATGGGACCGCATTTGGCTGATGGAAGGAAGGCAAGGATTTAACCACGAAATAGATTATGCCATCATCCGAAACGGATTTATCGGCATACAAGCCGAATCATTCCTGCGTCCCACATCAAATCAGCTGAATATCACCAATACAATTATCGAAAATCATACCGGTATGGGTTTATTTTCACGCTTATTTGCCATTGATGCAAGTAATCTTGTAGTAGCCAATTGCGGAAATTACGGCATTGCTCTTACAGCAGGCGGTGCATATCGCTTTTTACATACTACCGTAGCTAATTTTTGGCAATATAGCGTACGAAACGCCCCTGCCCTATTTTACAATAATTTCCTCCTTGACTCCTTGGAACAGCCTATTTCCGTACCCCTTTCTTTAGATTTTGGAAACGGAATAATTTATGGATCGAATAGTGAAGAGATAGATTACGAAATAGTGGAAGGAGCTGATGCCCATGTGTTATTTGACCACTGTCTTGTAAAAACCGAAAAAGATTTAAGCGAAAGCTCAAGATTTATTGAGCCGATAGTGAATGAAAATCCTTTATTCAGAGATTATGAAGCATTCGATTACCGCCCTGACACCTTATCGCCCGTAATTGGGAAAGGGAAAATAGATTTTTCTAATCTGATTCCCTTTGATTTACATGGTATTTCCAGGCATGAATCCCCGGATTTGGGAGCATTTCAATATGTGTACATTCCCGAAGAGGAAGAAAAAAGATAATTCAAAGCCATAGTCCCATGATTATTGCAATAGGAGGAGTCAGTACAGCCGGCAAAACAACCTTAGCAAGTCGTTTACGCGAACATTTTCAAGATAGAAATGTGAGCTTATTATGCCAGGATGATTTTGTGTTTCCGGTAGAACAAATTCCGAGAATCAAAAATCGAGTAGACTGGGAACATCCTGATTCGATTGACCACCAGAAGCTATTGCAAGCCATCTTGGCAGAACATAAACAAAATGACATCGTTATAGTGGAAGGACTCATGGTATTTTGGCATGAAGAAAGCCGAAAACATTTCGATAAATGCATTTATATCGAAATCAGTCGTTCACTTTTCTTGGAACGTAAATCTGTAGATACACGTTGGGGCTATGAACCCAAATGGTATGTGGAGCATATATGGAAAAGCTTTCGGAAATACGGCATACCGGAACATCAAACAAAAATGCTCAAGCTTGACGGATCAAAAAATATTGAATTGAATCAGGTAATTGAATTTATTGGGATATGACAACAGAAGAAATTCTTGCCAAAACTGAAAAATTTGCAAAAGAAACACTCAATGTAAGTGAAAGTGCTCACGATTGGTGGCATATTCATCGGGTGTATACGCTTGCTATGGAAATGGCAAAGCAGATGCAAGCAGATGAGTTAATTGTGGGAATAGCTGCACTGCTACACGACCATTGCGATTCGAAGTTTGTTGCCGAAAACCATGATAATTGCTATGCCAGCATTACAAATTTCCTGAATGAATTACCGCTCACCGATCAGCAACGTATTGAGATACTGTATATCATAAAAAATATGTCTTTCAGCGATTCTTTTGGAGAGGAAAAACAGAAAAGCATTGCATTTCAAGTTGTACAGGATGCCGACCGCCTTGATGCCATTGGCGCTATCGGAATTGCTAGGGCATTTAGCTATGGAGGCTTTCGAAAAAGAGCTTTTTACGATCCTAAAATACCGGTTCAAATTCATGAAACCGGAAAATCGTATAAAAACAGCAAAGCGCCGACCATTAATCACTTTTATGAAAAGCTACTCCTGCTAAAAGATCAAATGAATACTGAAATCGGCAAGCAAAAAGCTCAAATCCGCCATGACTTTATGCTGAACTATTTACAACAGTTTGCCGATGAGTGGGATGGCATAAAATAAAAAGTAAAGCCGCAAAAAAACTGCATTAATAATTAATAAAATCTTCAAAAAGCTGCTGTAAATACGCTTTCCCCTCCAATATGGTTTCCTCTTCCATATCCGATTGAATTTCCATCTGTAAATATCGATCTGCCAATTTGTCCCAAACAAAATATCCGTAAGGCCTTTTCCATCCCAAGCCCTCCTTAAGTTCGAAGAATGCAAATTCAGGAGCATACGGATTAAATATATCCTTACTCCATATATATTCTGAATCACTCAGTCCCAGCTGCTTAAGTATAGTAGCAGGCAAATCGGTATTGCCACATATTTTATCAAATTGCATACCTTTATATGCATCTTTAAGCACCGGTCCGGTAATTAATAAAGGAATTTTATGAAATTCAAAGCTTCCCAATGGATGGTTTTTATATGTGTTTTTGCTGTGATCTGCTACTACAATAAATAATGTATTCTTGTACCAAGCTGTATTTCTCGCTTCCTTAAAGAATTCGCCCAATGCCATATCGGTATAATATGCCCCATTGACATAAGGTTTTTCTATTTTAGGCCAATGCAATACATGCTCCATGGGATAATCGTAGGGTGAATGTGAACTCAGTGTAAAAATCGTACTAAAAAACGGTTCTTTCAATTCTGATAATGCATTTGCAGCCCAAGGCAGTAAAATGCCATCATGCACACCTAATTTCCCACGAGGCCATTGACGCGGAAGGTCTTTACCTTCAATAATCACATCAAGCTCATTATGTATTAAGTAAGACAAAATATTTCCATAATTAAGTTGTCCGCCAAAATAAAATGCGCTTGTATACCCAATCTGCCTCAAATCTTTACTTAAAGAAGGCAGCGCATAATACTTTTCAGGATGATCGGTAATGGTAGTAATTGGAATTCCGGGTAAGCCGCTATACAATGAGCCGATAGCTTGTTGTGAACGATTCGCATTTGCATAAAAATTCGTAAATAACAAACCTTCTCGTTCCAATGCACGAAAATGAGGTGTAATACCTGGTTCACCTCCAAGGCTTTCAATCAAATCAGCGGACCAGCTTTCCAAAAGGACTATGACAATATTCGGCTTATCGGAAGTAAGTATGGGTACAAGAGTATCATTTTCATAATCATGTAGTTGCGCTACAATAGATTTTGCAGTTTCCTCCGGCATACTTTTAAAAATATTCTCATTTTTAACTTGAATTGCATTCAGTATGCTTGCCGAAATATTAAATAAGGGATTTACAGCAGCCACATTCAACATCTGATGATTGCTGTAATATGCCGAGCTAATACTTACCGGAATAGCTTGAAAGCCACCACGAGCCACAATAACTAACCAAAATGACAAGATAAAGAACGAAAGGATGACATAGTGAATTTTCGCCTTTAGCTGAGCTATCGTAGGATAAATCCAACGCATGAACAGCTTGTAAAACAACCATGAAGCTACAGCCAAGATTGAAAAATATAGCAACAATGTAAAATAACCAACCGTATGCAGCACTTCGGTTGGCTGCTTTAAATATACCAAAGCTTTATGGGAAAGTTTGGTTTTCCACTCGGCATAAAGCCCCAATTCTCCCATAGCCAGCATGCCATATAAAATTATTATGGATAGAATATAAACTTGTATTAGTTTTCCGGTGAATTCTTTCTTAACTAATGCCTTAATTATCAATAATATAAAAGGAATTAAAAGGATATAGGATGTTGTGGCTAAATCCAAAACAAATGCAGCAGGAATGCTCCTTATTACATCAAAAAACGGAATTGCATCAGCCTTCAAATACGAAAAGTAATAAAGCAAGAAAAGAATCCGCCAAAAATTAAATACAATCAGCCAAAACAATACAAGCTTAAAGAAACTGTAAAATATAGAACGCATAGCTAAATTTTGCTCAAAGTTAAAAATTCTAGTTAATCATGCCCGTAAACTACTTTTTGATTTAATTTTAAAAGTTAGAAATATATGTGAAAAGACTGAAAAAAATGGCATATAAACCGAGCTGCATCCGCATCAAAATATACTAGAAAGTACCTATTTCGGATGTTTTCATTAATTTTGACAACTCAATTACGGAAATAGTATCGTTGAAATGAATTTCGGCAAGAATTCACATTTCCTACGAAAAACACATACTTGAAAATCAATAAAAGCATATGAGTATTAAAGATAATTTAAGCAATTTATTAGAGCAAATCCCTGAAAAGGCAAAGCTGGTAGCAGTAAGTAAAACCATGCCGAATGATGTTATTATGGAAGCCTATAATGCTGGTCAGCGGCTTTTTGGCGAGAATAAAGTGCAGGAGCTTACAGCAAAGCAGCCGGATTTACCACCCGATATAGAATGGCATTTTATCGGGCACTTGCAGCGAAATAAAGTAAAATATATTGCTGATTTTGTAAGTATGATACATGCTGTGGACAGCTTGAGATTGCTCAAAGAAATTAATAAGCAGGCTGAAAGGTCCGAGCGTGTAATCAATTGTCTGTTACAGTTTCATATTGCCGAAGAATCCACCAAGTTCGGAATGGATTTGGACGAAGGAGCTGCTTTGGTAAAAGAATTACAAAAAGCTCCCTTAAATCACGTCCGCATCAGTGGCGTCATGGGGATGGGCACTTTCACGGATGATATGGAGCTGGTACGCAAAGAGTTTCAAAATCTCCGAAACATCTTTGAACAGCTCAAAACAAATTATTTTGCTCAAGATGAAAACTTCAAGGAGATTTCCATGGGTATGTCCAACGATTTTCAAGTAGCTATTGAAGAAGGTTCAACCATCATACGCATTGGCAGCACAATTTTTGGTGAGCGGAATTATTAAACTACGCGGCTCGATTCTATATCAAAGCGTAAATAACTAAATAATTTCAGCTTATTAATCCCGTCTACCCATAAA
>CAZQBU010000003.1:0-123111 GCA_964592175.1 uncultured Lentimicrobiaceae bacterium
CACCTTTTTCGGCTGCCTCAAATATGCCTTTAGAGCTGATATCAAGCAGGCTCATATCGGCTAATAAGCTGTCGGTAGCATTATATCGAGCCAATAACTCCAAGGCGGTACGTTTCATTCCCGGAGCCGAGCAATAGGCTTCTAAGTGCCCTTTTAGGCCACATCCACACAAACGGCCGTCGTGTATGATGGTAATATGCCCGCATTCGCCGGCAAATCCATCATGTCCATACACCAAATCACCATTTACCACAATACCGCTTCCGACACCGGTGCCAAGTGTAAACATGATGAAGTTACGCATTCCCCTTGCTCCACCATAAATCATTTCACCAATCGCAGCTGCATTGGCATCATTGGTGATAACAACGGTTTTAAAGTCGGGAAGACGTGCCGCAAGCAGTTTTACGAAAGGCACCACCCCCTTAAATGAGAGATTGGGTGCTTGTTCGATGTTTCCCGTATAATAATTCGCGTTGGGAGCTCCAATTCCAATTCCTACAAACTCAGCTTCAGGGTATGAGGTCTTGATTGATTCTTCAAGCTGAAGAACAGAAACTCCAATATCTTCAGTAAATTTTGTGATATCGCCATGGCTCGGTGTGAGGATGGTGGATTGTGACAATACATTGCCTTTTTCATCCACAACACCCATTACGGTATTGGTACCGCCAATATCAATTCCTACTGCAACTTTAAACATGAGCTTCGTTTTTAAGCTTGAACTTTTCGAATCTTATTGCCGTAAACGGCATAATAGAATATGTATAGATAACAAATTGCCGGTACGATATACGCATAGGTATAGCCGTAATTATCGGCAATACCACCCATAATTGGTGGAATAACCGCACCGCCCAATATCAAGGCATTAAGGATACCTGATGCTGATGCAAGCTCGTTTCCTTTCAAATCTTTAACAGCCAATGCAAAAATATTGGGGAACATGATGGAGTTGAACAAACCAATGGATACGACTGTCCATAAAGCGACATGCCCGCTTGTAAAGGTTGTTAGCAGACCTAATAATGCCGCTATCAGAGCAAATATTGCAAGCGAACGTGCAGGCTGACCTTTTCCTAAGGACATAAAAATGAAATTTACCAGCGCCGTGCCTGTGAAAATAGCACCAATAGTCCAATTCCAATCTGTTACAAATGCTCCCGAAACAAAAGCAAGTGCCAACACCATTAGCACGTATTTGTACTTTTTGGATTGGGCAGTATCGGAAAACATGATTGAACCAAAGAACCGACCAACCATTGCGCCGCCCCAATAAATTGCGGCATAAGTTGAAGCCATTTCTTTTGTTAAAGCCAAGGAGCCTTTATGCAAATAATTGACCATTAAGCCGGCGTTTCCGACTTCGGCACCCACATAACAGAAAATCCCCAATGCACCCAGCATCACATGCGGATATTTATAAATGTTTCCGCCTTTTTCTGATTTGCCGGTAGCAATTTCAGGCAATTTGATGAAAAACAACAAAATACCTACCAAGGCAACAATAAGTGCCATGACTATAAAAGGGAAAGGAATTCTGGAAGCCACATCAAGGCCGTAGTTCAACTGCTGTTCGGCGGTGGGCTGCAAAGGCAATGCCAATCCCCTAAAAATAGCAACAGAAATCAACCAAGGAGCTACCATTGTTGCAATGGAATTCAATGCTTGGGTCAGGTTCAATCGACTTGAAGCAGAGCTTTCGGGTCCAATGGCAGTTACATAAGGATTTGCAGCCACCTGAAGGAATACCACTCCTGTAGCAAGTATAAATGTAGCCAGCAAAAACAAGGGATACGATGGGATGTGGGCAGCAGGAATAAATATTAAACTGCCGGCAGCCATTAAAAACAAACCCGCACTCACTGTTAATTTGTAGCCGATACGATTTACAAGTAGCCCCGTAGGGACCGACATAATCGGATACGCAATGAAAAATGCCGATGTTAATAATTGTGCCTGAAATTCAGTGAGATCAAAAACCGCCATCACCGGCGCACTCAACTGAATGATGAAGGTGGTGGCAAAACCAAAAATGAAAAATATGGCGCCGAAAACCGACATGCCAACCAATAAATTATTCTTTTGTTCGCTCATATCTTGAATATGTTAATAATACATCCGGTGCAAAAAACACAACGAACAAATGTAAAACAAATAACTAACGAATGAAAATCATTTATCTTATACTTATTAACCGAATTATTCAAATAAAGTGTATGATTTGCATGAATTGAACCGCATCAGAAAAACAAGAACAAAGCCTGACACCCATTATTAAGCACAGCAGATTGGCTTAAAATTACCATTTAAAACTTAATTCCTGTTTTTATTGGAAAATTATCCGTTTTATGGTATTATTGCGCATAAATTATCAGCTGACAATTTGATGAAACTACCTGAAAAGACACATGGAGTTCGCGGTCATATTGTATTGGCCGTATTGTTTTTGGCAATATACTATTTGGTCAATCTGCCGATTTTATCTCCTTGGGAAAGCTACCGCCCTTTTGCACAAAAGTTTAGCATGAGTGCATTCCTGATTGTAATCATTTTTTTAATTGGGAAAATCATTGAAAAAATCATTGAAAGTCGTACCGAAACCGAAGGTGTTCGCTACAATTTGTTACGAATCACGCGTTTGATTACGATTATTTTTGTGCTTATTGTAGGGATTTCCTTTTTATTTCAAAACTTATATACCGCAGCGGTTAGCTTTGGTATTATTTCATTGATATTGGGATTTGCTTTGCAAGCCCCTATCACTTCCTTTATTGCTTGGCTGTATATCGTATTTCGCAGACCGTATCATGTAGGCGACCGTATCCAAGTAGATGGGCATATTGGTGATGTAATCGAAATAAGCTATTTAGATACTAAAATTGAAGAGTGCAACGGTGCTTATTTAGGAAATGACCGTAAAAGCGGGAGAATTATATTATTTCCGAACAGCCTGATATTAAAAACACAAATAACAAATTACTCTGGTCCTTTTAATCCGTTCATTTGGAACGAAACAGCCCTGCAGGTAGGATTTACAAGTGATTTGGCTTTTGTCGAACAATGTCTTTTAGACGCTGCCTTGGAAGATTTCACAAAAAGATATCCGGATTTGGACTTAACCGACCATATGCCTGCAGTTTATTTTCGAAACAATGATTTTGCATGGATGGAGGCTGTTGTTTCATATACCGTTGAGCCTGAAGACACTACAGGGCGACGAAATCGAATTTTGCAATCTGCCCTCCCAAAGCTAAATGCAAATCCGGACAAGGTAAAATTTCCGGAAGGCAGCCTACGCTAAAAAACTGCTACTATCAGCCTATCTTCCCCCAGTCAAAAGTTTGGTGGTATAGCTTTTCGTAATATTGACGTGTGGCAATATGCTCCGGCAGCTGCATTTTTTCATCTTGAATGAGCAAATCCGTAACTATATGACGCAATTTTCTAATTAGCGCTTCATCTTTCGCCAAATTCCCCAGTTTGAATTCCAGCATTCCCGATTGACGTGTTCCTTGTGTTTCACCCGGTCCGCGCAACGCGAGGTCAATTTCAGCAATTTTAAAGCCGTCATTCGTTTGCACCATGGCTTCCATTCGTTTTCTGCCATCTGCAGACAGCTTAAAATCTGTCATTAATATGCAATAGGATTGATCGGCGCCGCGCCCCACCCTGCCCCGAAGTTGATGCAGCTGTGATAAGCCAAATCGATCGGCATTTTCAATAACCATGACCGATGCATTGGGTATGTTGACACCCACTTCGATAACCGTGGTTGCCACCATGATATGTGCTTGTTTTTTGATAAAACGCTGCATTTCGAACTCTTTATCTTCGGCCTTCATTTGCCCGTGTACCACGCAAATCCGGTATTCAGGTTCGGGAAAATCTCGTAACAATCCTTCATAACCTTCTTGCAAAGCAATTAAATCAAGCTTTTCGGATTCTTTGATTAATGGATATACGACATAAATTTGTCGTCCGAGAGCTATCTGCCGCTTCATAAAACCGATAAGCTTCAAACGGTGTTTTTGGTAATAATGAGTGGTTTGTACAGGTTTTCGATTCGGTGGCAGCTCATCAATCTGCGAATAATCCAAATCACCGTATTGTGTCATGGCAAGTGTTCGCGGGATGGGAGTAGCTGTCATCACCAACATATGCGGTGCCAAAACAGACTTCGCGTGAAATCGGGCGCGCTGAGCAACGCCAAAACGATGCTGCTCATCAATAATAACTAAGCCAAGTTCCTTAAACACTACAGTTTCCTCAATTAGCGCATGCGTACCTATCAAAATTTGCAAGCTGCCATCTTGTAAGGCAGCATCAATTTCTTGGCGTGCTTTCTTTCGAGTTGAGCCGGTCAATAATGCAAGTTTCACAGGCATATCTCGTACAAGCTCCGAGATGGAATCATAATGTTGGGAAGCAAGAATTTCAGTGGGTGCCATCAGCGCTGCTTGAAAGCCATTATCCAATGCCAGCAGCATCAGCATGAGTGCCACAATGGTTTTACCGCTGCCTACATCTCCTTGCAAAAGCCGGTTCATCTGCTTGCCGATAGCCATATCTTGTCGTATTTCGCGAATAACGCGTTTTTGAGCGCCTGTAAGCTCAAAAGGAAGGTGATTGTGGTAGAAGTCATTGAAAAGCGCTCCAACATGCTTAAAAACGTTCCCTTTGACTGTGTTTTCACGTAATGATTTCCGATGAAGCAAATGCAATTGAAAGAAAAAGTATTCTTCAAACTGCAACCGGTAGCGCGCTTTTGTAAGCATGGACACATCCGAAGGAAAATGAATATGCAAAAAAGCCAGTTTACGGGGCATTAATTTCTCCTGCTGCATAATGGCATCGGGTAAAACTTCCGTAATTGTTTCCGAAACCTGCATCAGCAATTGCTTGATAAGCTTTGAAATCGTCTTGGTACCCAAACCCGCATTTTTCATTTGTTCACTGGTATGATACACCCCCTGTAAACTTTCTCCCAAAGTAAAATCATCGGGATTATAGTCGTCAATATCAGGATGAACGAAATTAAATTGGTTATTAAAAATACTGGCTTTCCCAAAAATCACATATTTCTTTGAAGGATCAAAGCGCTTTTTTATCCAGCTAAGCCCACGAAACCACACCAGTTCTATCGTACCACTTTCATCGGTAAAGCTAGCAGTAATGCGGCTTGTGCGTGGAGCACCAAATGATTTCAACTGATGTACTCTTCCGACAAGCTGATAATAAACCGTATCGTCGCGCACCTCGTCCACTCGATGGATTTTACTTTTATCCACATAGCGAAAAGGATAATGCTGAAGCAAGTCGGAAAAAGTAAACACTTGCAATTCCTTATTTAAAATTGCAGCTTTTTTTGGTCCGACACCCTTTAAAAATTCTATTTTGTTATCTAGTAAGAATGACAATTTTCAGCGTAATTTCGGTAAGTATACGAATAAAGCGTAAAAATACTAGTAAAATCAGCAAAACAAAAAAAATCCGTTGACTTGATCAACGGATTTTAAAATATCGTGATAAATGGGATTAATATTCCCACAAATCATGCTCGAAATTGAGTATTTCATTTTTGATTCGTTCAGACTCCAATAATGCATCCACACCGGTAGCATATTGGTTAATCCTTCGATCGTATACGTTATCTTCTTTATAGATATAACTATCGAACATGCGTTTAATGAATATTTCATCATACGTACGCTTTTCGGCCGAGTTATAGCGGTTAAATACGAGGGAGTTGGCAAACACTTTCCTGGCTTGGTCATAAGACACCCAAAATAGCGGTTGCGTAAACTCTTGTCCGTCTTTTTCAACAATCATCACCGGGCATACTGCAATAATACGCACCATCATTTGTGAGCGTTGTTTATCAAAGTACCAATCTTCTTTCAGGCGGAGACGCATCACACGTGTGGGGTCAAACTGACGCACAATTATTGTATCATACTCTTCATATGGGGGATATGGGCGTCTTTCACGTACAACGGTAGTGTCTGTTTGCCTAGAAATGATTTCATTATAACTAATCGGCACAAGAAGTTCGTCCGTATTACTTAAATCGTAGGCTCTAAATTTACGTTCTTTCAAGCCATCCATCACCACATTGATAAAACTACGCCAATCGTTATGCGATTCGATTGGAAAATAGAACGGATGATTGATTTTTTGTCTGAAATCGATTTCTCTCCACACTCTTTTTGACCACATCACATCGCTTTCTCTAACGGTGGGAAGTGGAATTGGTTCTCTTTCCATTTGTCCGGTGCTTGCAAACAAACCGTCTATAGGACTTTCGTCGAGGATTTGTGCTACCGGCTCTTTGGCAAACGAAAGGAGCAACAGCAATGCAAACAGCTTTAACAAAATATTTTTCATGGTATGCAAATTTGAAAAATGCTAATTAATTTCAAGGTTTACGGGATTAAGGGTCCGTGTAGTACCATCAGGCCCTTTGGCTTGTATTCTTTCAAAATACAGGCGTTGACCTCTACTGGCATTATTAATAAAATTGGTCACGGCATCGTTGAACAGGTTTCCACGTATTACACCGGTTCTTTGAAGCTCGGTACCTTTATATGTCGTTAATTCATAAGAAATTACCTCAAAGTGATAATCGCTGAAATCGAAGTCAATCATTTCAGGGATAATAGCGCGTGCAGCAAGTAATCTGTTTTTGTCAATCGGACCATCGGTAAGTCCGGCAATTTTAGCAACAGGATTTGGCACCTGCTTAACTCTAAATTCGAAGCTTCCAAGCGGCAGGCTTTTGCCATCTACGCTTGCAGCGGCACTGATGACCGTAGTACGGTCATTAGCTGACACTTCCACATCCCAATATCCGGCGGCATTACGTGTTATTCTTCCTTTCGAGATAGATGGGGTAATCTGTTCGGCAGGAATACCGGGAGAAGAAATTGATATGGGATTTTTTAATCCTGCATATAAGATATTCATCTTTAATGGAGCAACCGTCAGCGAAGGCGGTGCTACAATATAATTTGCAGCAAATGGATATCGTGCAATTTCTTGCGTTACCGGATCTAACATTTCAATGATACCGGCATAGGACTGCGGTCCGACACTTTGTGCGGGGAAGTTCAACTTTACCACTCCATTTTCACTTTTTAGCACTTGAGCTTTTGAAATATTCGCTTCCGTGATGCGGTCTGCTCCACGCAAAATACGCACTTCAGACTGTGTTTTGGAGTCGTATGCAGCCACCAATACTTCTGCTTCATAGTTTTGTCCTGCCAAGATATAAGTCGAGTTGGCAATCACTTTTGCAGAAATATTATCGAATTTAAAGTCTTTTTCGGAAATATTGGCATACAAACGATTTAAAGCGTCAAATTCGGCACTTTGCACTTCTGCAATGGTTTTATTTAATATCGTCACATTGGCAGCCAAAATCGTATGATAAAAGTTATAATATTGCCAATCTTGCTTGGTGCCTGTGGCATCACTGAATTCACCACTTGTAACAAGACCAATCTTATCAGCATATACATCACCTATCAGGCTTAAAATGAATTCGCGATACTCATCCATCTTTTTTGACATGGTATATGCTTCTCCGTTATTGTTTTGACCAATCATATAACTGGTCGTTTCATCAAATTTATCACGTGAAGGTACTTCGGCAAGCTTCAACGCCATTCGAGTACGCATTCTTCCGGGGTTAAACGGGTCCGGAGTTTCTTCTTCCACATAATATTTCGCTAATGCTTCTTCAGTACTCATTCGTTCCGAACGTGCAACAGCTTCGAGTTTTACACTTTCGATATATTGTATCAGCTCGTCTGTCTTTTCACGTACCTGCTGTGCCTGCACCCAATACTCTTCCACCTTTCCGGGATTTAAGTTGTACTGGTTTTCAAATTTAGCGTATTCGTTCACAATTTTGGATGAAAAACCTTCATTGGTCTTCTCCATACTTTCATTCACAACAATAAATGCATCCAGAATATCCTTTGAGACGTTTAATGCTAACAAGGCCGTCAAGACCAAGTAAAGCATACCAATCATCTTCTGTCTGGGTGTTTCTTTATATCCTGCCATGGGCTACTAGTTTCGATCTTTTTTTGCCTAGCTTACTAAGCTTTAACATTCATTGCCGACAGCATATTTCCATACACTTTGTTGAGGGCACTGATACGGTTATTTAGTTCATTAATATGTTGATTCAATTCCTGCGTATTGGCAGCAGTTTGATTTACCTTTTCCAGATAATCCGACATGGTTTTATGCATCTTGTCGGCCGCTTCGGATGCTTTAGTAGTTCCTTGCAGCTGCAGCTCGTAAACGCTATTCAACGCAGCCATGTTTTTTGCAATTTGTTGAAGCTGCTTATTATATGAATCACCATCCACGGCAACAAAATTCAATGCATCCACAGATTGTTTAATCATATTAGCCGATTTGCTATATGTTTCGTTCAGCTGTTTGGCTGACTGCATCGCACTTTGAATAGTCGTAGTAAACTCTTCCGTAGATTTTACTTCAGTATGCAATATGGTTGCTGCTTTATCATAAGCCGTACTCAGTTTTGCGGCACTATTGGCAGCCGACTTCATATTTTCCAAATATTCGACTGAAGCGGTAGCATCTTGGTTCAAGACTTCGGAAGCTTTCTGATAGCTGCCGGCTAAGTTTGTAGCCGATTTTGTTGCGCTGTTGATGCTGTCAACATATTCATTTGTAGCAACCACTGCATTTGAGATTTTACCCATCTGTACTGCATTTTCACTCAGGTT
The DNA here is from genome assembly GCA_964592175.1 of uncultured Lentimicrobiaceae bacterium. GTDB lineage: Bacteria > Bacteroidota > Bacteroidia > Bacteroidales > F082 > JALNZU01. The sequence goes on from CAZQBU010000003.1 coordinate 8,766, forward strand.
TTTCAAGCCTTGTCCTAACCTTTCCAAGGTTTCTTTGTCAATATTTGCTTCCTGAAACATTTGGTCCAACTTTTTCGAGGCAACACCTTTGGATTCCAACTCACGTTCTACAGGGTCATCGCCGTACATTCCGGCAAGCTGGGGATACACCAAACTCCAATCAGGCTCGATATGTGGCGGTTCAAATGCGGAGAAGAAAAATATCAAAGCTTCGGTACTTAATCCCAAAATCAACATTATATTGGCTCCGGGATAGTGATTAATCTTAAATAAAGCTCCAAGAATTACTACTGCCGCACCTATACCATAAAGTTTGGACATGAAGTTTTTATACTTTCTGCTTTTAAAAACTTGATTTAATGACATGTTTAATTACTATTGAAAAAGTTTAACGCTTAATTATCTATACACTTTTGATGCCTTCCTTGGATTATCATCTTTGCTACGGCCCAGATAGGGTTGAATGCAACGGAATCCAATATAGCTTTTTGCTGTATCCTGATATTCGTATGCACGTGAAGTAATCTGTAAATAGTAGGCAATATCTTTCCATGAACCGCCACGAATAACTTTTCGTTTCATTACCGCCGGATCATCTTCTGCAGCATTATAGGTATAGTTTGGGTTCAGGTCCCACATCAGATTATAAGCTGCCGGGTCGAAGGCACTGTTGGTCCATTCGGCCACATTGCCTGCCATATCATACAAGCCGAAATCGTTTGGTGGATAATGTCCAACAATAACGGTTTTTGATCCGCCATCAAGGATGTCGTTACCACGCATGGGTTTGAAATTTGCCAAGAAGCAGCCTTGGTCGTTACGTGTGTACGGACCTCCCCATGGATATGGATTCAAATGATTTCCGCCGCTGGCAGCCCATTCCCATTCTGCTTCGGTAGGAAGACGAAATTCTGCAAGCGATACTTCACCTTTCTTAGAAAGCAGAAAAGTATTCAGCTTTTCGGTACGCCACACACAAAATGCACGTGCCTGAAGCCAGTTGACACCCACCACAGGATAATGGTCATATGCAGGATGCCAGAAATATTTTTCTGTTAAGGGGTCATTAAACGAATAGGCATAATCATGAATCCATGCCAAGGTATCGGGATACACATTAATCATTTCACGACGTACGTAAACCGAGCGGTCAGTAAGTCCTTGCGGACGATTTGAAAGCCCTGCATTCCGATAGTCGTATTGATTATTTTCGTTAAAATCTTTTTTGGCAGCAGCATGCAAGTCTACCCAATAATACGTATAATTCAGCTTGCGGCTGTCAATTTCTTTTCTTCTGAAATAGCGCTCATGGTCAGGCAGATACATTGGTTCCAATGCGTCTCTTACATCCTGATCTTTACTATTCCACTCGATCTTGGGTTTCCAATTCAGATGTGGCGGGTCAAACTGTTCGCCCGTTTTTGGATCTTCTTCAATCAGAAATGTTTCCGGTTGAATTTCTCCAAGCAACTCACGTGCCAGTGAATCCCGTACATAATATACGAATTCCCTATATTCGTTATTTGTGATTTCCGTTTCATCCATATAAAAGGCTGAAACCGAAATAGTGCGGGGCTGATTCAAATTACCATAGGTAATATCTTCACCACCGGCACCCATTGTAAAACTTCCTTGCGGTATAAACACCATCCGGTAAGGGTCCGGCTGGTAAAAAGGTCTGGATTTTTTGCGTACCCCGACCAACTCGCCCTGATGTGACTGACCACAACTGGCAAGTAATAGCAAGGCTGATGCGAATAACAAAAGCTGTTTCATTTTCATTAAATGATATATGCTTACTAATTTATTTTGGTTTTCTTTATTCTTAATCTTCAGTTTCATGAAGCTAATATTTCATTAATTTTAGAGGTGACGGGTATTTCGGTACGATCTGTTCGACTTATCGGTAGATATCTTAAAGCAGTATCCCAAGCTGATTTCATGTGAGCCCGGCACTGCATAACCCAAGGTATTTATATCGTATGCATATCCGATTCGTAAGTCAAACACACGCAAGCCTACCATTATCCCGACAGACTCTTCCAGCCTGTAATTAACGCCAGCCCAGAACTGATTATTGTATACGACAGTGCCGGAAACGTTAATTTGTGTGTTGGAGAGATTGCTTATAATGCTAAAAGCAGGGCGAATTTCATAGGCTGCATTCCATGGTAAAGCTTGTTGATAACCACCATGAAGGTAAAAAGTGCGGTCACCTACAAAGCTACCGCTTGTGGAAGTGTTTGCAAGAGCTTTCCCCTTGGTTTCCAGCATACTGGTTACAGCAAATCCGATATAATATACATCTTCTACTTCAAGAAACATGCCTAAATTCATATCGAAAAGCATATCACTTTGCTCTCCTGTTACCAAAATAGGGTCACCACTGGAATGGGGATTAAATTTCGAAAAATCAACCGAACGATTTAAAAAATTTACCGCAGTTCCTATGCCTAAAGTAGCTGCTCCCACGTCGGCATGATACGAATAACCGAGTTGTACTCCGGTATTTTGCTCAAAACCCAATTGGTCTTGAATAATTGCCAAGCCTCCTCCACCTCTAAGTTTTCTTAAGGGGGAATCAAGGGTGATGAGATAAGTTTCGGGAGCAACACTATTCCCTTCCATATCTTTAAATCCGGCCCATTGCTGACGAACAATACCATTAAGGCAAATTCCCTCCCCCATACCCGCAAAACCCGGATTGGTAAAGGCATAAGTATAAGGGTGATGAGTGAAAGAAGGTGCTTGTTGGGCATAACTTTCCGTATTGAATGCCAATGCAACCAATAATATCAAAAAAGTTATGTCTCTCAATCTCAATAACATAAATAGTAGTAGCCGATTTAAATTAAGGCGGCTAAATTACTAATTTTTGTGTAATAGTATCTATTCTAATACCGAAAAGACTTACTAAAGCCTTTTTTTAGTCAATTTAGCCGGCGATTCATTAACAATGAAAATCAATAAATTATTGTGTAAGGCAAATTTTTATCCGCTATTTCGGGTATATAGTAAGTAAATCACGGTTTTATCTTGTATTTTTGCCGCGCTTTTAATCATACATATTCAGCTATGGCATTTATTACAAAAGATAAACCTTTTTCCCGAAAATGGTTCATAAACTATAGTTATATCATTATCGGGTCTTTTATACTCGCCTCAGGCTTTGTATTTTTTATTACACCTTATAAGTTTGTACCCGGAGGTGTATACGGTATCGCCATTGTGCTACACCATTTGTTTAATCTTCCGGTGGGGATGACCGCACTGAGCATGGATATTCCCCTTACAATCATAGGCATCCGAATATTAGGGCCCAGATTTGGCTATAAAACGGTGATAAGCTTCTTGTTAACTGCCTTTTTTGTTGACGGCATGACATATTTGTACGGACACGAAGCATTGGTGCCAAACGAGCCACTCCTTTCATCTATTTTCGGAGGTGTATTTATTGGGCTTGGATTAGGATTGATTTTTAAATCAAAAGCCACCTCAGGAGGAACCGATATTGTGGCGATGATTATCAGCAAGTATACCAAACTACCTGTAGGACAGCTACTTATTTATGTAGATTCGGCTATACTTCTTTTAGGTCTTATTGTTTTCAGAGATTGGACAATCCCGCTATATTCCTTAATAGTTATTTTCATTACCGGAAAAGTGATTGACACAATCTTACAAGGAGTGAGTTACGATAAAACGCTATTTATCATCTCAGAAAAACATCAAGAAATTCGCGATAAAATCATTAATGACTTAAACAGAGGCGGGACCTTCATTCGGGGTCGCGGCATGTACAATAATGCTGAAAAAACCGTCATATTCACTGTGGTTAACCGCAGAGAAATGGCAATTTTACATGAATATATTCACCAGATTGACCCCCGTGCATTTGTTACGGTAATTAATGCCAATGAAATATTGGGAGAAGGATTTAAGTCATTATCTGAAAAGGTTGAAAGCTAATGGGTTTTATCGTTAAATATAAGCCTGGCTCGGCAAAATGGATTAAAGCCTACACACTTATTGTGCTGGGTGCATTTATTATTGCCTCCGGATATGTGTTTTTCATCACGCCCCACAAGATTGTACCGGGTGGCATTTATGGTATTTCCATTGTGCTGCACCATACATTTAATACGCCTGTCGGCTTGACAGCTTTATTTTTCAATGTGCCGCTGACCCTTATTGGTTTAAAGGTTCTGGGACCTCGCTTCGGCATGAAAACCTTTGTCGGCTTCATACTTACTTCCTTCTTTATTGACGGATTGACATGGTGGTACGGGCACGAACCGCTTATTCAAGATGATTTGCTGCTTTCATCCATGTTTGGAGGTGCAGTTATCGGCTTGGGTGTCGGATTGTTGTTTAAAGCAAAAGCCAGCTGTGGCGGCACGGATGTGATGGCTATGATGTTGGGAAAATGGACCGGACGCCCCTTAGGACAACTCATGATGTCAGTCGATACCATTATTGTTATTATAGGTGCAATTGTATTTGCCGATTGGGCAATACCAATGTATTCGTTGATTGCCATATTTTTCCTCGGACGTGTGATTGATATTGTACTGCAAGGCATCAATTACGACAAGGTAGTACTTATTGTTTCGGAACAGCACGAGCTGATTTCACAAAAAATCACGGAAGACCTGAACAGAGGAGGTACTTTTCTTGAAGCCCAAGGGATGTTTGACAACGAAAACAAACAAGTGATATACGTGGTGCTCAACCGCAGAGAGGTGGCGATATTGGAAGCCTATATTCACAAGGTTGACCCAAAAGCCTTTGTGACCGTGCTAAATGCCGATGAAATCTTGGGTGAAGGATTTCGTTCGCTACACGAACGCGTATCCGATTAAATCATTTCAATATTCAAGCTGAAAAGCTTGGTCAAATTAATGAATATCCGTATTCGGCAATGTTTATTTGCCTCTTAATCATTATCTTATGATTTAAAACAGCAGGTGTATTCCTTGGGGCAAAAAGCCAATCATACTTTAATAAGCCGGCAAATATTATCGGAACAGCTTGACAATATCGTTTCCGTTGGCAAAAACCATCAGGGCAAGCAGTAATGCCAAACCAATTAATTGTGCAACCTCCATAAAACGGTCGCTTGGTTTGCGTCGGGCAACAATTTCATAAAGTAGAAACATCACATGTCCCCCATCAAGGGCAGGGATAGGCAGCAAATTAAGTACTGCAAGCATAATAGATAAAAAGGCGGATAATCTCCAGAAGCTTTCCCAATGGAAGCTAGCCGGGAATATATTTCCAATGGCAATAAAGCCGCCCACATTTTCATATGCTTTTACTTCGGGTGAAAACAGCAAACGGAGTTGTTTTAAATAGCTTCCAATACCTTCCACAGTTTTTGTCATACCTGCAGGAATGGCTTGTATCAAGGAAAAATCTTTTTGATTTAACTGAAAAAATTCAGTCAGATCAGACTTTGGATATACCCCTATCAAACCCGATTCCGGAATCTGCATGGCAAAGCTCAGGGTATCTGTTTGCCTCACAACCTGAATTTCAACATTTTGATTTTTATGTTGTTGAAGGCTTTCTCTAAACTCATGAAAATACTTCACAATTTCGCCATTCAATCCCAAAATCGTATCACCTTCTTTAATTCCGGCATCACGTGCAACTGAAGTTTCAGGAAAGGCGGATGCAATAAAAGGAATACGCATGGAAATAAAGCCAGCCGATTGATGTTTTATCAATTTCCCCAATGCACCTTCGGGTAGTTGAATATCAAGTTGTTCCCCATCACGCTCCACTTGAATGCTTTGTGCTTCTTCGAGGATTAAAGTAAGGGGTATTTTATTAAAATCTTCGACATATGTATTATCCACAGCTAAAATCCGGTCGCCATTACGCAGCCCAAATTCATAGGCAAGCGAATCGACTGAAATACCATATTTATTGACTTCCGAAGTGGGAAGGTATTGCTCGCCATACGAGGCTAAAAGTCCGATATAAATGACAAAAGCCAATACCACATTCATTATGACGCCCCCCAACATGATAATCAGACGTTGCCAGGCCGGCTTTGAGCGAAATTCCCAAGGTTGTGGAGGTTGTTTCATCGCCTCGGTATCCATGGACTCATCAATCATACCCGCGATTTTGACATATCCACCTAAAGGCAGCCACCCCATTCCGTATTCAGTACCTTTAAAGTTAAACTTAAATATTGAAAACCAAGGGTTAAAAAACAGATAAAACTTCTCCACACGAGTCTTAAACAGCTTAGCAGCAGCAAAATGACCAAACTCGTGCACGATGACAAGTATTGAAAGACTAAATAAAAGTTGCAGTATCTTGATTAAAATTTCCATAAATTGAATTTAAGCAGAAAATAAGCAGTCTAACTCTTATAGAAACCTATACGAGGACTGGATTTTCCTTAATATTGAATTCCCACTGAATGCGACAGCAATTCAATGTCGATTTTGCGGTGCAAGATTACAAAAAAATCTGCTTGGCAATATTTCAAAATTTCTCAAATTGTGTTAATCAGTCGATTTTATTAAAAAGGGATAAATTCCAAGGGGTTCACCGGACTGGTATTATACCATAGCTCGAAATGCAAATGCGGACCTGAAGAAAACTCACCGGATTCGCCAATAATGGCAATAGGCTCGCCGGCACGCACAAAATCACCTTCGCGCTTTAGCAATACCGAATTATGTTTATAAATTGAAAAGAAATTTCCAACATGCTGTATACCAATCACATATCCTTTTTCCGGAGACCAATCCGCAAATACCACCGAGCCTTCTAAAGTAGCTTTAATCGTTTCATTGCTTTTAGCTACCACATCAATGCCAAAATGTTTTTGAACCGGGTCAAAATAATTTGTAATGACGCCTTTCAAGGGCAAAAAGAAGTTTGAAACCGTCATGGCACGACGGCGGGCTTCGGGTATTAAGCCGGCTTCAGAGCTTAAATTATACTGCTCAAGTCGTTCAAATTCCAAGCGTAACAAACTATCTTCAACAGATCCTTGCAAATAAGCCGAATCAACCTGCACGGAAGCATGTCCACGACTTTGAATTACGGCATTGATACTGTCATCGGCAAAGTCGTAGCCGTGAATAATGCGGCTAATATTTTCAAAAAACAGTTGTTTCTGCCTGACAACAGTCTCCAAGGAATCGGCCGTAAGCTGTAAATTATAAACTCGCCTGTCTAAATCCACATTGGTATAACCGGGTATATATTCGCGCAAAGGCGTAAATGCAATGATATAAGCCGTAACAAAAATCAATAACACACTCAAACTCACCAAGGTAACAAACACATTCATCCTGCTCAAGCGAAAACTTATCTTTTCCTCGAAACTTTCATCATGAAAAATTATCAAGCGATATTTATCGCGTAGCTTCTGATACCATCTGGTTTTCTTTTTTCCACTTGTATCTTTCATAGGACGTAAAAAATATGCTGCCTCTGTTTAGGTGATTTCAAATGAAATTCCGATAAATTTGAAATCTGTTTATAATTGTTTTAATTTCAAAAGTGTTGCAAAAGTACTTAATAATTGTTGAGCATAAATGAATTATGCCTGTTTTATGAATTAATGCATCAGAAATTCATCCTATGCTTCAAATTCAGTACTTTTGTCACGATTTTCTGTAAAACAGAAAGTAGCAGCGATAAAATAATTGAGATTAACTAGCGTTATTCAAGCTAAACCGGATGAAATTTATACCTCTAGTGAAGAAATATTTATCTGCAATACTGCTTATTTTTTTGGCAATATTGTTTTTTCAGGCATGTTCAACTAAAAAAAACACATGGACCCGACGCGCTTATCATAACCTGACAAGCCACTACAATGTGTATTGGAATGGGAATGAGAGCCTAAAAACCGGCATCAACGATTTGCGCAAATCGGCGATTGACAATTATTCAGAAGTGCTTCGGGTGTTTAATTATGGAACCGAAAGTGATGCATCACGACTGAATTCAAGCATGGAGCGTGCCATTGAAAAGGGAGCAATAGGTGTTCAAAAACACTCCATGGTGTTTAACAGACGAGAAGTAGTGCGATGGATAGATGACAGCTACTTGATGATGGGGAAAGCCCACTTTTACAAACATGATTATATCAGCGCAAGGCGAACTTTTGAATTTGTCGCACAACAATACAGCTATAATGATATCGTACATACAGCTAATTTGTGGGTAGCGCGAACCAATATAGAGCTTGAGCAGTACGATAAGGCTTTAGGTATTTTGGAAGACCTGCTTATTAAACGCAGAGAAGGATTGGTCCCGGCCGAAGTGAGTCATAATCTTTCATTGGTATTAGCCGATTATTATATCGTCCGCGAAAATTATCAAGCTGCCCTCCCTTATCTTGAGCGAAGCTTAAAAGAATCTAATAGTAAATATCTGAAAACAAGAGCAATGTATATTATTGCTCAAATTCATCTTCTGCAAGACGATAAGGCTGAAGCCATTAAATATTTCTCACAAGTCATACGAAAAAACCCACCGTTTGATATGGCTTTTGAGTCAAGAATTAATATTGCTTTGGCATATGATAAAAACACTACAGACAGCAAAAGCATTGTCAAAGTGCTTCAAAAAATGCTTAAAGGCGAAAAGAACAAAGATTATAAAGACAGAATATATTATGCATTGGCTGAAATAGCATTAGAAAATGAAGAGGAAGAGCTTGCGATGGAATATCTTGCTCTTTCAGTTTCTTCAAGCACCAAAAACAGGCAGCAGCAAGCTACTTCAGCACTGATGCTTGCCGATATGCACTTTAGCCGAAACGATTATTTCCCTTCACAAGCTTATTATGATACGGCTGTAAGTGCACTCACACGTGAATATCCGGGCTATGACAGCATTAGAAACAAATCACTGGTTCTTAACGACTTAGTTGATCAGCTTTCGACTATTCAACTCCAAGACAGCTTGCTTAAATTAGCATATATGGATTCTACGGCACGCCTAAAAATCATTGATAATATCATTAAAGAAATTGTGGAAGAAGAACGCAAGCGGGCAGCTGAAGAAAGAGAAATGGAACGCAATGTGATGATGTCACATCAGCTGGGCGACAGAGGGTTCGACACACAGCAATCGAGAGAATGGTATTTTTATAATCCAAATACATTAAGTTTTGGATATACGGAGTTTTTACGCAAATGGGGAAGGCGAAAGCTGGAAGACAACTGGCGTATTAGTGACAAGCACAGTATGGTGTTTGAAACTATTGAAAGTGTGGCTTTGGATGGCACTGCCGGAGGAGCTGAAGGCGATTCTGTAGTCGTATATACCGAAAAAGATAGGGAATATTACCTCCAAGATATCCCCCTGACCGAAGAAGAACAAGACCTTGCTTTATATTTTATTGAAGAAGCCATCAATAGTGCAGGTTATATTTATCAAGAACGCTTAATGGATTACCCACGTTCGATTGAGCAATATTTGGCATTAAACGAACGCTTCCCGGAAAGCGAACACCTGCTTCAAAGCTGGTATGCCTTGTATAAAATGTATGGCGAACAAAATGATCCTAGCAATGCAGCAATTTATAAAAACAAGATTTTGGATCTTTACCCTAATACGGATTATGCCAAAGTAATTTCAGACCCCGATTATTTTGTTAAAAAAGCCGCCACAGCGGGAGAATCTTTATTGCTTTACGAACAGACGTTTGAAGCTTATAAAAACGAGCAGTATTACAGGGTGTTAATGAATGCCAATCGAGCACGTAATTTATATCCGGATGATGTGGAGCTGCTGCCTAACTTTGATTTCTTACGAGCTATCGCCAAGGGACAATTGGAGGTAGTGGATTCAATGGCTATGGCATTAAATGATTTATTGCTTACTTATCCAAAAAGCGATGTAGCACCCGTAGCCTCCGCTATTTTACGGAATATGAATCAAGAGTTTAATATGAATCTGGAAATCCCTGTTATTGAAGGAGACAGCCTTATTGAACCAAAAGAAGAGCCCTCGCCATATATTTATGACATCAATGCGGCACATATGGTTATCATCATTGCATCAAACGAAAAGGTAAAAACTGATCCGCTGCGCATACGGATATCGGACTTTAATACACGAAACTACAAAAGTGCACAGCTTATGGTGAAAAGCTTGGTATTGAATGATGAAAATATGCTGCTTACGGTGGGTAATTTCACAAATGCAAGGGCTGCCCAAAATTACCGGAATGATATATTTATTTCAGATTATGTATTTGGTGGGATAGATACTGCCGATTTTAAAGTTTTTCCAATATCTTTGACAAATTATCCGGTCTTTTATCGTTTAAAAGAAGTAGAAGCTTACGAATCTTTCTGGAAAGACAAGTACGAATCACAATAATAGAATAATTTTGAAAAAGCGTAAAAACATGGCTAACGAATCATCCGCGCGGAATATCATCGGACAAGGCACGCGTATTATCGGAGAAGTCGAACTAAATGGTGATTTTAGAATTGATGGACATATTACCGGTACGGTAAAATCCACAGGCAAAATTGTTGTTGGAGCATCAGGCGAAGTAATCGGTGATATATTTTGTCAAAATGCCGATATATCCGGTCATATTAACGGAAAAGTAACCGTTAATGAGTTGATTTCGCTTAAATCGAGTGCCAACTTTGAAGGGGAACTACTCACATCAAGAATTGCCATTGAGGTAGGTGCAAAATTTAACGGCAAATGCGAGATGATTGATGCTGCAACCAAATCAGATGAATAAGCAAGCGCCAAAAAAAGGCTCTAAATTGAGCCGTAATATGCAAGTGTATGCCAAATACTCTTCGCTCGCCTTTCAAATGATGGGAATAGTGCTGGCAGGCGTATTTGGTGGCATGTGGCTGGATAAAAAAATAAATTGGAATTTTCCAATTATGACACTTATACTTAGTATGTTATCCGTAACTTTGGCAATTTATTACGCAATTAAGGATTTCCTTAGAAAGCCCAAATCATGAAATTTTATAAAACTTTTGCACGGAACTTACTCATAATAACCGTGGTATTAGCCATAGCTAGCGCCATTTCATTTTACTATCTACCCGATAAATACCAAACACGCGCTTGGCCATATATGCTGCTTTTCTTCTTTTTGACAAACCTTCTGCTGGTGCGAATGTTTATTCAAACCCAAAAAAAGAAAAAGCAAAGTAGCCACTCCAACTTCTTAATGTTGGCAACATTCTTAAAATTAGTGGTTTATCTTGCAATTATTATAGTTTATCTGATCTTCTTCAAGCACGAGGTTTTTGCATTCCTGCTTTCGTTCTTTGTGTATTATTTAGTTTACACTTTTGTAGAAGTACGAGCAACTTTAAAGATTCAAAAAGAAGCGAATCAGCAGCAGTTTCAAACTAAATCGGAAAAAACCGACCCCTAATTTTATTTTTACACCAAAGTCATCAGGTTATTAGTTGGCGCAGACCCTGTCATTAAATCACCTGATAGTAACGCAAAAAACTTGAACCGAATTTCCAATAAATATTTTAATAATGTCTGAAGATAAAAGCAAGTTACTAGGTTATGAGCGTATTGACCGATATGCTCCCGACAAATTAGATGAGCTGGAAAAGCATTATAGAGCCATTCTCGAGTTATTAGGCGAAGACCCGAATCGCGAAGGGCTTTTGGCTAGCCCACGACGCGTAGCCAAATCCATGCAGTTTTTAACACAGGGATATGATCACGACCCGCGTGAAATTTTGCTGTCGGCAAAGTTTAAAGAAGATTATCGTGAAATGGTCATTGTAAAGGATATCGAAATTTTCTCTTTGTGCGAGCATCATATGATTCCATTTGTAGGGAAAGCGCATGTAGGCTATATACCAAACGGTTATATCACCGGCTTAAGTAAAATTGCCCGTGTAGTGGAGGCCTATTCACGTCGCTTACAAGTACAAGAAAGGCTCACTACACAAATTAAAGAGGCAATCCATCAAACGCTTAATCCATTAGGTGTTGCCGTAGTCATCGAAGCCAGACATTTATGTATGAGCATGCGAGGCGTAGAAAAGCTGAACTCCGTAACCACTACAAGTGATTTTGTGGGAATATTCGAACGTATGGAAACGCGTTCCGAATTTATCAGCCTGATACAAGCAAACTTACATTAAAGGAAAGAATTCGTGCCGGTGTTCCAATTATGTCTACAAGCCTATATAACCCATTGTTAATAACGTCTTATGACGTTGATAACTTATCAATAGTTTATACACTCATTACTTTAATTATTTGTATTTTTGCAACTATCCGGCTTCTCTCTTTATGAGAAAGTGAAAACAGAATAAAAACGAAAAGTGAATTTATGAAAGCATATGTTTTTCCCGGTCAAGGAGCTCAGTTTGTGGGTATGGGGAAGGATTTGTTTGATCAATCAGCAAAGGCTCGGGAATTATTTAACAAAGCCAATTCCATTCTAAAGTTCAATATCACTGAACTCATGTTTGACGGCACCGATGAAGACTTACGGCAAACCAAAGTAACACAGCCTGCAGTTTTCCTGCACTCGGTAATATTGGCTTCTGCCCTAGGAAATGATTTCAAGCCCGATATGGTTGCAGGTCATTCGTTGGGTGAGTTTTCTGCTTTAGTTGCCAACAAAACTCTTAGTTTTGAAGACGGTCTTAAATTAGTTTACAAACGTGCTTTAGCCATGCAGCATGCCTGCGAACTGGAACCGAGTACAATGGCAGCTATTTTAGGACTGGATGATAAGGTAGTGGAAGATGTTTGTGCCACAATCACCGATGAAGTGGTTGTGCCAGCAAACTATAACAGTCCGGGGCAATTGGTCATCTCCGGCTCGGAAAAAGGCATTGCCATAGCTTGTGAAAAGCTGCTGGAAGCCGGTGCTAAACGTGCCCTCCCCCTTAAAGTGGGTGGCGCATTTCATTCTCCATTAATGGAACCCGCACGTATTGAGCTTGCAGAAGCAATAAATTCAACAAAATTTAATCCGGGCATCTGCCCTATCTACCAAAATGTTACGGGTCAATCTGTTACTGATCCCGAGATTATTAAAACAAACCTGATAGCGCAGCTTACTGCTCCGGTACGTTGGACTCAAATCATGTCGAATATGATTGCAGCGGGTGCGCGTACAATTATTGAGGTTGGACCGGGTAATGTATTGCAAGGTTTGTTTAAGAAAGCTGATCGCAATATAGTCACTATGAGTGCAAAACTTGATTAACCTATATAATTCACCAATTCATAAACTTATCAATCTAACTTTATAGTAATAAGCTTATGATCATCACCTTAAGAGGTTTTAGTAGTGATTAAAAACTGTTTATTATAAAATGAATTTTGATTTAATTTTGATGCTTTTTACGTTAAGAGTTGTTCGCGGTAGTTAGCTACAGCTTCAAAGTTCATGCCTGAAAATTTCTCAAAATTAAATTCATGAATTAAGCTGGTTAAATCTATTTAAAAAAATTATAGGGAGGCTGAACTTTAACGTTCAGCCTTTTTTATTAATTCAAGGCGCAACATATTTAAAGCTGCCAAAGCAGCTCTTCTGATATTTCTTCCTCTTTCCTCGCCCAGCTGAAATTTTTGTGAGTAAATACCCCCTTCCCATGCAACGGAAATCCAGGTAGTTCCCACAGGTTTTTCTTTTGTTCCTCCATCAGGTCCGGCTATTCCTGTTACCGCCAATGCATAATCCGATTTCATCAGCTCTCTTGCCCCAACAGCCATTGACTCAGCTACTTCACGACTTACGGCACCATGCAGCTTCAATATGGAAGCCGAAACATTTAATACATCTTCTTTTACCTCATTGGCATAAGCTACCACACCCCCTTTGAAATAAGCCGAACTGCCCGGGACACTAGTAATTAAATGTGAGATATAACCACCGGTACAGCTTTCGGCTGTTGCAATTGTTAGATCATTTTGTCTTAACAAATTCCCTACAACCTCCTCCAGCATTTGATTGTCATGCCCATACACATATAGCTCGAGTAAGTCCCTTAACTCTACGCTAAGCTTTTCCAACTCCTTTTCTACTTGGGCAGGCTCTGTACCATAGCCTCCAAGACGAAGGCGAACAATACCGGGCTGAGGCAGATAAGCCAATTTAAAATGCGAAGGCAAAGACTCCTCCCATTGTTGAATGATATCTGCTAAAAATGATTCGCCGGCACCGGAAGTCATGATGGTTTTAAATCGATATGTCAACGAAGAGTATATTTGTTTTAGAGCAGGTAAAATCTGTTCCGAAAACATGGGCTTCATCTCGAAAGGAACACCCGGCATAGAAACAATAATACTTCCATTGTGCTCAAACCACATACCGGCTGCAGTACCGTTTCGATTATTAATCGGTTTGCAATTGGAAGGCAACATCGCCTGCAAACGATTCCTTTCCGTCACAGAAAAGCCACGTAATGCAAACAATTCCTCGATTTGATGAAAAGCATCTTGGTTAAATTTCAAATCTACATGAAAAAAATTGGCTAGTGCCGGTTTGGTTAAATCATCGGCAGTAGGACCAAGACCGCCGGTCAAAAACACAAATTGTGCACGTTGAACGGCGATTTGTATCGCATTATGGATATCCTCTTCATTATCGCCAATCGTAGTGACCCATTGTAAAGTGAAACCGTTTAAAAATAGCTGCTCGCCCATCCATGAAGCATTACTATTTACTACTTGGCCAATAAGTAGTTCGTCTCCAATAGAAATAATTTCGGCTTTATTCTTTTTATGTGTCATATGGGTTTAGCTTTTACCGATCTGAAAATGATTGAAGCACTTTAAAAACTGCATAAATTACGTGCAATTTAGCTTTGCAAATGTACGCTGAATCTTACAGATGACATATTTTTTCAATAAATTGAACAATTCACTGTTTTGGAATGTATTATCTTTGCCACTTTTCCAACGGCATGAAGATTATGAAAACGCATGAACGACAAATACCTGACTCACAACTGGTTTTAAACAAAGACGGTTCTGTATATCATTTGCACTTGTTTCCGGAGCAAATTGCAGACACCATTATCTTAGTTGGAGACCCCAATCGCGTAAAAATGGTTTCGGCTTTTTTCGACAAGATTGATGTACAGGTTACCAATCGTGAAATCATTACACATACAGGGACTTATAAGGGCTTTCCTATAAGCGTACTTTCAACCGGTATGGGGACAGATAATATTGATATTGTGTTGAATGAGTTGGATGCATTGGCAAATATTGACCTTAAAAAAAGGGAACAAAAGGGCACGCATCGCAAATTACAGCTCATCCGACTTGGGACCTCCGGTGCATTACAAAAAGACATTGCTGTAGGAGAAAGCTTTATAGCCGGCTCATATGCTCTTGGCATTGATGGCTTATTGTATTTTTATCAAGGAAGCGAGCAACATATTGCACATGATGCCACAAATGCTTTTATAGCGCATATGCAGTGGAGCAAAAAGTTACCTTGTCCATATATGGTAAAAGGATCGGATGAACTACTTAAAAAATTAGCCTTTGATTATCAACAAGGCATTACAGCTACCGCCCCCGGCTTTTATGCGCCTCAGGGAAGGGCATTACGACTTAAAATGGCATATCCTGAGATGAACAAACGCATCGAAACCTTTAGATATAATGAGCATAAAATAACCAATTTTGAAATGGAATCCTCAGCTCTTTACGGGCTGAGCAGTATGCTTGGGCATGAGGCATTAACTATAAGCGTAATTATTGCAAATCGTGTGAGCGAAGAGTTTGTGAGTGACTACCGCCCCTATATGGAAAAGCTGATTGTACAAACGCTTGACAGATTAAGTACCAAGGACTAGTTCAGTTGTTTTTATCGGTTTATTTCGTTTCCTCCTCCACTTTTAACATAAAACCCGTGCCATGAACATTGGTGATCTGAACCGATGGATCATCTTTCAGATATTTTCGAAGCTTAGTAATAAATACATCAAGGCTTCGACTGATAAAATAGTCTGTATCACCCCAAATTTGTGTTTGAATAAATTCACGTTCTAATAATTTATTACGGTTTTCACTTAATAGTTGCAATAAAGCAGCTTCCTTTCGCGTAAGGGGTTGTGTAGATGAATCCGAACTCAATTGCATTTCAGATGTGTTAAATATATATTTCCCCAGCTTTAAGCGGCTGGCTTCCTCTGTAACAAGTGCATCATAACGTGCTGAACAACGGCGTAATATAGCTTTAATACGCACATCTAACTCTTCCGTATTAAATGGTTTGGTAATATAATCGTCACAACCATGTAAAAAGCCCTTCACACGGTCTTCCTTCATTGTTTTGGCAGTCAGAAAGATAATTGGAACATTTCTTTTCTCGGCACGAATTGCAGCAGCCAATTCAAAGCCGTCCATCACAGGCAGCATGATATCCAAAATGCAGATATCAAAATCATGCGATTGAAAAGCTTTTAAGCCTGCTTCGCCGTCTGAAACACTAATAACCTCATATTTCATGAGTTCCAGATAATCCTGTAACACCATTTGTAAATTCGGATCATCCTCCACCAACAACAGTTTAAATGACTGCTTTTTCATCTTTATACTAATTTAAATTTTGCTTTTCAATCGGTAAAGTTATAGTAAATTTTGTTCCCTTAGAAGGCAAGCTGTCAACAACTATCTTCCCGCCATGGGCTAAAATAACCTTTTCAACATAAAATAAGCCTATTCCAAATCCTTTTACATCATGTCGATTTCCGGTAGGAATGCGATACAGATTTTTAAAAATATGCTTTTGATCTTCCCCGGAAATTCCAATCCCTTGATCTTGAATACGAATAAACATTTTGTCGGACTCCGTCCAGCTTTGAAGCTTGATACTCAGTTTATCAGGAGAATATTTCACAGCATTATCCAATAAATTTGTCAATGCATACGCCATTTGATTTGGGTCTACCCATATGAGTGGATTTTCAGCTTCCAAATCAAGGTTCAGCACGCCATTTTTTTCTTCTATACGTAAATGAAAACTATCTGCTACCTCCCGAATCAATTCGTTCATATCTATCTGCCGCAGCGATAATTTCATGTCACTCTTCTCCAAACTAGCACTTTGAAGCACTTGTTCAGCCATTTTTTGCAATCGCTGATTTTCATTTAAGATGATATGGGCATATTTAATGGTTTTATGTGTGTCGGCATTTACTTCTTCCCTCAACAGCATTTCAGATGCGATGGAAATAGTAGCAATTGGCGTTTTAAATTCGTGGGTCATATTATTAATAAAGTCGCTTTTTATCTCAGATAATCGTTTTTGTCGCCATGCCGTACGTACGGTATAATAAAAACTCAATACCACTGCCAAAGAAAATAATGCTGATAAGAGCAACCACCAAAAGAACCACATCCACATGGAGCTTTTTTTAGCAGGAAAATAAAGCGTCAAATAATAGTCTGCCGAATTTGTAATAGCTTCCAAGCTCTGTTGATACCTTGAAAAAAGCAATTCATTGGTCAGTTCATCCACATTTCCCATAATAAGCTCTGAGTTGGTACGCTTATACACCGCATAATGATAGCCTCCCGAAACCCGCAAACAGCCCAATTCCATACGCAGTAAAGAATCTAACAAAGCCGTGTTTATTGTATTATTTAAAGGGTTGAGGGTAGCCAACTCCACTTTTGATTCATTGTTAGGTTTTATATCCATCAAACGGTTGACCACCATTTTGGCAGCCAAATCTACACGGGCTGAAAATTGCTCTTCACGTAGAAAAAGGGCGTTACGAATCCAATAAAGCTGCATAAAAATAACACCCAACAACGAAAGTGCGGTTAAAACAATCAGCCATTTGAAGCCTTTTTTGGTCATATTTTTTTATGTTTGCTCACAAATCTACTTATAAGAAAGAAGTAAAACCATTTTTTAACAACATCTTAACAAACAAAAACTGTTAAAAGCACAGCAAAACTTCGATTTTCGAGCTAAAAACAATCTTTTAACTTTTCATTAACTGCAATTAACGAACGATTAACAAATAAAGTAAAATCC
Organism: uncultured Lentimicrobiaceae bacterium; assembly: GCA_964592175.1. Lineage (GTDB taxonomy): Bacteria > Bacteroidota > Bacteroidia > Bacteroidales > F082 > JALNZU01. The sequence goes on from CAZQBU010000003.1 coordinate 26,779, forward strand.
TGCATTACTTTTGGCTCAGCTAAACAAATTAAATTTATTACACCATGAAAAAGACATTAATCATTTTAGCCCTTTTTGTTTTAACCGGTTTAGGGGTTAGCAGTGCATACGCAGCCATCACAAATTCAGTAACTACCGAACTTGTTAGCAGCGATGATAATAAAAAGAAAGAAGAAGGCAAGAAAGCTGACAAACAGCTAAAGAGCTCATGCTGCAGCAGCAAAGCCACAGCAGCAACAAAAGCTGAATGTGATGAAAAGAAAGAATGCGACGAGAAGAAAGAATGCAAAGACAAAGAATAACAAGAATAATCTTTAAAAAACAACATACTTACCTTAACGTTTTGTTTTAATTTGGTTTGGGCCTTCCGATGTGAATCGGAGGGCTTTTTTTATACTATTTTTGTTCAAATTTTATTCATATGGCAAACTTTAAAGTTGTTTATACAAAGGATTTACGTACTGAGATGACCCATTTGGCATCCGGCACCACCATCTTAACAGATGCACCGATTGATAATAAAGGTAAAGGCGAAGTCTTTTCTCCAACCGATTTGGCAGCCTCCTCCCTTGCCGGCTGCATGCTTACCATTATGGGTATATCCGCTCAGGAACAAGGTTTTAGCATTGACGGAGCCGAAGCAGAAGTCACTAAAGTTATGGCAAGCAATCCACGTAGAATCAGTGAAATACATATTGATATTAAGTTTGAACAATCGTTTACGGAACAACAAAAACGATTGCTCACACATATCTCCAAAAGCTGTCCGGTGGCATTAAGCCTGCATCCGGATCTTAAACAATTGGTCAATCTTCATTTTATTGATTCGTTTTGATAATTTCGAATATGGGGAAAATAGAATTAATTCCGGGGCTGCAGCTTGAAAAGGAAATGTATGTAGGTGAAAAAGATACGGCAATGACCTATGGTTCCGGCACCTTAAAAGTATTTGCCACACCAGCTATGATTGCATTCATGGAATATACCGCCATGACAAGTGTCGAGCAATTATTGGAAGAATCGGATACTACAGTAGGAACAGAAATCAATGTACAACATCTGAAAGCCTCCCCTATTGGAGCCAAGATTCGCTGTAAAAGTGAATTAACTCAAGTGGATGGTCGTCAGTTGAGTTTTGAAATAAATGTGTGGGATAACGAACAGCTTATCGGAAAAGGAACGCATAAGCGGTTTATTATCAACAAGGAGCGCTTTATGGCAAAGCTTTAAATCCAAAGCCTGAAAATCAATTTATTGAATCTATTAGTCTTGTCGAACTACTTTTACAATTTGTATAAACTGCCCATCATTTACACGAACAAGATATATGCCGTTGGAATCCATTACTTCTTTTGAAATTGTAAAATAATGGGGACCATGCTCCAAATAACCTTCAAAAACATTTCCAATTTGTCTTCCGAGCAAGTCCACAATATCAATTTGGTGGTTTGAAGAAGTTTCCGCAGCAAAATGAATCTCAAATTCATGATTAAACGGATTTGGATAGGCTTTTAAACTTCTATTATTGCCTAAAATCAGCTCTTCCAAGCCCACAAAATCCGGTCGTTCAAGCTTTTTACTGCTGTATATCCTAAATTCGCCTGCCCGCAAACTGATAGGGGTGCTTACATCTGTAACAAGCAGTGAATCACCGGAATAATATTCATACCAGGTCCCGGTAAAGTAAAATTGCGGATTTATTTCTTTTCGCACTACATCAAAATTAGCCAGCACAGCAACAGACATATCTTCATGAAACAAATGCAGGCTCTTCTGCAGGCTTGAGGCATTCAGCACAAAATCATTGCTTTTGAACACCGGATGAGAATTACGAACCGCTATCAAGCTTTTATAATAATTATACAATAAACGTCTGTCCCAGTCTTGTTGATATTCCCAACGGATTGGTTTCGGGCAAACTCTGCATGGATAGTCGATGGACACATCATAGCCCAGCTCACCAAACTGCCAAATCATTTTAGGACCGGGCACCAGAAAAAACATGGCTGCCGCCGCTGCATTCCGCTTGACGGCAATATCAAGTGCACGCACATTATGATGTGTATTGGATTGGTTTCCGTAAGTTAGGTTTTTGTACATAAGGCGCTCTTCATCATGGCTTTCCATATATCCAATAAGATATGGATTATTCCAGCCACGTTTTTTATACGAAACAGCTGAAAAATCAGATTCCGATTGATAACCCATAGTTGCCTGATTATATGCATGATTCATGTTTCCCCAAAGCATCATTCCATGAGCCGACAAAGTTCTTTCCTCCGCATTATCCGCAAAATGTTCGAGTATGACATACGCATCTTCATTAACGGTCCATATATGCTCAGCCATTCTTTTCAATATCGCAATACGGGCTGCATCATAATTCCATCCTTGGTTTCCCGTTTGAACGTTTGTAAATCCTTTTGTAAAATCAAATCGAAAACCATCTACCTTATATTCAGTCAGCCAATAGCTATTAAAGCGATCAACAAAAGCTTGTGTATGCACACTTTCATGGTTAAAATCGTAGCCCCAACACCAAGGTTCGTGGGGACAAGTTTGGTTAAACCACGGATTTTGGGGTGATGGCTGCCCCCCATTCCCCGCACTAGGATCAAAGTACATTTGCACCATCGGATTTTGACCGTAAGCGTGATTTAAAACCACGTCCAATATCACAGCAATCCCACGTCGGTGGCATTCGTCAATAAATCTTTTATAATCATCCTTGGTGCCATATGCCTTATCCGGCGCAAAATAAAAGGATGGATTATAACCCCATGAATCATTACCCTCAAACTCATTTATGGGCATCAACTCGATGGCATTAACACCCAGTCTTTGCAGGTAGTCCAAAGAATCCATCACAGTTTTAATGGTACGCGTAGCCACAAAATCACGGATATGTAGCTCATAAATAATTAAATCTTCTTTAGCTGGAGGCGTGAATTCAGTGATTTGCCAGTTAAATTCTTCTTGTCCGGTCTGAAATACACTCACAATACCCGTAGTTTTTCCTGCCGGATAAGCTTTCAGATTTGGATAAGTCGTTTCACTGATATAATGATCGTTCCATGGATCTAAAACCTTATCCGCATAAGGGTCGGCTATTCGAAGTGTATTATCAATAAAATACTGATATGCGTATTCTGTGCCGGGCTCTAACCCATTCAGTTGCAGCCAATATCGCTGAGAATCGGGGCTTCGCTTCATATAATTTTCGACACCCAAACTCCAATTGTTAAACTCTCCAATAACAAACACATAGCTTTTATAAGGTGCAAACAGTGAGAGTATCACCGTAGAATCATTGATATAATTTATTCCGTCACGAATTCCTTCCGGCACTTCTTCGATTGTGAGCGAGGGTCGTACAAAAAACATAAATGAATCCACTGCTGTTTCATTATTCGCATATGCTATTGCTTTTACAAAAAACAAGCCCTCTTCTTCAGCAGTAATAGTATGATTTATAGAATTTTGTGTAGTGGATATCAGCGGGATATCATTAAGTGTCAAAACAGTTGAATCAGCCATATTTGAAACTACCTTCACAGCAATCTGCTCGTGCGCTTCAACCAAAAGTTGTTTTTGATCCGGTTGTATGATTGACACTTGCAAGCCGGCTTCATAAACTTCATAAAATATATCACCTCCATCAGCTGTTTTTCCTTCAAGCCATGAACCATTTACTTGCGTGGCACTACGGAAAACAAAAGCCAGCTTTTCAATTGTTTCCCCTTGAGGTACACCGTAATAAGATCGTATATCCGGTCCAATATTAAGTGTATACAAATCTGTTGCAATGCGGGTCAGCTTAGCTTTGGGGATATTCACTCCCCAGTCTGACACCACATACTTCCAATCGGAACCACTTGTGCTGTTGTTTGTAATAAGGCCAGTATGAGCATAAACATCACCCGAATATCCGGCCAAACCGGCACTGCCTTCGGCTGCATTAAATGTAATAACAACTTCATCTAAATCAGTTGGGAAAGGCGGCTCAACAGTTATAACTTGTGCAAATGATTGCTGTATAAAAAACAAGATTACTACAGCGAATCCAATTATATTCTTCATGATTTACAACTCTTTAATTTATCCAAGTAAATCCAAATCCGGTTTTACTTATTTTTCAAAGATACTATAGATTTAGCTTGCCCAAGAGTACGAGTTTTATTTTCCACCCAAAAAGCTGATAAACAAAAAAGCAGCCTCAAACGAAAGCTGCTTTTTTGCCTTTTATGTTATTTTGCTATTGATTTGTACCAATCGAAATTCCTATAGAGAAAGGATAAAGTTCGGGGCCTCTGTTTTTAATAAAGAGTGGAGTAACTGAGTAATTTGCAAATACTTGCACAAAGCTCCAGCCTGCACGTACGCTCAAATCCACCTTAAACGGGTTTTGTTGAAAACCTCCAAAATCTTTGACAATATTTCGTCTTCTGGCGGAAGGCGTATTGCCCGATCCAACAATCAATCCGCTTGCCGGATCAATTAAATCATATGCACGATTGGAATCGTTAAAATATAGTTTTGTGTGTGATAGAAAACGCCAGCCGGCAATCACTCCCGCAGAAAAGAAAAGCTTTTCCGATTTCCTGTTTGAATTACTTTGAATCTCGAATAACAAGGGAATTGTCAAATATGTATTTGTGAGTTTACTCTTACGCACACTGGCACCTTCAATAAAATAGCCCGATAGCTTTTGGTTTTCATTTTGCAAGAGTACATCTTCATTAAATCGATAATTATTCCAGCTCAAGCCCAAACCACTCACCAATCCAAAATTTCCCTTTTTATTGAAACGGATATCTTGCTGGAAAATATTGAGATTCACTGCAATACTCTTTTCGTATCGTAAATCCAAATAACTTTCTGCCGGAGGATAATCAAAAGAAAAGTCGGGAGTTAACAGCCCATTGACACCTAGGTCAAGGCCTTGCCAATGCCCTTCAAAACGCGAAGCCTTTTTTGATTTTTTAGATACATTTACATTTCCTGTATCATCCACCACAACTTTCTTAGTGCCAATTTCTATAACAGTTGAATCACCTTCAATCACTTTCACTTTCACATTACCAAGGTTGATAGTGACCGAATCGGAGGAGCTTTTGCCATGACTTTGGGGGCGACTGTCCTTCACATCCTTTAAAACAGCCGGTTCTTCATCATAATTCAATTTTGCAACACCGCTTATTTCTCCTTTAAGTTGTTCTTTTACATTAATATACGATACGGAAGCACCGCTACATACAATATTTGTCGTGTTTGTTTCCAAATCTTTAGACGAAAGTTTAGATGCACCACTCACTTCTGCTTTATGAAAATCCACTTCACCTCGTAGAATCGCTTCACCGGCACCATTCACTCTTGTTTCTAATTCATTGGCTGTTACTTCAAGTATTATTCTTGCAGCGCCTTCGGTTTGAACTTGTAATTTATCCAAATACAGCATTTCTATGGATTCAAGTTGAGACACTCCATAGGCTGCTAATTTGGTAAAGTCAGGTGCCATCACTAATACCGTAGGGACAGTATGCTGCCGCGATACTGCATTCAGGTGTAAAATATTGTCACGAACTTCCACATTTAAAGTGCCTTTATCAACAGCATCCGCCTCAGAAGACACTTGGAACACATCTGCTTGTATTAGCTGAACTTTTAGTGCGCCATTCGCTTCAACTCCGGTAAAAGCTTCAGTATCTATTATCTTTTTCTCATTAAATTGAACTGCTTGTCCAAATGTTTGTTGCGAAATTGAAACAGCAAAAAACATAAGTATAAAAGCAAATCCTAAGTTGTAAATTTTGATTCTTTTCATGATTTTCATTATTTATTAAAAATTTATGCCTTTTGTATTGTGACGAGCAATGTCTCCCAAAAGTTACAGCAATAAAAAAATCCATAAGTTAAAACTACTTGGCTGGAACATATAACGATTAGATAAATATGATACACGCTCATCGAGAAGGCTATTTTTTTGTATCTTTCGCTGCAAAATTTGGGTAAACTAAATGTATAAATAAGGTTCTACACTTAAGCTGCCTAATTCACCAATTCATAATGTTGTCAACCTGGATTTGTTGTAACAGGCTTATATTCTACACGTTATGAGATTTTAGTGGTAATTAAAAAAAAGTGTTTATTATAAAATGAATTAAAACATGACAGATAGCGAAAAGCAAGCGAGCGATTCTTATAAAATGTTGACACATCCTTCCGAAGGACTTTACAAGGAGAAGGGAAGCAAATTTATTTCCTTGGCTTATCCCGTTGAAACGGAAGATGAGATAAAGGAGATTCTGGCAGAGCTTAAAAAGAAATATTATGATGCGCGGCATCAATGTTATGCTTGGGTACTTGGTACGGATCAATCACTGTTTCGTGCAAATGATGACGGGGAGCCATCCGGCTCTGCCGGTAAGCCTATTTTGAATCAAATTTATTCATATGAACTCACAAACACCCTTATTGTAGTAATTAGATATTTTGGAGGCACAAAATTAGGCGTGGGGGGCTTAGCAAACGCGTATAAAGTAGCCGCTCGAGATGCCCTTGCAAATGGAATTATTGAAGAAAAAACAATTGATGTGACTTTTTCACTACAATTTCCATACACATTAATGAATGAAGTTTCGCGTATAATGAAAGAAGAAAATCTGCAACAACTCAATCCAAAATTTGAATTTGATTGTTATTTTGAAATAAGTTGCAGAAAAAATCACTCAAATAACATATTTGAAAAATTTAAAAAAATTTACGGGCTTGACATAAAAATCATCGAAGCGCTTTAATGGCAATACATTAGGCAAGTTGCTATCCGTTTTCGGATGATTTCGCCACTAATATACGACGAACATTGTTAAAAGTCAAGCCTAAAAACTATTTTTTTTTCACTTTCTTTTATTCATTTTTGTTGAAAAGAAAATGACGCTTCGAAAAGAAGCTAACCAAAACATAATCAGTTACTTTGGGAAAATGCAGTAGTCATGCTGCCGAATAATTTTTACTAACGCATTGATTCTCAATAGAATGAACAGAGATCACTTTCAGGTTTGGACAAACTGCCTGACATTTATTAAAGATAACGTACACGATCAAAGCTTTAAAACTTGGTTTGAGCCAATTGTACCCATTAAGCTTGAAAACAAAATATTAACCATTCAGGTACCTAGTCAATTTTTTTATGAGTGGTTAGAGGAGCATTATATCACGCTTTTACGCAAAACAATCAAAAAAGAGCTTGGTGCGGAAGGCAGATTGGAGTACAGTATCATAGTTGATAACAGCTTTAGCGATTCAGGTCCTTATGCCATAAATTATCCGACAAATCAAAAAGCAGTTCACAATCCTTATGTGAGCATGCCTTTGGATTTGAACCGTGGTGCTAATAAAGAAATCCCAAATCCATTTATAATTCCCGGTCTTAAAAAGATAAAGGTTGAATCACAATTGGTAGAATCTTATTCATTTGACAGTTTTATTGAAGGTGACTGCAATCGTCTAGCACGTTCTGCAGGTTTTGCGGTAGCAGAAAATCCCGGAAAAACTGCTTTTAATCCATTATTGTTATTTAGTGCAACAGGATTGGGAAAAACGCATCTTGCACATGCCATCGGTTTGCAAACAAAAAATAATTTCCCGAATAAAACCGTATTATATGTACAAACAGAGCAATTTGTACAGCAGTATATCGAATCGGTACGCAACAACAATCAAAATGATTTTGTGCATTTCTATCAAATGATTGATGTACTAATTATTGATGATATTCAATTTTTAACGGGCAAAGACAAGACACAGGATATTTTCTTCCACATTTTCAACCATTTACACCAAAACAGCAAACAAATCATCATTACAAGTGACAAGCCACCCGTGGAATTGAAGGGAATGGAGCCTCGCTTATTATCTCGCTTTAAATGGGGATTAACAGCTGATTTAAGTCTGCCCGATTTTGAAACAAGGGTGGAGATAATAAAACGTAAAGCATACAATGACGGACTTAGCATACCACAAGATGTAATTGATTATCTGGCACATACAATAACAACCAATATACGTGAAATGGAAGGAGTGCTTATTTCACTTTTAGCACATTCTTCCGTCAATAAAAAGCCGATTACAATTGAGCTTGCACGAAAAATGATTGACAATTATGTGAAGCACTCTGTTAAAGAAGTTTCTATCGATTACATTCAAAAAATTGTATACGATCATTTCGGACTTCCGCTAGAACAGATTAATGCAAAAACACGTAAAAGAGAAATTGTACAAGCACGCCAAGTAGCTATGTATTTTTCTAAGAAGCATACCAAATCATCGCTTGCAGCAATAGGTCTTCAGTGTGGGAATAAAAATCATGCCACTGTACTGCATGCATGCAAAACTGTTTCCAACTTAATTGATACCGATAAGACCTTTAGACAGTTTGTGAACGAGATCGACAGAAAAATCACGCAATAAGCTGTTCATCAGCTAATTAAACCTTCCTGCTCAATAAACCTTGCCACAAATTAAGGTTTATTAAATGTTTTTATGTTAATATTAAGTTATAAAACTTATATCGGATTTTGAAGTGTCAATCAAAAACCTACATTTGTTGTTTTGAGTAAAAACAAATAGAACTATTGCCGTTCTTCTAACAAATTTTACTATTTATTTATTTAAAACAACGTATTTATGAAAAAACAATTTTTACTTGTAACAGTATTTTTATTTGCCATTACAAGTGTTTTTGCACAAGAAAGCACATTTAACAAAGGTGACAAAGCATTAAACTTAAGTCTTGGATTAGGCTCTACATTATATGTAGGGAGTTATTACAGCTCTAAAATTCCACCTATTTCAGCTTCTTTAGAATTTGGAGCAGTGGATGATCTTTTTGATGTAGAAGGTCTTAATTTAGGTGTAGGCGGCTATATAGGCTATGCCTCAGCCAGATATGAGGCTTCATGGTATGGCGGTAGCTATGGATGGGATTATACTAATTTCATCTTGGGTGCCAGAGGATCATTACATTATCCTGCTGTAGAAAAATTAGATACCTATGCCGGCTTCATGCTAGGTTATAGAATTGTTAGCGCAAAAGAATTTGGCGATTGGTCAGGAGGCACCTTACTCAATGCCTCTACCTCTACATTGGCATCTGCTTTTTATGTTGGTGGCAGGTATTACTTTTCAAGCAATTTTGCTGCCTTGGCTGAACTTGGATATGGAATTGCCTACCTTAACCTAGGAATAACTTTAAAGTTTTAAGACAAGAACTTGTATTATCACACTTCCAACTAAAAGGAGGCTATTTTTATAGAGTAGCCTCCTTTTTATTTATTGTCACAGTTTTTCTATCAACATTTGGTAACTTTGGTCTACTCTTCTTGCGGTACGACTTGGCGAGAATAATAGTGTTTAATCAAAAATGTTGTATCATTTCTAACGCGCAACATATCTTCATTGTCAAATTGAATATGTCGAGCATCCATTTTTATTCCGATGCTATTTCCTTCCATATCAGCTATGTATAGGGAATCATTTTGAACATGCTTTTCATTAATCCAATGATACATTTTGGAAGGGCTAAATATTTTAAGCTTTGCATAATCTTGTCCCTCTACCCCTTCACCACTATACCATTTTTTTGATTTGATGATTTTATTCAAACGCACCTTTTTGTTGTTATTAAGCTCTCCACCAATCAGTTCCATTGGGATATTCACATCTACAAGCCATTGTTCTCGCGCTTGCTCAGGGAGTATATTAATTAAATCCATAGTAGCTATAACAAAAGACGTACATCCAGAGCCTTCATTCCTATATAAAGGGTCGAGTGCCCCATTATAAATTTCCGAAGGAGCAAACCCATATTCATTTGTAGCTGTATAATACTCAACAAACTCCATTATTCGTAGTACAGCCTCAGCATTTATATAAAATCGAATAAACCGAAGTTCATTCTTCTTTTGATAAAAATCAATATTTGTTTTAATTCGTGCGGATGACTCAAGTTCACCTAAAAGACTATAACCTAAAATTCCCAAACCCACTTTTTCTTTAATTATAAGCCGTTTTTGTTCATGCAAGTCTTTGCAGTAAACACCAAAATACTTAGCAGAATCAAGGATAGGTGATTTTAATTGTATCACAGTATGGCCAATGCGGTAAGGGTCTTTGCGTATGGAAGCTTTTAAACAACTTTTCAGACTACTTTTAAGCAATTTAGCCGGGTTCTTCCATTGAATTTTTCCCGGTTCATGCACTACATATACAATTAATTCATGGGCAGTGGTATCAGTTGGTAAAGTAATTTGAGAGTACAAATCTGAGGCTATCAGATGTATACAAAACATCAGAAGAAATGCCGTATAATATGTTGTTCTTCCAAGCACAAGCCATGGTTTTATCATAACAATGAAACAGGAAATCCTTATACTGCTATGCATCAATCAATTTGAGTATAAAGATAGAAATTTAACAGTATTATCTCAAGTTTTTAAACATCAATGTGTTTAACAGTAGAAATTTCTTTACACAAAAAAGAGGACTCATAAGAATCCTCTTAAATGGATGTGGGCCCAGCTCCCGAAGGTTTTCGGGATGAACCTGGGGCCTAAACAACTATATTTCAAGGGATTCGATTACGAGAAATAATCTTGGCTGAAAGATCAGGATAAAGCTTTAAATTCTCAATATACTTACGGCTTTTCATAGATTTAATGAAACGCTCCATGCGAAGAGCATGCGAATAATCATCAGCCCGGAGCTCAAAATATAGTACCCAATCAGAAGCTTTGGAGGTATAGCTTTTCGATCCATAATGACCCGAATTATGACGTGCTAAACGAACAGAAACAGAATCATAGCTCGCACCGATATAATAACGGTCAAGGCTTGGACTATATAGGATGTAGCAAACAGAGGACATAACACGAAAAAAGTGGACTCATGCGAATCCTCTTAAATAGATGTGGCCCACCTCCCCAAGGTTTTCGGGATGAACCTGGGACCTAAACAACTATATTTCAAGGGATTCGATTAAGCCTAGAACAAACAATTCACATATAAACAAATAAGAGGACTCATAAGAATCCTCTTAAATAGATGTGGGCCCACCAGGACTTGAACCTGGGACCTACTGATTATGAGTCAGTTGCTCTAACCGACTGAGCTATAGGCCCGCTATTACATTTTTTTAACAAGAAATAGTGTAAACCTTTTTGATTTACGGATGCAAAGTTACAACTTTGTATGATTATTTCACAAATAAATTTTAAGTCTCATGAAAAGTATTTCATCAATTCGTAATATCATTTTCGATTTTGGAGGTGTAATTTTAGACATCGACCCGAAGCAAACACTTAATGCCCTGAAATCCATGGGAGTACAAGATGTAGGAATTTTCGCTTCCGATGATTTTCAAAAAGAAGTATTGGAAAAATTTGAAAGAGGCATACTTACTCCGGAGCTTTTTAGGGACAAAATTCGTGAGAAATCCGGGCATAATCTCAGCGATCAGGATATAGATGAAGCATGGAATGCATTACTTTTTGATATTCCTAAGGAAAGAATTGCCGTCCTGGAGCAGGTGAAAAAACATTATTCGATTTATCTAATCAGCAATTCCAATGAAATTCATTACGACCTTTATTTGCGTGACTTACAGCTTCGCTTTGGGTATCGCGAATTTGATCAGCTTTTTGATAAGGCATACTTTTCGTTTGATTTGCATTTGAGCAAACCCAATCCCGAAATATTTGAATTTGTTTTAAATCAGCACAATTTAAAAGCGGAAGAAACACTATTTATCGACGATTCAATTCAACATATCGAATCAGCTAAAACTTTGGGATTACAGACGTTTCACCTTAGTTCACCAACTCGCGTACGCGATTTGTTTACAAACGGCATTCTGAAGGAAGATTTGGCTTTTGAATAGCAGAATCCTGTTCGTCATGAATTGGTAATACCCCATCGTAAGTTACTGCAATTTCTTTCAAAATTTCCAGCATTTCATCAAACTTTTCGGTTTCCATCATTCGTATTCGGAAAGCTTTAAAGTTTGGATATGCTTTAAAATAATGCCCCCAATGCTTACGCATCTCCAACATTGCTTGACGTTCCCCCTTCCATTCAACGGAACGTGTTAAATGAATGGTACTGATACGAATACGTTCATGAACATCCGGCTCAGGCAATAAGACGCCTTCTTTAAGATAGTGTTTAATATGCTCAAATATCCATGGGTTTCCATAGCTGCCTCTAGCAACCATCAAACCATCAACTCCAAAATTATCTTTAAAATATTTTGCCGAAATACTGTCAACCACATCTCCATTCCCAAAAACAGGAATATGCATGCGTGGATTCTGTTTCACCTCCCCTATAAGTGTCCAATCTGCCGGGATTCTAGAACGTGTCGTCCGTAAACGACCATGGATTGTAATTGCTTCAATCCCCACATCCTGAAGGCGTTCTGCAATTTCTACAATATCTTTACGCTCTTCATCATAACCTAAGCGAGTTTTAACGGTAACAGGAAGATTTACGGCATTTACAACCGCTTTTGTCATGGCTACCATTTTGGGGATATCATTCATAATGCCCGAGCCGGCACCTTTTGAAGCTACTTTTTTAACCGGGCAACCATAATTGATATCGATAATATCCGGTGCTGCCTGCTCAGCATATTTTGCAGCTTTAACCATCGAATCAATATCATGACCGAAGATTTGTATCCCGATTGGTCGTTCAAACTCAATAAAATCAAGTTTTTTCACGCTTTTAGCTGCATCTCGAATCAATCCTTCAGATGAAATGAACTCCGTATACATCACATCAGCGCCAAACATTTTACATACATATCGGAATGGCGGATCACTCACATCCTCCATGGGAGCCAACAAGATGGGGAAGTCGCCGAGATTTAAATTACCAATCGTTACCACAGTACAATTTAATTTAGTCAATGAATAGTAAGAGCAAGATTTTGATTTCTTTGGCGGCAAAAATACTATTTTTGCTATTTGTATTAACAGATTCTTAATCTTATGAAGCATCTAGCTCCAATATTCAAAGGGCATTCAGCAGGTTTTCAGTTAGTTACATTTATCTTTCTTTTGCTCTTGGGCGCCGTTGTAGGTTTGGCTATCGGATTAATCAGCGTTTCCTTATTCTATGAAGGCGGAGCCATTGACGCGATGGCAGCAGGCAATTCAGCCGATATGGCGCAAAAAATGCGTATTTTACAGCTTGCCAGCCAGTTTGGATTGTTGCTCCTACCCCCATTGATTTTTGCTTGGCTTTTCTATGCCAACAAAAGGATTGTTCTTGGTTTCACACGACTAAAAGAGCCGAAAATTCTACTGCCTGCTTTATTAATTATGCTGGTTTCCATACCCTTTATTCATTGGCTTTCGGAATGGAATCAATCCATACGTTTACCCGAATACCTTTCTAAGCTGGAACAATGGTTTATGGATAAAGAGCAGGAAGCCAAGCGCTTAACCGAATTATTTTTGCAAGTGAGTACAATTAAAGGACTGTTAATCAATCTCTTTATGATGGCAATTGTTGCTGCTATAGGTGAGGAATTGGTTTTTCGTTCAGTTTTTCAATCTATTTTCATCAAGATTTTTAAAAACCCGCATATAGGTATCCTATTCGCATCAATACTATTTAGCCTCATTCATTTTCAGTTTTACGGATTTATACCCCGTTTCATTTTGGGTTTATTTTTAGGATATTTCTATTATTGGTCGGGGAGTATTATGGTTCCTATATTCATGCATTTTTTAAACAATGCGTTAGCCGTAATCGGTTTTTATTTACATCATAATGGTTTAATAGATGTGGCTATGGAGGATTTAGGGACTGTTTCTTCAGCTTGGCCGATTATTCTAAGCTTCCTATTAAGTTTCTTCTTATTCCTTGCCGGGAGGCTCTATTTTAAGCCGGGACAAATAAAAAATGCCTGAGTACATAAGGTAATCAGGCATTTTTAAAATTTACGTATATATTATTTCATTCCTTTCAGAGTGGAATAATTAATTCTGAATGCTCCGGATCTACGGAGTTCTTGTTTCACATCGGTTACCATTCCCATTTTTGTTTCTTGATGTACTTTCAAGGAAGTGGTAAGGAATTGTCTATCTGCTTCATTACGTGCTTCACGTTCGCGTGCAATAAATTCAGGTACATCTTGAATTTTTGCAAACTGATCATTCAGTTGGATACGTGATTCGGTTCCGAGTGAAGCGATATTCGGTGGTCCGATATAAATATAGCTTACTAATGATTTTTTCTCAAGCTTTTGTACTTCAGTTGCTGAAGGCAGTTTCATTTTCACGCGTAGTGTCACTTCCCGCATTACGGTAGTTACCATGAAAAAGAACAAAAGCATAAAAATAATATCCGGCAAGGATGATGTACTAATAGCCGGCGTGCCTTTCCCTTTTTTTGATCTAAATTTCGACATCTTAGTTTCCTCCTATACTTTCGGGTTCAGCTTCACTAATACGAACCGGTATGGCTTCATTAATAGCTTTCACATAATCTTCGTTTACGAGATTTGCGAATCGAACGCCAAACTTTTGCATGGACAGTTCGTCTTTCAGCTCATTAAATGCCCTAGCCAGCTCATTTTGCACTTGAATATACATATTATAAGATGTACCGCGGTCGTTTTTGAGCGATATCACTCCTTTTGAGGTATGAATGTTGCCAATATAATCTATTGTTTTCACTTCAGTTTCCGGATAATTTGGGTTATCGGGAAATACCGGTGTAATAAAACGTTTGGCTTCTTCTTTTAGGGTTCTGATATCACCTATCCTACCGTTTACCAATAGGCGGTCATCTTTATTAACAAGTACATTCATCACGTTTCTTTCCTTAATCTTGATATCATCCGGAGTTTCTACCGGTGGCGGCAAACGACGGGTAATACCCGTATCTACGTCCATAGTGGTAGTCACAAGGAAGAATATCAACAACAGGAAAGCGATATCGGCCATAGAGCCTGCATTGATTTCTGGTGATGATCTTCTTGCCATTATTTCTTACTTAAAAAGTTTCATTATACTTGAGAAAATAATAGTTACAATGGAGAATATCGCTACGATATATGTAAACAACAATCCCGCACCAACTAATTTTGAGATTTGCGCTGTAACGCCCAAAGTTTCCAGTCTCATCTGACTAAATGTATTTCCGGCAAAGCTATAAGACAAAATTCCTATCACTACAACCAAGCCAACGCTTATGAGCAGTTTGACAATATTGCCCGGATTTAAGATGAAACCATATATTGGGGATACTATCGCAATTACTGCAGCGATAATCAGCAGGATTATTCCCCACTGTATGTATGCTGCTTCGCCAAGTGTATTTGTGTAGAAGAGAATGGTTAACAACGCACTCACACCCACTAACAAATACAGTATCCAGCTTACAATTTTTGATAATTTGTTAACCATAATTAATTATTTTTTAGCATATTTGGTAATCATATCCATGAAGGTAATCGAGCTATCTTCCATATCATTGATGAGGTTATCAATTTTTGAAATGATATAGTTATAGAAGATCTGCAGAATTACGGCTACGATCAAACCAAATACAGTAGTCAACAAGGCAACTTTAATTCCCACGGCAACAATCTGAGGTGAAATATCTCCGGCAGCTGCGATATCGTCAAACGCCTGAATCATCCCGATTACCGTACCCATAAACCCAAGCATGGGGGCAAGTGCAATAAACAATGAGATCCAGCTTACACCGCTTTCGAGACGTCCGGTGATAACGCCACCATAGGAAACAATGGATTTTTCTACCTCATCAACTCCATAATCATAGCGCATCAATCCTTGATAGAAGATACTTGCTACGGGGCCACGGGTATTACGGCAGATATCCTTAGCTTTCTCAATGCCACCGTTTGCCAATGCATCTTCTACACTGAGTAACAGCTTTTTGGTATTGGTAGTGCTTAAGGTTAAATAAATAATTCTTTCAATACTGATAGCTAAGCCAAGAATCAAAGTAAGAAGAATAATACCCATAAATTCCGGGCCTCCCTCCATAAACTTTTCTTTCAGTACTTCATGGAATGTTAGGGGCTCTTCATCCACTGCATCCATATCTACTGTTGACTCCTCTGCCTGAACTGCAACAACTTCCTCGATAACTTCTTCAACCTCAGTGCCTTCTTCGGTTTGTTCGATGGGTTCAGCAGGACTATCCTGAGCAAATACAATGTTATTCATTCCAAAGAACATCATACCTGCGATGGTAAATAAAGCGATTAATTTTTTCATAGTTGATAGTGTTGATTACTACTTAAAAACTTCGTGATTATAATTTAAACGATTAAAATAATGAACTAATTGCAAATGTACAGTTTTATTTTTTACAAATGATAACTTATTTACATTCAAATGCGGAGAGAGTGGGATTCGAACCCACGATACCCTTTCGAGGTATACACACTTTCCAGGCGTGCGCCTTAAACCACTCGGCCACCTCTCCGTTAAAAATGCATCTGCTCTTTTTGGAGAACAAAAACAATCGCCAAAAGTACAATTTTTTTTAATTCAAAACCAAAACTTTGACTGATGCACCATATGTTTGGATTCTTTCTAAATAAAAAACATTAGGTTTTTCATTAGTAGAAGTCTACCGCCAGCATCGGCAAAATTTATTTTTTTACAAAACGTATATGCTGTATGCCTTCTTCAGTATAAATTCGCAATACATACAGCCCAACCGATAATGCACCTACATCAAGCTCAGATGATAGCGAGTTTTCATCAAACTGCATCAGGCAAACACCTTCCATATTAAGAAGCTCAATAGCCTTTATTTTATGCGTATCCGTTTGTATGTGTAATAAATCATGTACAGGGTTGGGAAATACATTCAATGCAATCGATTTTTCTGATATTCCCACCAAATCCGGCTCAATGTCTGTGATGCGCGACAATCCTTCATAAGCAAAAAGCTCCTTATTTGGCATAGTCTCATCATATGTGACAGTCAAATCATGATATTCTTGTGTTTGGGCACGAAGCCACTTTAGCTGCATAAGTTGTCCGGGCAAAAAGCCGTCAACTGCAACACTAAGGCTGTCATTTCCATATATGGCGATATAAGTAGGCTGCATCGGATTATTTATTTCAAGTATGCCTGCAGCGAACCCATCATTATTAAACGCAAGTATCTGATCGCCTGTTTCCGCAAAATCCAAGCTGCCGGCAGCAAATCCAATCGTATGCAAGGAAGATGTGATACTCACATCCGGAGCTGATTTTGCTAAACTTGAAGTCTTGCATTCAGGAAAATCAAGTGTGAATGCGGCAGACGCTTTCAGCATATATGAATTGCCGGGTAGTAGTTGTTCCAAATCCGAAATTTCAATATAGGGCCAATAAATTTGGCTGCCCGAAATATTTCTAACAAACTCGACTTTGTCGGAATGTGCAGAAATAAGCTCTTCTAATGTAATCGGGCATGCACTTAAAACCGGAATCAAATTCCATCCGGCAGCGATTGGCAGACTGCCATCAACAAGTTGTGCGCCTTGTATCATCAGACTTGCGGGGCTATTCATCTTCACCTTATAGCCAGATGCATTATCCCAGTTTCCAATCGTATTGATACCTTGCTGCGGATAAAATAATCCCGTTGAATTTTGAACTGCCACCAGTTTATCACTTATAGGCTCAAATATTTTGCTCAACTCCAAGTCAGCAGGTTCAATATAAGAAGACAAGCTATTCCAGCCTTCGCTTAAAGCAGCGCTAAAATGCAATAAGCCACCGGTAGTATTTAATGCAAAGTCATCGATGTACATTCCATCCTTGGAAACCATATAATCACTTTTAAAGCGGAAACGCAATTGCACCCAATCTTGTCCGAGGTAGGAGTTCAAGCTATAAGTTTTCTGCTGCCAATTATTTTGTGTGCCTGTAAATGAAGCAATTTGTGTCCAGTTTTGTCCATTTGTACTAATTTCAAAGTACATATAATCATAATTGCTTTCGATATCGTATCTGGTCCAGAAGCTCACTTCAGCGGTCGTAAAGCCCATATTAAGACTAAACGGGCGCAGGTATGCATAACTTGTTTCACTATTTGCGTAATTTCCGTTCGGGCTTTCTGTGATGGAATATGAAGGGCTGTGTGATTGTGTGGTTGAAAGCCCCCAGTTATCCGAAAACTCCCAATATGGTGCCCCGCTTTCAAAATCCATCATATATGGCAACACCAGAGGCGGCATCGGAATTACCGTTACTGTATTGGAGGGGTCCGATTCAAGTCCGGTATCTTCATAAATTGCCGTCACATAATAGCTATACTGTTCTCCATTTTCAACTTCAATATCGACGAATGAATTTGTTGAAACATTATTGACTAGGCTGTTATTTCTGTATATATTATAGGATTCTGCGCCAAATAATTCAGTCCAGTCGAGTTCCACTTGTTGGTCGCCTCCCAATGCCATCAGCCCACGTGGGGGGAGCAAACGATTTGCCATGGTAGCTACGGAAGCAAGTGCTGCTTTCGTAAATACAGCAGCCTGTTCTTCATTATTATAACTCAAGCCGATAATATCATTTGAGGTATGTATATAAGGGCTATAGTCGGGCACAGCTTCAAAAGGATAAATACCCATATAGCCGTTGTTGTTAAAAGATGTGTGGTCACTATCACCACCGCTTAATGTTCCCGGTGCCACGTCAAATTCAGGCAGGTATGTACTGCAAATATCCATATAGAACTCAGCAAGCTCTTGTGCAGAGGATGGGAATATCAAAGTAGATTTCATTACGGTATTGCCGGGTTTTAAATAGCCGGTCATATCTAAATTGACATATCCGTGAATATCCATGCCTTGTTGCGCGCAGCGTGCTGCATATGCCGCACTGCCGTATAAGCCGTACTCTTCGCCCGAGAAGGTACAAAAGACCAAGGTTCTATCAAATTCATACTGGCTTAAAATACGGGCTATTTCGAGTACTCCTGCTGTACCGGAAGCATTATCATCCGCACCCGGTGCAAGTCCTGAATAACTGTATGAATCGAAATGGGATCCGCAAATCACATATTCATCCGGATACTTTGTGCCGGGCAAGGTAGCAATGACATTATCACTTGCGGCGCCTCCGGGCATGTTAAAAGGCATTAGCTCTACCGACAAATCAAGAGCTTCAAACTGCTCTTTCAGCCAGTTTTGAGCCAATGCGCTGTTGGCATGATATGCATCGCGTGTTCCATAATCCTGCAAATGCTGTACAATAGGTGTGATATTGTTATAATCTACCTGATCTATTAATCCTTGAATAAATGGGTCGGGATTACGCGTAGCGGGGGTATAATTCAATTTAGTGGAAGGGATGCGCGCTTTTTGACGGAAGATGCGAACCATACCGTCATTTCGTGCCGGTTCAAGCTGCCCATATACCACTTCGTTTGTTGATACAATCATCAAAAACTCTTCTTCATAAAGCAGCTCCATTCTATCAGCCCACCGTATTTTATAATCTACTGCTTCTTCAGGCGAAGCATACACTATATAATAACTTATATCGGCTTGCCAAGGATTGGAATCAAGCAGAATATGTTCTTCTTTTGGCGTGAAATCCAAGGTAGCAATAAGGAAGTCATCACAATAATAGTGTACTTCAAAAGCCGGATTTTCGATATAGGGACGCGCTTGTTCCGATTCAGAAAGCTGAATTAAAAAAAGCGAATCCGAAAAAAGGTGAAAAGGTGTTATCACAAAGGCTAAAAAAAATAACACCCAATTCAGTTTGTTACGTATCATGACACAAGGTTTGAATAAATATTTTGTTTTAATGGTTCATTTTCAAGTTTAAAAAAGAAAATTCGCAGATGTAATCTACAAAGGTAGGCAAAACTTATGGTCCTTATCTTTTGCAAGATTATATTTTCCAAAAATGACACTTGCATCCACAAAATCAGTTTATTTCTTTTTTCTTTTGGTTCGTTTTTGCGGTTTTTCTTTATCTAAAATCACAAAATCGATTTGTTTTTTCAGCATATTTACTTTTTTCACTCGAACAAATACCGGATCGCCAAGGCGGAAGGTTTTTCCATAGCTTTGACCTATCACTTGGTAATTTTCTTCGTCCAAATAATAATAATCGCCGGGCATTTCATTATAACGTACCATTCCTTCACACTTACTGTCTTCAAGCTCGACATAAATCCCCCATTTACTTACACCAGATATTAATCCGGGAAACTGATGTCCGATTTTATCAGCCAAATATTCTGCCTGCTTATATTTTACAG
The DNA here is from genome assembly GCA_964592175.1 of uncultured Lentimicrobiaceae bacterium. GTDB lineage: Bacteria > Bacteroidota > Bacteroidia > Bacteroidales > F082 > JALNZU01. The sequence continues at coordinate 47,092 of CAZQBU010000003.1, forward strand.
ATTCTCTTTCCATTTCCACGGCTCGTCTTTCCATATCGGAGGCATGTTTACAAATGGATTCATAAATTGCTTCCGACAGGCCGGGTTTATTCTGCAGCACATAATGCTCCAGCAAGCGATGTACAATAAGGTCGGGATAACGCCGAATTGGTGAAGTGAAATGCGTGTAATACTCAAAAGCAAGTCCGTAATGCCCTATATTTTGTGTGCTATATTCGGCTTTTGCCATGGTCCGTATGGCAATGGTTTCAATTAAGGTCTTTTCTCCTTTGCCTTCGATGGCTTTGAATAGGTCATTGTATGATTTAACCAGCTTTTCACGATTGCTGATATTCATGCTATAGCCCAATTTTGCAATAAACTGTAAAAATGTTTGAAGTTTATCGGGATTTGGCTCATCATGTATACGGTACACAAAAGTTTTAGGCTTTCTATTTCCTTTGGGCTTGCCGATACGTTCCGCAACCTTTCGGTTGGCTAGAAGCATAAAATCTTCTATCAGCATATGACTTTCATTTTGCGCAACGATATAGGTGTCAACGGGTTTGCCTTTTTCATCAAGTATGAACTTAACTTCTTCGGATTGGAAGTTTATCGAGCCTTCATTCATGCGTTGTTCGCGCAAGCCCGAAGCAAGCTGATGGAGTGTATTTATCATTTCTTTATATTTCCCATCACCCCCTTCGATAATGTGTTGAATCTCATCATAATTAAATCGGTGATCGGAGCGAATAACTGTTTTTCCCAACCATTCGTTCTGCACTTCAGCGCGATTATTCAGTTCAAATACAGCGGAAAAGCATAATTTATCTTCATTTGGGCGGAGGGAGCAAATATTATTGGAAAGTTTTTCCGGAAGCATGGGAATTGTTCTATCCACAAGATAAATTGAAGTTCCTCTTTCGCGTGCTTCTAAATCGGTGTGGCTGCCTTCTTTCACATAAAAGGATACGTCTGCAATATGAATTCCCACCTCCCAGTTTCCATTATCTAGCTTTTGAAGTGAAAGAGCGTCATCAAAGTCTTTGGCATCGGCCGGGTCGATGGTAATGGTTTTTACATTTCTGAAATCACGTCTTTTTTCCAGCTCATCAGCTGTAATTCCGTCTACCATTGCCTCGGTTTCATCTTCCACTTCTTTCGGGAATTCAAGCGGGAAGTTGTACTCTGCCAATATGCTTTGCATTTCGACATTGTTGTCGCCCGGTTGTCCCAATATACGTATCACCTCTCCGAAAGGATTTTTAGATGATTCTGGCCAATCGACAATTCGTACAATTACTTTTTCTCCGTTTTTGGCATTATTGAGATTTTCGCGCGGTACAAAAATATCCAGCGGCATTGTAGAGCTATCAGGCACTAAAAAACCAAACTTTTTACTTACGGAAATGATACCCACGAAGTCAGTCTTTCGCCTTTCGATGACTTCAACAATTTGCCCTTCTGTTTTATGGTTTTTACGTTTTGGAAACAGCTGTACCTTTACGATATCACCATGTAATCCTTGTCCGGTATTATTTGGTCCGATAAAAATATCTTCGCCATTGTCATCAGGAATCACATATGCTTTACCTGTGCTTTTCATGTCTACTCGTCCTGTTACCAGATCAAATTTTTCTGCAAATTGGCGTAAGTATTCACTACTCAACACATAGCGATACGGCTTGCCTTCAACAAGTTTTCCTTCTTTGGCAAGCTCAACAAGAATGCTGTGTATCAAATCTTTACCTGCCTGATCTTTGATGCCGAGCGCTTTACTTACTTGTTTATAGTTAAAAGGCTTATAGGGCTGGGAGCCAAACAAACTTAGAACGGTAGATACGAGTGTGCTCTTACTGCTTCTCCGTTTCTTTTTTTTCTTAGGCATGAATTTTTAATTTAATGCCATTCAAATTGAATGGCATGGCGAAGGTACAAAAAACGGAAAAGAAAAAAATGTTAAAATTTCAAGGATTTTAATTTTTTTGTCGACTTTTAATTTGTTTTTTAATGATAAACCACTGATTTATCATGACTTAACAATTTAATTTCAGCTTATCATTTTATATAAAACCGGAGGTTGTGGAATCTTATAAATCATCGTTAAAAATGGCTGTCACAGCTTTTTCTCCTGCTTTCACATAACCTCTAAACATGGCGGGTGTATTGAAAGGCATGGCAATATTTCCGTCTTTGTCCACAGCAATTATACCTCCTCCGGCATCCAGTTTTTTTAGTTTATCCATCACGATATTCGTTGAGGCTTTTTCCAAGGATTCGCCTAGATATTTCATGCGTGCATTAATATCTGCAGCCACAGCATTTCGAATAAAATATTCTCCATGTCCTGTAGCTGAAACGGCACAGCCTTCATTATCAGCCCAAGTGCCCGCACCAATTACCGGTGAATCGCCCAAGCGACCCACGCGTTTAAAATGCATGCCGCCTGTAGAAGTACCTGCAGCAAGATTTCCGTCTTTATCCAATGCCACAGCACCTACCGTCCCCTTTGAATCGAGTGGAAACTCACGTTCTAATGTTCCTTTACGTGTTTTTTCATAGCTTTCCCAGCGTTCCTTAGTGTAAAAATAGTCTTGCCCCACGCTGTCCAAGCCGGCTGCCATAGCAAATTTCTCAGCTCCATCACCCACCAAAAACACATGACGCCCGTCATCCATAATTGCTTTTGCCGCTAAAATGGGACTTTTAATGTGCCGGACTAAGCCGACAGCCCCTGCTTTACCGTTCCTGCCTTCCATGATGGATGCATCGTGGGCTATCTCGCCAATTTCGTTATACACAGCTCCTTTCCCCGCATTAAACAAGGGATTGTCCTCCAGCTTGGTAATCGCTGCAGTCACTGCATCAACAGCTGTGCCGCCGGATTTTAACACAAGTTCACCTGCATTTAATGCTTCTAACATACCTTTGTGAAAAGCATCGTCTGAAGCCATGGAAGATGCTTGCATCGCTCCCGCACCGCCATGAATTACCAATACATAATCAGGTCGGGCAGCTGAAGTAATATTAAGTTGTGCAGAAGAATGGGTGGAAATACTTAAAAAAACAAGTAATGAGAATACACTAAGAACCAAGCGCAAATTATTCATATTCAAGGGACTAAATAAATACTACAATATATGACAACCGTCAACGAAATTCAAAAGTAAAAGTACTATTTTCTTGCTTACGGCAGGAAAAAATTATTTTCATTCGGAATTTCAATTGTTAAACATAACAACACAAAGCAGGCTGATGCAATTAGCCGAGAATGCAACAGCCCTGCATTAATTATAGATGTCGAGATAAAAACAAGCCCCACAGCAAGCTGCAGGGCTAGGATAACTTATTTTTTACGTTTCAAACGGGAATTTATTTGTTTTGCCCAGTTTTCGGCAAATTGAATTTCACCACTTAACTGTTTATTTAGGGTTTCGTCATATATCTCAAACTTCTGCTCATCCATTGTCTTTACAGTCGGGACAAAACTTAATTCAAGACGCTCGATAACCGAATAATTATTTTTATCGATTCGTGTTGTACGCATTATTTTATCAATCTTACATCTCTGAATATCAGCTAGGTTCACAAACTTAGAGATCGATTCATCTTTCTTTTCTTTCACGAAGAATACATAATTTGTGTGTTCATCCAAGCCCATCACAAAGTCACTACAAAACTCATGCTGACTGATAGTACTGCCCTGTTGTTTGGCAAAATCATTCAATTTACGCAAGAGTTTATTCATTTTATTTTTCTTGTTATAGTGCATCAATACAAAAGGCAATATAACTAATGCTATTATTACTAGACCAACAATTGTGGTTCCCCAATCTATTTCCATTATTTTAGATATTTTAAAATTAAACATAAGCCCGACATTATTGTCGTGCGTTTTAAAATGTTGTAATTAAGTTAATTACAATTGATTATGAAATTTTTATGGGGAGTTAATAGAAATAATGGAAGGGGAAAAGGAAGTCTGTTTTTCGAAGTTCTATCAGAAAATTTATCGAAATATCTGTATAATGCGCATAAGTTCTTTCAAAAATCTGTTCAATTGTTTTTGTCAACAATCCCTGATTGCCATTTGGGCTTTTGAAGCCGGGTCCGGGTAGATTATTATCATTATTTACCGTGTTTTCGGCTTGGGTGGTTTGGCAGAACAGCGTAGTCGAAAAATTTTGTTCTTGTGAGCTTGCCGACTTACCATAAAAGTCAGAATGTGCAAGCGAATTTGTCATCATGCAAATTGCAAAGCAATAAATCAGCGTTAAGCTAAGTATGCCGGCTATTCTGACATTATTTTTCATAGGACAAAGCTAATCAAATATTTTCCTTCTTCTTGTATTTTCTCGAATATTTCTATTCTTATAGAATCAGTTAGTCGTGTTAATTAGCTGAGTTCTAATTTTTTACCTGCCAAGCGGACAATTAAATACAAAATAATAAAGGAAACAAGCATAAGCAGTAAAGGATGTACAATACCGAATGCTGCCGGTATGGTTCCAAAGAAGATAGCCACAAAACCTACAATTAAAGCGTATGGCATTTGGGTTCGGACATGTGCAATATGGTTACAGCCGCTTGCCATCGAGCTCATAATCGTTGTATCGGATATAGGCGATACATGATCACCTAGTACAGAGCCTGATAGCACCGCTGAAACAACGGAATAAAAAATGGATAATGCCTGTCCTTCATCAATATAAACGGCATTTTCAGTTAGCAGCCAGCTGGTTGGTAATATCAAAGGATACAATATGGCCATAGTTCCCCAAGAAGTGCCGGTTGAAAAAGCTATTAAGGCTGCCAAAATAAATGTTATAGCCGGAATGAGGTAGGGCGAAAAATTCCATTTAAACATTATTTGGGCGATGAAGTCGGCCGTGTGCATATGCTGGGTGACAAGGGCAACCGACCAAGCCAGTGTTAAAATCAAAATGGCAGCCAACATGGTTTTAAAGCCGGAAACAATGCTTTCAGCGGCTTTTTGTAAGGACATAAGCCGTTGTACCAATGTGAGTATTAAGGCGATAAATAAGGCACTTACCGAAGACCAAAGCAAGGCGAGATATGAATCGCTATTGCCAATTATTCCGGAGATTTTTGTGGTTAAAGAAAGCTGGTCATTCTGCCATAAAGCAGTATCCCATCCTGTGTATAACAAGCCGCCGATAGTACCAAAAATAATTACCAACACAGGAATTACGGCATTCCAGGCACGACCGTTTGTTGCTTTTGGAGCATCCGTTGCCTCATTAACTTTAACTTTTGGCTGTTTTGCAGCACTGCGCTCCGCTTTTACCATTGGACCAAAATCACGTTTGCTGCTAATAATGAATAAAACAAATCCCAGCGTGAGAAAAGGATAAAAGCTATATGCCAAAGAATTAAAAAAGACGGTATAAGCCGACATTTGCAGACCGATAGTATTTAATCCATCCTGAATATAACTTAACTCAGCACCTATCCATGTAGTAACAAATGCAACAGCTGCTACCGGAGCAGCGGTTGAATCGACAATATATGCCAGCTTTTCACGAGATATATTCAAGCGGTCAAAAACAGGGCGCATTGTATTACCAACCACAAGCATATTGGCATAATCATCAAAAAATATGACAATTCCCATGAGCCATGCAACAAACTGCCCGGAACGACGTGATGTGGCATAACGTGACAAGAAATTCACTATACCCTGCATGCCTCCGTTAGCAGAAATCAGTTGCACCATACCGCCAATCAACATAGAAAATACAATAATGGATAAATGTCCCCTATCCAGCAAAGATTGAATCACATATGTATCTATAACAGCCAATAGACCTTTACCAATAGCAGCAAAAAATCCGACTCCTTTATAATAATACATTATGGCAGTCCCGCTTAAAATTCCCAAAAAAAGCGAGCTAAACACTTCACGCAATGCCAATGCCAAAACGATTGCAATCAATGGGGGTAAAATTGACATCCACAAAGGGATAGGAAATACTTCTTTTTGCTGATAAATACCAGAAATTTCAATATCAAGTAGTTCTTTCTTAGTGAAATGATAAGATGTATGTAAGGTATTCCCGTCTATTGAAAAGGCGAGCTGATTCGAATTTATCCGCAATTCAAGCTGCTGATTTGCTGCTTTCGTTATCAGTTCTTCCGAAACAAGTTCAATTTTGAAATCTTGCTCCAAAGGACCTACCAATACCTCTGGTAAAACCACATTGAACGATTCACCGGCAAATAAATTAGCTGCCAATAACAACAAGCTTATTGTGAATATAAGCGCCAAGTTGCGCATCATTTTAGGCATTATTTTCAAAATAAAAGGCTAAAGATAGGCAGTTTGAGTTTTATCAAGCTTAATTTTTTCATAAAAAAGCCGAAGAACATGAATGCTCTTCGGCTTTTTAAAAGTTCATTTAATGCTTTTAGACTTATTTCAATCCACTACGCTCCAAGAATGGATCGATGGAAGGTTCTTTTCCACGGAATTTCACATAAGCTTCCATTCCTTCCCACAAGCCATTTTCAGCTAAAATATATTTACGATATTTTTCGGCAAGTTCTTGATTAAACAGATCTCCCGACTCTTTAAATGCGTTAAATGCATCGGCATCCAATACGGCAGCCCAACGATATACATAATATCCGGCGGCATAGCCCGTGCTGTGGATATGTCCGAAGTTTGTCGTACGATATCTTGGAATTATTTCATCAATCAAGCCAATACGTGCAAATGTGGATTTTTCAAAATCGCGTACATTGACATCATCCTGTAGTGGAATCGTATGCCAATCCATATCCAAAATTGCTGCAGCAACATATTCTGTATTTTCAAAGCCTTGATTAAACAGGCTTGCATTATTCAATTTGTCTATCAATTCTTGTGGTATCACTTCACCGGTTTGATAGTGGAATGCATATTCTTTTAATAATTCTGATTCACCTGCCCAGTTTTCCAAAATTTGTGATGGTAATTCAACAAAGTCGCGTGGCACGGAACGCCCTGTACGGCTGTATTGTCCATCGGAGAATAGGTTATGCAAGGCATGTCCGAATTCATGGAAATATGTGGTGGTTTCATCCCAGCTCAACAATGCAGGCTGATCGCCTACGGGGCGCGTGAAGTTCATCACTATCGTAACAATCGGAGCTACTTTCTCACCATTTTCATCATAACGTGCACCACGGTATGTGCCACACCATGCACCGCTTCTTTTTTCCGGACGTGGGAAGGGGTCAATCAGTAATACTCCTTGATGATTACCTTCGCGGTTAATCACTTCAAAAGCCTCTACCTCAGGGTGATAAATCGGGATATCTGTACGCTTTTCGAAACGTAGTCCAAATAATTTTTCAGATAACAAAAAGATACCTTTTTGTACATTTTCTATAGCGAAATAAGGTTTAATTTCATCATTATCAAGGTCATATTTTGATTTGCGGATTTTCTCTGCATAATACCACCAATCCCATGATTCAATCTTAAAGTTTTCGCCACTTGCATCAACCAATGCTTGTTGTTCGGCACGTTCGGCTTTGGCCACTTTCAGTGAAGGTTCCCAAATCTGATACAGGAAGTCATACACATTTTGCGGGGTTTCTGCCATTTGATCTGCAATAAAATATTCGGCATAGTTGTCATAGCCCAACATATTTGCCATTTTGCGTCTGAGCTTCATCAATTCAATAAATGGAGCTTTATTATCGTGCTCATTGTCGTTATCGCCTCTCATAAAATAGCCTCTGTATAGCTTTTCTCTAAGGTCGCGTCTTTCGGAAAACTGCAAAAATGGGGTCCAGCTTGGTTTGGCTAATGTAAATACCCATTTTCCTTCCATTCCGGCTTTTTTAGCTTCGTCAGCTGCTGCTGCGATAACGCCTTCAGGCAAGCCGACAAGCTCTTCTTCATTTTCCAAAACGAGTTTGAAATTACTGTTCTCGGCTAGCAGGTTTTCTCCTAGCTGCAAGGAAACCATTGAAATTTCTTGGTTTATCGCCTTCAGTTCTTCACGTGCTTCTTCGGGCAAAGCTGCTCCGTTACGTGCAAAATCATTATAAATCTTATCTACAAGATTCATTTTTTCTCTATCAAGGCCCAAGTCATTGCGTTGTTCGTATACAGATTTAATACGTTCAAATAATGCCTGATTAAAGCGTACCTCATTAAAATGGCCTGTTAATATAGGTGTTATTTCACGTGCCACTTCCTGAAGTTCAGGATTGGAGTGCGCACCACGAAGCCCACCAAAAACAGGACTGATACGGCTTAATAATTTGCCGGCACGATCATAAGCTACAATCGTATTTTCGAAATCAGCCGGCTCGGAATTATTAATAATTGCATTAATATCTTCCATATGCTCAGCCAAAGCAGCTTTATAAGCAGGCAAATAATGTTCGGCACTTATTTGCTCAAACGGAGGAACACCAAAAGGTGTGTTAAATTCTAAAAGTAAAGGATTCACTTCTTCTTGGGGTTTTTCTGTTGTACCACATGCTACCAAGATAACCGGGAGCATGAATAAATAAAGGATTTTTTTCATGTTAAAATAATATGTTGATGTACTGATTTATTGCGAGTTTAGCTTGTAAAATTACAAAAATTTCATGAACCCCAAGTGTTAAAACTCAAAGTGTTAAATCATTTTTTACTTTTACTTTCAAAAGCAACTCCTTGCATAAAAAAACTGGAAAGACAACTTTAATTATATCTGTTTGATATTGAGAATATTAACTCAAAATACTTATTATTTTAAATTGTAAAACAGCAAGGAGGCCCATCAGCTTGAATTCCACCAAAACTTGATTGTTGTATAACAGTGAATATGCTTATAGGGCATAAAAATATTTTAAAATTCTTGCAGATAATCTGCAATTCTTAAAATTTAGTGCTCTAATTTCTTACATTTGTCCTTTATTGTCATAAGTTAAATCAGAAATTTTTCATTATGGAAGACAATTTACCAAAATCCCAGGGCTTAGCTGAAAATGCCTACAGAGAGTTAAAGCCGGGCGAAGAGTACAAGCCGGTCATGTCACCGCATAAAGTATATGCCGAAGTAAATACGCGTTCGGTGCTACTAGGACTTTTAATGGCTGTAATTTTTTCTGCTGCAGCAGCCTATTTAGGCTTAAAAATCGGACAAGTATTTGAAGCCGCAATCCCCATTGCAATTATTGCAGTCGGCTTATCAACTGCAACAAAACGAAAAAACGCACTTGGCGAAAATGTCATGATACAATCTATTGGTGCAAGCTCCGGCGTAATCGTTGCCGGTGCCATCTTCACCTTACCTGCATTGTATATTTTAAACCTTGAGGCACATTTTTATCAAGTTTTTCTTTCTTCACTGCTTGGAGGTTTCCTAGGTATACTGTTCCTAATTCCGTTTCGCAAGTATTTTGTTTCGGATATGCACGGAAAATACCCATTCCCCGAAGCAACAGCTACCACGGAAGTGCTTGTTTCCGGCGAAAAAGGCGGTAGTCAAGCGCGCTTGCTGCTTGTTGCCGGTTTGATAGGCGGTATTTATGACTTTATCATTGCCACCTTCGGTTGGTGGGCAGAGGTGTTTACTTCTCGCGTAGTTTCTACCGGAGCAATGATAGCGGAAAAGTTTAAACTGGTTTTCAAAATGAATGTGGGTGCTGCTGTAGTGGGTCTTGGATATATAATCGGATTAAAATATGCAGCGATTATCACCGCCGGCTCCTTTGTTGGATGGTATGTCATTATTCCGTTGATTTCGCATTTTGCCGATGGGCAAACCATTGCTGTTGGAGCAAATGTGACTGAGCTAATCGGGCAGATGTCTCCCGAAAGGATTTTCATGAATTACGTACGACATATCGGTATTGGAGGTATTGCAATGGCGGGTGTAATCGGGATTATCAAATCATCCGGTATTATTAAAAGTGCATTCGGCTTGGCGGTAAAAGAGCTTTCAGGGAAGCCCGGTGAACGTACTACCGATTTGCGCACACAGCGTGATTTGCCAATGAAAATTATTTTAATCGGATTAATAGTAACCACACTTGTGCTTTTTGCGTTTTTCATGTTTGGCGTGGTGCATAATCTTGGTCAAGCGCTTATTGCCCTTGCCATTGTAATGATTATTGCATTTTTATTCACTACGGTAGCTGCCAATGCAATTGCAATTGTTGGTACAAACCCTGTGTCGGGCATGACCTTAATGACACTGATTATCACTTCATTGGTATTGGTTTGGGCAGGATTGTCCGGGACAGCCGGAATGGTTGCAGCCCTGCTGATTGGAGGCGTGGTATGTACGGCATTATCCATGGCTGGAGGTTTTATCACCGACTTAAAAGTCGGATATTGGCTTGGGTCTTCACCCTATAAACAACAAAGCTGGAAATTTATGGGAACTTTGGTTTCAGCTGCAACAGTTGGCGGTGTGATCATGATTCTCAATGAAACTTACGGTTTTACAGGCGAAAACGCATTGGTAGCCCCACAAGCAAACGCGATGGCGGCTGTTATCGAACCTATGATGTCAGGCAAATCAGCTCCTTGGATGCTGTACCTTGCCGGTGCCTTTTTATCACTCATTTTAACGATGATAAATGTACCTGCCTTGGCATTTGCACTTGGCATGTTTATCCCGCTCGAGTTGAATACACCACTTTTGGTAGGCGGTTTAATTGCTTGGTATGTAACCACACGTTCAAAAGACGCAAAGCTCAATCAAGCACGAAAAGAGCGCGGCACTTTGATTGCATCCGGATTTATTGCGGGAGGTGCCTTGATGGGAGTTGTAAGCGCAATTCTGAAATTTGGCGGAATTAATTTCGTGAATGCAGAATGGTTTGCATCAAATGCTGCCGAAGCAATAGCCATCCTCATGTTTGCCGTCATTTGTGGCTATGTAATTTGGGAATCAATGCGCGCAAAACCCGACATTGATGCGTAATACAAATATAACATATTGATATTTAGACTAATAAAAAAATAATTTTAAAGAAAGACACACAGCTTATCATGAAAAAGATAGTAACAACACGATTTTTGAAGTATGTAGCCATCGACACCCAAAGTGACGACAGTTCAGACAGCTATCCAAGCACCGACAAACAATGGGTCTTGCTACGTATGCTGCATGATGAACTCAAAGAAATGGGAGTTGAAGAGGTGAGTTTGGACGAAAAAGGATATGTCATGGCAACACTTCCTGCCAATAACGGCAAAAGTGGACCAGCGGTAGGCTTTATCGCCCACGTAGATACCAGCCCCGATATGCCCGGAGATAATATCAAAGCCCGTACTGTCGAAAACTGGGACGGCAATGATATCGTACTGAACAAAGACCTCAATATCGTGCTCTCACCCAAGGATTTTCCGGAAATGAAGCAATATAAGGGTCAAAGTTTAATCGTAACTGACGGAACTACCTTATTAGGTGCCGACGACAAGGCAGGAATAGCTGAAATTATGAGCGCAGTGGAATACTTGATTAAGCATCCCGAGATAAAACACGGTCCCATAAAAATAGGATTTACGCCGGATGAAGAAATCGGACGCGGAGTGGATTATTTTGATGTGAAAAAGTTTGGAGCCGACTGGGCTTATACGCTCGATGGAGGTGAAATAGGTGAACTGGAGTTTGAAAACTTTAATGCGGCCTACGCCAGAATCGAAATTCAAGGGCGCAACATACATCCCGGTTATGCCAAAGGGAAAATGCAAAATGCATTAATCATGGCAGCCGATTTTAATGCCTTACTACCTATCTTCGACCGTCCGGAATTTACACAAGATTATGAAGGATTTTTCCATCTTATAAAAATGGAAGGCTCGGTAGAAAGCTCGGTGATTCAGTATATCATTCGCGACCATGACCGGACATTGTTTGAAAAACGTAAAGAAGTCATGCAGCAGTGCGTGGACTTTATGAATCAGCGTTATGGAGACAATTGCTTTAAGCTGGAAATGAAAGATCAGTATTATAATATGCGAGAAAAGGTGGAGCCCGAATATCATATTATTGAAACAGCTGCAAAAGCCATGGAACTCGTAGGTATTACACCAAAAATTAAACCTATACGCGGAGGTACCGATGGTGCAAGATTAAGTTTTATGGGACTGCCTTGTCCAAATATTTTTGCAGGCGGGCATAACTTCCACGGCAAGTTTGAATTTGTACCCATCGAATCGATGGAAAAAGCTACACAAGTAATACTTAAAATCATTGAACTAAATGCCTAAAAGCAGATAGAATTGCTAGCAGCCCCTAGCAGGCATATTTTAAAAAAACTATATGACCGGCAGGCTTATATGGATGCGAATTAAACAGCTGTCCGAAATACTGAAACAAATCGGTTTATTTCGGACAGTATTCCTTTTTGCCATCGCAATAATGGCAGTTGCCGGACTTTATCAATTCACAAAATATCAAGCAAGTGCAATATATACAACGCTGATAATAAGCATATTCATGCTATTTGTGCATGTCAAAAGAAAAGACATAAATTTCTTACAAATTAACTGCGAAGGCTTAAAAACCACTGTTTTCATTGAATATGCAATCTTTTCAAGTATTTTGCCTGTTTTTCTTGTAATTCAGGGTTTTTATTTATTGGCAATTCTACATTTTACGCTGTTGGCTGCATGGGTGCAAATTACCCCTAAATCACGCCAAAGCAATGCAACTAATTTGCTTGTAAATTGGATTCCGCCAACTTATTTTGAATGGAAAAGCGGATTCCGCAGAATTGTTATAGTACTTCTTTTGGCAGAGCTTATAACAATAGCATTCATACATTTCAGTCTTGCAGCTCCTATCGGCCTGATAGTCATAAGTATATTGACAATTCCCACATTAGAGCACAACGAAAGTTATCAAATGATTACGGCTTATGAGAAACCGTCCACATTGTTTTTATTTCAGAAAATAAAACAACAACTACTCATGCTGTTTATGCTGTCATTACCACTTTTGATAATTCATCCGATTCTGCATTTTTCTGAATGGTTTTATCCATTGCTTGTACTGTTGGCAATATTCATACTTCACATCTATGCGGTATTAGTAAAATATGCTTTTTATGAATCCTCCAAAGCATCATCAGCCGCACAAATGTTTATTACCATCGGTCTTTTTTGCATGCTTATTCCCATTTTCATTCCACTTTTATTCGTGCTTTCTATCTATTTTTTCTTCAAGGCAAACCAAAAACTAAGTATCTATTTACATGATTACGCTTGAAAACATCCATATTTCGTACGGCAGTGATAAAAAAGTAATCCGTGCGCTTGATTTATCTATTTCGGAAGCTACCATAAATGGAATAGTCGGCCTAAACGGAGCCGGAAAAACCACGCTGTTAAATGCCATTTATGGAATAAAAAAGATGGATGAAGGCTCTATTTCACTGAATGGACAAAAGCTTATAAAAAAATCCGTTTCATATCTGGTTACCGAGCCTTACTTTTATCCGCTTATCACGGGAAACGAATACCTTCAACTATTTAAGAATGAAGACTTTGATATAGAACAATGGAATCAGCTGTTTGGGCTCCCTCTTGATCAGCTTATAGATAGCTACTCAACCGGAATGAAGAAAAAACTTGCAATTATCGGCGTCTTGAAGCAGGATAAAGAACTTATGATTTTAGATGAGCCGTTTAACGGATTGGATATAGAATCTGTTAGACTCATTCGCAGCATCTTATTAAATTTGAAACAACAAAATAAAACCATTATTATCACTTCACATATTATCGAAACGCTAACCAATTTATGTGATTTCATTCATTATTTGGAGGATGGCATCATTAAGTACAGCAAAGGAAAAGAAGACTTTGACAGTTTTGAAGAGGAGCTGTTTAAGCAAATAGAAAATAAGAACACACAGCTGTTGAATACATTACTCAAAAAATAAGCTATCAACTATTTTTAACACGTATTTTCTTTAGTAACAAGCTAATCCAGGTTCCGGCAACAAAGGGAAAAGTCAATTTTCCTCCTACGGGAGCCAATACATCCGTGTAGACGAAAAAATTATCCAATACAACAGTAATTAATACCCCAACAACAATCCAAAGCAATGCTTTGAGTGTTTGACCATTCAACGCAATGGTAGTCAGTACGGCATTAAAGCCAAATAATCCCATTAAAATGGCATTAGGTTCTTGTCCAAGAAAATAAGACAAGCTGGCTCCAAGTCCGGAAGCGAGTAAGGCATAAGTTGCAGCACGGGGACTTTCAATAAAAACACCAATAAAAAACAGCAACCCACTTATTAATCCCGCTTGAAACAGCACTTGTCCGAAACCTCTAAACCCTGAAAAGATCATATGACTTCCAATCATCTCCATTTCAGCAGTTATAAACTCGGAAGCTGGCACTGAAGTGAAATTTTTCAACAAAAAGATAAAAATCCAAGCCACCAAAATAAACGGGAATGTATAAGCCGGGATTTTTCTCACAATAAAGAAATGTTGAATCCAAGCAGCCAATACACTTCCTATCACAACAAGCATCCAAATCAGCAAGGTGGACTTAAAAAAGAAAAGCAGTCCGACTCCAACCAAGGCAGGGCTAAAGCCATAAAGTCCTGCATGAATGTCATCATCGGCATAATTACACAATCTGGCAAATGTCGTTGCGGTTATGCTAGCCAATAAGCAAGCTAATCCAAGCTGCCAACCCGCAATAAAAAGTCCGACAAGAAATAAACCACCTGTTAAGACATTTTCTTGAAACATGATTTGTCCAATGCCTTTTAAAACTTGATTGGCAAATTTCAGCTTCTTGAATTCGTAAGTCAGCATAATTTTTTAATGCATAAATATGAAGAATCCCTATAAAGTAGGACCTCAAAATCAAAGGCGTAAAGATTACAAAACTTTTTTATAATTTTGCCGGCAATCAACAAAAAATAACATCCTATGAAATGGCAAGGTAGAAGGCAGAGCACGAATGTAGAAGACAGACGTGGAATGAGTTCAGGCGGTAAAATTGCGGCCGGAGGCGGATTAATTGCAATTATTGTATTGCTTTTGCAAATATTTGGAGGTGAAACCGGGCGTAATTTGGCTCCTTTGTTGGAACAGATTGGAACAAGTCAAGGAACCGAACAAGTAATACAAAGGGAATTAAGCGCGCAAGAAATTGAAACCGGTGAAATGGTTGCCACCATTATTGCAGACACTGAAGATGTTTGGCATGCTATTTTCCGTGAATACGGCTTGGGTACGTATAAAGAGCCTAAGATGGTGCTGTTTACCGGACAAGTTACTACAGCTTGTGGGGCAGCCAGCTCTGCAGTAGGTCCATTTTATTGCCCTGGAGATCATAAAGTATATATGGACTTGGATTTTTTCGATGAGCTTCGAACGCGCTTTGGTGCAAAAGGAGGCGATTTTGCCATTGCTTACGTCATTGCCCATGAGATAGGCCACCATGTACAGACCTTATTGGGGACCAATGCCAAGGTGTCGCAAATGCAACGACAGCTAAGCAAAACAGAAGCCAATAAACTATCCGTTGCATTGGAACTGCAAGCCGACTTTTATGCCGGGGTTTGGGCACATCATATTAATCAATACCTTGAACCGGGCGATATTGAGCTTGCTCTTGATGCTGCCAGCGCAGTGGGAGATGATGCCATTCAAAAGAGAATGCAAGGGCATGTAACACCCGATTCGTTTACACACGGCACCTCAGCCCAACGTATGGAATGGTTTAGTCGTGGGTATCGAACAGGAGATATCAGACAAGGAGATACATTTGCCGAGATATTAAACTAATACAATAGAATAGGCTTCTAAAACTGAGGCACAGTTAGTTGTTTTCTTGCCACTTCAAACAGAGTTTATCTATAGCTTATTTTGCTGAACCGGCTTTAAAAGCTACGGTAGCAACAATACCTATCAATACCATGATACCGCCAATGATATGATAGGCAAACAAGCGCTCATTTAATATAATGATACCTCCTGCAATGCTTACCAGCGGGCTCAAATTGTTGAAAACCGCAATTTTAGAAGCAGGAATAACCGTTAATGCGTAATTGGATAAAAAAGAAGTAAGTAAAGAAGATAAAACACCCAGATATAAGGTCGGAATCAGAAAGCCCGGCTCCTTCAGTGGCATAAAAAAGGAATCTAAGCTTTGGTTTTGCCAGTGATTAATGAGCGACCAGGCATTAAAAAAGATGAAAGCAAGATAAGTCATCAAAATTGTAAGTTCAATTGGCGAAAAACTCGTGCCTCTCTTTTTACCTAAAGTATAATATGCCACAATAGCAGCCACCGAAAGCAATAGTAGCACAAGCCCTTTAGGGTCGGTAGTACCTTGTTGGCTATCAGTATTAAAAATAATATAAAAGATACCCAGCACAGAAAGTAAAATACCAATCTTCTGAACGATTCCGGTCTTTTCTTTCAAGAATATCATGGCTGTCAGCATCGTTAAAACAGGCGTAATCGCAAAAATAATTCCTGCCTCAGAAGCTGTACTGTACTTTACACCAAAAGTTTGTAACAAAAAAAACAACAAAGGATAAAGCAGCGCCAATAAAAAAAGTGAGCGTATTTTCTCGAAACTAAATTTGGGTGTTTTTACAAGTCCGCTCAACTGTAATAGGAGTATAACAATAAAAGCAGAGCTAAATCGGTGCGCAAGCAAGTCAACCGGATTTGTATAGCGCAAGGCAAGCTTCATAAATATGAAGGACAAACCCGTAATAATTGTCATTAACGCCATCCCGGCATACGCAAGCAACTCCTTCTTTGATGAACGCATAATCAACTTCTCCTTCCCAAATTTTTAAAGTCGTAAAATTATCTAAAATAAACCGTTTTATAAGTGCTAGTTGAAAATTTATGATTTATAAGATGCTTGTGTGGATATACAATCCGATAAAAATCCTTCAAATACATTACTTTTGTTGAAAATTGAACTTAATGTGGTTAATTAAAACTATTCTCATTGCAATAAGTTTACTTGCTTCATATAATCTTTTAAAGCAGCATGTCTCCACAATGGATTATCATAATGCTTTTACAATGATTCAAACAATATGAAGTTAAATGCCGGAGTTTGTAATCAGACTCGTTTAAGTACGATTTATTGAGAAGAAAATGACAAATAAATACCACATCGTATCAAAATAATTTAACACAGCTTATTTATGACAGCATCGGAGCAACCTTTACGAAAAGAAATTGAAGAACTGGGTGAATTTGGTTTAATTGACCATTTAACAAAACACATCAAGCTATATCATGCATCGACCATTAAGGGAGTAGGCGATGATGCGGCAGTTTTACAGCATGCAGCGGATGAGTACAGCCTGATTTCATCGGATATGCTGGTGGAGGGTGTTCATTTTGACCTTATGTATACACCTTTGAAACATCTTGGCTATAAAGCAGTTGCAATGAATATATCGGATATAGCAGCCATGAACGGCATTGCTTCCCATATGATTATCAGCATTGCCATTTCAAATCGCTTTTCGGTTGAAGCCCTAGAAGAGTTATATAGCGGCATTGCCCTTGCTTGTGAGCGCTATAAAGTGGATCTTGTGGGGGGGGATACCACAAGCAGCAAAGCCGGATTGGTGATTTCCATTAGCATTGTCGGAACAGCAAAACCGGATGCGGTTTGTTATCGTAGCGGTGCTAAATCGGGTGATTTAATTTGTGTAAGCGGTGACCTTGGTTCTGCTTATATGGGGCTGCTGCTTCTTGAAAGGGAAAAAGCGGTATTTCAAGCCAATCCGAATGCCCAGCCCGACTTGGAAGGCTATGATTATGTGCTTGAACGTCAACTAAAACCGGAGCCGCGCACAGATATAGTCGCCGAGCTTGCCACAAAAGGCATCAAACCCACCTCCATGATTGATGTATCGGACGGACTCGCTTCGGAAGTGCTGCATTTGTGTAAAAATTCTAAGCTGGGATGCCAAATTTATGAAGAAAAAATTCCGCTCGATGCCACTACCCTCAATCTGGCTGAAGAGTTTCGAATCGTGCCATCCGTAGCTGCATTAAACGGAGGAGAAGATTATGAGCTGCTGTTTACAATCGATCAAGCGGATTATGAAAAGATTCGAGAGATTGAAAATATAAGTGTCATCGGACATATGACCGAAACCCAAGGCGCGTATTATCTCATTACCAATGATAATCAGGCAATACCGCTTCAAGCGCAAGGCTGGGACTCATTTAATAAACACGGCACGAACTAAAGCATGGCAACGAAACCCGAATATCTGCAATATCTGCAAAGCTTAACAGCTTCTTTGCCACAAAATCCCGGTGTGTACCAATATTTGGACGAAAACGGGAAAATAATTTATGTGGGCAAGGCAAAAGATTTGCGCAAACGGGTTTCGAGTTATTTCACCAAAGAACAAAGCGGAAAACTGAGGGTACTTGTACGCCGTATTCGAGATATTCGATTCATAGTGGTGGAAACCGAAATGGATGCACTGCTGCTCGAAAACAACCTCATCAAGCAATATCAGCCGCGCTACAACGTATTGCTGAAGGATGATAAATCATACCCCTGGATTTGTATTAAAAACGAGCCTTTCCCACGTATCTTTTCCACGCGAAATCTCATTCAAGACGGTTCAGAGTATTTTGGTCCTTATGCATCGGGCAAGATGATGAAAACCTTGCTGGAATTAATTCATCAGTTATATCCTTTGCGTTCGTGCAGCTATAATTTATCGAAAAAGGCAATTGAAAAAGGACAATATAAAGTCTGCCTAGAGTATTATATCGGCAACTGCAAAGGAGCTTGCGAAGGTTTGCAAAGCCGTGAAGAATATGACCAAATGATTGTGGAAATCCGTCAAATTATCAAAGGAAATATTCAATCTGTCGTACGTGCTTTGAAAACGCAGATGATGGAATTTGCTGAGTTGCTGGAGTTTGAGAAAGCCCAAGAGATAAAAGAAAAGCTGGAACTACTCGAAAATTATCGCAGTAAATCGGTGGTGGTAAACAGTAATATTGACAATGTAGATGTGTTTTCCATATATGATGAACCTAGTACGGCATGGGTCAATTATTTAAAGGTGGTAGAAGGAGCCGTGGTGCAATCACACTCCATCGAAATGCGTAAAAAACTGGATGAAAGTCCGAGCGAGCTGCTTGCGCTTGCCATTGCCGAGCTTCGCCAGCGTATGGGAAGCAATGCTCCGGAAATCATCTTAGCATTTGACCCGGAAATTCGCTTATCACAAGCAAAAATTACCATCCCTAAAAGGGGAGAAAAGAAAAAACTGCTCGAATTATCCGAAAAAAATGCACGCCATTATAAAATGGAAGTGGAAAAACAACGCAGCTTGATAGACCCGGAACGGCACCAAAAACGCATACTGCGACAGCTGCAACAAGATTTACACATGAAGGTGCTGCCTGAAGTGATTGAATGCTTCGACAACTCCAACTTTCAAGGCGATTATGCCGTAGCTGCCATGGTGCAGTTTCGAAATGCAAAGCCCAATAAACAAGAATACCGACATTTTAATATAAAAAGCGTAGAAGGACCTAACGACTTCGCCTCCATGGAAGAAATTGTTTATCGGAGATACAGCAGGCTGCTTAAAGAAGACAAAGAATTACCTCAATTAATCATTATTGACGGTGGAAAAGGGCAGTTGAATGCTGCAGTAAATGCGTTGGACAAACTGAAACTTCGAGGAAGTATTGCCATTATCGGCATAGCCGAAGGATTGGAAAAGATATTCTTCCCGGGAGATGATTTGCCGATTTTTATCGATAAACGATCCGAATCGCTCAAACTTATTCAGCATTTACGTGATGAAGCACACCGATTTGGTATCACGCACCATCGAAAAAAGTTTGAAAAGGGCTTTATTGATTCCGAGCTTAATCAAATCAAAGGCATAGGCGAAAAAACAAGCCAAAAATTGCTGCTACACTTTAAGTCATTTAAAAAGATTTCGCAAGCCAGCCCCCAAGAGCTGCAAGAAGTTGTCGGAAAAGCAAAAGCCAATATCCTCATCAATTACTTTGAGCAGCAAAAAGAATAAAAAAAGCCACCCTGACGGATGGCTTGCACACAGATTTACAGACATGGCTCAGACATGCTTTTCTATCTGGTTCTCAGGATGATAAACTGATAAGTTATAAAGCAATATTTCATTGGCTTCTTTCATCTGCCCATCCGCATCCGGATACATCTTGCTTTGAAGCTTGCCCACAATGGTCAGCTTACAGCCTTTACGTACTTTCTGTTCTACCAAAGCCGCTACCCTGCCCCAAGCAACTATTTTATGCCATTGGGTGGTTAAAACAGCTTCTCCGTTTTCATCCAATTTCTCTTTCTTTTCAGCGAAAGAAAAGCGAGCCATCATTTTATTCTCGCCAAAATGTTTCACAAAAGGTTCATTTCCTGAACGCCCGATTAAAACTACAGTGTCATTTACAGTATTCATAATAGTAAGATTTAGTTGATTAGTAAATTATATTTCAATAGAATTAGTTTGCTTTTTGCAGAAATAATATCTGATTGATTACAATATCCACACGATGGCGTGTATTACCCTCCTGATCTTCCCAGGTGTTTGTGGACAGCTTGCCTTCAATAGCTATCTGTTGCCCTTTTGCAAGGTGCTTTTCAATGGTTTCAGCCATACGCCCGAAAGCCACCATGCTGTGCCATGAGGTGCGCTTAGCCCAGGCACCCTCGTCATCCATATAAAAATCGTCTGTCGCAAGCGGGAAGCGTGCAATACATTTTGTTTTTCCAACTCTTCTGATTTCAGGGGTACGACCGGTACGTCCAATTAATTTTACTGCATTTCTCATCGTTTTCATAGTTCTCAAGTATTAGGTGAATAAATTGTTGAACGATTGACGATGCAAAACTATAAGCACAGTTGGGCTGAAGTCGTATCAGGAATAAGTAGATACGTATATACTCGTTTGTATACGGTTACAAACGTTTTTATATCTGTGTTTCAATTGATTATGAAAAGAGGTAAAATAGCTTTAAAAAAGCGTTTTTTGAGTAAGAAGCTACTAAAAGAAAGGATATTTAAATCTTATCGCCTTTAAGTTTGGGCAAATGCCAATGATATCTGACTGCAAGTATACGGATGAGAATAACAAGACTGGCTGTGGCAATCTCATTCACTACCATATTTAGTTGAAGTGTGTAGGCAGATACAAAGAAGATACCTCCTATAATACAAGCAAGGGCATAAATTTCTTTTCTAAAAATCAGAGGCACCTGCATAATCAACACATCACGGAGCAGCCCTCCAAACGAGCCGGTTATGGTACCCATAATCACTGCTACCCAAGGCGCAAATCCCATTGCCAAGGTCTTTTCGGCACCCACTACTACAAACAAGCCCAAGCCGATACTGTCGAAAAGAAAAACCGTATAACGCAGTTTCACCACCTTGTTTTTAAACAATACCACAAACAGCATTGCCAGTAAAGTCGCCCATAAATAGATTGAATTCAACATCCAGAAAGGAGTTTGTCCAATAAGCAAATCCCTTATTGTTCCACCTCCTATGGCAGTGACAAATCCAATGGAAAAGGCTCCCAACAAATCAAACTTACGTGATGATGCATGGCGCACACCGCTCACCGCAAACGCAAAAGTCCCGATAAACTCAATGATATCAACAAACTGAATATTTGAAAAGAGATACATCAACAAATGCCCGTTAAAAATTAAATTCCGGCAAAAATAGGCAATTGCGGCTGTTTTTTGAAAATTATAAAATGATTGATGAAAATGCACACATTTTTAATGTGGGTTAAAGCACTGTCACTCATTCTTTGAACCAAATTTCGGCTGATTTACGACTTTTTGTCAAAACTGCTATCAGCAATAAAGTTAGTAGTCTCTTTATTTTTTATTAATTTTCTGGTTAAGGGTTAATCAGCTTTGTGTTCGTTTTTTTAAGCTGTCTTTGGACTTATTTGTATTTGTCCACCGATAGCTTTTAGGACTTTCATTATTGTTGCAAACTGAGGTTTTGCTCCATCAGAAAGTGCTTTATATAAACTCGGGCGGCTAAGTCCGGTTTCTTCCGCAATTTTAGTCATACCAATAGCTTTGGCAATATGCCCGATTGCCGTAATTATATCTGCATCATTTCCTTCTTCCAACACGGCATTAAGATATTCTGCAATCATTTCGTTGCTATCTAAGTAATCTGCAATATCAAATTTTGATGTTTTCATTTTTTACTTTTTTAATTTATTCCAAATATCTTTTGCTTTTTCAATGTCTTTTTGTTGAGTTGATTTATCGCCACCAATTAACAGAATAATGATTTTTCCATCTGTTTCTTTGAAGTAAATTCTATAAGCTTTTGCATAGTTGATTCTCAGCTCTTTTATTCCTTCTCCAACCGATTTATAATCACCAAAATGTTCATCGTTTTCTAGTTTTTGAAGTCGGAATAAGATTTTAGCTTTTGCTCTTATGTCTTTTAACTTCTTAAACCATTTGTCAAATTCTGTCGTTTTTTCAATAAAGTACATTTTAAAAAGATGTATCCATTTGGATACAAAATTATATCAATTTATTTAATCCTGCAAATCCAATTTTATTTATTTCAAGTGGTTATAGTGTAGCTTTATGCTTTGGGCAAAAATCCGGCTGATTTAAGACTTTTTTTAACTTGGTTTGTGGTTTGAGTTTTTGAGGAATATTATATGCAGTACCGCATCGCTTTTTTAGGTGCTAGACAACTTATCTTTTAAAAGTGGCACAAATCAAACCATAAAAAGTGGCATGGTTTGAACCGAAATCACTGGCACAAATCGATCCGGGACACCCACTTAAAAACAGGTTTATTATATATTTCAATAGCCGATAAAGGTGCATAAACGAATTTTCCAGTAAATATTATTATCGAATTTTCTTAGCCATATCAAAACAATTTCATCTGAATCTCTTTCTTAGGGTGAAAAGTTCCAATAATTACAAATGGGTTGGGAGCTCTATGATGATGAATAAATGTTGTGCCTAAGTAAAAATAAAGATCTTTAGTCATTGCAAAGTCGTCAAAATATTTTTTACGAACATCTTCAATAGCTTTTTGCTCATTTCCTTCGTGACGTGCAAGACAATTCCAATATAGTTGTCCTGTTTCCCAGTCTTCAATCATCATATTGCTTTCTCTACCTACGTTGTCTTTAAATTTAAACTTAAATCTATAAGGTAGTTTTCTAACTACTTCAAAGTTAGTTTTATCTTCAAAAAGGTTTTGTTGAGCTAAAGCAGCTTTTTGCTTTATACTCCATTCTCTTTCGACAGGTTCTGCGTAAAAATCTAATATTTCTGTTGGTTTAAAAACAGCTAAAGAAGTGCCAATTTCTTTATCTTTTGCTTCTGCAATTAATTCGGTTAAATTCTCATAGACTTTACCCAAACAATATTTTTTTCTTTCCTCCCAATTTCGTGAAGTATCTAAATGTTCTACAATTTCTATAGTAGTATCTATGGTTCTGGGGCGATAACTTTCCGGGCGAAAATCACTTGTATTTTTTACTAATTCTAATTCTATCCAGTCATATTTCTTATACTGCTCTTCATAAGCACGTTTTCTAAAGGGGACAGGATAAATTCTAATCCAAGTTCCATCCTCTAAAAATCCTGCAGTACAAACTAACTCATCATATTTTCCAGATATAGTTGGATATGTTTTTACGGTGATAAGAACCTGGGTTAGAGCCATTTTATAGGTGTTTTAGTTCATAAATAAAATCGGGATAATCTTTTATTGCATTTGCTAAATGTGTTCGATGACATTGACAAGACTCGGCTTCAAAACAAGTTAGAGCAATTCGTTTATACTCTTTAAGTAAATCTAATATTTTCTCTTGTTCCTTTTTAGTTTCAGTTAAAGTAGTTTCACTATAGTTTTTAAATAAGCGATCATAATCTGCTTGAGTTTCTAATGTTTGACGTTTATCGGAATGAATACCTACTTCGGGAATATGGATATAATCAATTCCTAAACTGTTACAATATTTTTGTAAACGAGTTTTGCTAAATCCAAACTTCATACTTAAGGCATTTTTACGAACATCTACCAAAAGTTTCACATTATTGCGAACTAACTTTTGCAAATAAATTTCCAAAGAGATTCCTTCATAACCGATAGTAAATAAGGTAATATCCTCTGCTTTTGGTATTTCTTTTTCTATCCTTTCATATAGTTTGCCTGACATTACATCTTTTACGATGGTACTACGAATAGCATAAAAAGGAAAGTTTAAATAAGTATGTTTGATAAGAGCGCTATTATTCATCTTTGCATAATTAGCAACTATATTTTCTAAAAGTACTTTGTCTTTAGGCTTTAAGGTTTCAAAATAGTTGGTTGAATCAATCTTTGTATAAATGTTTTCTGATTCATCTATCATCTCTCTTTTTACCATAGCATCCATATCGGCTTTGGCAGAATAAGAATAACAACCGAATTTATAGGGCACAAAATCATATTCTGGATCTTGCTTTCGCATAGCATATAAAAATAAAAGCTTTTGAAAACGCAGTTTTTCTACTTTGCCTCCCAATAATTCTATTAATGCTAATATTATTTTTCTTCTATAAAACATTTTCTAAATTTTATTAACTAAATATAGTTTGTTCAAATTCTTGCTCGGCTTTAGTGACAATGGTTTTAGCTATCGCTTTGTTATTTAAAATTTCGTTTTTCTTATTCTCAACTAAAAACATAATTTCTTTTTGCTTTTCAATATTTGGTAAAGGAATTTTGATTTCCTTTAACTCTGCTTCAGTTATTGCAGGATAAAGACCACCTGTCATTCTGTTCTTTAGTTGTTCTACACCATAAGTACAATTTAAAAATTGTAATAAATAGGGTAAATGATAATTTTCGTTTTTTTCTATTACAGAAAATCCAGATGAACAAACATCATTGTCGTACTCCATAGAGATAATAGCAAATTTCTTTAAGTACGGACGCGTAGTTCCAATTATTAAGTCTCCTTCTTTTACAAATTGAGTGGCTCTACTTGGTGCTTTCTTTGTTTCAACTTCTCTCACATTTAGGATTCCTTTAACTGGGTCAATAGCTCCAATTTCAATATAATTAAAGCTTGGTTTAAAGTATTTAGACTTATTAAAAGGTCGTTTAGCAAAACTATATTCATTACCAATATTAACTAATGGGAAAGAAGATATTTTTAAAGCTGAATTGATTGCTATATCTGAAGACAGATAATCCCATCTTTCTAAATCAATATAATCTATAAATTGAAGCCCACTTATTCGTTGTTTTAATGTAAAGGGTTTTAAACCCAATTCCTCCAAAAAATAACTCTCAATCTCCTCTTCCAAATTCTCTGCTTCTTTTTGAAGTTGATCGGCTTGTGCAATTTTGCTGAAATATTTATTGACAATTTCTTCTTGCTCGACTAAAGAGGGTAGAGGAATTCTTTGATTTAAAAACATATCTATATCCATTCTTTGTCTGTTTGTTGTCCCACTACTGCAACTTTGTGCAAAGTTTACAAATTGAGCAGTTGAAGTAATTAACAATAAAAAGTATGGATTTATAATTGTAGTATCTACATCAAATACAGGAAAATCATTAGTGACTATTGCGCCGTCAAGTTCATCTGGAATAATACCAAAAGCTCCATTTCTGGCATCAATTCGAGATACAATAAATTGACCTGAACTTGCAATATATTGCCTTTTAGTACCAATGTTTCTCCCTTTTTCAGTATCTCTTAGAGTGACGCCATTATTATTGATTCTAACGGTTATTCGTTTATAAGTAACATTGTCATCAATTTTAATTGCATTTCTATTTCTTTTAAGAAAATCACCAATTTTAGCTAAGGAAAAATTATTAGAGTAATTAAAGGTAGAGTCTAATAAGCCCGCAACACTCCAATTATCCAGAAAGGTGAGTTCAACAAACTTCAAATATGTATTTGTATTTACTTGCATTTCTATCCTTATTTTGTAGTGTAAAAGATTTCTGGTTCAGAAACTATACCTTCGGCAATTCTTAGTCTGCTTATGGTCTCATCAGTAATTTGGTATTCAATTTCTTTGGTGTAATTCTCCCAGAGTTTTTTTTGTTGACTATAAGCCAAAAACTCTTTTGCCAAAGGTTCTAACTCGTTGTCAATTTTGGCACCAGTAGTACTTATACCTGCTTTCTCCACCTCGGCAATAGGGATTTGATAATTAAACTCTTCTTTAATTTGAGCTTTAATTTCACTTTCAACTTTTTCTTCCCATTGTTTTAGTTCAGCTCTTAACTCTTTCCTTTCTTCTTTACTTGGACCTTCTTTTCCCCTTAAAGCTAATTTCTTTTTTATAGGCTTAATCTGTTTTTCATATTTAGAGTTAATTTCTTTATCTGCTCTTGATGCAATCTTGTTGTATTCTTCTGCTTCTTTCTCAGTAAATTTTTTGAAGAAAAGCAAACTGGGTTTAACTGTTGCACCACTTGCAATAAAGACATCTTGAGGAATAGATACAATCAATAGAATTTTTGCTCTGCTTTCCACATAATCTCTAATTTTTTGCAGGTTTGTATTGTTTAATACTCCTTCGGGAAGCACAATTCCCATTCTTCCACCCGGTTTTAGTAAATTTAAGCAACGCTCAATGAATAATACCTCAGTAAGTGTACTCATTTTACCAGTTTCGTATAAACTTAATAGAGATTTACCTATATTATCATTGATTTGTTTGAGTGCTTGGTCGTAATCTTTTCCGTAGCGTTTGCGGTATTTAGCTATTCTTGCTTGGTCTGTAAATTTATCTGCCTCTGTAATTTTCAAGGATCTTTCTACACGACTTCCAAAAGGAGGATTGGTTAAAATGATATCAAACCGATTGTCAAAAACTCCATTTACATTTAGTAAACCATCGTTGTGATGCACACCTCCGTGTCCGTCTCCGTGCATTATCATATTCATCTTTGCAGTTCGGCTCATTCGCGGGTTAGCATCAGTACCAAAAATACAGTCATAGCTCAATTCACGTATCCTACTTTTTGGGTTGTTTATATCTAATTCTGCATTGAGTTTTGAAAATAAATCATTTACTTTTTCATCAATAGTTTCTTTTTCTTTCTCATTTAGTTTTTCATAATCAGAAGTAAAATATTCAGCTTTGATTTTTTCTTTAGCTTCTTGAATTTCGTTTTCAATTTTAGCTCTTACATATTCAAAGGCTTTAATAAGAAAACCACCAGAACCGCAGCAAGGATCGCAAATGATTTCGGATTCTTGTGGGTCGAGAATATCAACCATAAAATCTACTATAGTTCTTGGCGTGAAAAATTGTCCTAATTCACCTCTAAAAGTTTTGCCAAGAAATTCCTCAAAAGCAATTCCTTTAACATCGTCAGAAGTAGTGGATAAATTATATATTTCCAGTTCTTTTACAATTGCCTCAAAACTATTTTCTCTAATACGGATTACTTCATTTGGGTCAAATAAATCATCATCCTTGAAATCTTCTTTAGTTTGCTCAAAAAGAAGCTGATAGAAATCTAAGGAATCTTTGGACTTATAGCTGTCGTAACTTTTTTTGTCTTTTAAGAATACCTCTTTCGAGAAGATTTGATTTTCTTGATTACTTCTTTCGTATCTAATTTTTATAAAAAGAATTTTACTAATTTCATCAAAAGCTGCCTCTGGAGAAAGTTTATCATTATTGCGTATAATATTGTGACATTTGAATAATAGCTTAGAAAACTCATCTCTTGTAAAGGCTTTAGTTTGTTTAAGTAAAGCATCTATTTTCTTTTTATCATTAGCAATTTTTGCATCTGGGATATTTACTACTTCTTCTAATCTTTTTGGTACTTTCCCTTTTAAAACTTTAAATACTCTTGTTTCTTTTAGATTAGTTGTAACAAAGAACTCTGCACCAGCCCATGAAGCATAATTATATCCTTGAAAATAATCTTCTTCACGTATAGTTAGGTGTTCAGCTTTGCACTCCACAACAATAATAGGGCTGATATCTTGATTTTTATCTTTCGCATTTTTCCATACTACAATATCAGCCATAGCTCTTCCTTGTCCTCTTTGTGAATTATTGACTTGTACTTCTTGGCCCATTTGGTCAAGGCTATATCCGTAGTTGTTAACCAATCTGGTGATGTATTCTTGACGTACTTTCTCCTCAGGAGTTAAAACATACCAAGTGTCATTTAAAGGAGAGTATATTTTATTGCTTTTTATTTTTACTTCTAATTTCATTTCCTAATCATATTGAGATGAATAAATTAAATCCTTAATATCTATTTTAAAAAGCTCACTTATTTGCAATAAAGTTTCTAAAGAAGGTTGTACCTCATTTGTACACCATCTTGATATCGTAGTTTCGTTTTTATCAAGTTCTTTAGCTAACCACTTATTAGTTTTTCCTTGCTCTACAAGTACAACCTTTAATCTGTTTATTGGCTTTTTTTTCATATTAATTAGCATTATATGCAAATGTATAAACTTTTTAAGTATCTCGTGTTGGTTCGTGGATAAAAAATGGCTCTTTTGGTTTTGGCATAGGCTAGGTGCGTTGGCTAAAAATTCTTGCCTAAATGTTTGTTCTTATTCTTTACCTCGGCTTGCAGTTAACGTTTTGCAGCTACCCGTAGGTGGCGATTCCGAAGCACTTCATTGTCACCAAGCAGTAACTTTAATAGAAACACAAGGCTTGATTTAACCACTGTATCACCACTTTTGGGTAGGTACTGTTGGCAGTAGTTGTTCTCCTTGTCAAAATGGATAGTAATTGTTTTTCCATATTTTATAAAGTCTCTCAATCTCTTCAAATGTAAGTTTTGAATCTTCTGATACCGTCCCCATTGACATTAAAACCAACTGTTTTGCTATTTCTTTTCTTTTGTCTTTATTTTCAATATTTTCTTGTCTAATATATTCGATAAAAGTAACATTCATTATTTCCCATGTCTGAATTTCTCTTTCAGGATTGTGGTCATATAGGTAACAATCTAAAGTTTCTTGTAAGCTTGTTTCAAATTCTTGTCCTATTGAGTAATAAAAGTTCTTTATTCTGTTTACTTGCCTAGGTGTTAAATTTTCTCTTTGTCTATCTCCCCAAATTAAGTCATCAACTCTTGCTTTTTCAGGTTTAGCTTCACTTATCATTTTTTTATAAAGCATCAACCGGGTATAATTTTGATATAGGTCAGGTCTTATTATTTCAAGAAGTTTTTTAGCTATTTCTTGAATGCTATGTTTTTTTGTGTCTAAAGCAAATTTATCAGCAAGGTATAAGGAAAAGTATTTTATTTCGTCTTGTGTAATATTATGCCAAATAGGAAGTATTATTTTTTTAAAATTGTCCTCCTTACTTAATAAAGAGCGGTATTCGTAGTCAGTCCATTTTTTGTTTAAAAAAGCATTGCTGATAAGGATAATACCAAAGTTTGAGTCAATAAGTCCTTCATCAATTTTTTGAGTTAAACTATCGCCAACTTTTAATGTGAATTCATCATACCAAACCTTCAAACCTAACTTCTTTAATACATTAGCTAATTCATGAACAACCGTGTCTTTGTCCTCTGATGCGTGTGATATAAAAACATCCCATTTTTTATTCATTTATTTTTGTCATTTTAAGTTTCTTACAATTACTGCCAACGCCTCGGGCGGTTAGCAGGGCAACGTTTTTGTCTGCCAACACAAAAACTGTTGCGAGTAATAAATTCCCAAAATCATACTTTTCAGCCCGCCTGAAACTAAGCCATTGTTGTAGACTGGCTCAAATTACTACTTGCTTTTTCCCTGTCGAATATTTGCGGCCATTTCACAAAAAACTTTAAGAAAAGACCATGTTATCAATGTGGATATTAAAATACTGATTGAAATAGCAAAACCCATGAGACTAAAACTATCACTAGTATTTCCATACTCATCTGGAAAGGCCAAAGTAACCAAACTAATCAACGACCCTAAAATACCAACTACTAATATTATCGTTGCAATTACACTCAATGTCTTTTCTGCTGAAGTAGGCTCAATTTGTATAGTCTTCTCTACTGGCGGAAAATATTTGCAAATCTCTTCATATTCAGCATCCGAAATATCCAATACACTTCCAGGAATATAATGCATTCGTTTCTCTCGATCATATTTTGCTGATGCATGGTGGTAACTAATATAATGCCGTTCATTTTTACTTTCATCTATCAGCCCTAAAGAAATTAAATGCTTATCACGTTCTTTTTGCTTGTTTTCCTCTAACTCAGCTTTTCGCTTTTCTATTAAGGTTTTAACTTTTTCATTCATAATTGTTATAATTTTTATTCCTGCTCTTACAGCTTTACAGGGCTTGCCAACAACGCCTAAATTTACGAAACAAATATAAACATTCGTTCATTCAAATCGTATAGTATTCGCAAAACATGAGTATGGATGTGGGAAAAATACCTTACAGTTACCCTGTCTGGCGGTCAGGCTTTAGCCTTGTGTTTTGTTGGAATAATCAGCTTGCGGTTAAATATATTGCTCTCCGAACATACTTTCGGGAGGGCTGCCAACTAAAAGCTCGAATAAATTAATCCACGGCATCCTTATCTTGCGGAGAAATCACCAATTCCTTTACCAGCTGCCCTAGCTTGCGAATCTCTTTTACGTATTCAATAGAAGGTCCGGCTACCCAAACTGTTTGGTAAGATGCGGAGAATGCTGCTTTTTCCAGTTTTTTCATTCCGCGGGCATATACCACCATTTTCACATATTTGCGAATACGCTTGTTTCGTTGCAGCACACGCTCCAGCCACGAAGCTTGTGTGCCAATCTTTTGTACATAAGCAGTGTTAATCACCGTGAGGGGCATGCCTGAAAGCTTGGTGCTCAATACGATATCCTTGGCTCCATAATCTACAATTGCTTGTTTGTAGTCATTTGAAACCGGGGATTCCTCGGTAGCAATAAAAATTGTTCCGACGGATACTCCCGCCGCTCCTTTTTCTAAATAAGCGCGGTATTGTGCAGAAGTACCTACTCCGCCGGCTGCAATGACCGGGATTTTACACGCATTCAATAATTCAGGCAGCAATTGATTATTTGAAATCGGACCACAATGCCCACCCGCCTCACTGCCCACAGCAATCAAGGCATCGGCTCCCAAAGCTTCCACCTTAAGCGCATATTCCAAATTGACCACATCGCAAAACACTTTTATTCCCAAAGGCTTACAAGCTTCAATAATTTGCTTGGGATTTCCTAAAGAAGTAATAATAAAATCGACTTTCAGCTCACAAAGTGTAGCGAGTTGACGCATATAATACGGATTCGACTTGTTTACAATGAGGTTAAAGCCAAAGGGCTTGTCCGTAGCCTCACGTATTTCTTTTATCGCCTCCCGAAGCTCCTCATCCGTGCGATAGTTTAATGCGGGAATAGCTGCCGTGGCACCTGCCTTTAAAGCGGAAATGACCATCGCACTGTTTGAAATTAAAAACATGGGAGCTACCAAAAGATTGTGCTCAATACCGAGCATTTCAGATAAAGAAATCATTGCCTTCATAATATGATTTTTCAAAATACGTAATATGCAACAATGAGATGCATTAAAACTTCAAATATCTAAAAATTTATTGCAATAGCGGTTTTTAAACTTCTTTATAATTTTTTTATCGAAAACGATTGCATTCCGACTAAAAATATTCATATATTTGCAATGCATGCATAGCATTATTTCTATGAAAATTCAAGAAACAGTTGATTATCAGATACGTGGGACGCTTTTTGCAATGCGTCGAATGTATAATTTACTTGCTGCCGAACATGGGGTCACACAAGGGGTTGCGTATGTATTAATCATGGTACCGCGCCAAGGAGTAGCCGCTACCCGCATTGCACCAATGATGGGCATGAGTTCTACCAGCTTGACGCGCTTATTAAAAAACATGGAAGAAGAACAATTGATTTACCGACGCAAAGACAAAGTAGATCGGCGCGTGGTTTTTGTTCATCTGACCGAAAAAGGAGTGCAGCTTCGGAAAAAAGTGCGACAAGTAGTTACTGATTTTAACAGCAAGGTGTTTCCTCAAATCAGTGAGGCTGACTTTGAAAGCTTTGTAAAAGTATGTTCAGTTATCCGTGAAGAAGTTTGCAAAGAAGTAAGCCGTTTTGAGCCAACAGATTGTTCAGAAAATAAATAAAAACGAAATATTTAATTGATTAATAACCTATTAAAACAACATCTATGACTAGAAGAATCAACAAAGTGGCTGTTCTTGGCTCCGGGGTTATGGGCTCCGCCATCGCCTGTCATTTTGCCAATATCGGGCTCGAGGTGCTGCTGCTTGATATTGTACCGCAAACGTTAACAGAGGACGAAAAAGCCAAAGGCTACAGCCTTGAAAGCAAACAAGTCAGAAATCGACTTGTGGACAAAGCCCTGGCTGCCGCACTAAAGTCAAAACCTTCACCCATTTATGATATTTCATTTGCCAAACGAATAAAAACCGGCAATTTCGAAGATGATTTTCCTAAAATCAAAAACTATGATTGGGTGATAGAAGTGGTTGTGGAACGCTTGGATATCAAACAGCAAGTGCTCGAAAAGCTGGATAAATTTCGCAAGCCCGGAACCCTTGTAAGCTCTAACACTTCCGGCATTTCGATTGAACAAATGGCAGAAGGCAGAAGTGAAGATTTTCAACAACATTTCTGCGGCACGCATTTCTTTAATCCACCACGCTATCTGCAGCTTTTTGAAATAATCCCGACAAAACATACCAATGCGGAAGTAATTCACTTCTTAACGGATTATGCAGCACGTTTTCTGGGGAAAACCGCAGTTATTGCCAAAGATACACCTGCATTTATAGCAAATCGAGTAGGCACATTCGGTATTATGCAGCTGTTCAATAATGTAAGAAAATACGATTTAAGCATACCCGAAATTGACAGGCTTACAGGTCCAATTATCGGGCGTGCAAAATCAGCAACCTTTCGAACCGCAGATGTGGTTGGGCTTGACACATTGGTACATGTAGCCAATAACATCAAGGAGCTGACCGATGATGAGTCAAAAGAATGCTTCAGCATACCGGATTATCTGCAAAAAATGCTGGATAACAAATGGCTGGGAGAAAAAACCAAGCAGGGATTCTTCAAAAAAGTAGTTGAAAACGGAGAACGGAAGTTTTTGGCAATTAATTTCGACACCCTTGAGTATGAGGAACATCCCAAGCCAAAATTATCGGTCTTTGACAAAACAAAAGGGATTGACAATGTAGCTGAGCGCATGCCGATTTTATTGGCTGATAAAGGAAAAGCAGGCGAGTTTTACAGAGCAAGCTTTTATAGTTTGTTTCGTTTTGCTTCGCTACGTATTCCCGAGATTGCAGATGAAATCTATAAGATTGATGATGCCCTCAATGCCGGCTTTGGTTGGCAGTTAGGTCCTTTCCAAAGCTGGGATGCCGTTGGAGTCGGCAACACCCTAAAGGCAATGGAAGAAGCAGGCGAAAAAGCTGCAGATTGGGTATATGAAATGCTTGAACAAGGCATTACAAGCTTTTATAAGCTGGAAAACGGACGCAAATATTTTTACGATATCCCCAGCAAGTCCTACAAGCTGATACCGGGTCAAGAGAATATCCTTGCCCTAAATATGCTGCGTGAGCAAAACACTATTTGGCAAAACGCTGATACAAGCATTACGGATTTGGGAGACGGCATATTAAATATCGAGTTTCACACCAAGATGAACACCATTGGTGCAGGCGTGCTTGAAGGCTTAAACAAGGCGCTGGACTTGGCAGAATCCTCTTATTCCGCATTGATAATTTCGAATGAAGGCGAGCATTTTTCGGCGGGTGCCAATGTAGGCATGATTTATATGCTTGCCATTGAACAAGAATGGGAAGAGCTGGATATGGCGGTGCAATGGTTCCAAAAAACGACCATGCGCATGCGTTATTCGTCTGTTCCCGTTATTTCGGCTCCACATGGAATGACGCTTGGCGGTGGCTGCGAGCTGTGCATGCATACCGATAAAGTCATTGCACATGCCGAAACTTATATGGGATTGGTAGAATTCGGTGTCGGACTAATACCGGGAGGCGGGGGCTCCAAAGAATTTGCTCTCCGCTTGGGAGATAAACTGAAAGAAGGTGATGTGCGTACCAATGCATTCCAAAATCGCTTTTTAACAATTGGTCAGGCAAAAGTATCTACCTCCGCTTACGAAGCATTTGAGCTGGGATACCTGCGTAAAGGCATTGATGAAGTCATTGTCAGCAGGCAACATCAGCTGGCCTATGCAAAAAAGGTCGCACTTACTATGGTTGAAAAGGGATATAGCAAGCCGGTGCCTCGAAATGACATCAAAGTATTGGGAAAAGAAGCGCTCGGAATGGTATATGTCGGAAGCGATGGCTTCACCACAGCCGGCTATATGAGTGAGCACGACAAGCTGATTGCCGAAAAACTGGGATGGGTGCTTGCCGGAGGAGATATTTCACAGCCTCTGACCGAAGTATCGGAGCAATACCTACTCAATCTCGAGCGAAGAGCCTTTTTAGAGCTTTGCAGCCAACGAAAAACCTTAGAACGTATGCAAAGCCTCATATTATCCGGAAAAATAATTCGTAATTAATCATTAAAAAGACAAAAATCATGAACGCATATATCGTAGGCGGCTATCGTTCCGCCATAGGAAAAGCACCCAGAGGAAAATTACGCTTCACGCGTCCGGATGACATTGCAGCAACCTTAATCAAAAAACTAATTTCGGATTTCCCGCAAATAGAGCATCGGATGATTGATGATGTGGTGGTAGGAAATGCATTCCCCGAGGCAGAAACCGGCTTTAATATGGGGCGTTTGCTATCACTTATGTCGATGGATACGGTGGAAGTACCCGGCTCAACCGTGAACCGCTATTGTGCATCCGGCTTGGAATCCATTGCCATTGCATCTGCAAAAATATCTGCCGGCATAGCCGATATCATCGTTGCCGGTGGTGCCGAAACCATGTCGATGATTTCTATGGGAGGATGGAGGCAAGTGCCCAATCCGGAAGTAGCGATGAAGCATCCAAAATGGTATTTAAGCATGGGCTTAACCTCCGAAATGGTCGCCAAAGAATATCAGATAAGTCGTGAAGATCAAGATTTATTTGCTTTACAATCCATGCGACGCGCTATTGCAGCACAAGATGCAGGAAGGTTTAAAGATGAAATCGTGCCTATTACGGTAAAAGAAAAATTTGTGAAGAACGACAAGCTTCAAGAGGCAGAGTTTGTTTTCGATACGGACGAAGGTCCTCGTCGTGACAGCAGCCTTGAAGCTTTAGCCGGCTTAAAGCCTGCCTTTGCGGTAGGAGGCACATCCACTGCAGGCAACTCATCACAAATGTCGGACGGTGCCGCTTTCGTACTTGTGGTATCCGAAAAAATTGTGAAGCAGTTTAATTTAACACCTATCGCTCGATTGGTGGATTATCAAGTTGCAGGTGTAGAGCCTTATAAGATGGGCATCGGACCTATAGCAGCCATACCCAAAGTGCTGAAACACAGTGGCATTGCATTAAATGATATCGACCTCATCGAGCTGAATGAAGCATTTGCTTCCCAATCGCTTGCCACCATACGTGAGCTGGGGCTGGACCCGGAAAAAGTAAACGTAAACGGCGGAGCCATCGCTTTAGGGCATCCGCTTGGAGCAACCGGTTCGAAACTGACTGTACAAATACTGAATGAGCTGAAACGCAGGCAGCAAAAATATGGTATGGTAACTATGTGTATTGGCACCGGACAAGGAGCCGCAGGAATTTTTGAAATCTTATCCTAAATCAATGAAACCAAATAAAAATAATAACTATGTCAGAAAAAACAATGCTTAAAGGAGGCGAATTCCTTATAAAAGAAACCGCGGCTCAGGATATCTTCATACCTGAAGAGTTCACTGAAGAACAGCGTATGATGGCTCAAAGCTGTCGCGACTTTACCGAAACACAAGTTGTACCACAAATGGATCAGCTTGAACAACATGATCGCGAATTGTTGACCAAAATGCTCAAAGATGCGGGAGAATTAGGTTTGTTGGCTATCTCACTTCCGGAAGAATACAACGGATTTGGGCAAAATTTTGTCACTGCCATGCTCACGACCGAAGAAATGGGTAAAGGATTCAGCTTTGCGGTTGCTTTTGCGGCACATACCGGAATTGGCACACTGCCTATATTGTATTATGGAAATGAAGAGCAAAAAGCCAAATACCTTCCTTTGCTGGCAAGCGGCGAATACATTGGGGCTTACTGCCTTACCGAAGCAGATGCCGGATCGGATGCCAATTCGGGAAAAACAAAAGCCGTATTGAGCGAAGACGGAAAACACTATATTCTTAACGGAGTTAAAATTTGGATTACAAACGGTGGAGTAGCTGATTTATTAATTGTTTTTGCACGTATTGATGACGACAAAAACCTGAGTGCGTTCATTGTAGAAGCAAACAGTCCCGGTGTGAAAGCCGGACCTGAGGAAGAAAAAATGGGAATCAAAGGCTCTTCCACTGTTCAAATTTATCTGGAAGATGTTAAAGTGCCGGTCGAAAATTTATTAGGTGCACGCAATGACGGATTTAAGATTGCATTAAACATCTTAAACCTCGGACGCATTAAGCTTTCGGGTGCCACGGTAGGGGCTGCCAAAGGGGTTATTTCATATGCCACCTCATATGCCAAAGAACGCAAGCAATTTGGAAAACCCATTGCTGAATTTAGAGCAATACAGCATAAAATCGCAGAAATGACCATACGCACCTATGCTTCCGAATCGCTCACCTATCGGGCAAGCCAAAACATAGAAGATGCGACAAACAGCTTAACAGCCGGCGGGATGGATAAAGGATTAGCATCAGTGGAAGCCATGCGCCAATATGCCATTGAAGCTTCTATTGCAAAAGTGTATGGCTCCGAGGTGCTCGATTATATCGTCGATGAAGGCGTACAAATTTATGGAGGTATGGGTTATTCAGCCGAAACAGCCGTTGAACGAGCCTATAGAGATTCGCGCATCAACCGAATTTTTGAAGGAACCAACGAAATTAATCGCATGGTCATCGTTGGCGAACTACTAAAAAGAGCCATGAAAGGCGAAATTGATCTTTTAGGTCCTGCAATGGCAGTAGCAAAAGAACTGATGGGAATACCGGATTTCGGTTCCACAAACGTAGATTATTTTGAAGCAAAGAAAAAAATGATTCAAAACTTCAAAAAATCAATATTAATGGTTGCGGGGGCTGCCGTACAACAGTTTATGGACAAATTTGCAGACGAACAGGAAATTATGCTTCATCTGGCAGATATGGCAATATATACTTATGCAGCCGAATCGCTGCTGTTGCGCATTGAAAAGCAGGCAGATAGCCTAGAAGCATCCAAACTTGAATTATTGAAAGATGTGGCAGATGTGTTTTTCTATGATGTGGCAGCAGCCATACAAAAGCACGGAAATGATGCGGTAAATGCATTTGCAAGCTCAGATGAACAGCAAGCTATGCTGATGGGAATGAGACGATTCACCAAATCGCCTGCTATAAATACCGTCGCAGCAAGACGTAGAATTGCCGCCCTAGTAATTGAAGAAAATAAATATATATTTTAGAATCTTACATCATTGAAACCTTAACCAAAACAAAATCCGGATAGTGGAAAATCAATTTTCATTTTGTAATATTGATTTTTCCACTATCTTTACCCTAAAGAGCTGTTTTGTTTGTTATTTAATTAACACAACAGGCAATAAGTCAGGCATTTATAAATACATTTTTCACCCTCATGGAAGTAGTAAAAAAGCAGAAAAACAAGGCTTCATCTGGTTTATTCGACCAGCTTAAAAAGCCTTTTCGATTCAGGCTATACCTGCTTTTTAATCTGCCATTGGCTTTTTTGGCCGGATTAAGGGTGGAACGCTTTGATGAAGAACTTTCAGAAGTTTCTATTCCATATAACTTCATCACTAAAAACCCGTTCAAGTCAGTTTATTTTGCTGCTTTAGCTATGGCTGCCGAGCTGGCTTCCGGAATGCAAGCAATGCATGCAGTACAACAAGCTCCGGCAAAGGTTTCCATGCTGGTATTGGAAATGAAAGCCGAGTTTGGCAAAAAGGCGCGCTCACGAATATATTTTCAAAGTAAAGCCGGGAAGCAGATAGCCGAAACAGTGCAGCAATGCCTGCAAACTAATAAAGGAGAAACGATTACCGTAAGCACAAGCGGATTTGATAAAAGTGGACAAGAAGTTGCAACTTTTTGGTTTACATGGACTTTTAAACAAAAACAATAACATCAAAAAACAAATCGACATGGAAATATTACGTACTTTCGACATTGTGAGCAGAATGCTCGACCAATACCCAAAAGATGATGCCCTTGCCGTAAAGCGAAACGGGATTTGGGAAAAATTTTCAACAGCCCTCTATAAAAAATTGGTAGACGACTTCAGCTACGGGCTGCTACAGATGGGAATTACAAAGGGAGACAAAATCTTTACCATTTCCAACAATCGTCCCGAGTGGAATATTATGGACATGGGAATGAGTCAAATCGGAGCAGTACATGTGCCTGTATATCCCAATAATAGCGATGAGGAATACAAACACATACTGGAACATTCAGATGCACGCCTTGTAATCGTTTCATCTCAAGCGTTTTATGAGAAAATCAAGCCGCTTGCCGATAAAATACCGAATATTGAAAAACTATTTACCATTGATCAAGTAGCAGCTGCAAATAATATCAATGAGATTTTCAAATTGGGTGAAACAAATCATGAGCCCGAAAGATTAGCTGAAATAAAAGCCGGCATATCATCCGAAGATTTGGTTTCCATTATCTATACTTCCGGTACTACTGGCGTTCCAAAAGGCGTTATGTTAAGCCATAACAACTTCCTTTCCAATGTAAAAGCCAGCACTCACTTATTGCCGGTAGACCATAATGGCATGTTCCTCAGCTTCCTGCCTTTATGCCATGTTTTTGAGCGCATGGTAAACTATTTACTCCAATACCAAGGTGTATCGGTATATTATGCCGAAAGCATTGAAACAATAGGCGACAATCTCCGTGAAGTCAGCCCTGATGGTTTTGCTTCGGTGCCTCGCGTGATTGAGAAACTTTACGACAAACTGATATTAACCGGAAGAAACTTATCCGGAATAAAAAAGGCACTCTTTTTCTGGGCAGTAAACTTGGGTCTCCGATACGAGTTAAATCGTGAAAACGGTGCATTTTATGAGCTACAGCGAAAAATAGCCGATAAATTGATTTATAAAAAATGGCGCGAAGCCTTAGGAGGCAATCTGAAAGTAATTGTTTCCGGAGGAGCTGCTTTACAGCCACGACTGGCACGCGTATTCAACTGTGCCGGACTAAAGATTCAAGAAGGATACGGACTTACGGAAACATCTCCGGTAATTGCAGTAAACCATGCCGAATATCCAAATATGCGCTTTGGAACCGTGGGCCCCTTACTGGAAAATGTAGAAGTAAAAATTGCTGAAGATGGTGAAATACTCATGCGCGGTCCCAGCCTCATGATGGGATATTATAAAGACCCGGAAAGGACAGCCGAAGCAATCGATTCGGAAGGCTGGTTCCATACCGGTGATATAGGTGAATTACAAGATCGTAATATACTGAAAATCACCGATAGAAAGAAAGAAATTTTCAAACTGTCGACCGGAAAATATGTAGCACCTCAAGTGGTTGAAAATATTTATAAAGAATCCCAGTTTATCGAACAAATTATGGTGGTTGGCGCAGGAGAAAAATTTACTGCCGCCATTATCGGACCCGCATTTCATTTCTTAAATGGCTGGGCGTTTTTAAATAATGTAAAATATCGTGATAGCAAAGCATTGATTCAGCACCCGAAGGTGATTGAACGCTTTAAACAAGAGGTTGAACGCATCAATCAAGGACTAAACCCACACGAACAGATTAAACAGTTTGAACTAACTTGTACCGAGTGGACACCTGAAACCGGAGAGCTATCCCCTACTTTGAAGCTGCGCAGGAATATTATTAAGGCAAAATATAAGATACTATTTGACCGAATTTACGGATATACGGATGCGGAAGGGCATGTGCAAGAGCCTATTCCCAATCCCGAATTTGATGAGTAATTTCTAAAACATTTTTCAATATGACATTTGATGGCAATAACAAGGCACAATCTTTTAACAACAACAGACTTTGTCGGCTATTAGGCATCCGCTACCCGCTTATTCAAGCTGGCATGATTTGGTGCAGTGGCTGGGAATTGGCTGCAGCAGTAAGCAATGCCGGCGGGCTGGGTATCATCGGCTCCGGCTCTATGTATCCGGATGTGCTTAAAACACATATCAAAAAAGCAAAACAAGCCACTTCAAAGCCTTTTGGCGTGAATCTTCCTTTGTTATATCCCGATACGGATGCACATATTGAAACAATTATAAATGAAAAAATACCCGTTGTAATCACTTCAGCCGGAAACCCGGCTAAATACACCGCATATCTCAAAGAGGCAGGCATCACGGTTATTCATGTGATTGCCAACCGTAAATTTGCTCTCAAAGCGATTGAATCCGGTGTGGATGCCATTGTTGCCGAAGGCTTCGAAGCAGGTGGACATAACGGATTTGAAGAATCGACAAGCATGGTATTGCTTCCGCTGATACGCGAAATAACCGATATACCAATTATCGCGGCAGGCGGCATAGCCACCGGAAGTCAAATGCTTGCCGCCATGGCTTTAGGTGCAGACGGAGTTCAGATAGGGACCGCTTTTGCAGCTTCAGAAGAATCTTCAGCACATCCTGCATTTAAAGAACGTATTCTTCAAGCGGCAGAAGGTGATACCGAACTGATGATGAAAAAGCTAATCCCGGTACGCCTTCTAAAAAATGAGTTTTATCAGCTGGTGAAACAAGCTGAAGAAAGGAATGCATCAGTGGATGAGTTAAAAAATCT
This sequence comes from uncultured Lentimicrobiaceae bacterium, assembly GCA_964592175.1. Taxonomy (GTDB): domain Bacteria; phylum Bacteroidota; class Bacteroidia; order Bacteroidales; family F082; genus JALNZU01. The sequence continues at coordinate 88,046 of CAZQBU010000003.1, forward strand.
CCTCGGACGCGGACGAGCAAAAAAAGGAATGTTTGAAGGGGATATGCAAGAAGGAGAACTTGAAATAGGTCAAGTTGCTGCGATAATTAAGGAGGTAAAACCTGCTTCCGATATTATAAATGAAGTAATTGCAGATTACGAAAAGAATTTAGTCCGGATCATGCAACAATTTGGAGTTTAAATAGTTAAATAATAAGTGCAAATTTTAGTTATTATTAAATCGATATACATATGAATTTTGAATTAACAGAAGAACAATTAATGATTCAACAAGCTGCACGTGATTATGCGCAACGTGAACTAATTCAGGACGTACTGGAACGCGATGCAAGCGGAGAATTTCCCACAAAACACGTGAAAGCACTTGCCGAGCTGGGCATGCTTGGAATGATGGTCGACCCAAAATATAATGGTGGAGGCATGGATGCCGTTTCTTATGTTTTGACCATGGAAGAACTCAGTAAAGTAGATTCCTCAGTGAGTGTGATTGTATCAGTAAATAACTCACTGGTTTGTTACGGCTTGGAAAAATATTGCAATGAAGAACAAAAAGAAAAATACCTAAAGCCCTTGGCGAGTGGTGAACAAATAGGTGCATTTTTATTATCTGAACCCGAAGCCGGCTCGGATGCCACCAGCCAACGAACAACAGCTGAGGATAAAGGAGATTATTATTTGGTTAACGGAACTAAAAACTGGATTACCAACGGAAATAGCGCCTCAACCTATATACTTATTGCACAAACCGATGCTTCCAAAAGACATAAAGGAATTACTGCATTTATCGTAGATAAAGACAGTCCCGGAATCACATTGGGACCTGCCGAAGATAAAATGGGAATGCGCAGCAGCGACACACATTCAGTGATGTTTAACGATGTGAAGGTTCCCAAAGAAAACCGCATTGGAGAAGAAGGCTTTGGCTTTACTTTTGCAATGAAGGTATTGGAGGGCGGTCGTATCGGTATTGCCGCACAAGCCCTGGGTATTGCCTCCGGAGCTTTGGAACGCTCTATTGCATATGCAAAAGAACGTAAAGCTTTTGGAACCGAAATAGCAAATCATCAAGCAATTGCTTTCAAACTGGCCGATATGGCAGTAAAAGTAGAAAATGCACGTAACCTTTGTATAAAAGCAGCCTGGCTGAAAGACCAAGGAAAGCCGTTTGGAATTGCAAGTGCCATGGCAAAACAATATGCAGCCGATATCGCAATGGAAGTGACTACGGAAGCAGTACAAATTCACGGCGGTTACGGATATGTGAAAGAATATCATGTTGAACGCCTCATGCGCGAAGCAAAGCTTACGCAGATTTATGAGGGAACATCAGAAATTCAAAAAATTGTGATCAGCCGCGATTTACTTAGATAAATAATATAAAGATAATATGTTTAACTAATTCATTTACAAGGCTATTTAAACCAAATAAGTGAAATATTCAGTAGGATTTTATTATCTTTGCATCATATAATTTCATTGAAATCTCAAAATTATTTTTATGAAAATACTCGTATTGATCGGGAATGTACCCGATACCACAACAAAAATTAAATTCAATGCAGAGCAAACAGGCATTGATACTGCCGGAGTCCAGTGGATTATCAACCCATGGGACGAGCTGGCACTTACGCGTGCCGTTGAGTTAAAGGAAAGTAACGGATCTGCAATCAGCTCAATTGATGTCATCAATGTGGGATTGGCACAAACCGAACCCACTTTGCGTAAAGCACTTGCAGTGGGGGCTGACAAAGCCATCCGCGTGGATATCGAGCCACAAGACGCCTTATTCGTTGCCACGCAATTAGCTCAAGTAGCAAAAGATTATGATTTGATTTTGGCAGGAATTGAAGCTTCGGATTATAATGGATCAGCCGTAGGTGGCATGCTTGCCGAGCTATTGGATATCAATTCCGTTTCGGCTGTTTCAGGCCTTAATTTGGAAGCTGATAAGCTTCTTTTAAGCCGTGAGATTGACGGCGGAAGCCAACAGCTAAAATGCGATACACCCCTACTCGCCATTGTACAAAAAGGAATTGCAAAAGAAGCACGTATACCTGCAATGCGTGGTATTATGATGGCTCGCAGCAAACCTTTGGAAGTAGTTCCGGCAGTTGATTCGGCTTCACATGTAAGCATTACAAAGCTTGAAATGCCGGCTCCAAAGTCAGCTTGTAAAATGGTTGATGAAGATAATGCTGCCGAGCTGCTACGTCTGCTCAAGGAAGAAGCCAAAGTTTTATAAATATAAAAAATCAGCAAATCATGTCTATATTAATATATACAGAAAACTGGGATGGAAAGTTCAAGAAAATAAGCTTTGAACTTGCCTCTTATGCAGCTGCTTTGGCCAAAGAAAAAGGCATGCAGGCAGTTGCCGTATCACTAGGAAAAGTAGATGATACCGAATTGGATAAATTAGGTCAATATGGTATTAGTAAGGTGTTAACTGCCGATGATAGCCGCTTTGCCTCCATGGATAACCGCGCTATTACAAAAGCTATAAAAGCTGCCGCCGACAATGTATCGGCCGAAGTGGTGGTTTTGGCACACAACAACCTTGGAAAAGCCATTGCGCCTCGCCTTGCCGTGCGTCTTAATGCAGGTTTGGTAACTGCAGCAACCGGGTTACCTACCTCAATGAATCCTTTCATTGTAGAAAAAAAGGTGTTTACCGGCAAAGCTAATGCACAAATGCAAATTGACAGCGCTATCAAAGTATTAAGCTTATCCTATAACTCTTTCGGATTGGTCGAAAACCCGGTATCGGTTGAGAAACAAACATTTGAGACCGGTTTAACGGATGCCGACTTTTCACTCGAAGTGCTGGAAACCAGCAAACAAACCGGAAAAGTACTATTAAACGAAGCCGATATCGTAGTAGCCGGAGGTCGTGGTATGAAGTCGGCCGATAATTGGCATCTGCTTGAATCGTTAGCTGACGAGCTTGGTGCCGGAATGGCTTGCTCACGTCCCGTATCTGACGAAGGATGGCGCCCACATAGTGAGCATGTCGGTCAGACCGGAAAAATCATTGCACCAAATCTTTATTTTGCATTCGGTATCTCCGGAGCAATTCAACATTTGGGAGGCGTAAGTTCATCAAAAGTAATTGTTGCGGTAAACAAAGACCCCGAAGCACCCATATTTGAAGCAGCCGATTACGGCATAGTAGGCGATGCATTAAAAGTATTGCCCGATCTAATCGAAGCTGTTAAAGCAAATAAATAACAATCAAAAAAAAGCCGGAAGTTCCGGCTTTTTTTATGTCTTTTTTAGTCAATCATGACTACCAAATAGCGGGATGCGCTCCAGAAATCGTCCGGGAAAAGAATATGCAAGCTATCAATACTTTTATCGCCAATGAATTCATAGCTTGCTGCCGGATGAATACTTATTAAGCGAGCTTTCTTGCTGAAAATAGGCAGGCTCAGCAAATCGCGCTGATCGGCACGGGTAAACAGAGAAGGATCGAATGTTTCACTCATTTTTCTACTTCTTCCAATACCAATCACACCACCTTCCTTTGCTACAATATCTTGTTCCTCAAGATATTTTTTTGGGCCTATAATATACCAAACCGTATTTTGCTCCATGGTTTGTTCTTCAATACGCGTAGCACGCTCATCACTCAAAGCTTGTATGGCATCCAGGTTTTGTTCCAGGTTTTCAATAGTAAGCTCTCTGTTTGCTAGGCTGTGTTTAAGTTGGGTGATTTCTTCGTCCTTTTGTTCAATTTGCGTGTTCAAATTCGCTACCATACGCTCCAACTCCACATTCTTTTGACCAGAAATATTTAATTGTTTGCGCAATTGCTCCAATGTATTTCTGTTTTCGAGTAGAAGTTCATAAATAGCATTTATATCTCTATTTATTTCTTGTTCTTTGGATATGCGCTGTTCCATATCATCCATGGAAAGTTCCGTTATCAAACGTTCTTTTACTTTGATTTCTTGAAGATTACTTTGAATGGCATTGAACGCACGTATATAGCTCATTACCGTGGTATCTTTCTCAACTTCAACATTTTTTAAACTATCCGCATATATTGATAAACGCTCAATTTCTTGTTTATACTGCTCTGTGCAAGAAAACAAAAAAACAAACGAAGCAACTATTCCTATAAGTAAGATCGATTTTTTCATAATTGTGCCCTTATTTTAAATTCCGACAAAAATAGAACGAAAAGAATTGCGTTTTATGGTGCAAAACAAATAAATCGCAAAAAAATGTTGTCAAATTTCGAATTTCAGCTTCCCATATCATAGTAACAGAATTTAATATGAAAAAAACCCGACAAATAGCAAAGCCATCTGTCGGGTCATCAATTCAATTAAACCAAAATTTACCAGTATCTTTTTTTAAAACTTATTCATACAAAGTTTATCTACCCATATATACTTTTGTGCTTACGGTATGTTGTGATGCATCGCTCATGTTCACAATATAAATTGAAGCGGGCAAATGTGAAATATCGAAAATAGGCATGCCGTTAACTTCATGACTCATTACAGTTTTTCCCTGCAAGTCGCATACAGTAAGTGTTTTTACTTTACCGCCTAAAACCAGCTTGTTACCCTTCACTACAGCTTGCATCGGGTTTGATAGCACTTGATTGTCAATTCCGGTAGTAACATCTGTTTTTAATACCCAATTATATTTCACTATTCCATCCGTTCCGGCAACGGTTTTACCATCAGCTGAAACACAGAAAATATTCGACAGCTCGTTATATCCGGTCGCTTCAAACACATCAATGCCGTATTCCAACATAATGATTTGTTCAAATGAAACCCATTGTCCGTTACGTAACACCAAGGCCGAGCGCAAAGGATAATTTAATGGAGTGGCACCGTATAAGTTGCCGTCATTATCTACTGCAAAAGAAGCTACTTCCGCATCATTAAGGAAAAGTTCAACTTCATCATTTACCACATCATAGCGAAAAGGACAAAAATATTCACTGGTCCACATTTCTTCAACCCAATAGATATCTCCTGTCACCCAGTTGCCGTCTTTACTCATCGAAAGCACATCGTAAAAATTGTATTCGTCACCTCCGGTTTGAGGGTCATAGTGCTCAGCTCCAAACATTCTGTATTCACCATCACGAATTATAAATGCAGTACGGTCGGGAAGAATATTATAATTTAAGCAGCCAAGGATGGTATTGCCATCGTCCGAAACAGCGTTAATTTCATTGAAATATGCATTTCCACCAAGGCGATCCTTATCCGGCAGGTTCAAATCAACCAATTCACCATTTTCCCATAAGCATGCATAGGCTTCACCCATTGAAGGAGTAAAAACACGTCCCGCCATTATCGAGCCATCAGGTGTTACCGTTGTTACTTCACCAATCCCTTCTTCAATTGGAAGTGGTAAAAATGTCCAAACACCGTCCTGCCAATAAGCAGGCATATCATTATATGAACCCACCACAATCTGACCATCATTCGTAACAGCATTAGCTGCCGAAGGCATATTCGGGTCACTTAATTTAATTTCTTCATAGGTGCTTAGATTCCAAAGTGTAGCGCCAAAGTCAAAACCATCGGAATTATAATAACCGGTAGCCCATAAACCATTACTTGAAACAGATCTAACAATGGAGTTGTCGCTCGCGATAAGTGGTACTAAAGTGGCTTCCTGACTTACAGAAACAAACGCATTCAGAAGTAATAAAGTAGTTAAAAACGGAATTAATAGCATCTTTTTCATAACTGTATCTTTTTGTTTTACAATTTTAAAATCATGATGCAAAACTATATGTATTAACTAAGACAGCAGCTACAAACAACTGCCACATTGCTGCTACATTTACTGAAAACGGATACTACACGCCTACTACATAAAAGGAATTTAGGCTAAAAAGGAGCTATACAATCAATTATGCAACATACTTGCTATGTGTATGTTACATTTGATATTAAGCTCTCATAGCACAAAGGAACTGCCTCTACAGTTTATTTCCTGCGTTTTGAGTACTTGCCTGATTTTTCAGACTTGGGCTTGTTTGAAAATTGTTTTTTCTTGTCTCTACTTTTTGGACTTTGTCGCATATTTCTCTCATTCGGCAGTTCGATACGGATGCCACTGCGGTTGCGTTTCGGATTATCAAATGATTCTAAAACTTTTTCAACCGAATTGGTATCAATATCCACTAAGGAATAATGATCCATCATATCTATTCTACCGATAGAAATATTTCTTGTGCGTGTAAACTCGTTGATAATGCCGATAATTTGATGCGGACCCACATTATCTTTTCTACCTATCCGAATCATTAAAGTGGTAAAGCCTTCTTCCCTACTTTCGAAATTGTCTTTTCCTCGCCTTTTACGTTCTTCTCTTTTAAACGGCTTTTGTTCTCTGGTTGCGCCTTTACGTTCACGCGCTGGCAGCTCATCCACATTCAAGTCTTTTGCGTCGCGGTAATATTCAAGGAATCTGTTGAATTCGAGTGCTACAAAACGTTTGATGATTTCTTCCCTGTTCATCCATTCCAGCTTCCTATAAATCACGGGCAAGAAGGAATCAATTTCTTCATGGTTCAGCTCGACCTTTTCCATTCGGTCGATATGATGAAACAGTTGTTTTTCACACACTTGAACTCCAGTGGGCACTTTCGCTTTGGCAAATTCTCTGCCTGCTACTCGTTGTATCTGCTTTAGTCGTCCTTTTTCCTTGAGGTTGATAATACTTATACATACACCTTGCTTATCTGCTCTACCGGTACGTCCACTGCGATGTATGTATGCCTCCGGCTCATCCGGCAGGTTATAATTAATCACATGACTTAGGTCCGAAACATCAAGCCCGCGTGCTGCCACATCGGTAGCGATAAGCATTTGCAAACTTCGTTGGCGAAAGCGATTCATCACCGAGTCGCGCTGTGCTTGCGACAAGTCGCCATGCAATGCATCGGCATTATAGCCGTCACGAATAAGCATATCGGCTACTTCTTGGGTTTCTTTTCTGGTTCTGCAGAACACAATTGCATAAATATTCGGGTGATAATCGGCTATGCGCTTTAAAGCCAAATAGCGGTCTTTAGCCTGCACCATATAATAAATGTGCTTTACATTGGCGGCTCCTACATTTCGCTTCCCAACCGTTTTAATCAATGGATTCTTCATGTATTTGGTAAGCGTATGCTCCACTTGAGCCGGCATGGTAGCCGAAAACAGCAAACTGTGTTTTTCATCGGGCATTTTTTCCAAAATAGCGTCTAAGTCTTCTTGGAAGCCCATATCCAACATTTCATCAGCTTCATCGAGCACCACCCATTTCACATGCGATAGGTCAAGCTTCGAGCGCCGAATCATATCATACATTCTACCCGGTGTACCTACTACAATTTGAGGTTTTTCACGTAGTTTATTTATCTGCCCTTCGATGGAAGCACCGCCATAAATAGCAACAGTATGTATATGAGGCAGGAATTTGGCAAAATTGGATATATCAGCGGTTATCTGCATGCACAGCTCACGCGTAGGACACAGTATAACAGCTTGTGTATGTCGTATTTCGGGTTTAATATATTGTAAAATAGGCAGACTGAATGCTGCAGTTTTTCCGGTTCCGGTTTCAGCTAAGCCAACTATATCCACAGGCTTATTCAATAAAACGGGTATTACAGCAGATTGCACCGGCATTGGCTCCGTAAACCCAAGCTCTGCAACAGCTTGTAATAGCTCGGGAATTAAGCCAAGATCTTGAAAATTAGGCATAAAATTATTTGAAAATTGCGCGGCAAAGGTAGTCTTATTCAATTGACTATCGTATTTTTTATGAAATTATCTTTTCCGCAATGAAATATTTAATGAAACTCCGCTATAGCTCGGTTTCACAAAAGCGTATGGTTTTGTCTTCTAAAGACAATATTTATTCAGGGATTCGGATGCGGTTAATATTTATATAATCGTTCCAGTACAGCGATATTCGGATCGACCCACAAACCGGCATTTGATAAGCTGTTCGATTCATCTCCTTGTCTAAGTTTTGAAGAAGGCATTGGTGTCTCAGCTTGAAGGGTTTTTGGCTTGCTGATAGTTTCTATTTTACTATGCTTGAAGCATTTCCTTATTTCACTCATACTGTCCACTTCATCGTCTTTATATTCGAATGCCAAGAAGAAGAGTGCAACAATAACTATAGCGGTTAATTGTGCATAAAATGGCTTTTTTGTGCAGAAGATATTTTTCAGACTTTTGAGTATTGTGGACATATCAATCGTTTCTCAGAATTAGAACGTGATTAGCCGGTAAATATTACAGCATTAACAAAAAAAGCGCCCAACAAGGCGCTTTTTCTTAAATCATCTCCTAAGATTTTACTGTAGTGTAAATCTTACAGGTAAGTTAAACGACACGCGTACTGCTTTACCACGCTGACGTCCGGGAGTCCATTTCGGCATTGTTTTAACCACACGAATTGCTTCTTCGTCGCAGCCTCCGCCAATACCACGAATAATATTTACATTGGATACCGAGCCGTCCGGTTCAACAACAAAGTTCACAAACACACGCCCTTGTATACCGCTTTCACGTGCCATTGGTGGATATTTGATATTGGTAGCAATAAACTCCAACATCTTTCCGGGACCACCGGGAAACTCAGGCATGGATTCCACTACCGTAAAAATTTCTTCCTCAATAACTTCTTCTTCTTCACGCACCGGCGGAACATATACTTCGATAGCTTCGGTCTGGTCAACTTCCACGTTAATTTCAATATCTTCTACTTCCACATCGTCCTCCACAATTGACAATACAGTTACCTGCTGTGGTGGTGGGGGTGGCAATGGTTTTGAAGTTTGTTCTGTAATTGGAACAATCTCTTCCGGGATATCTTCCACGATTCGTTGTTCAATATTAATGGTTCTTGCATCATAGCTTTTGTATTCAAATGCAAAGAATACCAATGCCAAGGCAACAATTAAACCAATCTCACGGAACAAGGTTTTCTTGTTTTCAAGATCTGCTTTCGGTGATTTTTTTATTTCCATTTTTCTAACGTATGTAGTTATTCAAATTGACAAAACGGGTGCTAAATTAATAATTTATTCCCAAACAATTACTTATTCATGGTTTTTTTCGCCTAAATGCATCGAATAACATAAAAAGCACAACTCCAAGGATGCATCCAAGCGTATTTGCCAGAAAATCATAGATACCGGCATATCTTCCAATGAACACATAATGTTGAAGAACTTCTGTTAAAAGACCATAAAGCGTGCCAAAGATAAGGACTAGACTAATAACGATAAAACCAGCTGACTTATTGCTATGCCGATAAGGGCTTTCATACATTATTATATAAGTTAGCACAGCGAATAGTATCAGATGTGCTAACTTATCTATTCCGAGCCAATCCCATAAATTACCAACTTTGGGGATGTATTGTCCCGGGAAGCCGGTCAATATAAGGATTACAAGAATCCAAATCAGGCTAAACTTATATTGCCTGATTAATTTCAAGCTGTATCTTTTAAGCTTTAATTAATGCTTCGTAATCAGCGGCACCAATCAAGTGGCTTTTATCGGGGCTTTCGGGAAGGCTAACTTTAATAATCCATCCTTCGCCGTAAGGGTCTTTATTAATCAGCTCAGGGGCATCCATTAATGCTTCATTGAACTCGATAATAAGTCCGGATAAAGGCATCATCAGGTCTGAAACTGTTTTTACTGCTTCGATGGTGCCGAAAACTTCACCGGCATCCAGTTCTTCGTCAACGGTTTCAACGTCAACAAACACAATATCACCTAATTCGCTTTGTGCAAAGGCAGTAATACCGATTACACACTCATTTCCTTCAATACGTACCCATTCGTGATCTTTGGTGTACATTAATTCTTGTGGTATATTCATAGTTAATCTTATTTTGGTTTTGCCGTCAAAGTTAGGACAAAATTTTCATTGTGAAAGCGCTTCGTATTAAATTATATCCAATCCAAATAACTACTACTGTGCCAAGTTAAATCGTAAGGTCACCCCTGCAAATGTATTTGAGGTTTTAAATTGTGATGCCACAAACGGATTTGCCACATCGCGTTTAAAGAATGCCTGCATATTCAGCTTGTTACTAAGCATATAATCTGCCGTGAAGTAGATATTTGTTTTAAACTGTCCGGATGAAATCTGAGAATTCTGTTCATCCAGCCGTCGAAGGGTCGTGATATCGGTTCTAAATCCGAGGTCGAGTTTCAAAATCAAGTCGTTGGATGAGCGAGTGCCCGCCCCTCCCGTAATGGAGGAAATAATCAAAGCCAGATTACGGAATCGGTATCCGGTACCTACAATAATTTCCTGCCCTTGTATTTCAGTAAGCTGATTATTGATAAAGCTCAAGGTAAGGTTTCGCTGTTTACGATATTCCACACGGGCGGTCATGCTGTTATGCAGTCCGAGGTCAATCCCCAACAAAGGCGAGTATTGTTCGCTTATCACCATTTGCCCGATATCGTATTGCGGAATAAACATATTGGTATTCTTATAGGTCTTAATCAAGTTATTCGGGTCATAATCCACATTTGTTGACCATTGATTCATTGAATAAGATGAGCGATATGCATGGGTGATATTCACCGTTTTAAAGTATTTTGCAACGATAGGAACATTTGTCAAGCCATTATAGGTAATATTCCAATTGGGTAGCGGGATCGTCGGGAATGGATTCAATGTGATGTCGGACACGCTTTTTCCGGCATAAGCCGAAAGGAATGAAAACATCACCACCTCTTGCGAAATGGCGCCATATCCGTAGGGATAAAAGTCATTTCCAACCGTATCAAACACAAATTCTTCACCTCTGTCAATCCATTGTGGGTTATCATATGCAAGCCTTGATGCAATCACTTTTCTATTGCTTAGCAGCTCATCAAAAAGCGCAGATTTTTCATCTTTACTTATCTTCACGAAAGAGGTGTTCCACAAGCCGTATGAGATGCTAAAGCTACCTGCTTGCATGGGTGAATATGAATGGAATGCTCCTGCCGAGTCGGCACGGAAGTATTCTGAGAAGTTAAGTGCTTGCGTACGGTCTCCCGTCACATCAATTCGCATGCCCGGCACGGGCTCCAGATTGATACGGTAGGATATATTCTCCGTCATCTTCTTTGCAAAAGCTTGATTTAACAAGGTATCTCGTGACAGCCAATCGTTGGCAACCGCCAAGCTTCTGATATCTTTTCCTTCGCCCAAGATAAAGCCCCAGCCCGGTGCACCATTTGAGAAGTTATATCCGAGCAGGTCGGGCTCCGGCATAAATCCGGGAAGCAGCATACCCGAGTTTTGGCTATAGGTAAGGTTTGCACGTTTCACGCTCATTGCAAGGCGCAAGACCTGGTCACCCACCAGCTTGAAGTAGTTAATCGATTTCTTGGCATCGGTGGAATCGGATTCAGGATCGTTTTTAGCCGGTGGTGAGCCGGGGCGCTGCATACCCCTTGGTGGGGCACCTCCGCCACGCGATTGGGTGCGCATGGAAGAGTTGAGCTGTTTGAGATAGCCTACTCTATTGTACAAACGCACAAAGTCGACGCTTCCGTTCAGCTGTTTGGTACTTTGATTTTCAATCGTGCTTCCGATACGGTCGCGAACCGATATGGGTGAAGCAGTCCAGGTAAACAAGCTTTGATATACTGCCGTGGCATTCAAAAAGTTGAACAACGGAATTTTATTAATCGGAATATTGTAATTTGCTTTAATGACTTGATTAAAGCGGTCTTTATTACCTAATGACATGATATTCTGCCAGATGGAATCGCGGCGTATATGCCATTCTTCGGTGCCCCGATCGGGATTTCCGGCGGGCTCATACACCCATGCATTCACACCTGCAGTATAATCGATGGATAAGCTGCGAGTCAGGTCAAACTTCAGGTCATAATTTCTATTCCACATCCATTGGCGTGCATAAATTGGATAAGTAATAATATCTCCTTCGCTCTTGTTGCGGAATTTCTTTTCATTATCCTGTCTGTCCATATCGGTACGGAAGGAAAGGCTGCGTGGCAGATAATAAAAGTTAAAGTCTTTCAGCAGCTGGAATACCGGCTTCGAGAACAGCTTTACTTTTGAAAGGGGCTGAATATTAACCGGATTGGTGTTGTAGTTAAAGCCCAATCCTCCACGATAGATGAGTCGACGGTCGTATTCGATATCGATATTTCGGTGATACAACTCACTAAATGAATATGATGCATTCCAGTTTTCAATATCATATATCTTCGCTTTTGTCATTGCTCCTCTACGTTCTTTACGCACATTCACAAAGTTGATGTTGCGCCTCATAGTGAAGTCGTTGCTGATACTTTTTATCGAATCTTGTTCGGCTTTCGTATCAAAAGTTTGCAGCAGGTCATGCTGTTTCACATCCGGCTCCAAGGGGTTGTATTCAGGTCGGATATGTGTTTCACCATAGTCGAAGTGCATGGGTACGCGGAGGCCTGCTTCTTCGGGGAAGAACTTTCCGAGGTCCAAGTCGGTGGCAATATCAAAACTTGATGTGGATTCACGTGCCGTTTCGTCCACGCGCATTTCAAGCCCTCCAAAGCCGGGTGTGTTGTGTGCACCGGTTAAAACAACTCTTCCCAAATCAGCCAAAACAGTTTCTATACGTGCGGTGGCTGCCCATCCGCTTTTGTTGTTATAATCTGTCACACGAAGCTCATTCACCCAAATAATGGCATTCTTAGGCTGAGCGTCATCACCCGGGTCGCTTGTGCCTTGGCGCGGATTGCGCACTCCAATCATAATACTCTTTACATCGCTGATATTTGGATTTCCAATAACAGAAATACGGTGATCACCATTAACCTCTGTATAAGGATAGGTGATACGTATATCCGAATTCGGATTACGCATGGCAATATTTCGGTTTTGCTTGATGTTTACAAGCTCTGCCAAGTCGATATCAAATTCGTTTATTGCGGGCCAAATAATTTCGGGCTGTGTATATGAAGTACCCCATTCTGTAATTGAAACCGGTATTTCATACTCATAATAGTTTTGATTAAAGTCGGCTCCCAAGCGAAGGAATATTGTCAAGTCGCCATCTTCAAGATTATCATTTTCATACATCTTTTCGGCATGCACATACATCCGAAGTTTCTTGTACTGACGGAAGTCGAAGTCTGTAGTTTTAAACACCCCTCTTGCGTCTCCGTCAAGAAGATTTTCTATCGAAAACTGCATGGACTGTTCGTTCATGCGCACCAAGCTGAAGGTATTGTAATTTGTTTCCCGTTCAATGCCCGGAGGTATCACGTACGGAATAGGTGTTCTACGACCGTTTTCTTCAATATTTACTGCCGATACCTCGAAGCTTGTTTCATTGCTGTTGTCTCCGGAGATATATTCACCGGGAGCAAGCAGTGTTTGACGGTATTTTCTCCATTCTCCTCTTACAAGTTCAAGAGTGGCAAAGCGAGCCACAACAGGCTTTTCGAAGCCTTTCATAAACATACGTATAAAACGAATCGAGCGGAAGTCTTCGATATTTCCGACTACCTTTTCCGGCTTTCCGATAGGGATTCTAAACTGATACCAGGTTACTTCTCCTACCGTTCCATTTTCCAGCGGAATTCCTTTTGCTTCATGTATGTCGGTAATGAAATTTTCACCGACTTTCATGTTTTCGGGATCAAGTTGAATGCGATATTGGTAATAACGCTCTGCTTCACTGAGGGTGTTATCACGGTTAATGTCTTCCACATCCGGCAGTGAACTGGCACTGATGGGATAGTTTTCCGGGTTCAGGTCGTCGGTAGGAGAGTTTCCATCCGGTCCGTTATAATGCTTATAGCGTTCCAATATGCTTGAATAGCGCGAGTCATCATCATAACGTGAACTTCTGAAGTATTTGTAATTATCCGCTGAGGGGTCTTCAAATGCTTTTCGGTATGCTTCCGAATCTTCACCATAAATAGCTTTAACCGCTTCCAGATAATCATTACGGAAGCTCCTTTCATCATCATCACCCAAGCCGTCGTAGCCCACGTCTTGATATTTTCTGGAGCCGGCTTCATTGCTGAATGATTCCACCATTGCTTGTTGGTTTGGCACCCTTCCCCAAATGGTGGTATCCACATTTACAACCTCTGCGGAAGTCGGCAGTCCGTGTTCGAAAAAGCGCCTTCCGTCACGCAAAATATCTTCTGATATATCACCGAGGTTGATATATAAATCTCCTTTATTATCACTATCTTCGGCAAAGGGGTCCATCATCCAAAACTCGATGTATTCGATGTTTGTTGCCTCAAAGTCTGTTGATTCGATGCGACGCATGATTCCTCCCCAGCGGCTTTCGGGCACTTCCAAGTTACCGTTTGCTGCCAAGCCGTAGGAATAAGGGCCTCCGTTTACGTCATAGTTATATGGTCCGCGTTCATTCGGATAAAAGGCAAGGTTAAATACGGCTATACTTGTAGGTTGTCCGGCAGGGATTTCTTTATTAGGGAATACTTCTGACTCCAACACCCTTCTTACGCTATGTTTACTCAGCTCTTCCTTGTCCACATTTCGCGGGCGCAGGGTGCTGAATGGGTCGTGGAAGATGGGGTCAATGATAAACCATGCCAGCTTGGCTCTGTTTTTACCATAATCCAATCCTGTTCCGGGCAGTGCTTCGGGGAAAAGGTCGGGCTGCCCTTGAGGTGTGCTCGCCATATGCCATGAGCTCACCTGACGCAGGTCGATAGTGGATTTAGCACCTTCAAAGTCATCGATATAAGAAGTGCCCGTTTTTCCTACCGCACGGCTATGCCCGGGTAAGAAATGCGCAAATTCTCCGTCAATATTGATTCGTGAGACCTGATTTGTGCTGTAGAAAGGCAATTTATCGAGCATTTTCGTTATCCAACGTGATTCACGTCTGTAGCTGACATCAAAGCCGTAGATTGTATTTGAGATAGGGTCATCTCCGTAATTGACTTTTTCAGTTAGGGGGCGCTCGTGCAGATTAAGTAGGGTGGCTCCCAGCCTGAAGTCTTTATTTAATTCATGGTCAACCCGCAGCCCCATCATGCGTTTTTGATTGAGGTTAAACATGGAGTTGCTTTCCAGTGAAACATGAATCGGAGTGCCTGAACTTAAAATCCCATCATTGATAATTCGTACCCTTCCTAAAGTATAATCCACCGTATAATCCACATTTTCGATGAGTGGTACGCCGCCTGCCTTTACTATCACAGAGCCTTGGGGAACGTTTAACGCATTCAGGCTGTATTCGTTACCGGATTGAGATTTATAATATCCTTCGAGGATAAACTTATTCTTTTCGGGATATTGTTCTGCACCGGCTTTGGGTAGGGTATATAATGAGTCATAGGCATACGCATTTGCCAAATCCGGATCATCGGGGAATATGTTTTTACGGATATGACTTCCAAAAGGCTCCAGTACGGTAAAATAAATCCGTCCATTGCTTGAATTGATGGTACCTCCTTGTGTGGCGGCATTATCGATAAAGTCGAACACACCATCCCCTCCGCTTAAGGGGTTTCCCATCTGGTCAAGATTGTCAAGCCCCATCAGGTGAACTAACGGAATTCCCTTTACTGTTTCATCTCCTTCGGTAAAATATCCTGTGGGGACTCCGTTTTCGTTCCCGGAATATAAAATATTAAAGGTGAAATCATCTCTGCTAAGCTGAAATGCACGAATGGAATAGACGTTTTTCATCATCAAATTCCACATTGGCATGCGTGTATTGAGTGAAGTGCTTTTTAATAGCTTCACTGTCAATGCCTTGGGCGAGTTTATTCCTTGATCTGAAAACTCCCCTACTTGAAATACGCTATCATATCCGATGACTGTATACTGAAATGCCACTGCAAGAATCTGATCCGGTCCCAGGCTGGTATTCAGTGAGATAAAGCCCAATTTATTATTGAAAGTAAATTCGGTGCTGCTCAGCTTACGCGCATTTTCTACTTTTTCAAAATCTTGTCCTGCAACAAAATATCCCATTTGACCAATTCCCAAGGGGTCACCGCTCAGATAGGTACTTACATTGCTGATGCTACGGATGCTTGCCGTATCCATTCTGCTAATCAGGTTGTTTGACGAGCCTGACGGCATGGATGGTCCCGGAATAGGGGATACATATTTGTTGTTAATCCATTCCGATTTACCTTCGCCAAGGTCGGTAAATGCAACGATATTTCGATTGTTTTGTACAGCAGGACCAATATTTGTGATCCACACTTCAACCTTGGTGATATTTACGTCCGAGATGATGAGGGGCAGGTCAGATAATCCACGCTCATAGTTTTCGCGGAAATATTGTGAAAGGAAAAAGTGTTTGTTTTCTTCATAATCGAGGCTGGTGAGCTTAAACTGATTTGCTTGGCCCCCACCTTGAATAGTCATGCTGCGCGACTCACTTTCTTGCTGCGAAAACACAGCTGTAACTGAAGTGCGTCCAAACTGTAATTTGGTTTTCATTCCAAACAAGGCTTGGCTTCCACGAATCAAGGTGGTATTAAGCGGCATATTCACATGACCTGCTTCAATCAGCTTGACAATCTCATCTTCTTGACCTTCATATTTCAGTGATAGGCGGTTTTCGAACTGAAAGGTAGCTTCGGTATTGTAATTGGCTTTAAATTCAATCTTTTCACCGATTTTAGCCATTACGTTCATTTGAATTCGCTGATTGAAATCAAAATTTGTATGTCGTTTCTGACGAATATCCAATTGGTCGTCGTCCCTAAAATTGGAACGAACGCCAAAAGTCACTTCTGCTGAGCCTTGCGGACGTATATCGATGGTATTGCTACCAAAAATCTGATCAAAAACCTTACCTCCAATATAAATTGGCGGGATTATAGAGCCTCCTGTTGCCGTGCTCGATGTGGCGGAGCGATCATTCCAGTAGGATTTAATTCCTTTGCGGTTATGATAATCCATATATTCTTCGGCAGTCATTACGGTAGGTGTTCGATAGCTAAAGTCACCAATTTTACTGACAAAGACATATTGATTCAAGACCGGGTCGTATACCACTTCACGTTTTATATTTGGCGGGTCTTTCAAATAGAGCGGAGAATGGTCTTGCAGCTGCTGCTCCGGTTTCCCATCATCTTGTGGCACAGGATATACGGGTGTAACAGTCGTATCGGGTGGGCTTAGCGGCAAGCTGCGGTGAGCGCGCGGAATTTCGGCGGAAGGCATTGCAAATACTATGGAAGATACCAGTGCCAGTACAACCAAAACGCTCAGAACAGAAAATCGGGTTATTTTTTTCTTAAATGTGTTCAAATGCCTTTTACTTATTCGTTTCTAAATAGAAATGCCTCATACTAAAATGATGCATTACAACAATTTAAGAGCCTCCTTAATTAGTTTCTCTACAGTTAAGGAAGGATCTTGTTGCAATAATTTCGTCAGGGTTTTTTCGGCTGTTGCCTTATTAAATCCCAACACCAGTAAAGCAGATAACGCTTCCTCTTTACTTGTATTGTATGAAATGCTGGTTTTTTCAATCCCTTCTTCAACTAATTTACCAACTTTATCGCGTAAATCTACGATGATACGCTGTGCTGTTTTCGCTCCAATTCCTTTTACACGCTGAAGCAAAGCTGCATTGCCGGTGGCTATTGCTTCAATTGCTTCGCTGCTTGTCAAGGAAGAAAGTATCAAACGGGCAGTGGCAGCACCAACACCCGACACGCTTATCAGCTGTAAAAATAACGAGCGCTCCGCTTCTTCGGCAAAGCCAAAAAGTAGGTGTACATCCTCGCGTATGCTTTGATGCACAAATAAACGCACCTTGTCTTTATTTGCAATAGCCTCGTATGTATTTAGCGATATATGTATGAAATAGCCCACATCATTGACATCCAATACCACATAAGCAGGCGTTTTTTCAATAATTTTTCCGGTTAAATAAGCATACATACGCGCAAAAAGTTTATCTAATTTACAATAGGCGCAAAAGTACAAAATTCGATTCAATTGAAGCCATATGAAAGTTGAATGGCTGTTTTATCCGATAAAGACATTCGATTTCTTAAATAATTCTTTCATTTTTCTTGGATACGGCTTGCATTCGTCTTATTTTTGTTAATGAATCAAACCATCACATTTTATGGATAAGTTATTTATTAAAGATGCATTTCATTATCACTCTTCGGGGCGCCCGGGCAAACTGGAGGTAATCCCTACAAAACCTTATAGCACCCAGCGTGATTTATCGCTTGCCTACACTCCGGGCGTTGCCGACCCATGTTTGGCAATTAACAAAAACCCGGATGATGTGTATAAATATACTGCCAAAGGAAATCTTGTGGCAGTCATTTCAAACGGGACTGCCGTCTTAGGCTTAGGCGATATAGGACCGGAAGCCGGCAAGCCGGTGATGGAAGGCAAAGGACTGTTATTCAAGGTTTTTGCAGATATTGACGTATTTGATATCGAAATAAATGAAAAAGACCCCGACAAATTAATTGAGATTATAAAAGCTATTGCTCCCACTTTTGGCGGAATTAATTTGGAGGATATCAAAGCCCCTGAATGCTTTAAGATAGAAGACGAATTAAAGAAAATACTTCCCATTCCGGTAATGCACGATGACCAACACGGAACAGCAATTATTACAGCTGCCGGTTTATTAAATGCGTTGGAAATTAACGGAAAAAAGATTGAAAATTTAAAAAT
The DNA here is from genome assembly GCA_964592175.1 of uncultured Lentimicrobiaceae bacterium. GTDB lineage: Bacteria > Bacteroidota > Bacteroidia > Bacteroidales > F082 > JALNZU01. The sequence continues at coordinate 106,709 of CAZQBU010000003.1, forward strand.
CGTCATTAATGGAGCCGGAGCAGCTGCCATTTCGTGCACTAGGCTGTATATCAAGTTGGGAGGCAAGCCCGAAAACATACTTATGTTCGACAGCAAAGGCTTGATAAATACCGATCGCAAGGATTTAAACGATGCAAAAAAGCAGTTTGCCGTGGAGCATGCCGATATCAGCCTTGAGCAAGCCCTGAAAGGAGCAGATATGTTTTTGGGCTTATCGGTTGCCAATGTGTTGAAAAAGAAGATGCTGCTTTCGATGGCAGATCAGCCTATTGTTTTTGCCTTGGCGAATCCCACTCCCGAAATTGCCTATAACGAAGCGATCAGCACAAGAGAGGATATCATCATGGCTACGGGACGTTCTGATTTTCCGAATCAAATTAATAATGTATTGGGCTTCCCTTATATTTTTAGAGGTGCCTTGGATGTGCGAGCCCGTATGATTAATGACGAAATGAAGCTGGCCGCCTCCCACGCTTTGGCACAATTAGCAAAAGAGCCGGTGCCGGAAGAGGTAAATATCGCCTTCAACGTAAATAACCTACGTTTTGGACGGGAATATATTATTCCAAAGCCCACCGACCCGCGCCTGATTGAACGGGTAGCCCCTGCCGTAGCAAAAGCGGCAATGCAGACCGGTGTGGCACAAAATCCCATCACAAACTGGGATGCATATACCGAAGAGCTGCGAAAACGGTTAAAAACAAGCAATCCGCTGCTGCGTCAGATAAAAACTAGGGCAAAGCATAATCCGAAACGGGTTGTACTGGCGGATGCAGACAATTATAAAATGCTTAAAGCCGCTGAAATTGTTTTGAACGAACGCCTTGCAGAACCCATATTATTGGGTAATATCAGAAAAATACGAAATTTGATTAAAGAGCATGAGCTGGAGTTGCCCAATGTGGAGATTATCGATCCGAGGAGCCACGAAGAAAATGGACGCAGAAAACAATTTGCCGACATATTATATCAGCGTCGTCAGCGCAAAGGAATGACATACAGTGCTGCAAAAAGTCAAATGATGCACCGCAATTATTTTGCTCCCATCATGCTGAGTACCGGATATGCCGATGCCATGATTACAGGGCTTACACGCAATTATCCCGACTCGATTAAGCCGGTATTGCAGCTGGTTGACAAAACGCAAGGAAGCAAAATTGTTTCCGGCATGTATATCGTAAATACCAAAGATGGACCGGTATTTTTTGCCGATTGTACCATTAATAAAAATCCAAGCTGGGAACAATTGGTCGATATCACGCTTCAAAGCTGCCAAACAGTAAAAGATTTCCGGATCACCCCACGCGTAGCTTTTGTTTCATATTCCAATTTCGGTTCGGCAGATGGGGAGGTACCCCAAAAACAGCGTAAAGCGATTCAATATCTGCACGAAAACCATCCCGATTTAATTGTTGACGGTGAAATACAAGCTAATACGGCACTTAATCCGGAGCTTCTTCAAGAGTCATTTTCTTTTAGCAAGCTGATGGGCGGAGCTGCCAATGTGTTGATATTTCCAAATCTGGAATCAGCGAATATTGCTTACAAACTCATGCAAGAATTAGGAAAGTTTGAAGTCATAGGACCTATTTTGAGCGGGCTTAGCGAGCCGATACAAATTTTGCAAATGGGCTGCTCCGTTTCTGAAATAGTGAATATGATTACCTTGGCAGTGATTGACGCACAAACATTAGAAAAGCGCAGAAATAAAACCAATGTATGAGAGGCAGAAAAGAAGTGATAAATTAATCTTATCGCTTCAATAACTCCGAATTGACTTTTGATTTTAATTACACTATTGTCGTAAAGCCGAGATAGTGAGTTTGTTCCATTGGGTAAATTTAGGATTTTTCAATTGTGTGTTGCTTAGGAGTAATTTTTAAAGCTTCACAAACTCAGGTTTAGAAGGGAATACTTTAGGCAATTTTGAGGATAGTATTATTTATCCTGTCGTGTAATTAAAATTTTCGCCAACAATTTCCGTGTCTTTGCGCTGATGAGCTAGATGTAGCTCATCGCATGTTGTCATAAAAGGTTTAATAATTTTTCCGTTTTAACATCGTCAAACACGAATATAAAAGATTATTAATAAGCCCATGGTCATTCACTTTTTCAGAATAGAGCTCCGCTCTAAATAACACCTTGCTAGTGCCTCCATTACTAAATTCAAAAAGTCGCTGAGATGTTAAGTTGTTTGCGTAAATAGGTTCAAGGTCATCAGTATTTATTCGTTGCAATACTTTGGATAAGCGTTTTACTTCTCTTGGCTTTAGTTTGTATGAAATAAAAGAATCAATGATAAACCGAAATTCTTTATCAAAAAAACCTGATTTAAATACCAAGCTATCAGTCTCTACATAGTACTTTACCAGATTATATTGCTGTTGATGATTTTTTAATGGATCAATGTAATCAAATCGTTCAAAGGCCATTCGCACTACCAACCCATTAGTTGAATCCTGAAGTAAAGGCTCGTCAAATTGCTGCAACAAAAAAGAATATAATATTATATAATTTTCATACAATCTTTCAGAATTATCGTCCGAGTAAGCATCCGAAAAATAATTTGGAATTATTTGCGCTGAGGTGCTATCAACAAGTATAACATAATGTCTGATACACTGTCGTATCACCTTGTTCTTTTTAAAAAAAGTAACAAGCTCACCTTCATTCAAGTTGTCATGCCCTTCCCTAAAATAAATTTTTCCATTATCTTGTCTATACACACTAACTTTCTTAGGGGTATTTTTGCTGCCGGCGAAAACCAATTCCTTTACTTTAAAATTACAACTATCATAAACAGCAGTATCTTGAGCCTTTGAAAAAGTAACGCAACATAAGAGAACAGCCAATATAAATATATGCTTCATGGTTCTACTCTTTTAGAAAATTTAGAAGGAACAAAACACCGCCATATTCATTGTCAGTCATGTTTTATAGTGAATACAACCGAGTAGTCCTGCGGAAGTTTCGGAACTGTCACCCAATTCATATCTATTGCTTCTTTTTTACATTTTCCTCTGTCGAAAACATAAACAGTGAAATTATATGTCTTGGCAACATCATCTTTTATAACCTGTCTGTGAAATTCAACTTCACATTGACCACTTGCATATTTTCCAAGCAATGTATATTGAGTAAAGTCAATGTACGGTAAAGAGTAACTGCTACAAACACTATTGGACAGTAATTTTTGATAAATGCTGTCTGTATCGATAATATATTCTGCCTGTGTTAGAGTAGGCGGTATACAAGAACCAAAAGAAATTTCTTGATCGATAATACCTTTGTCAATATTTACCCATGGGTCTTTCGTACAGCTGCTAAAACAAATAAAAATGAATAAAAGCGAAATAACAATTCGATACGTTTTCATATTATTTCATAACTTTAAATCAAACAATCTAAGATTCGATATTTCACTGATTGATTTTTATGAAATATTCTTACTGCTTCACAAATTTATGTGTTTCAACAATGCCTTTGCCTTGCATGACAATGTTTAACAGATACATGCCCGGTTTTAAATCATGTACCGGAATAAAAGAAGCTCCCTGCTGTAAGGGATGCGAAGAAATCTCAATGCCGGAAAGATTCATCAAACGCGCTTCGGCACCAATAGGCTATCAAGGCGACATACTTAATAAAAAACGGATCAAAAACGGGAAGGAAACAAGCCAATCAACTTGGATTATTTAAGAAGTTTTAATGAATTAAACAGTTTTGCAATCGGGAATAATTTTGAAACAGCTTTATATTTGCCACGGGAAGTTTTTTTCAATTTTTAAACATATACACAGTACGCTCTTCTGCTATGAAACATCTTTGGAACGAACGTTATTCCTCAGAATCATATATTTACGGCAAACAGCCCAATGTATTTTTTCAGCAAGGCTTGTCTTTTCTTTCGCCCGGCAAGCTGCTGCTGCCCGGAGAAGGTGAAGGCAGAAATGCAGTATGGGCAAGTTTGCAAGGCTGGCAGGCTTATGCGGTTGATTACAGCTTGGAAGCGAAGCGCAAAGCCTTGTCGCTAGCCGACAAGCATGCCGTAAAGCTTCATTCATACATACATTCTGATTTGGAAAACTTTGAACCGGAAGAAGCATATTATGATGCTGCCGCATTAATTTATTTGCATTTGGATGCGGATTTTCGCAGTAGATTTCATCAACGCATTGTAAAGGCGTTAAAGCCAGGCGGTCATCTTATTTTGGAAGCATTCAGCACGGAGCAATTACAGTTTCAATCGGGAGGTCCTCGAAATATTAGCATGCTTTATAAGTTAGAAGAGCTTGCCGAAGATTTCCGAGATTTACACTTCCTTCAATTGGAAAACTTTCGTGACCAGCTGAGCGAAGGCACGCATCATATAGGGAAAGCAGCCATAATACGCATTTTGGCTCAAAAGCCATTATAAATTCAGTGTGGCTCGAAGCATATACGAGCGTGGTGGACGGATATCGCCCGGGCGACCCATATATTCGGTATTTGTAAGGTTTTTTGTCATAAAAGATAGGCTAAAGCCAGCAGTGATTTGATAAGAAATATAGCTGTCAAAAAGTAAATAAGCCCGATTATTGTCATGCCAATACTGATTAAAACCGGACAATATCAAATCGGAAAGAAAAATGTCATCAACCCGCAATAATTTTGAACGAAAATAGGCATTCAGCCCAAAATCAAAGCTTTTATAAGCGAGCTCATAATTGAGTTTCAGCGCATGTTTTCTGCGGTATTTTAATTTCTTGTCCGTGTTTTTTCCACTATGTGGATAAAACTCATTTGGCTGCATAAATACATAACTGCCCATGAGCTGATGCTGAAGCATTTGACTTCCCCACTGCATAAACCACTCTATTTCAAAACCATAAATACGTGCTGCTTCAATATTTATTGCTCTAAAGCCCGGTTCAATTTGATTGGTCATCGGATTCCTTTGGGTGACAAAAGCATATTCAATCATTTGCTTGTGCTCTGCATAAAATAAGGCAAGGTCGATATGGGCTTTCATTTTTTTGAAGCGAAGAGCTTGTTTAAATCCGATTTCCGCATTCCATCCTTTTTCGGGCTTGATATCTATGTTCGGAAAAACAGTTATCGACCCCAAGCTCGTTGAAGCAAAACGTTCGGCTATAGAAGGAAAGCGGTAGCCTTGTCCAAAAGATGCACGTATATAGCTGTAATCGTGAAGCTGATAATTAAGACCTGTCCTAAACAGCGGAACCTGCTTTTTGTGGGCTCCGTCAATAAAGAAATTCTCCAAACGCATGCCTGCAACAATTTTTAAAGCTTCGGCAGGAGTTATTTCAAGCTGCGAAAAAATTGACGGATTAAAACTACGGTGATTTTCATAAAACTTAGACTGTATACTAACAGCATAAGCCGAAAAACCACTACTGAGGGCAAACAAATGATTCAGCTGCTTATGAAATTGATAATCAGCATAAAGCGATAAGGCTTTGCTGTTGTTTTTATCTGCATAAGGAAATGTGTTATCACTGAGTTGCAGCCTCATTTTCACATCATGCCGTGCTTTTCCGGGTTTGTAATAGCTCAAGAAAGGGTCTAATGCAAAAAACTGTGCATGCAATTTAGCCGCAGTGGAGATATCGAGTTTCAAAGCCCCATAAGTTGCATCCTCCCATAAAAGGAAGTCTGTTTTACTGTTGTATGCGGCATTAAAATTATATCCATACTGCAAGCCTTCAATCTTTTTATCGAAATGCTTGAGCTTGGTATGCATACGCAGCACAGTTTCTTCATTATTTTTACGATATCCGTTGTTCGACATGGCATTTATTCCAATGCCAAAATCCGTATTATTTTTCTTTTGTAAGTGGTTAAATCCCACTGTTCCAAACAAGCGCGGGCTGTCCCACCATTTCCAGTTTTTATTGGAGGGGGCATCGTATATACCGATTTCACTATAAATCTTGGTGGTGGGATAGCTTGTGGCATCTGCCGTGCGAAAATTGATTACGCCGTTTAGTGCGGAAGAGCCGTAGGCAACCGAAGAAGCCCCTTTAATAATCTCCACTTGACTGAGATTATCGAGTGGCAGAAACTGCCATCGTATGCTTCCCACATCGGCAGCAAGTATGGGCAATCCATCCAGCAATGCCAAGACTCGGCTTCCCACTCCATAGCTATAGCCACTCCCTCCGCGTATGGAGGCTTGACCGTCCATCACTTCAATACCGGGAGCTTTGTCCATTAGCTCTTGGGCATTGCTAATCTGCTGCTTGTCAATCTTATCAGCAGTCAACACACTCATGCTCACACTCAATTCAGCAATTTTTTGCTCATATCGGCTTGCTGTTACCACCACTTGTTCCATCTCCACCGCATGCTGTTGAAGCAATATATTCAGTTCGGACTGCTCGCCCGATTTCAGTTGTATCAAATGGATATAATCTTGATAACCAATCATTTTAAAATGCAACTTATAAATTCCGGGCTCCAGCCGAAGTTCAAAACGCCCTTCATTATCGGATGCTATCCCTTTGTTTTTATCATACAGTATGCTTACTCCTGCCAAAGGCAGCCCATCCGTCTTATCGTTTATAAGTCCACGCACCACTGCCTGCTGTGAAAACACAGTGCTCGAAACAAACAATAATACAATTGAAAGAATGAATATGCGTGTTTTTAAGCTATCTTTCATACTATTAAAAATCAAAAGCGCAGTGCATAGGACATATTCAATGGACTCAAATCATCCAATACGCCATGGTTTATCAAACAAAGATATATAATTCGGCTTTTAAATAAAACAAACCGAAAAACAATGTTTTTCACAAAGAAAGAATCTTTTCACTCAAAAATTAACTTGTGCATACAAAAAAATATATTAGTTTTGCAAACTCAAATGGGGCATTAGCTCAGTTGGCTAGAGCGTTTGACTGGCAGTCAAAAGGTCAACGGTTCGATTCCGTTATGCTCCACCAAGCAAAACCGGTGATATAATATCATCGGTTTTTTAATTTCATAGTGTATGCATCGATTGTTTATAGCTTTTCCACTGCTTGCAAGCGATTTGCTCAAAGAGCTATTGGATTCCGTCCGACAGCAAGTCCGTCATGAGCGCATCAATTGGGTACGCCCTGAAAATATGCATCTTAGTCTGAAATTTCTTGGCGACACCCCGTCCTCCAAAATAGCCGAAATCATTGAGATATTAGAGCGTATCAGCAAACGATATCAGGCTTTTCAGCTGGATTTCAATCAGATCGGCAGCTTTGGAAGCCGCAATAATCCTAGGGTTTTGTGGCTCGGATGCGATGAATTTCCAAATCAATTGCCACAAATGGCAAAAGATGTGATGCAGCAGCTTAAACAGCTTGGATTTGAAGCGGATGAAAGGGCTTTCGTTCCACATCTAACGCTTGCCCGCATCAAATATCTGCAAGACCCTTATAACTTTCAACGAGTAATCAGGCAAATCCCCAAGCAAAGCTATCTTAAACAAGATATAGGTTCGTTTAGCTTATACGAAAGCTTTTTACAAAAAAGCGGTCCAATTTATAAGGTAATTCATGAATTTCCGTTGGAAAAAGAATAATTTATCGCATTATTTTTTGCTTGTGCCGCCCACTAACTAGTATATTTGTGCAATGAGAAAAAAGAATATTGCCGTTTTTGTTTCCGGCAACGGAAGCAATATGGAACGAATAAGCGATTATTTTAATTCCGGCAGTTTTGCCCAAATCCACCGAGTAATTTGCAATAATCCCAAAGCCGGTGCCATTGCACGTGCAAATCGCTTGCAAATTCCATTGAGCCTTATCGACCGAGCATCATTTTATGAGTCAGACCGAATCAGCCGAGAGTTGCTTGAAGCCCAAACCGATTTAATTGTATTAGCAGGTTTTCTTTGGCTGATTCCGGCACATCTTATTGAAGCATTTCCGGAGCGAATAATCAATATTCATCCGGCTTTGTTGCCAAAATATGGAGGAAAAGGGATGTACGGAATGCGGATACACCGTAGCGTCATAGAAAATAAAGAAGCTGCTTCCGGCATTAGCATTCATTATGTCAATGAAAATTACGATGAAGGCAATTTGATTTTTCAAAGCTCCATTCCGGTTCACGAACACGAAAGCCCCGAACAGCTTGCTGCCAGAATCCATGAGTTGGAATACGAATGGTATCCAAAAATCATTGAACAGCTTTTACAAGAGCAGAATTCTTAAACTTCTTTGGGTTGTGCAGCCACCGCAATTTGAATGCGTATACCGGGATACGTATTATAAAAATTAAAGGTTCCATTCATGGAGCGCACCCTGTTGATGATGTTCTTCACTCCCATATGATCATCCCCTTTATCAATGGCTTGTTGCAGGTCAAAACCAATGCCATCATCCGTATAATCAAGATATAACATATTATTTTCCAAGCGCATTACAATATCGATACTGCTTGCATTGGCATGCTTAATCGTGTTATTTATCAGCTCGGTAATGATGCGGAAAAAGATTAATTCCAAGGTAGGACCTATTGAACGATCAATATGCTCGCAGCGCACCTCCACCTTTAACAAATTGGTGGCATTAATGGTTTCGCTAAAATTTAAAATAGCAGTTTTCAGTCCGTAATCGGCTAATATTTTTGGGGTGATATTATTTGCGATATTTCGTGCCGAATCCACAGCTTCGTCAATCAAATTATTTGTGAAATTAATCAAGTCTTCCTTTTCTTCTTCCGATCTTACTGCTTCAAGCTCATTCACATACAGTTTAATTGTTGAAAGCAGAGGTCCCAATCCGTCGTGTATCTCGTTTGCAAAACGTTTTCGTTCGGTTTCTTCAGTTTCGATGATGGCAATACGTACTTTTTTATCCAATTCTTTTCGTCCCGAAATAGAACGCGCCACGCACGTAACAAAAGGTTCGCCATGCATATCAATAATACGGCAATTCATTTCTACCGGAAACTGTTTTCCGCTTTGTGTTTTCAGCTCTGTTTCAAAGATATGCCGCCCTTTTGAACGTATGATATGCATATGGTCGAGCACGCCTTCCACCTGAGGTCCGAGTTTGACATCGGCAAAATGCATGCTAAGCAGCATCTCACGCGAGCTTTCAAGGCGTTCACAAGCGGCATTATTCACTTCGATGATTCTACCGTTGGTATCCAATACAAAAATTTGGTCGGAAGTGGTATTAAACAGTAATTCAAAATGCGTTGAAATCGTTTCTTTCGACTGCTCGACAAGGTCCAAGCGTTTCAAAATATTATTGATGAGCATGGTACCCATCAGCATAAGAAAAGAAACAGCAAGACCTGCTAAATGCGGCAGGTATCTGCTGCTTGCCAATGATGAAACATTGGTTTGCTGCAAAAGCTGGAAAAAACTTTCGAAAAACAGCAAAACCATGGCAGCAGCAATCCATAACCATGCGGTGCGCAGGCGCGACATTTTATAATAGCTCATGACTACCACAAAGGTCAGCAGCCTGAAAATCATCGAAATAACTAAAATAAAAACTACCATAACAGCTATGGATTTAATTTGTACGCATATAATCGATTGCCTTCAGCAATATTTCGTCAATTTCTTGATAAATGGGATAAAAGCCTTCATCATCAAAAATATTCCGCCCGATATATGCTTTCAAAAGCACTTCAGTACGCGGCTTGCTTCCCTCCCATTCAGCTGTTGTATAGGCAATTCCTTTTTCTTTCGCCAAGGCAAGCAACTGATTCCGGACAACATCACCAATTTTAAAATTCTTGATAAATGCATCCACCGAGGCATATTTATTTAGCTGTGCTCGATGTGTATCGGCATAATCGAAGGCAAACTGAAACAATAAACCGCTATTTACCAAACGATTAAAGAAGAAATAAGCAGAATCTTCCACTATTGGCACAAACACATCCGGCATAATTCCTCCACCTCCATACACAATTTTACCCTTTGGCGTAACGTATTTCAAGCTATCCGGAAATTGTATGCTGTCAACGCTTTTCAGTTCTCCATTCAAAAAGCGTTCAATCGGTTCATGATGATATTCTTCAAAGTCATCACTATATGGGCGTTGAATCGAGCGTCCGGTTGGTGTATAATAGCGCGCCACTGTCAGCCGAATGGCAGAGCCATCCCGCATTGAAAGCTGTTCTTGCACCAGTCCTTTGCCAAAGGAGCGTCTTCCAATAATAGTACCTCTGTCATTATCTTGAATGGCGCCTGCAACGATTTCGCTGGCACTTGCCGAGCCCTCGTCAATGAGTACAATTAAAGGATATTGTTCAAGCAGACCTCTTTTAGTGGCAAAGGTAAAGCTTGCGCCTCGGCTTTTACCGCTAGTATATACGATTAAATCGGATTCAGCTAAAAATTCATCTGCCAAATCGGTGGCAGCCTTCAGATAGCCACCGGCATTGCCGCGCAAATCCAGAATAAGTTGAGTCATTCCTTCTTTTTTCAAATCTTTAGCGGCATCCAGAAATTCTTTATGGGTGGTGGCAGAAAATTTGTTCAGCCGTATATATCCGATTGATTCATCAATCATATAAGCCACATCAAGGCTATAAGTGGGTATTACATCTCGGCTTATCACATAATCATGCAAGCCTTGTATGCCGTGGCGATAAATTCCTACCTTCACCTGACTGCCTTTCTTCCCTTTAAGCTTCCGCATGGCATCACGATTGGTGATACTCACACCCGCCACCAAGGAATCGTCAATCATAATGATGCGGTCGCCCGCCATAATACCCACACGCTCCGAAGGACCTCCTTTGACGGGATTAATGACGGTAATGGTGTCTTTTTCTATTCTGAACGACACTCCAATCCCCTCAAAACTGCCCAATAAAGGGTCATTCATCTCGTTAAACTCCTCCACACTAATATATTGGCTGTGAGGATCCAACTTTTCCAACATCCCTTTAATCGCACTGCGTTGCAGCAGACTCACATCTACCGTATCTACATAATCTTGCTCGATAATATGGACGATATTATCTAAATTTCCCTTTTTCATGACGGGAAGATAATGCAGCCCCTGATTCGACATATCGGATTTTGCAGGACCCGACGCTATACGAAAGCCGAAATACATTCCGGCAGCAAGCACAATGGCAAAAGCAAGCGGAAGGTACACGATATTGTTTTTCTTCATTCGCGTATTCTTTCAAACTAAAACACTACAAAACTACTATTTATTATCCAGCAAAAATGATACCGTAGTTTTCATGCGAAAAATGATTTTTAATTTTGAAGATTTTATGAACACAAGGTTCTTTTAATGGACATATTCGGCAGTAGTCGTGATTTTACTTTTGAAACTACGACTTTGCTTTTGTATTTTTGCAAAAAATAGATACTGTGAAAAATTTTATTCCTTTCGGAGATAAAATATTAGATATATTTCATCCCAAAATCTTTACGGCACTTAAAAACTACAATAAAAAGCTTTTTATTGACGATTTAATTGCCGGTCTTATAGTCGGTGTGGTGGCTTTGCCATTGGCTATTGCCTTTGGAATTGCCTCCGGTGTTTCCCCTGCCCAAGGCTTGATTACTGCTGTAATAGCAGGCTTTCTGGTTTCACTTTTGGGTGGCTCAATGGTTCAGATTGGTGGACCTACGGGGGCTTTTATTGTCATTATTTACGGAATAGTTCAGAAATTTGGTGTTGACGGACTACTTACGGCTACCCTCATGGCAGGTATTATGCTTGTTATTATGGGGATATTGCGTTTGGGTACTATTATTAAATTTATGCCTTATCCCATTATCGTAGGTTTTACAAGCGGTATTGCGGTGGTCATCTTTTCAAGTCAGGTACAAGATTTTCTAGGTCTTGAGATTGCCGAAGCTGCACCTGCCGACTTTATTGATAAATGGGTATTTTATTTCTCAAATTTCAGTGCCATAAATTGGTATTCCATTGGATTGGCGGTATTTACAGTGCTCACCATCATCTTTTGGCCCCGCGTGAATCGCCGCATACCAGGCACTTTGGTAGCACTTATTATAACAACCATTGTAGTAAGTATATTTGAATTCCCGACCGACACCATCGGTAGTCGTTTCGGCAGTCTTAATGCAAGTATTCCCAAGCCCAGCCTTCCTTCTGTAAGCTTTTCAGATTTGCGTATGCTGGTAGCGCCAGCGTTTACCATTGCCATGCTCGGAGCCATTGAATCATTGCTGTCAGCCATGGTTGCCGATGGTGCCACCGGAGGAAAGCATCGCTCAAATACCGAATTAATCGGACAAGGTATTGCCAATATTGTCACCCCATTATTTGGAGGAATAGCGGCAACAGGAGCCATTGCACGAACAATGACAAATATTCGTAATGGAGGTAAAACACCGGTAGCCGGTATTATTCACGCCTTTACATTGCTGTTAATCATGCTTTTCTTTGGACAGTATGCACGCTTAATCCCTATGGCTACCTTAGCGGGTATTTTGGTGATGGTAGCATATAATATGAGTGAATGGAGGGCTTTTGCAGCACTTCTAAGAGGAAATCGTGCCGATATAGCTGTCTTGTTAACGACATTTCTCTTAACCGTACTCATCGACTTAACCGTTGCCATACAATTCGGCTTATTGCTTGCCGTATTGCTGTTTATGAAGCGATTGATTGATACGAGCGATGTTGAAGTGCTCCGCCTTGAAGTTGAAAGTGAATCGGATGAGTTAACAGATGAAGGCGCACAGCTTGATATACCTGAAGGTGTAGAAGTTTTTGAAATCAATGGTCCATTCTTCTTTGGTGTTGCCAATAAATTTGAGGATATGGAGTCCCTGTTGCCTGTCAAAGCAAAGGTGCGTATCATACGGCTGTGGAGGGTGCCATTTATTGATGCCACCGGAGTAAATAACTTGCGTAATGTCATTCGAAAAACTCAAGCAAAAAAGATAAAAACTATTTTGTCGGGCGCTAATCCGGATGTATTCGAAACATTATCAAAGAATGGAATTATCGCCATTGTAGGCAAAAGTAATGTGTGCGCCGATATCCAATGCGCACTTGAACGAGCCAAAGAAGTCATAGAACAAGAAGAAACTCAAGAAAAGTAAAAGAAGCCCTGCAAATTAAATTCATGAATTATGCAGCTTAAGGGGTTTCGCGCCATCGTACAATATATGGAGTGCTTATTTCATTGCTCATATTCAAAGCGCGGTCAATCAGTTGTACCCGAAACTGAATGGTGTCGGACAAATGTTCGGATACAGCATCCCATAACAGCATCTTATATTCGATGACGCCTTGAATGCTTTTCGTTTGTTCCTTGTCAATAAGCGGCGGAATCCGCGCGTTGAAGTCCGCATCATTTTTTACAAGCTCATTTTGTTTCAGCTCAAACAGTTGTACAAGTAAATTATAATGAAAATCGCCCCCAAAATGATAAGGCGGCATGGTATCCGACTGGTCCAAGCCTATATCTCCGTCCCCATCAATATAATTGATGAATAAAACCCCATGCTGTGCCCCACTAATTGTATCAATGAAAAGTTGAAAATCATTATACGAAATGGAAGGCTCAGGAGGAAAGTCCTCAAAAGTTTGGCACGAGATTACAAAAATAGCAAGCCCGAGAAATATGCTCACAAAAAACAATTGTACCTTTGTCATTGCAGATTATATTCTGTTATAAGGGCTATAAAATGCCCGAATCAGTGTGTAAAATTATATAAAATATAAATCAAGTCTTCGGATGAATGCACCGGATCACTTAATATCTAAAATTTTCGACATAAAAAGCGATGACGAATTTCAAGCTATAGCCTTGGAAGTGTTTCGTTATCAATATATTCACAACAGCTACTACAAATTATTCTGCGATTATTTAAATCGTAAAGCCGATCAAGTTAAGCATATCACCGACATCCCTTTTATGCCGGTTTCCTTCTTCCGCAACTTTGTGGTCTTAAGCAGCAAAGCGCCGGTTCAAGCCGTTTTTTCAAGCTCCGGCACAACCGATTTAACCACAAGCCGGCATCTTATTACCAATTTGAGCTTATACGAACAAAGTTTTACAAATGCCTTCCGGTATTTCTACGGAGATCCGGAACAGTATTGTCTTTTGGCACTTTTACCCTCCTACTTGGAGCGTAAAGAATCATCTTTAGTATATATGGCCGAAAAGCTTATTCAGCAGACAAAGCACAAAGACAGCGGCTTTTATTTGTATGAATATGAGGCATTAGCCGAAAAACTCATGGAGCTTAAGAAAGCCAAGCAAGCTAGTATACTTTTAGGCGTCACCTATGCCTTATTGGATATGGCTACACAATATCCCATTGATTTCCCCGAGCTAATTGTCATGGAAACTGGCGGTATGAAAGGCAGGCGAAAAGAAATGATTCGCCAAGAAGTACATGAAGTGCTTAAAAACGGCTTTGGCGTTTCTGCCATTCATTCCGAATACGGCATGACGGAATTATTATCACAAGCCTATTCAAAAGGAGACGGTATTTTTTTGCCACCCCCGTGGATGCGTATTCTCATCCGTGACACCTACGACCCTTTCAGCATATTTGAAACACATAAAAGTGGAGGAATAAATATTATTGATTTGGCAAATATTCACAGCTGCGCATTTATTGAAATTCAAGACCTTGGAAAAATTCACAATAACAAGCAGTTTGAAGTATTAGGGCGCTATGACAACAGCCTGGCAAGAGGCTGTAATCTGTTAGTAGCTAACTAATAATGACTAATCCATGAAGAACATACAAGCAAAAACCAGTAAGTCGTAGCCCAGCAAAAAAGAATCCGTCTTTCAGATATACTAAAAACAGCTTATTTTTGTTTCTATTAAACCATTATATGTTCCGAAATGTAAATATTTACGGCACGCGCATATGAAGGCATTTATCACACATTTTCTCATCAGATGAAAAAGATTACAATTATTGGATTGGGCTATGTAGGTCTTCCTTTGGCAGTTGAATTTGCCAAAAAACGCCAAGTTATCGGATATGATATCAAAGAAAAGCGTATTACGGAGCTCCAACAAGCAATAGACCCAACTTTGGAGGTATCCGAAAATGAGCTCAAGGAAGTGTTGCAACCTTCCATTCCACTTTTACACAAAGACGGCAAAGGTCTGTTTTTGACAAACTCTTTAGATGATATAGCGGATAGCCGAATATATATTATTGCTGTACCCACGCCCATCAACAAATACAATCAACCCGATATATCCATGCTTCTACAAGCTTCGGAAACTGTTGGGAAGGTATTAAAAGAAGGAGATATAGTAATTTACGAAAGCACGGTGTATCCTGGTGCTACTGAGGAAGATTGCGTACCGGTATTGGAAAAAGCATCCGGCAAGCAATTTAATCAGCAATTTTTTGTGGGCTACTCGCCTGAACGGATTAATCCGGGCGATAAGATTAATACGCTTCCAAATATTATTAAAGTGACTTCCGGCAGCACGCCTGAAATCAGAAAAGAAGTGGATGAATTATACCGCGAAATAATTCGTGCCGGCACACATTCCGCCCCAAGCATCAAGGTTGCAGAAGCTGCAAAAGTGATAGAAAATGCGCAACGCGATATTAATATCGCATTTGTAAACGAGCTAAGTAAGATATTTAACCGCTTAGGTATTGATACCTTGGAGGTGCTGGAAGCTGCAGGCACAAAATGGAATTTCCTGCCTTTCAAACCCGGCTTGGTAGGCGGTCATTGTATTGGTGTTGACCCCTATTATCTGGCTCAAAAAGCCTTGGAAACAGCTTATAATCCCGAAATAATTCTTGCCGGTCGCCGTCTGAACGACGGAATGGGTGCTTATGTAGCCCGTGAGCTGATAAAACTAATGATTCAAGCTGGACAAACCATTAAAAACTCAAGGGTACTCATCCTTGGCATTACATTTAAAGAAAACTGCCCCGACATACGCAATACAGGCACAATAAATATTTATACCGAGCTTAAATCCTTTGGCACAAAAGTAGATTTTTACGATCCCTGGGCAAATCCAAAGGAAGTGAATGAAGAATATGGAATCGATATTTTAGAAACATTTCCACAAGCGGATAGCTACGGTGCAATTATCTTAGCGGTAGCGCATGAGGAATTCAAAAACATTGATTTAAAAGCTTGTAAAGAAAAAGGAATTATTGTGTATGATGTAAAAGGATTGCTTCCCAAAGAAGATGTAAGTGCCAGGCTTTAAATCAGTTTAGCCTGCATAATTCACCAATTCATAAGTTTATCAATCAAACTTTATCGTAATAAGCTTATGAACATTGCGTTAGGATATTTTACTAGTAAATTTAAAAAGTGCTAATTATAAAATGAATTTTGATTTAATTTTGGCGATTTTTACGTTGGCGCTTTCAGAAAACGCTTAAATATTTGGTTGCCAGTTAAATAAGTTGTATCTTTATAGAAAATAAACCCCGAAAACGAGCATAAAGT
>CAZQBU010000004.1:0-106309 GCA_964592175.1 uncultured Lentimicrobiaceae bacterium
AATTGAATTTTTAACCAAATTGAATCTGCTGACCTAAAATGGACAAGTCAGGAGCGGTATCGTTTTTTTAATTGCATTTCTGAAATAGAGTCTACTTGAATTCTTTTACAGACTTTCAACATATTCAGCAATACATTTTGCTACATGTTTTTGTTGTTGTTAGCTTTTTTTTAGCCCGAACTATGCTCGGGCTAAATACCTCGAACCCAGTTCGAGGTAAATGATGGTTTAACTCCTACGGAGTTGGGTTTTTTATCTTTTTCTAACTCCAAAGGAGTTGGTTTTATTCTGTTTTCATCATTCGGGTGCAGACAAACTGTGTCCAAAGTTATGTGAATTTAACCCTTATGAAGCTTTTTTTCTTCTCCTAACTCCGTAGGAGTTACATGTGCATAACGAAGTGGAGCACAGGACGATACGCTAAGAACTCCGTAGGAGTTCAACTATCTACCCAAAACCATTTAATATCATCCTCAATCTCTCCTTCTTTCCACAAACGATGAATCTCTTCTTGAAAGTTTTCGTTTTTATGATGAGATTGCTGATTCTTAATATAATTAATCAAAATATCTTTTTCTTTTAAAGAGTATGTCAAAGCACAGTATTTAATTCCCCAACCTTTGAAGTCCGGGAACAAACCTGATTCTTTCATCCATATGGATGAAGCTACTTTTACAGTTTTTATGAAATCTGCTAACGCTACTGTCGGATGCAAATCAATCAACATATGAATGTGTTCTTCCATTCCGTTGATACGATATAAATAACACTTTTTATTTTTTATAATTCCCCAAATATATTTATACAATTCCGGAGCTTGTTCAAGTGGAATCGTTTTTTTGCTTGATTTTGTTCTAAAAACAATATGGTATAAAATCCTCGTATAAGCCATAAATCAAGTTATTTGTCTTCGTAAATAGATTTAAAGGTGCTTTCGTCCCAATAATCCACAGCCGCAGTACAGCTTCGCTATGTAGCCTTAAATCATTTGTTACTTTGAGGGATAACCACTATTTCTCCCTTTTTAAAATCAATACTTAAGTCATAAAAAGCATTAACCGGGCTCTCAGATATCATGGCGGGACTCCAAGTGCAATTCTCATCCAAGATTTTTAATATTCTTTTTGAAAGGCCTACAGCTTGCACCCCTTCATATGATTTCAAATGAGATTTAGTATTTATTCCATTACAAGTAATGGTAAACTGATAAGTAAATTTGACATGCTTTTCCATGTCTTCAGGGTATATTGTCAATTGATTGGAGATAATCTTTTGAAGCTCAGAAATATCATTCTTTAAATGGACCGGATATTCTGTACTTGTCCAAAATAAGCTATCACATTCTATTCCTTCTTTGACATCCTGATGAATGTTTTGGCAATAGCTACTTCCTGCCAGAAGTAAAAGTAAAAAAGCAATTACATTTTTTTCATACCTCATTTAATTTTAATGTCAACTAATTGGCAGCTATTTGGCTCTTAGCCAGATTTTAGCATCAATTTATAAACAAAGATGCAAATTTTATCTTGAATAAAAATGTTAAAACGAAGCATCTTGCTTGACCGGTGTCAAATTATCTGTTGTGGCACGTTTTTATTTTTTGTATAAATTATCAATAATTGTTTTAGCCATTTTATAGTTTTTATCAATAGGAGCATTTTCCTGTCAAGTTACAACTACTTCCGAATCTCTGTCTGTAAGCTGTGTGATATCAATATCTTTAAGCAAAACATCTTTTTCTTCATTTGTTGTGTATTCGTGCATTATTGGTTTTTTCGTTAAATCCAATCTTGGCTTAACAGATTTACCAAATGAAAGGAATTAATCTATGGGTAACTTCATTGCAATATTCAGGGTATCCGATTAATTCTTTTTGTAAAGTAATATCCTCATAATATGTTCTGATAATAATTAACAAAATCATAATAATCAGAGGAATACATGCAACTATGGAGCCTAATGCCAAAGCTAATGCTATCGAAGCTAAAAGCATTCCAAGGTATCCCGGGTGACGCACAATTTTATATGGTCCCGTATTTATTACAGTGTGGTTTTTATCTTTTTGAATACGAAGGCTGCCTTCAAAGAAAGGATTGTGGAGCATTGCCCATGTAGAAATTATTGCTGAAACGATGTACAGAATAATACCTACATACAAATAGTAGAAAGGCATTGAATCAGAAAGATGTAGTCTTTTATCAATTCCGGCAATAAGTGGAGTTATTATGATGGCAAATAAAAAGTAAGTCAGGAGAATATACGTATCAAATTGTTTTGTTCCCTCTTGCTTCTTTCCTCTGTTATTTAAGAGTTTCGGTGATTTTTTGATGAGTATAACACCTATGATTAGCCCGCCAACAGCATATACACCACTATAAATCCATACTCTTAAAATATTTATTTCTCCGGAAGCAAGAAAGAATACCAAAGCTGTTATGGTAATCCAAATAATCGGTGCAATAAAAGTTCTTATCCCGGATTTCGTTAATTTCTCACTCATTTATTGCCTCCTTTTAACAGTTTTTACTTCCTTATTATTCGAGTCTTGATGTTTATTATTGCATGTCGTGCTAGGCTTGCTTCGCTTGGCAAAAGCAGTACTTTTAGCACTGTACTTTAACTGAAGACATTTCGAGAGCTCGGGATTAAAATTAAACAAAATCATTCAATCGAAGCCCTTTTTTTTATTGCTTTTACTAAGCCAGTTGCGGTAGGTAGAGCATCTATTTAGTCGCTCGTTTGTTTATCCTTTTGTTGATTTCTGACTTGTTCTTATTCCTTTTGAGTTAATTGTTTTTTCATATTCGTAGTATCTTTTTTAATAAAATACAACCCGTACAAGGCGTTAGGTGGCAAGCCCGCAGGGATTTCCATATAATGCCTCTTTAAACCACAAATATAATCATTCCTAAATCCAAATCATATAACATTCGTAAAGCAATCTTATAGAAACAGAAAAATATCCTAAAGATTTTAGTGATTCAGTGCTTTATATTGTGTGTGGCGTTTTTGCAGTCTTTCGAAACCAGCTTAGTTGGTTATTGTAAAGTTGATTTTTTCTATTTCCGTATATGCAGAACTGTGTTCTCCTGCCTTATTATAATAAATCTCAAGAATAACAAAGTCATTGCCTACAAAGCCGGAAGTTGGTTTGTAACGATATTCCACATTCATATTGGTGCTTTCATTTCTAATAAGTTCACTTGTTTCATAATGTTGTGCTTGAACTGAAATAGAGGCACCTTCCTCATCTCCTAATACAAAAGTACGATTGTAAACTTCAGTGTTTTTCAAACTTACATTCGTTTCATTGCTTACTTCTTGAATTTTACATATTGCTGCTTTTAATGGATCGGTCATGATAATATCAAGAGTTACTTCGTATGTTGCTTCTCCTTCTTTAAATGTAATACTGACTTCGCTTTGTGTCGGAAGTGTATAAATACATGATACACATATAATCCGTGCATCAATAATACACGAACTTGATTTCAGCCATTTTGTTAAAGCCTGAATATTCTGTTCATCTTCTGACGAACTATTGCTGTTTGGTAAACTACCCAAATAGTCATTAATGATGGGAATTATTTTTTTAATATTCTCAATATTGAGATGCAGGCATAGTTTATCGCTATCAATTAGTTGATCGTCTTTGTTGCAGCCGATAAATCCTGTCAACATAAGCAAGACAAGCCCAATTACACTTAACTGTCTCATGTTCAATGGTTTTATGGTGTATAGTTACGCGTTTTTAACTTTTTCTATCTCTTATAAATAGCTGCAAATCAGCTATCGGTAATTCGTTTTTACTCCACAGGATATTTAGAAATCCCAGGTTCGCTATATTCAAAAAGCCCTGTTTCATAGAAGTAGTTTGCCATTTTTAAGGCATCTCCTTCAGAATTTTTTGTGGCTCTTAATTCAAACCATTTCGGCATAAATTCGTTTTGATTTACCAATTCAGTATTTGTCTCCGCAATGATTTGATTCAAATCAGTCAAATCGTTCTCATCAAAGACTTTCACATAAAAATTACTTCCGTAACTGTTTACACAAAGATCACCGATTTCTTCCCAAATTAAGTTTTGGCAGTTGTCCGTTTGCATTGTATAGTGCGCATAGGCAATCAGTGTATTTTTCTCTAATTCTGAGATGATATACGTGATTTGTTCACAGCTTTTGGGTGATTTAAATCGTAGGGGAATTTCTTTGAACTTGTATCCTGCATATGCATTAATTTTATACGAATATTTTTGATCAAAATGATTTACTGTTGCAATGAGGTCTTGAATTTGCTTGTCGCTATAACTTGTATCAACCCCAATCAAAATATAATTTTTTTGAAGTTTTCCTAAATTATCTTTTGTTCCGTTATAGTATTTGAAATCTACAAAGTCGCAACTAGCTTGTGGGGTATTGTCGTCATCTTTTTGACAAGCTGTAAAAAATAACGCAAGCAGCATTGTTATCCGGATTAAACTTTTCATCATTCTCCTTTTTAATGTTATAAAATCACAAATCTTATGCCGTTTCTAAGATGATTGCTGAGATTTCATTTACGCTACTAATATACAAATTTTGTCAATGCAGTTTATAAGTGCTTCTTAAATAAATTCATCAATACATCTAACCTGCTTAATTCATGAATTTAATTTTGAGAAATTTTCAGGCGTGAGTTGTGAAGCTGTAGCCAACTACCGCGAACAACTCATAACGTAAAAATTGCCAAAATTAAATCAAAATTCATTTTATAATAAACACTTTATAAAAACACTAGTAAAATCTCCTAACACAATGTTCATAAGCTTATTACGATTAAGTTAGATTGACAAGCTTATGAATTGGTGAATTATGCAGGCTAAATTCGAAATCATTACCTTTTATCGGAGTTCGACTTTTTGGGAGTGTTTTAACTGTTGACGGCTTGTGTTAGTTGTTGTTTTATTGAGGTAAAACAAAAAAGGCTGCCGTTATTTCCAAACGACAGCCTTTATTCTTGTGCTTATATCTCAGCCTACTTATGAAATCGCAATTTCACGGTTGATAGCTACTTTGGCTTCTTCGCGCTTTGGTAAATTCACGCTTAAAATACCTTCTTTATAGTCTGCCTTGATGTTGTCCAAATCAATAGTCTTTGGCAAGGTGAACGAACGGCAGAAGCTGTTGTAATAAAACTCTCTGCGAGTGTACATTTCATTTGCCTCTTCATTTTCTTCGCTTACATCTGACGAAACAGTCAACACATTGCTGTCAAGATTAATTTTAAAATCTTCCTTGCTGAGGCCCGGTACTGCTAAATCAAGTACAAAGCTGTTTTCGGTTTCGCGTATATTGGCTGAAGGAACCATGCCTTTGCTTGCACCTTTGTTGCGATAAAAAATGTTTTTGTCAAAATCTTCCATCAACTCACTGAGTAAGCTTACGGGATGCTGATTAAATCTGATTAAACTCATAATGTGTTCTCCTAATTTTAATTTATTTTTACTTTTGATTTAAAATGTTCAAATAATATTCCAATCCTCCAAAAAGCTTATTTGATAGCTTTTTCTCTGACAAAATGGCTTGAATGTGCGGTTTATAGCTCAATTAAAGCGTCAAAGTGGCATTTTCGTGTAATTATTGAAGTTTCTGCTCCATTACGGCAATATATTCTATCAGCTTTTTGTTTCACTTAAGCTGCTTGATTATTTTTGCAGTGAAATTGGATTCAATGGCCGGAATAACACAACATTTTAAGCTTAGAAGAATAGCATATCCGCTAATAATCGGATTGGGCATCGCATTCTGGATAGTGTACAAAAACTATGACCAAGATTTATTTGGTTTCTTTGTTTGGACCCGCACTGCATTTTTGGGGCTCTTATTGGCTATGCTGATGATGGTAATTCGTGATTGGGCTTATATGTATCGGCTTAGGGTATTGACCAATCAACATCTAAGTTGGAAGCAGGCTTTTCAGGTAATCATGCTTTGGGAATTCAGCTCTGCTGTTTCGCCCTCCATGGTAGGTGGTACGGCTCCGGCAATATATTTTTTGTATAAAGAGGGGATTAATACCGGAAAAAGTACGGCAGTGGTTTTGGTTGCCATATTTCTGGATGAGCTGTTTTTCATAATAATGGTTCCACTCATGTATCTGATATTCGGAAACAAGGTTTTTCCTTCAGAAAATTTGGTGGTATTGTCAAGCGGTTTAAATGTGATTTTGGTCATAGGCTATCTTGCTATTTTTGTTTATACACTTGCTTTGGCTTATGCGCTGTTCATCAATCCTCATGCGTTTAAATGGCTGTTATCATGGATATTTTTAATCCCGTTTTTACGACCATGGCGAATGAAAATGCGCAAATTGGCTAACCAATTAATTATGACATCCAATGAGATGAAGGGCAAGACTTTTGGATATTGGGTAAAAGCTTTTTTGGCAACAGTATTTTCATGGACGGCAAGATATTGGGTGGTCAACTTTATATTTATCGCCTTTTTCTTTGACCATTTGGGTTTGTTTGAACACTTTTTAGTCTACGCACGCCAGCTGACCATGTGGATTATTTTGCTAATCAGTCCGACACCCGGTGGAAGTGGGATGGCTGAGCTTGTGTTTGAAGGTTTTTTGGGCGATTTATTGCCAAATCTGGCTTGGGCACTACCACTAGCTGTTTTATGGCGTTTTTTCAGTTATTATCCATATCTGTTGATGGGGGTGCTGGTGATGCCATCTTGGGTACGACGTGTATATAAAAAATCATCCGATAGCCTGGCAATCGAATAATATGTTCGTGCCGAAATAAGTTTTCTTTTTAAGAATATAATTTACTGAAAAGCTTATTTCTCCGCTTCTCCAAGTTCGGTATAATATCTGTTAAGCAGCTGATTAGCCGCAATATAAGATGTTATCTTTTGATTGATTATATCTTGTTCAAGCTGCGGCAGCAGCGATTGTATAATCGGGTTATCATAAAAATGCGACTTCAGCTTGTCTTCAATGCTGCTATGCATGATATCGACCGTCTGATCAAGGCGTTTGCGTTCAAAAAAGCCATTGTCTTTGGTGATATGGATATAATCTTTAACCATTTCCCAAGCCGCATCAATATTTTGATGTTCGATGGCTGAACAAGTTAGCACATTTGTTTTGACACCTGATGCGGCCGGTGGAAACAGATGCAAGGCATTTTCGCATTCCGCTTTTGCCCGTTTCGCCCTTAAAATATTGTCTCCATCCGCTTTGTTAATGATGATACCGTCCGCCATTTCCATAATGCCGCGTTTGATGCCTTGCAATTCGTCACCTGCGCCACTGATAAGGACGAGCAGGAAGAAATCTACCATTGCATGTACCGCAATTTCTGATTGTCCTACTCCCACTGTTTCTATCACAATCACATCAAAGCCGGCTGCTTCACATAATATGATGCTTTCTCTGGTTTTTCGTGCCACACCCCCCAAAGTGCCTGCCGATGCCGAGGGACGTATATATGCAAGCGGATGCGTAGCCAATTGCTCCATGCGTGTTTTGTCGCCTAAAATACTTCCTTTGCTACGTTGACTGCTTGGGTCAATAGCCAATACGGCAATCTTTTGCTCTTTGTTGACCAAATGCATGCCTAAAGCTTCAATAAAAGTGCTTTTTCCTGCGCCGGGGACTCCGGTAATACCTACACGGACTGCATTACCCGAATAGGGGAGGCAGGCGGCAATCACTTCTTGTGCCAATTCCTGATGTGCAGGCAATACACTCTCAATAAGCGTAATTGCTTTACTCAACATGGTGATATCGCCACGGCGGATGCCATCCACATAGTCCGAAACGCTAAGCTGCTTTTGTTTGAAATTCCTTAAACGCTCGATAGCTGCCTGATTTAGGGCATCAGGCTGTTCAATTCCTTGATTTACTTTAAGTGCTGTATCTTTTGACTTTTTCATCTTTGTTTTGTCTTGTGCAAAGGTAGTAAGAATGCCTAAATATTGCCTAAACAAACGAAATCAAAGACTTGAAACAGCAGAATTTTTAACAAATTTATTCGATGATAAATGAGCCTGCGTAATTCATGAATTTAATTTCACAATAAATACTTTTTTTAATACAATGCTAAAATCTCATTACACAATGTTAATGAGCTCATTACGATACAGTCGGTGTGATAAGCTTATGAATTGTTGAATTATGCAGGTTAAATGTTTATAAAAGACATTATATTGTGAGTCGGCTTAACGCTTTCAGGTGTATTTTTGTAAGTTGATATATTATTTAAAATGTCCGACAAACATCTTGCAATACGTAAACATATAATTATCCTGGCATTTTTGCTGCTGGGTGTAATTTATCTTGTGCGTATTTTTTATTTGCAAGTTATTGATCAGGATTACAAGCTTTCCTCACAAAACAACGTATTACGTTTTGTTACACAATACCCGGCACGTGGTACTATTTTTGACCGCAACGGGCAATTGCTGGTTTATAATGAAGCTGCATACGATTTAATGATTATTCCGCGACAGGCACGAGTAGAAGATACATTGATGTTTTGTGAATTGTTGAAGATTGATAAAGAATCGTTTTATGCCCGTTTGCAGAAGGCAAGAAAGCATTCATATTTCAAGTCATCCGTATTTTTGGAACAGATTTCAAAAGAAGATTACGGCTATATCGTTGAAAAACTATATAAATACCCTGGATTTTTCTTTCAGTCGCGTACCTTGCGTAAATACCCCCAACCCATTGCCGCTCACGTACTTGGAGATATTGGTGAAGTAAATCAAGCAGAGTTGGACCGCGATTCGCATTACCGAATGGGAGATTATATCGGAAAATCAGGTATTGAAAGCTTTTATGAACGCGTATTGCGCGGGAAAAAAGGCATGAAAGTAGTGATGGTGGATGTGCATAACAGGGATAAAGGAAGTTATCAAGACGGACGTTATGACACGGTACCGGAAACAGGAAAGAATATTGTTTTGGGCTTGGATGCCAAACTTCAGGAATACGGCGAACGCCTCATGCAGAACAAAACCGGCAGCATAGTGGCTATTCATCCGGCAAGCGGTGAGATATTGGCGATGGTTACCAGTCCGGGCTACGACCCGAATCTATTAGTGGGCAGGGTACGTGGTCAAAATTTTAGAGAACTCTTAAACGACCCCTACAAACCATTGATTAACCGCGCCATAAGCGGGACTTATTCGCCCGGCTCCACTTTTAAAATGATAAACGGTTTGGTTGCCCTACAAAGTGGGGCTATCACAGAAAACAGTTTGTTCAGTTGCCAAGGACCCGGAAGTAGCCCAATTCGTTGTACACATCACCATATCAGCCCACTGCCCATAAAAGATGCAATCGAACATTCATGCAATCCTTTTTTCTGGAATACCTTTCGGAGTACATTAACAAGCAGCAGGTTTAAAAATCAAAAAGAAGGCTTTGAATATTGGTACAATATGATGTTGGCTTTCGGACTTGGCCGTAAATTTAATACCGATATCCCTTTTGAAGTAGCAGGAAATATACCTTCACGTGCTTATTTCGATAAAATATATCGCAATTCATGGAACGCATTAACGGTTCGTTCGTTGAGTATTGGACAAGGTGAAATTCTTTTAACTCCTCTGCAATTGGCAAATTTGGCAGCAATTATCGGAAATGAAGGCTTCTATTATCCGCCGCATTTTTTGCAGCAGATACAAGATTCTGTCCTTTCAATTGATCCGAAATTTATCACTGCCTTGCAAACCAATGTCGATAAAAAGTACTTTCAAATTATTAAGTATGCAATGCTGGATGTATTTGAGGGTGAGGGAGGTACAGCACGATATTATCGCTCAAACGAATTTAGGGCTGCCGGCAAAACCGGAACTGTACAAAATCCGCATGGGAAAGATCACTCCATGTTTATGGCATTTGCCCCTTTCGATAAGCCGGAAATTGCCATTGCTGTAGTAGTAGAAAATGCCGGTTATGGAAGCACTTGGGCAGCGCCTATCGCAAGCTTGATGATGGAGCTGTTTTTGACAGATACCATCATGCGCCCTGCCGTTGAACGCCGTATCTTGGAAGCTGAATTTAATTTATGACAATGAGACAAAGCAATACCATATTTAAAAGTAATCAGAACATTTTATCCAATATTGATTGGTATACACTTGCTTTGTATCTGGCTTTGGCATTGATTGGATGGCTGAGTGTGTATGCTGCTGTATATGACGAACAACATCAAAGTATATTTGATTTATCACAACGCTATGGCAAGCAGCTGTTATGGATTGGAATGGCATTATTGCTCGGATTCATTATTATTTTGCTTGACCCGAAGTTTTTTGTGGCATTTGCGTGGTTGATTTATGCAATTACCATACTACTGCTGCTTGCAGTGTTATTTTTTGGAACCACGATCGCAGGTAGTAAATCATGGTTTCAAATTGGAGGCTTTGCAATACAGCCGGCCGAGTTTGCCAAATTTGGCACTGCACTTATGTTGGCAGCATATTTAAGTGGCCGTGATGTTGATTTTCAGCGATTTAAAACACGCGTTGTTGCGGCTGTTATTATTCTGGTGCCGGCTTTGTTAACCTTACTTCAGTATGATACCGGCTCGGCACTGGTATTTGGCTCTTTTATCATCGTGTTTTACCGCGAAGGGATGTCGGGCTTACCTATTGTTTTGGGAGTGGTGGCAATTGTGCTTTTTATATTGGCTGTCGTTTTTACTCCCACTGCTGTGGTTATCGGGTTGTTGATACTCTTTGCCCTCAGTTTGTTTGTGATAAAGCGGAAATGGTCGGTTATCCTTAGACTGCTGGCAATTCTCATTGGGCTTGCTGCTTTTTCATATAGTGTGGATTATATCTTTGACAATATACTGGAGCCACATCAGCAAACCCGTATTAATGTATTATTAGGCTTGGAGGACGACTTGCTTGGTGCCGGATACAATGTGCATCAATCTAAGATTGCTATTGGTTCGGGCGGCTTTTGGGGGAAAGGCTTTTTACAAGGGACACAAACCAAGTTTAATTTTGTACCCGAGCAAAGTACTGACTTTATCTTTTGTACTGTAGGGGAGGAGTGGGGTTTTCTTGGTGCATTATTGCTTATCAGTTTGTTCCTCTTGCTTTTTGCACGATTGATTAATCTGGCTGAAAGGCAGCGTTCAAAATTTGCCCGTATTTATGGATATGGGGTTGTATCGGTCATGTTCTTTCATTTTGCAGTGAATATCGGCATGACCATCGGTTTGGTGCCGGTGATAGGAATTCCTTTGCCATTTGTAAGCTATGGGGGATCGAGCTTATGGGCGTTTACGCTCATGCTTTTTGTTTTCCTTAAGCAAGATGCAAACCGCTTGAATATCTTATAAGATTACAAAAAGATAAGCCTGAAAAGCTGCTGATTACTGCGTTTCGGGAGTTAATACGGGCCAAGCCTTTTCGGCAGCGAGCTGCTCTGCCCCTTTGATAGAATAATCGATTGCTTCGGACAACTGTTCTCCGTCGAGGAGGACTTCCACCACATATTGCTTTTTAAAGCCCTCGCCTAGCTCGTCAACCACATTGAATTCGATGTTGCGTTTTTCCTTCTGCCCCCATTCTAAAATTTTACTTTTAAAATTAAATTCACTCTTTTGGAGGCTGTCAACATCCACATGCAGTTCAATAATACGATTTATTACAATCTTTTTAGTGTATTTAAAGCCTTTATCGATAAATAAAGCTCCAATAAATGCTTCAAATGCATCCCCACTCACCGAACGAAATATACCTTTTGCATCGCCATTCATATGAATAAACTGATCCAAAGCAAGCTTTTGCGACAACTTATTCAGCGAGCTGCGGCTCACAATACGGGAGCGCATTTCGGTGAGAAAGCCTTCGTTTTTATACGGGAACTTTTTAAAAAGATAATCGGCAATAATTGCACTTAATACGGCATCGCCAAGATATTCCAAGCGCTCATTACTCAGCTTATAACCACTAACGATTTCGTTGGCGGCAGATTTATGCCGAAAGGCAAGTTGAAACAAAAAAATATTTCCGGGTACAAACCCGAAAATATTTTTTATGGCTTGAGCAAGTTCTTTATCGGCAGAGAAATATATTTTTAACTTATTGATAAAGTACAAATTGTATAGAATTTAAGGATTTTACAATTTCTACAATTTATTTTAACAATACGTATGTCTGCTAACTTAACCTGCGATGTGTTTCTTAAAGATGACTGAGGCATTATGCCCACCAAATCCAAACGTATTTGACAATGCTACATTTACTACTCTTTCCTTTGCTTTATGGAAAGTAAAGTCAAGCTTATTGTCAATTTCAGGATCATCTGTAAAATGATTAATTGTAGGAGGGATAATATCATTTTTTATTGCCAATACTGTGGCAATGGCTTCAATGATACCGGCTCCTCCAAGCAAGTGTCCGGTCATCGACTTTGTACTGTTGATGCTAATTTTGTATGCATGCTCACCAAACATATTGACGATAGCTTTCGGTTCGGCAATATCTCCAACTGGTGTGGAAGTGCCGTGCGTATTAATATGGTCAATATCTTCAAGCTTTAGGCCTGCGTCGGTAATTGCGCGTGTCATACTTAGCTGTGCTCCATATCCATCGGGATGAGGTGCTGTCATATGGTGTGCATCGGCTGAAAGGCCTGCACCCACAAGTTCCGCATAAATTTTTGCTCCTCGTGCTTTGGCGTGTTCATATTCTTCAAGAACAAATCCACCGCCACCTTCTCCGATAACAAAACCATCGCGGTCCTTGTCAAATGGGCGTGATGCAGTTGCAGGGTCATCATTTCGAGTTGAAATGGCATGCATCGCATTAAACCCACCTACACCTGCCTCATTGATAGATGCTTCAGAGCCGCCTGTAACAATGGCAACGGCTTTGCCTAACCTGATATAGTTAAAGGCATCGGCAAGGCTGTTGGCCGAAGATGCGCACGCAGAAACCGTAGCAAAGTTTGGTCCTCTGAAACCGTATCTAATTGAAATATGACCGGCTGTAATATCAGCGATCATCTTCGGTATGAAGAAAGGGTTAAACCTTGGCGTACCATCACCGGTAGCAAAGCCCTTAACTTCATCAAAAAAAGTAATAAGCCCGCCTATGCCGGACGACCAAATTACACCAACTTCGTCAAGATTGGTACCGCTATCAAGCAGTCCCGAATCTTTAACAGCTTCGTCGGCAGCAATTAATCCGAACTGAGCATAAAGATCGTATTTCCTTGCGTCTTTACGATCGAAAAAATCTTGAGGGTTGTAATTTTTTACCTCACAGGCAAAGCGGGTCTTAAACTTTGATGAGTCAAAGCGGGTAATATCAGCAGCACCGCTCACCCCATTTATCAGCGCCTGCCAATAGGAAGAAACATCGTTTCCAATTGGAGTGATAGCACCTATTCCTGTAACTACTACTCGTTTTAGCTCCATAAAATTACTAGATTAAAATACTAGATTAGCCTTTCTTCTCTTCGATGTAGCTGACAGCATCACCTACAGTAGCAATTTTTTCTGCTTGATCGTCCGGAATGGCAATGTTGAATTCTTTTTCAAATTCCATGATTAACTCAACTGTATCCAGTGAGTCTGCACCAAGATCATTGGTAAAGCTTGCTTCGTTAGTAACTTCTGCTGGCTCAACGCCCAGTTTGTCAACGATAATTGCAACAATTTTCTCTCTGATTTCTGACATAATTTAATTTGTTTTACGTTAAACAAGAATGCAAAGTAAATCAATTCGGCTAAATGATGCAACAAAAATTTATTAAAAAGTTGATTTTCAGCACATAAAAAATTTGAACATATGCCAAAATAGCTCATTTAGCCCTCGGAACCACTAATTTCCTCTTCATTGGATTGAGATTGTTTGCCCTCAATAAGCAAAACAATTTCACCTTTTATATTCCTTTTGCCAAACACCTCAATGAGGTCGAATAAATTGCCTCTTACAATTTCTTCATGAATCTTTGTCAGCTCGCGCGCAACCACCACTTTTCTGTTTTCTCCAATCCAATCCAAAAGTTGGGTCAATGTTTTTAATATACGATGTGGCGACTCATACAATATGGTAGTATATGGATTTTCTGCAATGGCTTGCATACGTTTTTGCCTTCCTTTCTTATGCGGAAGGAATCCTTCAAATATAAATCGGTCGCTTGGCAGCCCCGAGCTTACCAATGCCGGAACAAATGCAGTGGCTCCGGGCAAGCATTCCACCGGAATCCCTGCCTCTATGCATGCCCTTACCAAGAAAAAGCCGGGATCTGAAATGCCGGGAGTGCCGGCATCAGTTAACATTGAGATGCGTTCGCCTGCTGCAATACGGTTTACAAATTGTGCACTGATGCGGTGTTCATTATGCTGGTGATAAGCTGCCATCGGACAGCTGATTTCATAATGCTTGAGCAGAATTGCCGTTTTTCGGGTGTCTTCGGCTAAAATTAAATCGGTTTCTTCCCTTAAAATGCGCAAAGCGCGAAGGGTGATGTCTTCTAAATTGCCGATAGGGCCCGGGATAAGTGTGAGTTTCGACATGGTAAATTTAAATAAAACCGATTCTTTTGAAATTTCCTGAACTTTTGGAGTAAAATAACTCTAAAGTTCGAGTTTATTGATTAATAAGTCAATTTGCGTTCGATAATTTGCAATAATTTTTCTTTTGCTTCGGATTCTTTGGGCCAAGCGTATAAAACACTTAGCTCTAACAAATAGGTGCGTGCCCCATTCAAGCTTTGAAAACCGTTCAACTCTTCAATTGCCTTGGTGTACTGACTTAAATTTCCCTCGAAAAGCTCATTTACGAAAAGAAATTTATCATTTATACCTATCGCCTGGCGCAAATCGGGAATTGGTGAGTGTTCCAGCTTGGATGCAATACTTGGTTCCGAACCGGCTGCCAGCTTGTCAGCAATGCTTTCGCTCGGGGCACTGCTGAATAAATCCGGCGTTTCAGCTTGCCGAAGTGTTTGCTCTGTATAAAACATCAATTGTTCTGTAGTATCATCAATAGGTGCTTCTTCTTTTGGCTCAACACTTAGTTCGGGAACTGCTTGCCTTATCTGGCTTTCACTTGCCACATGCACAACAACTTCCTCTGCAATATCTGCTATCTCGCCCGGAACTATTTCCTCTTGAACCTCTTCGGTATCAGAAGCATACATCATAGGGCGAAAGCTTGCTTCTTGCTCCTCTGCCTGCTTTAGCTGCGGTTCTTCGGATGCCGAAACTTCTGCCTGCGATACAGTTGATTCTTCGGTTGAAAACACAGTTGATTGCACTTGCAGATGAAGCATTAACTCGTACAGCTTGCGCGTTTTTTCCATCAATAAATCTTTATCTATCGGGCTCAGATAATTTTCTTCAGCTTTAAAACTATTAATTAAGCTTGTAATTGAATTGATTTCAGCATAAATCTGCTCGATTAAACGGCTATTTTTCACTTCTTTCATTTTAAAATTATGTTCAAGTGGTGATATCTTGTATTTTTGTAGTCTGTAAAATTACAAACTTCTGCAATTCCGGTTTTATGTTTTTAGAAAAAGATACAAACGACACCTCTCGCGGCGGCTGGATTGAAGTTATTTGTGGTTCCATGTTTTCCGGTAAGACCGAAGAACTAATCCGTCGACTCAATCGTGCACGTATTGCCAAGCAAAAGGTTGAAATATTTAAACCTGAGATAGATAAACGATATGCTGATGAAGATGTTGTATCGCATGATGCAAATTCCATAAAATCGATTCCGGTGCAAAGTGCATCACAAATTTTGTTTTATGTGGGCGAATCGAATGTGATAGGAATTGATGAAGCACAATTTTTTGATGATGAATTGATTGCCGTTTGCGATCGCTTGGCAAATGCCGGTATCCGTGTGATAGTCGCAGGTTTGGACATGGATTTTGCCGGAAATCCATTTGGTCCCATGCCAAAATTAATGGCAAAAGCCGAATATGTTACAAAAGTGCACGCTATTTGTGTGCATTGTGGTAATCTTGCCAATTATTCGTACCGTACGGTCGATGATGACAAATTGGTTGTATTGGGCGAAACGGAAAGCTATATCGCTTTGTGCCGTACTTGTTATAATAAAGCGGCTGAAAACAAGCACACTCAAAACGAAAATGCTGAATAGATTGGGAAGCTTTTATATTTTTGCATTTTAAATTTAAAAACACACTCATGAAAAATTTGTTTGTTAGTTTATTCTTAGTTATGTCGTTTAGCCTTACGGCACAGACTTCAAAAAATGAAACCTTGGTATTAATTCAAACTTCTTATGGCGATATCACGGCTAAATTATATAATGACACTCCTTTGCATCGTGATAATTTCCTTAAGCTGATTCGTCAAGGATGGTATGATGATAGTCCATTCCATCGTGTGATAAACAGTTTTATGATTCAAGGTGGCGGAAACAAAGAAGGTAAAACCGACCCGGGCTATACTGTGGATGCTGAGTTCAAAACGAACCATATTCATAAAAAAGGCGCCTTGGCAGCTGCCCGCATGCCCGATCAAATAAATCCCGAGAAACGCTCGTCCGGCTCACAGTTTTATATTGTTCAAGGGCGTAAGTTTAGTGCTGCCGATATACAAATGATGAGTCGTCGAAGTGGAATTACCTATACGGAAGAGCAAATCAGAAGCTATTCAACACTTGGTGGTACACCCCATCTTGATGGCGATTATACTGTATTTGGTGAAGTGATTGACGGCTTTGATGTAATTGATAAAATTGCAGCCGTACAAACCGGGCAAGCCGATCGACCGATAAAAGATGTCACGATGAAAATCGAGATTTTAGAATAATTTTTCTTTTTAGAACAAAACCTCATGAAGGAAAAAATTGCGCAGCTGCTGGAACAAGCGCTGCAAGCCGAAATTCAAAATAAAGAGCAGCTTGAGGCTTTTAGAAATAAATACCTCAGTAAAAAAGGATTGATTCCCGCACTTTTTGGCGACTTTAAATCAGTTGCCCCCGAAGAGCGTAAAGAAATTGGAATGCTGCTCAATGAGTTGAAACAAAAAATTCAAAATATTGTAGACGAAAAGCAGCAGCAGTTTCTGGTGATAACCGAAGAAACAGTCAGCATCGATACCAGCTTGCCACCCATTCCTCATGGAGGTGGCAGACATCCCTTGTCGGTGGTGCGCAGGGAAATCAATAGTATTTTTGAACGCTTGGGCTTTGTTATTGCCGAAGGACCTGAGATAGAGGATGATTTCCACAATTTTACTGCGCTCAACTTCCCGGAGGAGCATCCCGCTCGTGATATGCAGGATACTTTCTTTATCGAAAAAAATCCGGATATCGCCTTGAGGACGCACACATCGAGCGTGCAAGTACGTATCATGGAACGAAATAAACCACCCATACGCATTATTGCACCCGGACGTGTATTTCGTAATGAAGCTGTTTCGGCTCGTGCACACTGTATCTTTCATCAGGTTGAAGGACTGTATATTGATAAAGATGTGTCATTTGCCGACCTGAAGCAAACCCTTTTTCATTTTGCTCGTGACTTTTTTGGCGCGGAAACAAAAATACGTTTTAGACCTTCCTATTTCCCCTTTACGGAGACATCAGCCGAAATGGATGTGTCTTGTAATATCTGCGGTGGAGAAGGATGTAACATCTGTAAATACAGTGGCTGGGTTGAAATACTTGGCTGCGGAATGGTGGACCCGAATGTGCTTGAAGCCTGCGGCATCGATTCCGAAGTATATAGCGGCTATGCCTTTGGCATGGGAATTGAACGTATCAGCATGATGAAATATCAGATTAATGATTTACGCTTGTTTTTTGAAAACGATATGCGCTTTCTGAAACAATTTAAAAGTTTTGTGTAATAGACTTGCCTTCTGTATACATTTCTGAGTAAAATCATTTAAAATCAAGCAGTTAATCTGTTATATAAGCAGTTTGCACCATGATTAAAAAGCTGTTGGCGCCCTTATTTATTCTATTTAGCTTGCATGGATTGTTGGTGGCTCAAGAAAAAAATACGCTTCTACACGACAAAGCCCGCAATCGCGATATTTTGGTAAATCAAATTGATCGTGAGGGATTGAGTGCCTTTTTGAAGGGAGATAGCTTCCAAGCGCTTTATAATGCGTATCAGCCCGATAAAGCTGCGGTGGAGCAGCTGCAAAGCTTGATGGATAATCTATCAATTAGCATTATTTTGGCGACATGGTGCGGAGACAGCAAGCTGCAGTTACCACGCTTTTTCAAATTATTGGATGAAATTAATTATCCCGCCGATGAGCTATTTATGATTGGTGTGGATTTTGAGAAAAAAGCAACTGCTATTGATGTAACAAACTACCATATCAAAAGGGTACCTACTTTTATTTTTTATAAAGATGATAAGGAAATTGGGCGTATTGTCGAATCACCCACAGAAAGTTTGGAATCCGATATGCTAAAAATCTTGACCCCTTAGGTGTCAGCTAATCAAAAAAACATTTTCAATATCAATGATAATTTGTAATACAGTTCGTGCGGTTCGTGAAGAGCTTGAGCTGCAGCGAGATAAAAACAAAACAATAGGTTTTGTTCCCACAATGGGGGCACTCCATCAGGGACATCTTGAGTTAATGGAGCGTGCCAAAGTAGAAAATGACCTGCTTGTAGTTAGCATTTTTGTGAATCCGATCCAGTTCAACAACAAAAACGATTTGGAAAGCTATCCGCGTGTGTTGGATGAGGATATTGCCAAGTTGGAAGCAATAGGATGTGATTATTTATTTGCTCCTTCGGTAGAAGAAATGTACCCGGAACCAATTAATGATACCTACGATTTTGGCGCCTTGGGAAATGTTATGGAAGGAGCCTTCCGCCCCGGACATTTTAACGGAGTGGCCATTGTTGTACGGCGATTATCTGAAATTATTGAGCCGCATAAATCCTATTTTGGCGAAAAAGATTACCAACAACTTGCGATTATACAAGATATGGTGCGGCAATTGGCAATGCCTGTCGAAATTATTCCTTGCCCCATAGTGCGCGAAGATGACGGACTTGCCATGAGTTCAAGAAATCGTCGATTAACTGAATCTGAGCGTCAACTTGCTCCAACGATTTATAAAATCCTCAAAAAAGGAGCAAGCCTACGTAATGTACTTAGTCCCGAAGAGTTACGACTGTGGGCACGTGCACAAATTGAAAATACGGAAGGCTTTTTAATCGACTATGTGGAGGTGGCTGATGATACCTATTTGCAGCCTTTTGAACATTGGAATGATGTGAAAGGAGCCTTGATATTTGTGGCATTGTTTTTGGGGGATGTTCGTTTAATAGATAATATAAGAATATTTTAATAATTTAGCCGCGCCTTTTAGTGCGATTCACCTATTTATTGCATGATGAATATAGAAGTGATGAAATCAAAAATCCATGGAGTCACCATTACGCAGGCCGACTTGAATTATATCGGCAGTATAGCTATTGATGAGGACTTGATGGATGCGGCCAATCTCATTGAGAACGAGCGCGTACATGTTTATAATATTACCAATGGCGAACGTTTGGATACCTATGTAATCAGAGGTAAACGCGGTAGTGGAGTGATATCGCTCAATGGCGCCGCAGCACGCAAAGCTGCCGTTGGTGATAAAGTTATTATTGTTTCCTATGCAAGCATGGATTTTGAGGAAGCAAAACGCTTTAAACCGCATGTAATTTTTCCTGACGATAATAATAAACTTTAATACCTTTCTTGAAAAAGCTGTGGCAAAACATAATTAAATACCTTGGTTTTTTATTTCTAGGTGTTTTTTTGTTTTGGTTGAGTTTTCGTAAGCTTGACCTGCAACTTGTTTGGCAAGAGCTTTTAGCTGCCAATTATTATTGGGCAGCCTTGGCATTGGCATTGGCGGTGGTTTCACATGTTTTCAGGGCACTCCGTTGGAATTTATTAATAGAAAGCATGGGATATCGTACCCGCCTTTCTACGACATTTAATGCGGTAATGGTTGGTTATATGGCAAATACAGCAGTGCCGCGCATGGGTGAATTTATGCGATGTGCCGTATTGTCAAAAAAAGAAAATATCCCCTTTAACTCACTTTTTGGAACTGTAATATCCGAACGGATTTTCGACCTTATGGTACTTATTTTGCTGTTATTTGCGGTTATTTTTGGACAATGGACTTTATTGGGTGATTTTGTGATGCAGTGGTTTTCGCCATTCATTGATAAAATCCGAACTAATGTGTTTCTGCTATCACTAACTGCGCTGATTCTCATTGCCATTCCCATTTTGCTCATCAAGTTATATTTAAAATATAAAACACAACTGAATCGCATGCCTGGATTTGCCAAGCTGCACGGACTGCTAAGCGGATTGACACAAGGTATACACACCATTCATCGCATGAAGCACAAAGCTTTATTCCTGATATATACTGCAGCTATTTGGGTGTTTTATGTACTCATGATGTTTATTCCGTTTTTTATGTTCCCCGAAACCTCCAAGCTTAACCTAATGGCAGGCATTACCTTGATGACAATTGGCAGCTTGGGAATTGTAGCTCCTGTGCCGGGAGGTATTGGGGCATATCATTTTATCACCAAAGCCGGCTTGACCGGATTATATAATATTTCAGGCCATGTGGCTGGAAGCTTTGCGGTGATTACCCATGCCGGCCAAACACTTTTGAATCTTTTGGTTGGTGCTTTTAGCTATATCAGCTTATTTTTTATTGACTCAAAAGCTCCATTAAATGACAAATAGCGACTTTATCCAAAATCGAATTTTTAGTAACAAGCAACTGTCCGCACAAATGGCGGTGTGGCAATTTAAAGGCAAGCGTATTGTCTTTACCAACGGCTGTTTCGATATCATCCATCCCGGGCATATTGCCTATTTGAGCAAGGCAAAAGACTTTGGAGATATACTTGTTATCGGCTTGAATTCCGATGATTCTGTGCGGCAGTTAAAAGGTGAAAATCGCCCGATTATTCCTGAAAAAGAACGTGCTTTTATGCTGGCTTCCCTTCGTTTTGTGGATGCAGTAGTGATTTTTGACGAAGAAACTCCTATCAATTTAATTCAACAACTGCAGCCAGATGTGCTGGTAAAAGGAAAAGATTATAAAGCCGAAGAAATTGTGGGATACGATATCGTAACAGCCAAAGGAGGTGCTGTAGAAACCATTGAATTGGTAGAAGGCTTTTCCACCACATCATTGATTGATAAGCTGAAGCAAATATAATACATCGCATTATTTCGTTTTCCTGCCCGGCAATCTCGACATTACAAAAGTGCCTATAAGGCCGATGGCAAAAAGCAGTATGCGTATGGGCCAACTTTTAATGAATACGAAAGAAGATATGAATATCATGACCCACATCAGACTGATAGAGCGTATTTTTGTTTTTACGCTAATACCTTCTTTAAATTCTTTGATGTAACTGCCTAATAATTTATGATTTATCAATTTATTGTAAAGCCTTTCCGAGCTCAACGAATAAAAATATGCTGTTAATAACAAGAATGGCGTAGTGGGCAATCCGGGGATGAATACACCCAATACCCCCAATGCAAGTGCAATAGTTCCAAGTAGTAAAAAAAGTAGTTTTTTTGCAGTCATGATTTAAAACCTGCTTAATTCATGAATTTAATTTATAATAAACACTTTATAAAATCCCTGGTAAAATCTCCTAACGCAATGTTCATGAGCTTATTACAATAAAGCTAGATTGACAAGCTTATGAATTGGTGAATTATTCAGGAAAAAAGCCGAAAAAGCCTGAATCAAATCAAGCTTTTATTCGGCAATTATCGTTTATTCATTATCCGAAATGCTCCACTGGCATTTCAAACTCTGTTGTCGAAAACAAATCACACTTTATTGGATTTTTCATAAATCTCCATAAACTCGGGACTATGTTCTGCCATGAGTGCTTCCGCTTTTTCAACCATGGAACGGCTGCCTATAAACAGGGGCGAGCGTTGGTGGATATGTTCCGGTTGTATGTCGAGTATGCGTCTGAAACCGTCAGAAGCTTTTGCACCGGCTTGTTCGGCAATAAATGCCATGGGAATACATTCGTACAGCAGTCGTAATTTTCCTGATGGATTTTTCCTGGTGCCTGGATAAATATAAATTCCTCCGCGTAATAAGTTTCTATGGAAGTCGGATATGAGCGAGCCAATATAGCGTGTTGTATAAGGGCGGTTTGTTTCCGGATCGTCTACCTGACAATATTTGATGTATTTTTTTACCCCTTCGGGGAAATAAATATAGTTTGCTTCGTTTATTGAATAAATATTTCCCGGGTCTTTAATCTTCATATTTTCGTGCGAAAGTATAAAAAGTCCGCAGGTGGGGTCGTAGGTAAATCCATTCACACCATCACCGGTAGTGTACACCATCATGGTGGATGAGCCGTAGATAATATATCCTCCGCAAACAAGCTCGGTACCGGCTTGTAGAATTTCTTCCATTGTAATGGTTTCGCTGATGCACTTGCGGCGATAAATTGCAAAAATGGTTCCTATAGGCACATTTACTTCGATATTTGAAGAGCCGTCGAGCGGATCAATTGCCACAATATACTTTGCTCCATCCGCAATATTATCCTCAAAAATGATTACATCGTCATTTTCTTCCGATATAAGTGCCGCACATTGTTTTCCGTTACCCAATGCCTTAATGAATTCATTGTTGGCAATTACATCCAACTTTTTTTGATGCTCGCCTTGTACATTGGTAGAGCCTTCAAGTCCCAGTATATCAGCTAATCCCGCTCGATTAACATCACGGTTTACGATTTTTGCAGCTACGCTGATATCGTTTAAAAGATGGGAAAACTCACCTGTAGCGTTTCCGAATTTTTTACGCTGTTGCCAAATAAATTCTACTAATGTTCTCATATAAATACCTGTTGGTTTTGATTCATACTCATTCTACAGCAAATGTATTACTTTTGTTTCGCTAAAACAAACTTAAAATGACTGCAGGCTATAAAGTGTATAAATTTGGAGGGGCATCGGTAAAAGATGCAGAATCCGTGAGAAAAATTGCACATATTTTAAGACAAAGCAATCACAACCGACTGCTTATAGTTGTTTCGGCAATGGGCAAAAACACCAATGCACTGGAAAAAATACTGGAAACGACAAGGACTGTCAAACAGATTGATACACAGTTGTTTGATGAATTTAAAGACTTTCATTATTCAATCTGCGCCAATTTATTTGAAACATGCCCGAGCGGACTTACCGAAAGTTTGGATATTTACTTTAATCAGCTGCAGGAAGCATTGCTCCGGCATCTGACTGATTCCTACGATTTTCATTATGACCAAACCGTGGTATTCGGCGAATTGATTGGAAGTGCAATTGTATCAGCATATTTAAAACAAGATGGCTTCGACATTGAATTATTGGATGCCAGGCAGTTGCTTTTCACCAATGAGCGTCATCGTGCCGCACAAATTAATTGGAAACTCACATCTGCTACCGTGCAGAAAGCTATACAAAACAAGGATGCAGAAATTATTTTAACTCAAGGATTTATTGGAGGTACGGAGAATGGGCTTTCAACCACTTTGGGAAGGGAAGGCTCCGATTACAGTGCTGCAATTATTGCCTATTGTGTAGATGCAGAAGAAGTTACAATTTGGAAAGATGTGCGCGGATTATTGAATGCCGATCCTAAAAAGTATGATGCAACGGTAAAAATTCCTCGAGTCTCATATAGGGAAGCCATCGAGCTGGCATATTATGGTGCTACTATTATACATCCAAATACCTTAAAGCCTTTGCAAAACAAGGCTATCCCCTTGTATATACGTTCGTTTTTAAATATTTCGGAAGCCCCCAGTGTAATTCGGCAAGAGCGCGATTGCGATGATAAAGTGACTTCTTTCATAGTGAAGGACAATCAAATGCTGTTGAGTGTGCGTCCTTTGGATTATGATTTTATGGATGAACGACGCTTACACCAGCTGTTTGGCTATTTAAATGAGTTGGGTATGCACGCCTTTATGGTACAGATTTCTGCCTTGAGCTTATCCATTTGTTTGAACCATAACGAAAAGAAGTTTCAAGACTTGAAGCAATTTCTTGGAAACGATTATTCGATAAAATACAATACCGGCTTGCAACTTATTACGGTACGCCATTATGATGAGGCCGTTTTGGAGAAATTATATAATGAAAAGGAAATTTTATTGGAGCAGCGTTCACGCTTAATGATTCAACTGGTTGTACGACCAAAGGAAATCACTGAAAATAGCTAGGCTATTTATGAATCTAATTGTTTTGGAATTTCTTCCAAATCAGCATAATACAAGTCCATTACCACAATTACAGCCATGAGCCCCCATACGGGGATGGACAATTTATCGGTATCTAAGAAATTGTTTAGAAAGCCGTGAACAAAATAGCTTATCAATGCTAAAGTAGCTGATAATGATAGGATTTGTGCTTCTTTTGTTTTCGCCTTTTGATAGGTTTTGATTCCCCTATAAACCATTATTGAAACCAACACAAAAACGATGAGCATGCCAAACAGTCCCATTTCGGATAAAGGTCCGATATATTCACTGTGTGCATTGCCCATATCACCGGCATTTGTGCTGATAATTGTTTTTTCTTTAGCGCGTTGATAGGGTCCGTAAACAAACTGATATGTGCCGGGCCCCCAGCCAAATACGGGGCGTTCTTCAAAAAGGCGGAATGCCGCTTGCCAACGGTTGATGCGCTCAAGGTTGGAAGCATCTGACGAAATATTGTAAATCGATTGTACGTGCTCAATCAAGTCGGCTGACGAATCTTGTTTGTTCTTTTCCATCAAATCGATAATCTGATGTTGAAAACTGAAAAAGATACCGGTAAACAAAACCATGCCCAGTGCAATCCATCTGAACTTAATTCGCAATTTAACAATGATAAATACGACTAAAGACACTGCAATGCTTACCCAGCTTGCACGGCTTACCGACATGATGGTAGCGGCAACAAGCAATACACTCATAGCTGCAACAAGCATTCGTTTCATCTTGCTTATACCCGGATAAAACAAATAACCGACCGTCATTATTAAAAATATACCGAGTGCTGCTCCATATGCCGTATGGTCATTATAAAAGGGCGACATCACCCAGTGTGCCGACCTTTCGGAAAAGCCGAATTGGGCATGATGAATGGTCGTATAAATGATAACGATTACCAGTGCCGCATTATAAAGCCAAATAAATCGATGGATATTGGAAATGCGTTTAAATACCAATGAGCCAACAAAGTAGGCTGGAATTACAAACCATAATCTAGCCATGATATATTTTATGGATACAACGGGAAGCTCACTCGTGAAGGTCGTAATCAGCATCCAAAAAAACATCACATATATCACATGTGAGATAGGATGATTCGCCACTTTCATGTCGTACTTTTGGTCATATAGGATTTTGGCAATAAATAAAATCATAATGCCAAACAGCAAGGGCTCAACCGGCAAACTAATGCCAAGGCCTATGTCCATATCTTGTATATCGATTGACAAAGGAGTGAGGAAGCTGACCAAGAGTAAGACTTTATCCAACGAGAAGACGTAAAGCAATAATACACCCAATAAGAGTGGGAGCGCATACATATAATAAATGCCTTTTCCTATCATTAAATAGAAATTCACAGCAAGAAACAATGCTGCAACCAAATAAACCCAGGCTATTTTTTTACGTTCACTCAATGCAAGAAGTTTATGATTGCTTCGATGTGAGTTTGTGTCTGTTTTCAACAATGAAAAGCACGAGTACTGATAATAGTGCTGCGCCTACGGCAGATAACAACACAATGACCCAACGTACCGGAAATATTTTTTTGTCGGCGGCATAAGGTTTGCTGATAATGTTAGAATAGCTCAGTGTTACATCCAAAAAGCGTTGTGATGTTTCGGAATCGAGCTTGGCATCAGCATATGCTTCGGCTTCTGCTTCCAGCAATGCTGTAAGTTTCAGCATTTCGCCACCGTACATACCTAAATTCTGACGCAATTCTTCTACAGCTTTGCTGTTGACAGCAGCTCCACCTGTTATCGTACGCAAATAACCGCGCATGACCTCTTGAGATTGATAACTGAAATCGACCAGACCGTATTCGGTTCCCAAGACCATCATTCGCTCTTGAATTGAATCCATGGTGGCTTTTTTGTGTTTCAGCTGTTGCTGATACATATTATTTACCTCACGGAATTTGATTTTGTGCAGATAGTCTTGTTTGAGGTCATACTGCCTTAATATCTCATTGACCATTGCGGCGGCTCTTTCCGGATCTTTGTCGCGTACCGTAATGGATACAGCATCGTAAGGAGTTTTCTTAATTTTCACATTTTGTGAATAAAAGTACATCATGGTGGAGTACATATACTTGTAGTTCGGATCCACTTTGTATACTTCTAATAAGTTGAATTTATTGATGAGTGAATCTTTAATATCTTGACCCTGAATAACCTGCAGCATTTGCTCCGTAACGCTTTCATCCGAATTGCTCATGATGTTGGCAGGATATGCAATGGCTTCCGATTTGAAAAGCGGAGTGATAAAGAAAGGTCCTGAAAAGATGGCTCCCAATATCGCTGCCACGATGGTGATGACTACCAAATGTTTTCGCCATTTAATAATCAAATTGACTAATGAGGTGTTGTTGAAAAAGTTATCCATGATGCTCCTATGTTGCGATTTGTTAGGTTTTAAGGCTCTTTTGAATGTTTGTTTTACCCAAATCAATTTTGTTTGGCTCTTGTTTGAATGATTTGAAG
This sequence comes from uncultured Lentimicrobiaceae bacterium, assembly GCA_964592175.1. GTDB lineage: Bacteria > Bacteroidota > Bacteroidia > Bacteroidales > F082 > JALNZU01. The sequence goes on from CAZQBU010000004.1 coordinate 26,781, forward strand.
TTTTTTTTTTGAGTGCTTTGCTGCATTTGATCAATAAAGATGACGACAAAAAGTGCAATCAGCAAGGTTGAAACCACACTGACAAGCATTATTAGCCATCGTATGGGATATGACTTTCGCTCAGCTTCAAATGCCGAGTTAACCACAAATTTATGAGGTAAATTCTCTGTGGCATCTACTTTTGCCTCTTCATACTTGGCTTTTATTTGTGATAGCTGTTTGCGCTCATGTTCCAGCATATCTCGAAGTGAAACATATGTTCCTCCATATTGGCTTAGCAGCTCCAGCTTGTCGTTTAATGATTTAATTCCACTGCTGTTGTTACGTGCCAATTCGATTGCCAACTGCCTGTTAATCATTTCGGCTTGGCTCTCATAATCGTGAATTCCCATCTTGCGAATCACATCCAACGAGTCTTCCATGGCTTTTACCTGATCATGTAAATTGTGGTACTCGCCTTCAACAATGCGAAAAGCTTTGATTGCCACTTCCTTTTGCATGATATTCATGGTTGAATCGAAAAGCTCCGCTATATCGTTGGCAATATTGGATGCAATTACTGGGTCCTTGTCCAAAACAGTTATTTTTACAGCCATATATTCCGTGCGCCGGAATTTGATTTTGCTGTCATACTCCTTGTAAAGCTTGGTGAATCGATAACTTGAGCCGGCGGGGATGGCATAATGCTCCATCAAATTATATTTTTCAATGATTCGATCCCTGATTTTATTGGAATTGAGAATCTGCAGCATGCGTTCCGTCTGCTCGTCTTCACCAAATTCAAGTAAATCCTTATTGCTGCTAAAGTTGGTGCTTAAAAGCGATTTGGAAATGGAATTAGATGAAGTAGGATAAAGGATTACCATTGATTTATACAGTGGTGTAATAAATAATGGGCTGCTGAAAATTAATGCCAATAAAGCTGTGGCAACAGCAATGATGGTAAATGTTATTCGATGACGTATAACAAGCTGTACAAGACTGAAGTTCGAAATATCTGCTCCGCTGGAATTATGCATTTTTTTCTTTCAAAAGGAGGTCAAAATTAAACAAAAATCTTTATGTGTGATAAATTAGGCATAAAACTTATCAATTCGGTTTGCTTTTATCCTTTTGCATTGATTCTGTTGCGGTAAGCAAAAGTTCTTTCAAGCTCTTGATATGAATCATCCGCGTAACAAAAATCAATACGAAGGCTACTAGCGTTCCTAGCAAGAAATTAAGCTTCCAGTCGAATGGTAAAATTTTGCTTCCGAAGGCAACAACAAACAGCAGAGCTGCAAACAAAAAGACTTGTCCTAAAAATCCTTTTTCAAATTTCAGTTTGAAAAGCCGCTTTGCGATAAAGAATTGAATGATTGCAGTAACAGACTGTACGCTAAAACTTGCCCAAGCTGCTCCAACCGCTTGAAATACCGGAATCAAACTGAAATTCAAAGCCAAATTGATGACTACGCCTGTGGCGGCTACCGTGTTTAAAAGTTTTAAATTGCCGTTTGCAGTAAGTAAGGTGCCAAAAATATAGGTTGTTGAAATTGCCACAAAGCTCCCCATTAATAAACGAAGAATATGTGCCGATTCATGTATCCTCAAGCTGAACTCAGTTATGCTTTCTCCTTCACGCATGCCGTATAACAGCGCCATCAGTTCATTACTGAAAGCAATTGATATCACTGCAACCAAAAGCGACATGCTAAGCATAATTCGAAACGACAACTGTACCAGCTGATTTACCGACTCATTCTTTTTTATCATTGAAGAAAACATAGGTAATAGCAGCACTGAAAACAGCAGTGAGATATTATTTCCTGCATCCATTAGGCGGAATGCTTTGCCGTAAATTCCCGTTTGTACATCACCTATTCCTTTTGGAAGCAATCGTTCGATAAGTACCGGCTCTAAGCGGTTGTAGAAGCTCATTAGCAGCACCAGCAACGCAAAAGGCAAGCTTTTGCGTATAATCATCAGCATAAACGGATAATTAAGCCGGAGACGGATTTTGCCCGAATGCTTTAAAACAAAGAGCAGAGCAGCAACGAGGGTGATAAGGTATGCTGCGGTTTGAGCATATACAAACCATTCAATTTGGAATTTACCCGGCATAATACCCGACCACAACAAGATGCTACATATGAGAATCATTAAAAGGCGGTCCAGCACCGAGAAAAAACTGTCGACACTAAATAGCAATAAGCCGCTTATGTTGGAGCGCAGATACAAAATAAACGAAAGCAACACCTGATTAAATCCGAGCCAAGCAAGCAGGTAAAGCTGCTGCCCTCTATAACCGATTGCCAAGCCAATTGCAAAAATAACAATGCCGTATAGCAAGCTTAGTAGGATTTTCAAACCGGAGATGCCGGCAAAATGCTTTGAAAGTAATTGGCTGTTTTGGGCAATATTTCTGTTGTTGAAATTTGTAATGCCCATATCCAACACGATGGTAAATAAGAAGCTGAAGCTTAAAATCGACAAATAAATACCGTAAGCGCTATCGCCTACTATATTTTGCACACTCCTGTCAATGCCTAAAATCCAAAATGGTTTTATCAGCAGATTAAGTGATAACAGCAAAATAAGATTCTTGATAAACTGCTTTTGCATAATGCCTGTCGCTTCGTGCGATTTTATACCTATTTCCCTTTGTTTCGCAGAAATGAGATATGATTTTCAATGAGAAAGTTGCATCTCATCCGCCTTTAAATTCGAATTCTACTGATTAATACTGTTTCAGATGAAATGAATTTCGGATATTTGCCACAAAGTTATGGTTTATTCAGTTTCATCAGCTTTAATTTTTCATTCTTGAAGATTGCAGTAAATACCAGGTTGCTCTTGCCGAATCGATTAGAAGGCATTGGATGGTTTACTTTTGAAAACCTGAGCAGGATAGTAGCGTCCAATCCGCAGCACGAATTTTATTTTTTCTTTGATAGGCAGCCTGACCCGAAATTTATTTTTGCCGAGAATGTAAAAGCAGTTGTGCTGAAGCCGCCTGCGCGACATCCGTTTTTATTTATTGTATGGTTTGAATGGTCGGTTACACGGGCGTTAAAGAAAATAAAACCGGATATATTTCTTTCTCCCGACGGCTATTTGAGTCTGCAAAGCAAAGTACCATCCATTGCCGTATTTCATGATTTGAATTTCGAGCATTTTCCAAAAGATATTCCCAAGCTTGTACGCTGGCATTATAGTTACTTTTTTCCGCGCTTTGCCCGCAAAGCGGCGCGAATTGCCACCGTATCCGAATATTCAAAGCAGGATATTGTGGAACAATACGCTATTGATCCCGCAAAAATTGATGTAGTATATAATGGTGCAAATGAGCGCTTTACTCCTGTTTCGGAGGAGGTGCAAGCCCAAATTCGTGAAGAATATACCCAAGGTGCGCCTTATTTTTTATTTGTCGGGGCATTGCATCCGCGTAAAAATTTAGTGCGCTTATTTCAAGCTTTTGATCGCTACAAAGAAAAAACAGGCAGCAAGGTGAAGCTGTTGATTGTCGGTGAAAAAATGTTTCGCACCCAATCCATTGAAAAAACCTATGATGCCATGAAATACCGTGATGAGGTCGTATTTTGCGGACGCGTTTCAAATGATGCATTGTATAAGATCATGGCTTCGGCTTTGGCTTTGACATATGTGTCTTATTTTGAGGGCTTTGGCATCCCGATTGTTGAAGCTTTTCGCAGCGGCACGGCGGTAATCACTTCCAACTGCACCTCCATGCCGGAGGTGGCAGGCGATGCTGCCCTATTATGTGACCCTTATAATGTGGATTCCATCGCTGAAGCAATGGAACAAATCACATATGACGATAAATTACGCGAAGAATTGATAAAAAAAGGCTTGGAACGCAGCCGAATCTTTAGCTGGGATGCGGCGGCCGAGCGCCTTTGGAATACTGTTGAACGAACATTGGAACAATCCAAAAACAAAAGATGATGAAGGTTTTATTACTGGGCTCGGGAGGGCGTGAACATGCGATGGCTTGGAAGCTTAAACAATCGCGAAAACTGAAGAAATTATATATTGCACCCGGTAATGCCGGCACTTCCGCATTAGGCGTAAACCTGCCGATTGATGTTTCCGATTTTCCGCAGCTTCGCGAGGTGGTTATCGAAAAGGATATTAATCTTGTTGTTGTAGGTCCTGAGCAGCCACTCGTAGATGGGCTTGCCGATTATTTTTTACAAGATAACTTATTGCGTGAAATTCCTGTCATCGGTCCGGCTGCCGAAGGAGCTAAGCTGGAAGGGAGTAAAGCATTTGCCAAAGCATTTATGCAACGCCACTCCATTCCCACCGCTCGCTATATGGAGGTGAGCAGCGAGAGCCTGGAAGAAGGTATTGCCTTTTTGCATGAGCTTGAAGCCCCTTATGTGCTTAAAGCCGATGGGCTGGCTGCCGGAAAAGGGGTGCTTATCATTGAAGATAAGGAAGAGGCAGAGCAGGAGCTGAAAAATATGCTGGCAGGAAAGTTTGGAAAAGCGAGCCGCGTGGTGGTTATCGAAGAATATTTGAGTGGCATCGAGCTGTCATGCTTTGTGATTACCGACGGCAGCTCGTATAAGATGCTGCCTTCAGCAAAAGATTATAAGCGTATCGGTGTAAATGACAGCGGTCCGAATACCGGAGGGATGGGGGCGGTATCACCCGTTGTTTTTGCCGATAAGGTGTTTATGGAAAAAGTGGAAAACTCCATCATTGTCCCTACCATCGAAGGCTTACAGAAAGATAATATCCCGTATAAAGGATTTATTTTCTTCGGTATAATGAATGTGGATGGAGCGCCATATGTAATTGAATATAATGTACGTTTGGGCGACCCGGAGGCAGAATGTATCTTGCCCCGCATAAAAAGTGATTTTGCTGACTTGTTAGATGCCTGTGCCAATGGCAGTTTAGATCAGTATAATCTCGAAATTGATGATGCAGCGGCAGTAACAGTAGTTATTGTTTCGGGAGGCTACCCGGGCGACTACGAAAAAGGCGAACCGATAGAAGGCTTGGATAGCCTTTCAAATTGTTTAACATTCCATTCCGGCACTTCCGTGGACGTAAACAGCGGCGGATATAAAACAAATGGAGGAAGGGTGTTGGCACTGACAGCTTTGGGTTACAGTATTGAAGAAGCAAAATGGCTGGCTATGGAAAATGCCGAAAAGATTCAGTTTGAAGGGGCTTATTTCCGAAATGATATTGCAGATGATTTGTTACGTTATCGAACTATTTAGCCATGCTGATACGCTTTTTTCGATCGAACTTTATCATTCAACAGCTAATCATCACGATTACGGCGCTGCTGCTGTGGTTTCCTGCCTTTTTGAAGCCGCTCGCACCTCAGACCTCAGATTCTTGGCAGCCCTTGTATAACTGGCTTGCATCCTGGCTATCATCTTTTCCGCTGCTTTCGGTGATACTTGCGTTTATCATATTGGTTTTAAGCGCATTTTATTTGAATCTAGTGCTTGCCGAAAATGGTTTTGTCGGAAGGACGGCATCCGCTGCGGCCTTTTTATTTGTGATATTAAACAGTCTTTTCCCCACTCAAACCTATTTGAGTAGCTATATTTTGGCATTACCGATATTGGTTTTTACACTTTCGGTGCTGTTTAAAATGTACGAAGAAGCAGAAAATGAATTCAATTTGTTTAATGCAGCTTTTGGCATTGCCCTGCTAGGTATTTTAGATTTTTATTTGGTCACCTTATTGCTTTGGCTGTATGTATCCCTTTTTGTATTACGTATGGTCAGACTAAACGAATGGCTTATCCCTATAATCGGTTTTATCACACCCTTTTTCTTCTTGGCATCCTATTTTTTCATGCGAAACAAGCTTGTAAGCCAGGCCTTGCTGTTACAAACACAAATTGATGCCTTTTATTTTCAGCTCCCAGAAATGCCATCGATTTTTACGATTATCGGATTGGTTCTAATTGTGCTGATGTTTATACAATCGGTTCAAATTGTTGCCTCTCCTGTTTCGGATCACGGTATTTTTATGCGCAAGAAAAAAGCCATTTTAAATGCGCTGGTCTTTTTCGGCTTTTTATTTCTTTTCTTCAATGAAGAAGCCTTGCAAAATAGTCAGCTGATGCTTATCCCTGTTACTGCTTATATCGGCTACAGCTGGATGTTGTATAAACGCTATCTTATGCCGCAGCTGTATCTCTTGCTGTTGCTTTTATTTGCTTTTGTGAATCAATATGCGGGATTGATTTCATGAGTCAGCTTTTGGCATATTTTCAATCTGAACTACTCGAAGCCGGCTTGGATGAGGCCGGTAGGGGATGCCTTGCAGGTCCTGTGGTAGCTGCTGCGGTAATCCTTCCGCATGATTTTGACCATCCTCGCCTGAACGACTCCAAAAAGCTGAGCGCCCTACATCGCTTGGAACTTCGTGAAGAAATCATTGCGCATGCAATCAGCTATGGGATTGGATATGCAAGCGTGGATGAAATTGATGATATCAATATATTAAATGCTTCTTTCCTAGCCATGCATCGTGCTTTGGAGCAGCTGCAACAAAAGCCGGAGCTGCTGCTAGTGGATGGGAACCGCTTTCGAAATCAAACCGAAATACCGTATCAATGTATTGTGGGCGGTGATGCAAAATATCGTAGCATAGCAGCTGCCTCCATATTGGCAAAAGTGGCACGCGATACACTGATGGAACAGCTTGATGAAGAGTTTCCGCACTACAATTGGAAGCAAAATAAAGGCTATCCCACCAAAGCACATAAACAAGCTATTGCAGCCCACGGCAGATGCATACATCACAGGAGAAGCTTTAATGTAGGCGAACAATTGCGCATCCAAATCTGATGAAGTTTGCTGTCGCAGCTTGTTTTTATAGTATGATTTCTTTGTGCTTTAATCTGATAAAATAAATTTATCAAAATCCGTAAAATTTTTTTGCAAAATGTATTGGTGTGAATGTAAAACTGTAAATTTGTAGCACAAATAAAACCTAGTAGAACATTTAAAATCACCAAATTATGAACAAACAGTTAATGAAAATGATTTCGCTTTTGTTAGCGACTTCAGTTTTACTGGCAAGTTGTGGCAGCACAACCATGATTCACTCTGATCCAAGTGGTGCAAAACTTTATCTTAATGGTGAGCCGGTAGGAACCACGCCATACTCTCACCGTGATACCAAAATAGTTGGAAGCACGACGATGGTAAAACTGGAAAAGGAAGGATACGAACCTTTAAACACCTCATTTTCAAGAGATGAGGAAGTTGATGTAGGTGCAATTATTGGTGGGCTTTTTGTTTTAGTTCCATTTTTGTGGACCATGAAATATAAGCCGACACATACCTATGAGCTGATACCAAGTTCGAATTACGAACACTTACAAATTGAAACAGATTTACAGCAAACCGAATTCAGATCAAAAGCTGAAAGGCTGCGAGAACTAAAACAGCTTCTTGATGAAAATATCCTCACACAAGAAGAGTATGAAAAAGAAAAGGCAAAAATCTTGCAAGAAGACGAGAATTAAATCTTGATGAAACAAAAAAACAAAAATTAAAGGGGGTTTAAGTTATCAGGGGTTTAAAATCCAATGTTTAAACCTCTGTTTTTTTATCCTCCCATAAAACCAAAATTACTTACATATTTTGAACCTAATATTGTGGAAAATTGGATATTAGGTACAAAGAAAAATGTTAAAAATATCACAAATTAAAAATTTCATGATTATTTTAAATAGCTTTGTATTGTGAGTACAAGAATTGAAAATATAAACAAAGATATTATTGAATGGGCTATCATCAGAAATGGTTTTAGCTTAGAGGAGTTTTATGCCCAAAATCCAACTGTTGAGAGTTGGATTAAAGGAGAGAAATTTCCAACAATAAAGCAATTAGAAAGTTTTACTCACAAAGTTCACGTACCTTTTGGATATATGTTTCTTCCAGCCCCACCTGAAGAAAATATTTCTTTGCCATTTTTTAGAACTGCTCAGAAAAAAAGTACAAATAAGGTAAGTTTAAATGTATATCATACTATTCAAATGATTCAGGATCGACAAAATTGGTTGACTGAATATTTAGATGAATTAGATTTTCCTGATTTGGAATTTGTAGGAAGATTTTCTGAAAGAGATAGTTATAAAGAAATAGTTGCTGATATAAGAAAAACATTGCAGATTGATTTAGATTGGGCATCCAAGTTTAGTAATTGGGAACAAACTTTAGATCATTTAACGGATAAAATTGAAGAAGCAGGAATTATTGTGACTTTCAATGGTGTTGTCGGTACTAATCCGCATAGAGTTATTGATGTAAATGAGTGTCGGGGGTTTGTGTTAGTGAATAATAAAGCACCTTTTTTGTTTATTAATTCCAGTGATGCAAAAGCTGCTCAAATGTTCACTTTAATACATGAATTAGCACATGTTTGGTTAGGAGAAAGTGCTGGTTTTGATAATGAAAATATGCTTCCGGCATCCAATCCAATAGAAATAATATGCGACAAAGTTGCAGCGGAGTTTTTAGTTCCTGAGACTTATCTACTCCAAAGATGGCAAATGAATAAAGATTTTAAAGCCTTAAGTAGAATTTTTAAAGTTAGCCAAATTGTTATTGCCAGAAGAGCCTTGGACTTAGAGCTTATTAATTTGACTGAATTTCAGTCTTTTTATAATAAATATATGCTTGACTTCAAGCAAAGACAGAGTAATCAAGCTTCCGGTGGAAACTTTTATGCTACGATGAAAAAAAGAACAAGTCTAAGATTTGCAGCTTTTGTGGACAATGCCGTGAAAGAAAACAAACTTTTATATAGGGATGCATATAAACTGACCAATATGAAAGCGTCAACTTATAATAAATTCATTCTAAAGCATTTGTACTAATGAGTAAGTTCTTGTTAGATAGTAATGTTTTTATTCAAGCCTACCGAATGCATTATCCTTTTGATGTGGTTCCTGGTTTTTGGAATAAATTGCTGGAATTATCTAAGCGCGATATAATTTTGAGTATTGATAAAGTAAAGAAAGAAATTTGTTATAGTGAAAAACAGGACGACTTAGCCTTATGGTGCATTAATTCAGTTGACAAAGAGTTTTTTGTTGACACTTCTTCATGTATTGACGAATATGCTGAACTTGCTAATTGGATAAATTCAAATAAACATTATACGCAAACTGCAAAAGCGGAATTTTTGAAAACAGATTTAGCTGACCCTTGGTTAATTGCCTACGTTAAAAAACACGATTATATAATTGTAACTTACGAGCTTAGTCAACCAGGCAGGAAAAATATCATCAAAATTCCGGAACCTTGTCTTCATTTTGGTATCAAAAACCTATCACCTATACAAATGTTTAGACAATTAGGCGAAACATTTTGAAATCACTGCAATACTCCTGATTCCTTTTATTTCATAAAATAGATCAAACAAAAAAAACAGCCCGGCATCTCCACCAAAACACATTTTGACCACAGCCATAATGAAACTTTCTTTATTTTTACAGAAACTTATACTGTGCAAAGTGTTTTCAGATGATTTTAAAACTTTTAAAGCCGAGAAAGGCATTAAATAAAGCCTTTTTAAAACTAAAACCTGTACGAAGCGATATCGAGCGCTTCAAAGCAAACCTGATTAACTTATTAGACAAAATCAATGATGCCGAAAGCGAAGAATATCATAAAAACTTGCTTTCCGACTTCTTGAAAAACACTTATTACGAGCCGGCACATTTTATCAATACCAAAGGGCGTAACGATTTGGTGATTCATAACGGGAAAAGCCCTGCCAGTACCGTAGCTGTAATCCTAGAAACCAAAAAGCCTACCAATAAATCCGAGATGATTAGTGCTACCAAGCTGAATGTGAAAGCATTTCATGAGTTGGTGCTCTATTATATGCGCGAGCGAATTCAGTTGAAAAACTTGGAGATACGGCATTTAGTCGCAAGCAATATTTATGAATGGTATGTATTTGATGCCATTGATTTTGACCGTTTATTTGCACAAAATAAATCCTTTGTACAACAGTTTACCGATTTTGAAAATGGCAGATTGGCGGATACGACCACCGATTTCTTTTATAATCAAATTGCAGCCCCTTTTATTGATTCAATAGGTTCAGAAATATTATGTACTCGATTTTATCTGTCTGATTATCAGGAATTATTACATGCAACAGACAGAGAAGGCGATAAAAAACTGATTGCATTGTATAAGTTGTTATCTCCCGAGCATTTGCTGAAGCTTCCTTTCGTGAATGACAGCAATACCTTGGATAAACGCTTTTATGATGAGCTGCTTCATATCATCGGACTTACCGAAACCAAAGATGGCGGAAAGAAAGTCATTGGTCGCAACGCCGAAGCGAAACGAAATCCGGGCTCATTATTGGAAAATGCCATTGCACAATTGGACAGCCTTGATAAAATCAGTCGCTTGGAAAAGCCTGCTCGATATGGCGATAATTTACAAGAACGCTTTTTTAATGTGGCGCTTGAGCTTTGCATCAGCTGGATGAACCGTATTTTGTTTTTGAAACTATTGGAAGCGCAGCTGCTAAGCTATCATAATGGAGATACATCGTATGGCTTTTTAAATAGCGATAAAATTCAAAATTATGACGATTTAAACAGCTTGTTTTTTCAAGTGCTGGCACGTAAATACGAAGATAGGGACACCGAAGTATTGAAACAATTTGGCAAAGTTCCTTATTTAAACAGCTCTTTGTTTGAGCCTAGTGAATTAGAACATGACACCCTGTTTATCAGTAATCTACGTGATGAGCGTCAGCTGCCAATTTATGGCTCTACCGTTTTAAAAGACAGCTTGGGACGTAAAAAGACAGGTAGCTTAGCGGCTTTGGAATATCTTTTTGAGTTTTTGGATGCCTACGACTTCAGCAGCGAAGGCTCGGAAGATATTCAGGAAGAAAATAAAACCCTGATTAACGCATCGGTGCTGGGACTTATTTTTGAAAAAATAAACGGCTACAAAGACGGCTCTTTCTTCACGCCCGGATTTATCACCATGTATATGTGCCGCGAAACCATCCGTCGTGCCGTAGTACAGAAATTTAACGAAACCAAAGGCTGGAACTGTAGCGGATTGGATGAAATTTACGATAAAATAGAAGACCGTGATGAAGCAAACCGGATTGTAAACAGCATTAAAATTGTGGATCCTGCAGTAGGCTCCGGGCATTTCTTGGTTTCGGCACTAAATGAGATTATTGCTACAAAAAGCGATTTAAAAATCTTGCAAGACCGCAATGGCAGGCGGCTTAAGGAGTATCATGTGGAAGTGGTAAACGATGAGCTGATTGTTACCGATGAAGACGCTGAATTGTTTGAATACAATCCTGCCAGCCCCGAAAGCCGGCGCGTGCAGGAAGCCCTTTTTCATGAAAAGCAAAGCATCATTGAAAACTGCTTATTTGGCGTGGATATCAATAACAATTCGGTGAAAATATGCCGTTTGAGACTATGGATTGAATTATTGAAAAACGCATATTACAAGCCGGAAACCTTGTTAAACGGCAGTCTTCCTCAGTTGGAAACCTTGCCAAATATTGATATTAATATCAAGCAGGGTAATTCTTTGGTAAGCCGCTTCGCCTTGGATGCCGATTTGCGCCAAGCCTTGAAAAAGAGCAAGTGGAGCATTGAAAGCTATCGCTTGGCAGTGTCAAGCTACCGCAATGCGCGTAACAGGGAAGAAAAACGCGATATGGCAAGGCTGATACAAGCGATAAAAACCGACTTCCGCAGCGAAATTACCGAGAACGACCCTAAAGCAAAACGGCTGTATAAGTTACGTGGCGAACTGGTGAATCTGACCACACAACCTGAGCTTTTTGACCTGAATAAAAAAGAATTAGAACGCTGGAACAAGCAAGTTGAGGACCTTAGTTCCGATATACAAAAGCTGGAAGATGAAATTGAAGAAATAAAAAGCAATAAAATTTACGAAAACGCTTTTGAATGGCGTTTTGAATTCCCCGAAGTGCTGAATGACGAAGGAGAATTTGTAGGCTTTGATGTGGTGATTGGGAATCCTCCGTATATCAGGCAGGAGGAAATAAAAGAATTTAAGCCGTTTTTTAAATCTCACTATAAGCTTTATACGGGTACATCAGATATTTACATTTTCTTTATAGAGAAAGGTTTTGAGATACTCAAACATCAAGGTTTGTTTACTTATATTATGCCTAATAAATTTATGCAGACTGGATACGGTAAACCGGCAAGAAAATATCTGTTAGAACAAAATTTAAAAGAGATTATTGATTTTGGCGATTTTCAGGTATTTGAAGAGGCAACTACTTATCCATTAATTCTAATGGCAGAAAAGAACAGTCCGGAAAGCGATTTTAAAACAGTGAAGATTAATTCGCCCGACTTTTCAATAGATTTTCCGCTTTATGTTGAAGAAAATAGCAATATCATTGAGCACAAGTCCCTAAATGATGAAACTTGGATAATATCAAATGCAGCGGAGCAATCAATCTTAAATAAAATAGCATTCAAGTCTGAAAAATTGGAAGATTATATCCATAATATAGCCAAATATGGAATTAAAACAGGATTAACAGAAGCATTTGTTATTGATTCAGTGCATGCTGAAGAGATATTGGCGACTCACAATAATTATGAAAACCATCTATATCCCTTTTTACTCGGTAGAGAAGCTAAACCATATGTTGTAGAAGAACCATCAAAATATTTAATCAAGTTTGAAAAGGGATTTACTAATAGCGTGTTTTCAGGTAATCCGGAAAACTGGTTTATGAGTGAGTTTGAAGAGATATATAAACACTTGATTCAATTTAAAGATAGAGCAATTAAAAGAACAGATAAGGGTGATTATTATTGGGAGCTGAGAGCTTGTGATTATTATGATTTGTTTGATAAACCAAAAATAATGTATCAAAGATTCCAAGTAAAACCATGTTTTATTTTTGATGAATCCGGCTTGTATTGTAATGATTCTATGTGGATAATCCCTTCTGATGATATGGTCTTACTTGGTATATTAAACTCAAAAATGGGTTGGTGGTTAATTTCAAAATACTGCACAGCTATTCAAAATGGGTATCAATTGATTTGGAAATATTTTAGTCAAATTCCTATCGCTATAGGAAACGAGCCAATAAGGAATGAAATAAAATCACGTGTAAATTCAATCATCGATCTCAAAAAAGAAGATTCAACTGCCGACATTATTACTCTTGAAGCAGAAATCGACCAATTGGTTTATGAACTTTATGGTTTAAATGAAGAGGAAATCGCAATAGTAGAAAACGCAATATAAGCCCTATACAATTGCGTATGAATAACTTAGTGCATCTTTATCAAATCGTCTTTTTCCGCCAGCTTCCTTTTTTTAGGTAGAGATAGGATAAAATGGTGAGTAGTATGCCGTAAACTATTTCTGTAATCCAAGCGACAGTTACATTCGCGTTGAAATGATAAATAGCCACATACACAAATAGTACATAAATGGGTATCACCACTGCTTCAATTAAAAACGAAACAGTTGTTTTTCCGGTGCCCATCACCCCGTTGAACAATATATTCCCCGAGGCTAAAAATATGGAGCTAATTCCTATCACCTTAAGCGGTCCTATGCTTTGTTTTATCAGCTCGCTATCATTGGTATAAACTTGAAGAATAAAATCCGGGAAGATAAACGACAAGCTGACAAGTATTCCTACTCCAACTATTGCCATCAATTCGATTCTTCGTAACAGCAAAAATACCATATCGGACTTTTTCATGCCAATCAAATAGCTTACCATGGAGTTGGATGCGGCTGCAAAACCCCAAATCGGAATCATCAATACGATGTATACGCTTCGGATGATATTAGAAACTGCCAATGCTTGTTCGCCTAATTTTTCAACAAACAAGAAAAAGCTAAACCATACGGCAAATGAAAAGAAATTTTGCACCATAATGGGTACGGCAAGGCGTGAGCTTCTGTTGAACAGCTTGCGGTCAAACCCACTAAACTTATACATCCCAAACTCTTTATGGTGCTTTTTAAGCTGTACATAGCCCATCAGATACACAAAAGTCACCCCTTCTGCTATGGTGGAGGCGAGGGCAGCCCCTTCCACGCCCATTTCCGGGAAGCCGAACTTTCCAAAGATAAGTGCATAATCCAAAAAGATATTCACCACTGCCATCACCACCGTGCTCCAGGTGATTATTTTCGTTTGGGCTATCCCTACATAAAATGCTCGAAAGATTACTTGTCCCGCCGCGAAAAATATCCCGTACATGCGGTAATTTAAAAAGCGCACCGAAGCCTTATATACTTCAGTCGAATCAATTACAAGCCGCAGTATAGGGTCGCCTAAGTATTTCATTATCAAGAAGCTGATAAGTGCGACCGGAATCATGAAATAAATGGCATGGTCAAAACTTTTCCCGATTAAATGTTTCCTTCCCTCACCAAATCGGCGCGACATCATAATTTGAAGTCCTGTTCCAAAGCCCATGCCAACAGTAAACAAGATCAAATAAAACATGCCGCCCAAGGCAGCAGCACCCAGCTCAATTTCTCCCACACGACCTAAAAATGCCGTGTCGGTCACATTTATGAGATTTTGGGCAACGCTACCCAAAATAATCGGGTAGGCGATGGTCCAAATGCGCTTATAACTAATGTTTACTGCCAAAATTCGCTTAAAAAGACTGCAAAGATAAGGAGCTTCTTAAAATCTGCTAATTGATTTTTTAGTTTATACTCAATATAAACAAAAAAGCCTGCTGCTTTGTTATACTGTTAAAGCAAATCCAAACTATGAAAATTATTTTAACCGGAGCTACGGGACTAATTGGGCAAGCATTGGTAAAACGCTTGCTGGGAAGGCATGAATTGATTGTTTTTTCGCGCAATATCCCAAGGGCACGTACAATTTTTAAGGATAGCGGCATTCAGTTTGCCGACTGGCATCAGCCTCCTTCCTGCTTGGCAGCCATGGTGGAGGGGAGCAGCGTACTCATTAATCTTGCCGGCGAAGGGATTGGAAACGGACGATGGACCTCTACACGAAAAGAAGCTATTTTATGGAGTAGAATCCAATCAACTGAAATGATGTTTACGCTATTGGAAGCTGCCGAAATGAAGCTGAAAACAGTTATTCAGGCTTCAGCCATAGGCTATTACGGCTTTGACGATGAACGCAGCTTCACCGAAGAAGATGTGGCAGGCAGCGGCTTTTTGTCTGAAGTAAGTAAGCGATGGGAAAAGACGGCACAAAAGTTTGAACAACTCAGTGAGCGCTTGTTGGTCTTGCGTACCGGCATTGTATTGTCCAATCAAGGAGGTGTACTGCCGAAAATGGCATTGCCGTTTCGCTTTTTTGTAGGAGGGAAAATCGGAAGTGGCAATCAGTGGATGTCGTGGATTGATATTGAAGATGAAGTGGAAGCCATACTGTTTTTATTGGACAACAAATCAAGCAAAGGAGTGTATAATTTGACTGCTCCGGAGCCTGTACGCCAAAAAGAATTTGCAAAACAGCTGGGAATCACCTTAAAACGACCTTCAATACTGCCTATGCCGGCATCGCTAATGCGCCTTGTTATGGGTGAAATGGCTGAAGAGCTGCTTCTAAATGGCACGCGAGCCCTCCCTAAACGGCTTTTGGAAGAAGGATTTCGTTTTCATTTTACCCAATTGCAAGATTCCCTACACGATAAATTGAAATAAATTATCAAGCCGGAAGTTTGAGAAATTGACTTTGTTTCAAAGTGGTTTAAGGCATGCTTTTTGCTTATTTATATATGTAGAAATACCTTATAAACATCTCTTTACAAAATTTTGCGCGATGAAACGAGCCTATATATTTTTCATTCTTTTGGCTGGCATACTTCCATTTTCTGCTCATGCACAGCAAGGGAATCAAATTCGAGACATGCATACGATTGGCTTGTCTGTGGTGCCTTTTGGTACCAATTCGGCAATTCGCTTTGCAGCACTCGATGGGGCAGCTTCCTATAATGCCGATAAATTCTTTACAATTGGCTTTAATTACAGCCGCTTTCTTACTGAAAAGCTTGAAATAGAAACCGGATTGGAATACAGCAAGCAAAGTTTTATTGTTTCACATGCATATCACGAATTGCATTTTCTGTCGCCGCCGGTAAAGCTAAAATTAATGAGCATTCCGGTTTCAGTCCGCATTAATTTCGCAAAATATTTTTACGGCTTGGCGGGCATCTTATTCGATATTGATGTGTTTGAGCGCCAAGTTATTTCCAAGCAATCCGGTATTGGTGCACAATTGGGTTTTGGTGCCAAATATGATTTTGCTTCCGGCTTTTCAGTTTTTGCACAGCCTTATGCCAAAATGCATGCACTTATTCCGTTTCAATCGTCAAAATACCCTGAACGCATATTTGATGCCGGCTTGCGCATTGGAATAAGTTATCAGTTTGTGCAAAAAAAATAAATAGCAACTGATTTATCCTGCTTAATTCATGAATTATGCAGCTTATATAAACCAGATGCTATTTATCCTGCATAATTCACCAATTCATAAACTTGTCAATCTAACTTAATTGTAATAAGCTCATGAACATTGCGTTAGGAGATTTTACTAGTGATTTTATAAAGTGTTTATTATAAAATGAATTTTGATTTAATTTTGGCAATTTTTACGTTATGAGTTGTTCGCGGTAGTTTACTACAGCTTCACAGCTCACGCCTGAAAATTTCTCAAAATTAAATTCATGAATTAAGCAGGTTATGTCAATTTTAAGCTCTGAATATCAGCTTTTTGGCTGATTCCGAAATTTATTCTGCATCTACTGCTTCAAAAATTGCCAAAGGCGCCATACGTGCTTTGTTAAGTGATAATCTGCCATAGCCGATGCTGTAATTATCTACTATTTCAAATAGCTCGAACAGTTCTTTTTCAACTTCCATTTCGGGGCAAGCCATGAGTGTGGCAGCAATATTTCCAAAGCGCAGACGGAATTGTTCGGGATGTTCGTAGGTGCCGCTAAAGCCGTTACAGCCGCTATTTCCGTGTACATTATTGTCTTCGGCATTGAAGAAGATAAAGGCTTCCTTAAAATCTCCGTCAGGGATAATAGCTTTTCCGTTCAGCTCAATCAGCTTCCAATGTACGCCTTCAAGCTCCGAAGGAACTTCCTTTTTTCTGAGGATATATAAATCTGCCAGCTCGCCTGTGATGCGGTTGCCTTCTCTGTCGAGCATAAACAACTGATTTTCACCAACTAAAAAAGTATAGCCTTGATCGTCTTCGCTTTTTAGATGCACAGCACCATCATTATTTACCCATTCAAAGCTGCCGCTTTCTTCAAAACGATTCTTTTCTTTGCCCAAATAAGTGCTGGTAAGCGCATAATTTTCAGAATCATAAAGCACTAATCTCGTGAGTATTCCCTCGCAATCGGCACAAGGTAAAGTGCCTTCGTACACACCTGCCCAATCGAGTGAAATTCTACTAGTGTGCATATCCACTTGTTCGGGTATATTGTCGGCTTGTTCGCTTTGGTTTGCAGTATTTTGGCAAGCAAAACCAAAAAACATCAAAAATGTAATCAATAAAAGAAATTGTGATTTCATAATAAAAAAATGATTTATAAAACTATTGTTGAATTCAATTTTTGGAAAGTGTGTGCAAAGATATGGCGAAAATCCCTTGCTTTTGCTGTTTTTGTTTGTTTTTAAGCTTATTTATGGCATCAAATGCGTAAATTTGTGAGGATATGCATTTATCCTGCTTAATTCATGAATTATGCAGCTTGAATTGTCGGCTTGCGTGAATGCAGATGATAATTTCAATGCCGAAAAGATTGGATTAGTTGGCATAAAAAACACGATTTTCTGCTTTTGAGCGTTCAAATTACGGGCTGTCATGCCGAATTGGTTTATTTTTGTTGTGATTTCAATTCGATAAAGCATTGAAAAAGATATATGGCTATGTTCTGAGGTCTTATCTGGGACCCTTGGTACTGACCTTTTTTATTGCCTTGTTTATATTGCTTTTGCAGTTTTTGTGGAAGTACATAGACGATTTGGTGGGAAAAGGTCTTGAGTTTACCGTCATTGCACGCTTGATGTTTTATGCGAGCGCTACCTTTGTGCCATTGGCGCTACCTTTGGCAATCTTGCTTTCGTCCTTGATGACCTTTGGAAATCTTGGCGAGCATTATGAGCTGGTAGCTGTAAAGGCATCCGGTATCTCCATTTGGAAGGTGATGCGCCCTTTGGTGTATTTATCTGTCTTTATCAGCTTGTTGGCATACGGCTTTTCGAATAATGTGCTTCCGGTGGCAAACCTTAAATTTCAGTCTTTGCTTTATGATGTACGCCAACAAAAGCTGGCATTTAATATCAGCGAAGGCGTATTTTATAATGGTATTGAAAATTATATCATCCGCATCGGCAAAAAAGATAAAGACGGAAGCACCATTTATGATGTAAAGATTTATGACCATAGCGATAGGGCGGGAAATATTAAAGTAACCACGGCAAAATCGGGTTTTATGCAGCTCAGCCCTGACCAGCAACATATTATCTTCACGCTTTTTGACGGATACAACTATAACGATATTGTTTCTACTCGAAATTATCGAGATAATCGCCCTTTTGAACGTGTGGCATTTGAACAGCAGCGGATAAAATTCGACTTGAGTGAGTTTGACCTTACGCGAACCGATGAAAATCTGTTTAAAAGCCATTATACCATGCTGACTACAAGGCAGTTGACAATTTTTATCGATTCGCTAAACGATAATTTTGCTGAAAGGCGAAATCGTTTTGAAGATAATTTTTACCGGCGATATCAGAACCTTTCTACCATTGATACGCTAGATAAACCCTTGACCCAACGGACAAGAAAACCCAAAATGCCCTTGCCCGAGGCCGATTCCTTGGTTTCTGACAGCTTAGAAATCGTGGCTGAGCAGCAAGAGTTGAAATGGCCTATCTTGGATAACTTCAACTCGGATGAACAATTTAGCATTATTGAAAATGCGCTTACGGCTTCGCGTAGCAATCGCAACAACATAGCCGATAACCATAAACACTTGGATGTATTTGCCGAAAGCATTCGAAAGCACGAGATTGCATGGCATAAAAAGTTCAGCTTGTCGGTGGCATGTTTAATATTGTTTTTTGTGGGTGCCCCTTTGGGTGCCATTATCCGAAAAGGAGGGCTTGGGCTGCCCGTCGTAATGGCGGTTTTGTTGTTTGTGATTTATCACATCATCAGTATTACAGGTGAAAAAATGACAAAAGTAGGTGATATTGAGGCACATATCGGTGTTTGGCTGTCGAGTGTCGCCTTGCTTCCGCTTGGGCTTTTTCTTACATTTAAGGCAGCTACTGATGCAGCTTTGCTGGATTCCGAAAGTTGGAAAAAGATGTTTGCACGCATGCTGAAAGGCGTAAAAAGAAAGGCAGTATGAGAATATTATTTCTTTGTAATAAATCCCCTTATCCGGCTCTTGAAGGTGGTCCCATGGCGATGAACAGCATGATTGAAGGCATGCTTGAAGCCGGGCATGAAGTGAAAATCTTGGCGGTAAATTCTGAGAAATACAATATCAAGACGGAGGATATCCCTGCTGCCTATCGCAAAAAAACCTCCATTGAGCTGATAGACCTTGATTTACGAATTAAAGCATTTGATGCCTTGCGCAATCTGCTTGCCGGTAAATCTTACCATGTGGAGCGTTTTATATCCGAAACATTTCGTCAAAAGCTGTTACAGGTCTTGGATGCAGCCCCTTATGATGTGGTACAGCTCGAAACCTTGTATATGATTCCTTATGTGCCCGACATACGTCGTCACAGCAAAGCGGTTGTGGTTTTGCGCGCACACAATATCGAACATTTGATTTGGGAGCGCATCGCACATCAAACCACATTTTTTCCTAAAAGATGGTATATCCGTCAGCTTGCTTCCAGCTTAAAACAGTTTGAAATCAACGCCTTGGCGCAGATTGACGGCATTGCAGCCATTACGCGAAACGACGCATCATTTTTTAAGCAATTTTCGCCTGCACCCGTCATCGATATTCCGTTTGGAATAAATCCCGCCCAATACGAATTGGCAGATGAAGCTGAAACGGCTTGGGACACATTATTTCATATCGGTGCCATGAATTGGATGCCGAATGAAGAAGGCATAAGTTGGTTTTTGGAAGAAGTATGGTTCCTTGTGCACCAACGACTCCCGGAAACCAAACTGTTTTTGGCAGGAAGATATATGCCACGCTGGCTTATCGAAAAGAAATATCCAAATGTGGAAGTGCTTGGCGAGGTGCCTGATGCCCAAGATTTTGTTCGTGCGCACGGTATTTCGGTGGTGCCTTTGTTGTCGGGAAGCGGCATACGAATTAAAATTATTGAAGCAATGGCGCTCGGAAAGCCGGTTGTAACCACACGAATAGGAGCGGAAGGTATTTTTTACAATCATGGCGAAAATATATTAATAGCCGAACAGCCTGAAGACTTTGCAAATGCAGTTGAATTACTGATAAATAAGCCGGAAAAGGCAAAAGAAATAGGACGAAATGCACGCAAACTGATTGAACAGCAGTATGACCATCAAAAACTGATTGAACGTATGTTGCTGTTTTATCAGGAGTTGATGCGAAGAAAGCAACGAATAAAATAAATCTGCCTCTCGCATTTTGATTGTTTTGTATGCATTTGTTAACTTCTTATCTTTGCACAATCACTGTCAATAAATCTAGAAAAACGGCGCATGAAGATATTTGTACTACTCTCTCGTATACCTTGGCCTCTTGAAAAAGGTGATAAGCTTCGCGCCTTTCATCAAATAAGGGAACTGTCGGCAGAAAATGAAGTGGTGGTCTGTGCCTTAAATACCGACCCCAAAGCCGACAAACAAGCTGCATTTAGAGCATTACAACCTTATTGCGTTTCCGTTAATTTTATTGATTTGCCGTTTTATGTGATTGTATGGAATCTCTTTGTCGCATGGATTAGTGGACGACCCATGCAAACCGGCTATTTTTATGGTGCCGGAGCTGCAAAACGTGTCAAAAAACTGATTGCACACCATAAGCCGCAACTGCTTTATGGACAATTGCTCAGAGTAGCTGAATACATACGTAAAGAGCCCTATTTCAAGGTGTTGGACTATCAAGATGTATTTTCAAAAGGCATTCAAAGGCGCATCAAAAATGCACTATTTTGGAAGAAACCGCTGTTTAGGACAGAATATAAAAGACTGCTTCGTTACGAAGAAGCTATATTTGATGATTTCGACATAAAAACAATTATCAGCAAGCCCGATAGGGATTTGATTCCACATCCGGAAAGGGATAAAATAATGATACTGCCTAATGGGGTGGATCATGATTTTTTCAAGCCGATTGAAAAAGAAAAGGAATATGATATTGTATTTACGGGCAATATGGCCTATCCGCCAAATGTGAATGCTGCCGTATTTCTTGTACGCGATATCATGCCTTTGGTATGGAAGGAGCTGCCTTCTGCCAAGGTATTGATTGCAGGTGCCACACCGGATAAGCAGGTGAAGCTGCTCAAGCAGGAAAATGTATTTATCAGTGGTTGGCTCGACGATATCCGCGATGGATATTCCTCAGCAAAAGTATTTATTGCCCCCATGCGTATCGGCACAGGCTTGCAAAATAAATTGTTAGAAGCAATGTCGATGAAAATGCCGTCGGTAACTACTCCTTTGGCACACAGTGCTTTAGGTGGAGAGCCGGGTAAAGATTTGCTGGTAGAAGAATCGCCTGAAGCACTGGCACAAGCCCTTGTCCGCCTGCTGACAGATGCAGATTTTGCGGAAATAGTAGCTAAGAATGGACATGATTTTGTGAAAAAGCAATACCATTGGGGAGAAACAATTCAAAGATTGCAAGATGAAATCAAAAAAATGCTGCCAAAAACCTAGCAGACTAAAATTTGATAGAAATACATTGATATTCAGGAATATATAATTAATAACTTAATTTATTTATAGTGTCAGACGATAAAAAAATTATTTTTTCCATGGTTGGGGTTAGTAAACTGATACCTCCGTCACGGACTATTTTAAAAGATATTTATTTATCCTTCTTTTATGGTGCTAAAATTGGCATTATTGGCTTAAACGGTTCGGGTAAATCCACCCTTTTGAGGATTATTGCAGGCAAAGACAAGTCGTATCAAGGTGAGGTAGTTTTTTCGCCTGGCTATTCGGTGGGTATGTTGGATCAGGAGCCGGAGCTTGATGATGCAAAAACAGTTAAAGAAGTTGTAGAAGAAGGTGTTCAGGAGGTGGTGGACATTTTAAAAGCCTATGAAGAAGTTAACAACCGCTTCATGGAGCCCATGTCGGACGACGAGATGAACGCATTGATTGAAGAACAAGGCAGGTTGACAGACCTTATCGAACAAAAGGATGCATGGGAGCTTGACAGCAAGCTGGAGCGCGCCATGGATGCATTACGTTGCCCCGAGCCGGAAACGCCTGTGAAAAATCTTTCGGGAGGGGAGCGCCGCCGAGTGGCATTATGCCGCCTCTTGCTCAGCGAACCGGATATCTTATTGCTCGACGAGCCCACAAACCACTTGGATGCCGAATCCGTCGAATGGCTGGAACAGCATTTGCAGCAATATAAAGGCACGGTGATCGCTGTTACGCACGACCGTTACTTCCTTGATCATGTAGCCGGATGGATTTTGGAATTAGATAGAGGAGAGGGTATCCCATGGAAAGGGAATTACTCTTCTTGGCTTGAACAAAAGACCAAACGCCTTGAGATGGAGGAAAAAACTGAAAGCAGAAGAAGGAAAACCTTGGAAAGGGAATTGGAATGGGTGCGTATGGCACCAAAAGCACGTCATGCCAAATCGAAAGCACGACTTTCGTCTTATGAACGACTGCTTCAGGAAGATGTGAAACAAAAAGAAGAACGCCTCGAGCTCTTTATTCCTAACGGTCCCCGCCTTGGAAATAAAGTGATTGAGTGTAATAACGTACGTAAAGCATACGGAGATAAGCTATTGTTTGAAGACCTCAGCTTCAGCTTGCCACCGGCCGGAATAGTAGGGGTAATCGGACCTAACGGAGCCGGAAAAACCACCCTGTTTCGCCTGATAATGGGACATGAAAAACCGGATTCAGGTCATTTTGAAGTAGGAGAGACCGTACGTTTGGGATATGTGGACCAAGCACATGAAGAAATTGATCCCGAGAAAAATGTTTTTGAAATTATTTCGGGAGGACATGACGATATTCGACTTGGTAACCGTACCATTAACGCCAGAGCTTACGTGGCACGATTTAACTTTACGGGTAACGATCAAAATAAAAAAGCCGGCATCCTATCGGGCGGTGAGCGCAATCGCATGCACCTCGCATTGACGCTGAGGCAAGAAGCAAATGTGCTATTACTCGACGAACCCACAAACGATATTGACGTGAATACGCTCAGGGCTTTGGAGGAAGGACTTGAAAATTTTGCAGGCTGCGCAGTCGTTATTTCACACGATAGATGGTTCCTCGACCGTATCGCAACGCATATTCTCGCTTTTGAAGGCGATTCACAAGTTTATTTCTTCGAAGGAAGCTATACCGAATACGAAGAAAATAGAAGAAAACGACTTGGAGATAAAGGTCCCACACGAATACGCTATAAAAAGTTAAAGTCTGATTAGATTTTGATGGTATCAGATGCGCCTTGCTGAGCCAAACCGCGAAATTTTTCTACTTTTGCCTTTCTAACGAAAGCAATTATGATGCAAAAACCTGCAATACCGAAAGGAACAAGAGATTTCGGACCAAAAATTATGGTGGGTCGAAACTATATTTTCGACCAGATACGTGATGTGTTTAAAAGATACGGCTATCAACCTATTGAAACTCCGGCAATTGAAAATTTGTCAACCCTGCTTGGAAAATATGGAGACGAAGGTGATAAGCTGCTTTTCAGAATACTTGATTCAGGAGATTTTTTACGCAATGTACAGTTCACGGCAGATACGAAAGCCGAAGAGCTCTCGCCTCAAATTAGCGAAAAAGGATTGCGCTACGACCTGACAGTCCCCTTTGCACGTTTTGTTGTGCAAAATAGAAATGATATCAGCTTTCCTTTCAAACGTTATCAAATTCAACCGGTTTGGCGGGCTGACAGACCCCAAAAAGGCAGATACAGAGAGTTTTATCAATGTGATGTGGATGTGGTGGGAAGCGATTCACTGCTGAATGAAGCCGAACTGGTGCATATAGTGGATGATGTATTTGACAAGCTTGGAATTGATGTCATTGTAAAAATAAATAATCGAAAAATATTGGCAGGTATAGCCGAATATATCGAATGTCCGGATGAATTAATCACCATTACCGTTGCCATCGATAAACTAGATAAAATTGGCTTGGATGGAGTGACCAAAGAATTGTTGGACAGAGGAATTCCGGCAGCTTCAATTGAGCGTTTGAAGCCCATTTTATTTATGAAAGGCGATAATACCGACAAACTAAATACCCTTGCCCTCATTTTACAATCTTCGGAAATCGGCATGAAAGGCATTGAAGAAATGCGCGATCTTTTCGATTATTTAAAGCAAATGAATTTGAAGCTGCATTCGGAGCTTGACCTTACGCTTGCCAGGGGATTAAATTATTATACCGGAGCAATTTTTGAAGTAAAAGCACGCGATTTTGATATTGGCAGCATCTGCGGAGGCGGGCGCTACGACGATTTAACCGGAATCTTTGGCTTGAAAGACGTTTCGGGCGTAGGAATCAGCTTTGGTGCCGATAGGATTTATGATGTGATGAGTGCCAAAGGACTTTTCCCAGAAGAAACCACCGACACCACTAAGCTGCTGTTTGTGAATTTCGGCGCAAAAGAACTTACATACTGCCTGCCCTATCTGCAGCAGCTGAGAAAAGCAGGAATTAATGCAGAAATTTATCCCGATGCCGACAAGCTTAAAAAGCAGATGAGATATGCCGATCAAAAAGAAATTCCACTGGTTATTATGGCAGGTGAAACCGAAATACAACAACAAACTTTTGGCTTGAAATGGATGAAAACAGGCGAACAAACACAAATTCCGGCCGATGAACTCATAGCAACACTCATTAAAAAGTTTAACGAATAAATAGAGCGGAAAATCGTAACAAGAAATAAATAGGAAAAGAACGAAATTATAAACTGCAAGCATTATTGTATGAAAACACATTATATCAGTTCAGACAAACTCACTTTTCAAACTTTGTTTGATATTATAAAAGAAGGTCATAAACTGGCTCTTTCTGACACGGCAAAAGAAAAAATCAGCCATTGCCGCGCATACCTCGATGAGAAGATGAGCTCGCACAAAGAGCCGGTTTACGGGATTACCACCGGTTTTGGCTCCTTGTACAATAAAAAGATTTCATCCGAAGATTTGGGGACGTTGCAAAAAAACTTGGTCATGTCGCATGCCTGCGGCATAGGCGAAGAAGTTCCTGCAGAAATTGTCCGTCTGATGCTGATTTTAAAAATTCAAAGCTTGTCATACGGGCATTCAGGCGTTCAACTTCAAACGGTGGAGCGCTTGATTGACTTTTTCAATCACGATATACTCCCCATAGTGTATCAGCAAGGTTCATTAGGTGCTTCGGGCGACCTGGCTCCTTTGGCACATTTGAGCTTGCCTTTGTTGGGCTTGGGAGAAGTTTTGTATAAAGGCAAGCGTCAGCCTGCAGCCGATGTGCTTCAGTCCTTTGGCTGGCAAGCTATTGAGTTGCAATCAAAAGAAGGGCTTGCACTCCTTAACGGAACTCAGTTTATGAGTGCATATGGTGTGTTTATACTCATGAAATCCTTCCGCTTGTCAATATTGGCAGATATTATTGCTTCTATTTCTCTTGATGCGTTTGATGGCAGGATTGAAGCCTTTTATGAGCAGGTACATCGTATCCGAAATCATAAAGGACAGCTTGATACCGCAGCACGTATCCGTCAGCTATTAAATGGAAGTCAAATTATCAGCCGTCCCAAACAACATGTGCAGGATCCTTACAGCTTCCGCTGTATCCCACAGGTACACGGCGCTTCCAAAGATGCCGTAAACTATGCTGCACAGGTATTTTCCAATGAAATTAATGCCGTAACCGATAACCCGACGATCTTTCCTGATGAAGATTTGATCATATCGGCCGGTAACTTCCACGGTCAGCCTCTGGCATTAGCTTTGGATCAGCTTGCCATAGCCCTTGCCGAATGGGGAAGCATCTCGGAGCGAAGAACGTATCAGCTGCTGTTTGGTAAGCGCGATTTACCCTCATTTTTGGTTGCCAATCCCGGCTTGAACTCCGGCTTTATGATTCCGCAATATACTGCAGCAAGTTTGGTAAGTCAAAACAAACAACTGTGCATGCCGGCTTCCGTGGATACCATCGATTCTTCGCAAGGTCAAGAAGATCATGTGAGTATGGGCGCCAATGCCGCCACACGTACCTATCGCGTACTCATGAACCTTGAACGTATCTTGGCAATAGAACTGTTTAATGCCGCACAAGCACTCGATTTTAGACGACCGCTGAAGTCATCCGATTTTATTGAAGACTTCGTGGCTCAATATCGAACAAAGGTTGACTTCGTCGAGCAAGACAAGATTATGTACACCGAAATGCAGAAATCGGTTGAATTTTTAAGAGAAGTGGAGCTGAAAATAGCAGCTGCCTTGGTAAAAGGTGTATAATGCTGTTATTCAGAGAATAAAAGATTGTACGGACGCTCGATGGCAGCAGCTATTTGTGCGGTGGAAACATATTTACTCCAGCGCTGAAACTCCCTTTCTTGGAAAAATACAATGAAAGTTGGGTTGGAAAACACATTGTAAGATGCCGCAATCTCGGGATGGGCTTCCGAATCTATAAAAAGGATTTTGATGTTAGGGAAATCCACATCAATTAATTCTTGAATTTTAGGGCGCAGACTCACGCATGGAGCGCAACGGTCACTATAAAAATAAAGTAAGATTGCATCCTGTTGTGCAATTTCTTGTTCAATAAGTTGTTTATCCACAAAAATAATTTTTCGGCAAAGATACTATGAAAGCTATGATTAAAAGCCTTAATTTTGAATCCTGCTTAATTCATGAATTTAATTTTGAGAAATTTTCAGGCATGAGCTGTGAAGCTGTAGCCAACTACCGCGAACAGCTTATAACGCAAAAGTTGCCAAAATTAAATCAAAATTCATTTATAATAAATAGTTTTTTAGTTACCATTAAAATCTCTTAAGACAATGATTATAAGCTTATTACGATAAAGTTAGCTTTATAAACTTATGAATTGGTGAATTATGCGGGGAATGTTGTTAATCAAAGTCAGGTTTTTAAAGGCTTTTGAGCAAATTGAGCCGACTTTTTGAATGAATTTATTCAGGTTTGGAAGAAAAATCGTTTTTCCGAATCCTTTTGTGAATTTGAAAATTGATAAAGTAGTGATGGTACAGCAGAAACGACCGCCGGTCTTGACTTTTATATGTGTTTTGAGTTTTATTGGAAGCGGATTGACGGCATTGAGTAATTTATTCGTGTATGTCAATTATAATCTGGTGATGGAATCTCTTAAAAGCATGGATTTTGATTTATTTGAATTTGATCCGGCTTTATTTTTGGCAATAAAACGACCTTATTTTATTTTAACCGGCTTGTTGGCAATTTTTTCGTTTTTAGGCGTAAAACGTATATGGAATCTGCAAAAAATTGGTCTTCATATGTATGCTATTGCTCAAATTGTATTACTAATTGTATCATCCGTACATATTTATCGACCGATCGGGCAAATCCCAATCTTCGATTTGATGTTGACCACACTATTTATTTTAATGTATCTTCGTTTTAAAGAAATTATGAACTGATTTTACGCCGGCATTCAAAGAATATGGAAGAACAAGCAACATATAAGCCTAAAAAGACCGGTATTTGGTCCAAGCTATTTTTCACATTTGCGTTTGTATATTACGCCAGCACTGCTATCTGGATATTCTTGGCATTATTTTTTCACGACTTCATAAAAGATATGGCAGCGCTTTATATTGATGAATTTGCCATGTCGAATGTGTTGTTTTTTCTCCTCTTGCTATTGGTTTTCGGCTTATATGCAATGCTCCTTACCGGTTTATTGTTTATGTACAAGGGATTGCCTAAGCTTGGCTTAATATTTTTTCTCACCTCCTCTTTAATTATTCTGGGGCTTCAAACCTCTATCATAAACTCTGTTGGCTACCATAAATTATACCTTGATTTGGGCATAATGGTGGCAGTAATCTTGTTTCAATGGGTTAGAATGGCACAAAAAGCATAAAAATTTTGACTTTTAAGCGAAAAAAGTTGACAAATACGATTAAAGTCAATATTTTTGAAGATTATAATACGTGATATCGGCATAAACTAGCTTTAAGCCGTATCTCGGATATATGATTTTATGTTTGTTTTAAAGCCGAAAATCACAAGATGAAAGTGCTTCAAACTTGTTGTCTGCAAATAAAACAAGCAAAAATAATGTTGTATTAAATAAATTTATTAATATTGTAGTCTTGTTCAAAATAAAAAAGGACAAATATTATTTATGTTTAAGTTTATAAGTATTTATTAATCAATTCACTAACCAAAATTCATCATTATGAGAAAAATTACGTTTATGTTAGTGTTCTTGCTTGCCGTAGGCATCAGCGGTGCTTTTGCGCAAACAAGGACCGTGACTGGTAAGGTTACCAGCTCACAGGATGGAGAGGGAATTCCTGGTGTTACGGTGAGGGTAAAGGGTACTACTATAGGTGCCATTACCAATTTTGATGGATATTATGAGCTCAATGTACGTCCTGAGCACCGTACATTGGTCTTCTCATTTATATCCATGAAGACACAGGAGGTTGAACTTGGTGCACAAACTAGCATTAATATCGAGATGGAGCCTGATGTGATCCAGATTGATGAGGTGGTGGTCACTGCATTGGGAATTTCCAGAGAGAAAAAGTCATTGGGTTATGCTGTGCAAACAGTGGCCGACGATGAGCTGGTTCGTACAGGAAATACCAGTTTGGTAGGAGCCATGCAGGGTAAAATTGCGGGGGTTGACATTAAGCCTTCCAGCGGTATGCCCGGTGCTTCTTCACAAATGGTAATTCGTGGAGCCCGTTCATTTACCGGTGACAACACTCCCTTGTATGTTATTGATGGGATGCCTATTTCATCAACAGCACCTTACTCAACAGGAAATAGTGTTACCGGAACCGACGTTGCAAACCGTGCGCTCGACATTAACCCCGCCGATATCGAAAGCATCGACATCCTTAAAGGACAGGCAGCTGCCGCTCTTTACGGTATCCGTGCTTCAAACGGTGTGATTATTATTACTACAAAAAGCGGACGTGGCCTCGCAGCCGGAAGACCGGTGGTTACCTTTAACCACAATACCAGCTTTGATGTAGTATCTCGTACTCCCGACTTCCAAACTACTTATGCTCAAGGTAGCTATGGCGTGTACCAGCCCACCGCTTCCTATTCATGGGGTCCAAAAATTACTGACCTCCCGAATGACCCAAGATATGGTGGAAATACCGATAACTCTTATACAGCAGAGTGGGGACTTCAAGAAGGAAAATATTTTGTTCCTCAGCTTGATCAAGCCGGAGTAAATCCTTGGCTGACACCTCAGGTATATAATAACTGGGACGATTATTTCCAAACAGGATATACTGTTTCAAATAACCTGAATGTTTCACAAGCCAATGCTGACGGAAACTTTGCCATAGGCGTTAGCATGACAGACCAAAAGGGTATTGCCCTTGCTACAGGTATGAAACGCTACAATGCCAAAGCTTCGGGTGAAAGAAATTTGAATAAAAACTTTACCGTTGGATATAATGCCAACTATTCAAAAAGTAATATTGATAAGCTGTCAGGTGCTAACGACGGTTCCTTGACAGGACCTTTGGCTGCTCCTTCAAGCTATAACTTAAAAGGAACACCTTATCATGTACCGGGCGATCCATACAGACAAATTTACTTCCGTGGAGGTTCATTTGACAACTCATACTGGGTTCCGGACAATAACACCTTTAACGAAAAGAACGATCGCTTCTTCGGAAACGGTTTTGTGAATTATATCGCAAATCTGAATGAAGGAATGATTCTTCGTTTACGCTATCAAGCAGGTGTTGATACCTATTCCACTCACTTCCAAGATATCTTTGGATACGGAAGCCGTGGTAACTCAAAAGGTGTGATTGACAACTACGGAACTACCTATGCACTGTTTAACTCAACTGCTACTGCTAACTTCGACTGGAAGATTAACAGTGATTTTGACTTTAATTTCATGTTAGGTAATGAGTTGAACCATAGCACCAGAAAAACCTACTGGGAATCAGGAACTGACTTTAACTTTGGCGGATGGAACCATATTGGAAATGCCAGTATCGTTACTGCCGGTGAAGGACAAAATTCATTCCGTGATGTGGGTGTATTCGGTAGCTTGGCATTAAGCTGGAGATCCATGTTGTTCCTCAATGCTACAGGAAGAAATGACGTGGTATCACAAATGCCCAGAGACAATCGTACATTCTTCTATCCTTCAGTTTCATTAGGCTTTGTAGTAACTGAACTTCCCGGCCTTGACGAAGTTAACTGGTTGTCATTTGCAAAACTTAGAGCATCATACGCCGAAGTTGGACAAGCAGGTCGTTATCTTGAAAACTATTATGTAACTCCAGGTTACGGTGGCGGTTTCTGGCAGTCAGACCCAATCCAATATCCTATTGGTGGTGTGAATGCATACATGCCGAGCACTACTCATTATGACCCCAACCTGAGACCACAGAATACTGCTTCCTATGAGTTGGGTGTTGACTTGAAGTTCTTTGATAACCGTTTCGGAATCGACTATAACTTCTCACACCAAACTGTTACTGACCAAATCTTCCCCGTACCGCTTGCCGGTTCAACAGGAGCAGCTCAGTTAGTAATGAACGGTGGTAAAGTTCAAACCGACGTACACGAATTAATGATGTATGTTACTCCTGTGAGAACACGTCAGTTCCAATGGGATATGAGCTTCAACTTTGCAGCAGTAAAGAACGAAGTTCTTGAATTGGCCGACGGTGTTGAAAGTATTTTCTTAGGTGGATTCGTTACACCTCAAGTGCGTGCCGGAATTGGATATACCTATCCTGTAATTTATGGTACTTCATTTGCAAGACATGAAAATGGTGAAATCTTGGTTGTTGACAATCCGGGTGCATGGAACCACGGTATGCCGATGACCGGTGAACCAGCTGTAATCGGTGAAGTATCACCCGATTTCATCCTTGGTGCAACCAATACTTTCAGCTTTAAAGAATTTTCATTAAGTGCCACATTCGAATGGAAGAACGGCGGTGAAATGTATTCCGGATCTAACGGACTGTTAGACTTATACGGAATGTCATCTGTAACAGAAAATAGAGATGATACCTTTATATTTAAAGGTGTGAAGCCCGATGGCACGCCAAACGATATCGTTAGAGGAGGTGTAAACGATCCTGAAGCAATTCAAGATTTATATGCCAACGTACTGTCAGATGTAGATGAATATTACATCCATGATAATTCGTTTGTAAAACTGCGTGAGCTTTCACTCAGATATCAGTTTGCAAAACCGATTTATAAAACCATGAATGTAGGCGTATCATTATATGCCAGAAATATTCTATTGTGGACTGCATTACGTAATCTTGACCCCGAAACCTCACAAGGTAATAACAATATGGGAGGTTCATTCGAAAGATTCTCATTGCCACAGACTACCAGCTATGGATTTGGTTTTGATATAACATTCTAATTTAAAAAATGAAGAACATGAAAAAGAAAATAAATATAGTGCTGGCAGCCATGCTTCTAATGATTGCATGGTCGTGCTCAAAAGATACCATGGACGACATTAATAAGAATGTCAACGACCCAACGAATGTTGCTGCTAATCTGATTATTACTGATGCGATGATTAAATCTGCTTTCAGTATTACAGGAAGTGATTTGGCGTTCTATGCATCCATTTATATGGAACATAATGTTGGCGTCTGGAGCCAAGGCTATAGTGCTGAAATTCGTACCGGTGAACCCACTAGTGCGACAACCTATAACAATAACTGGAACACTACCTATATTAACTTGGGTAACTTAAAAACCATTATAGAAAAATGTTCCCCCGGTGGACCGGAAGAAGATAATGTGTATACCTTAGGTATTGCACAAGTGTTGATGGCTCATAACCTCGCCACCTTAACCGACTTGATGGGTGACGTGCCATGGGAAGAAGCCTTACAGCCCGGAATTATCTATACTCCGAAACTGGATAAACAAGAAGATTTGTATAAAGAAGTATTCAGACTGCTCGATGCAGCCATTGAAAACTTTAACAAAGAATCAATTATCTTTTTAGGTGCACAAGACTTTATTTATAGTGGAAATGCCGCTTCAATCAAATTGTGGGAAAAATTCGCCTACGGTCTGAAAGCTCGTTACACTATGAGATTGTCACATAAAAACCCACAATATGGTAAAGTTATCGAATATGCTGAAAAATCATTTGCTTCAAGCAGTGAGCAGGCTCAGTTGAATTACAACGGTAGCACCATGATTAGTCCTTTCCAAAAGTTTTATAACGACCGCGACTACTTTGGTGCAAGCGAAAGCTTTTATAACAAACTCGATGATCGTAATGACCCCAGATTAGATGTGTACTGGAAAATCCATCCAAAGGGAGACGAATTCTTATTGGCTCCAAACGGATCACCTGACCAGGTGCAAGGAATGTATGCAGTATCTGCAATTACAGATGCGAAAGCTCCAACTTATTTGTTGAGCTATCACGAACTTGAGTTCTTAAAAGCAGAAGCTTATGCTCGTGACAATAATACACCTGATGCACAAACAGCATTAGAGAAAGCTATCACAGCCGCATTCCAAAAAGTAAATGTTGGACTTACCGCTGAAGATGCCGAAGAATACTTTAATGATGAGGTTCTACCGAAATTCAATGCCAATGCTCTTTCCGAAATTATGAACCAAAAGTATTTTGCGTTCTTTGAAGAAGAAGCTTTGGAAGTTTATCACGACTATCGTAGGCTGAAAGCAATGGGTAATAACTTTATCCAATTGTCAAATCCAAAGAATGCAGATCGCTTCCCATTGAGATTTACTTATGGAAATAGCGATGTGACTACGAATGTGAATGTACGCGAAGCATATGGCGATGGAACCTATGTATTTACTGAAAATGTATGGTGGGCCGGTGGCTCTCGTTAATATTAATTTTGTCGAAAATTAAATAGATAAGATATGAAAAAGATAAAATATTTAAGCTTTATTACCGCACTTATCCTTGTAATAACGGCTTGCGAAACCAAAGTGGTCGACCCAGCGGGTGACCGCGATGTAGCTCCCGTACCAGGAATAGTGGATTTGAACCCGGCTACCTTCGACGTATATAACCTGGAAACTACCTTTGTGAAGTTTACTGTTGTTTTAGATGACTCAAGAGTAAGTGAAGCAAAAGTGCTCGTTTCTTATAAAGGTAATAAAAAGCGTGTTGAAGTAGCAAAGGTGAGCAGCTTCCCGAAAACTTTAGAAATTACAGCAAAAGATGTGGCAGCCAAACTTGGATTACAGTTAGATGATGTGAAAGAAGCTGATGTGTTCAACTTCGAAGTACAAACTGTAGTTGGTGGCGATGTCTATTTCTCCAGTGCAGCATTTAATGTTGCCGTAGTTTGTGCATATGATGTTGCAAATGTTTCAGGAGCATATACCGCTGTAAGTGAGGACTGGGGACTTGAAGCAGATGTTGAAATCGTGGTAGACCCGAATGATGACTATGTGCTTTATGTACACGGACTTGCTGAAGGAGACGGCCTTGTTGAAACCGGACCACTTAAGCTGGTTGTAGACGAGCTTGACTTTTCTGTTAAAGCCGGCAAATCAGTTTTAGCTGCCGATACCGAACCATGGGATCTTCCTTATACCGGATTCAACTATGAAGGCTCCGGTGAATTGAATACCTGTAACGGTACATATACATTAGCTATTACAGTAGGTGTAGACCAAGGTACTTGGGGATTGAAGAATTTCGTATTCACCAAGAAATAAAAACCTGAAATGAAATTGCTTGCTTGAGAAAATCAAATAGGCTATTTCTAATATATTTGTAAAAGGCTGCCTAATTGCTAGGCGGCCTTTTACATTTTATAGCTGCCCAATAGTCTGGTTAAGGAAATGTATGAAAGAAATTTCATGGGAAAATGGATTTAAATTTTCTCCGGATAAAGCCGAAATATAGAATGCTTATTGCTTTACGATTTGCTCCATGCAGCTTGGGCAAAAGTTTTTTGATTTTTGATCAATATCTTCCACATAGGTGCTTGATTGCATGACACAGTCCGGATGATGGCAGTGAATGAGCCCAAAGGAATGCCCGAGTTCGTGGTTGATTTCTTTGATGAGGCGGTCTTGTAATAATAAATCGTTCTTTTTTAAGCCATAAAGCTCATTTTGCAAGCGGTATAGTGAAGCGATTGCCGAATTACCGTTTAAGTAGGCCTGCCCGAAAATGTATGTTAAAATTGGAATAAATAAATCTACACTTACCAAGCCGATGGTTTTGTGCGATTTATGGTTTAATTCCTTTTCTACATAATCCAGCAGCATATTGGCATTATATTGTTTTCTGTTGGAATCGTAATAAGGCTCAAGATCGTGAAAATGAACTTTTGTTTCTACAGTTAATTTAAACGAGTTTGACACATCTTCTGCAACAACTTCTAAAAGTTGTCTGTCAAAATATCCTAAGCTTATTAATCGGATGACGGTCATTTGGTATTTTTGAAATTTGAAAAAAGAACGGTTTTGATTCCTACTGTGTTTTATTCCGGTTTTTCAATTTCATATTTCTTCATTTTATTATAAAGCGTTACCCTGTCAATGCCGAGTACCCTGGCAGTTCTGGAAATATTCCATTCATATTTTTCCAGTATCTGGTGAATATGTTTCTTTTCCAATTCATCGAGGCTTTCAACAGTAGAAGTGTTTGCAGCTTTTGATAAGGGTAAGTCTCTTACTTTTATTTCTTTCCCATTGCCAATCACTATGGCACGCTCAATCATATTTTCAAGCTCTCTCACATTGCCTGGAAAATCAAACTCTTGAAGACGCTCCAAAGCGGCTTTTTCAATTGTTACGAGATTTTTGCTCATTGCGGTGCAGAATTTTTTAATAAAATGATCTACAAGCAATGGGATATCGCTTTTTCGTTCGCGTAATGCAGGTATTCGAATGTTTACCACATTTAATCTGTAATACAAGTCTTCTCTGAAGGTGCCTGCGTCTACCATTTGTTTTAAATCACGGTTTGTGGCACATATTACGCGGAAGTCGGAAGTGATTTGTTTGTTTCCTCCAACCCTCATAAAGCTTTTTGTTTCGAGCACACGCAGCAGTTCAATTTGCATTTTAGCAGAGATAGTAGCAATCTCATCTAAGAAAATGGTGCCGCTATCTGCCATTTCAAATCTTCCTTTACGGTTATATACTGCCCCTGTAAACGCTCCTTTTTCATGCCCAAACAGCTCGCTTTCCAATAAACTTTCGCTCAAAGCACCGCAATGTACGCTGATAAGTGGGAAAAAGCGTCTTTGAGAGTTGGCATGTATGGCACGTGCAATAATTTCTTTTCCGGTACCGCTTTCTCCGGTCAAAATAACTGTTGCATTGGACTGTGCCACGCGTTCCACTTCTTTGAGCAGCTCTTGCATAGGCTCACTTTCTCCAATGATGTCCTCCACATTTTCCAAGCTAATGACCTGCTCACGTAAGCGCATATTTTCGTCTTTTAAATTCACTTGCAGTGAAGCATTTCGGATGAGGTGCGATAAATCATCCGGGTCGAAAGGCTTGGTGACATAATCGAATGCGCCATCCTTTAATGCTTGTACGGCAGTATCCACGGTGGCAAAAGCGGTCATCACGATTACAATGGCATCGGGCTTGAGGCTTTTGATGCGCTTAAGCATTTCCAAACCATCCATGCCGGGCATTTTAATATCCGTTAAGATGATGTCAAATACTTCTTCCTCAAGCATCTGCAATGCTGTTTTAGCATTTTCGGCACAGCTTACTCTATATCCGTCCTCCTGAAACCAATTGGCTAATGAGTCACGGACAGAAGATTCATCGTCTACAATAAGTAATGATATTTTTTTAGGCATTGCTTTGTTTATTTTGATCTAATAGTGGGAAAGTGATATGAAAAGCGGTTCCTTTACCAAGCTCTGAACTGACTTCGATTTTTGCTTTATGGCTTTGGATAATGCCATGTACAATGGCTAAACCAAGACCAATACCGCTTGCTTCATGTTTAGTAGAATAAAAAGGCTCAAAAATATGTTCAATATTTTCCGGGTCCATGCCTCTGCCGTTATCGATAATTGAAATACGTACCGAGTTTGGATTGGGATTAAAAGTATGTAGGGTGATTTCGCCGGTGATATTCGGTTGCATTGCTTCACTGGCGTTCACTATCATTGCAATACAAGCTTGTTTAATCTGGTTTGGCGTGCATTGGATTAAATCTTCCGTTGCAGTGAAATGCTTGTTGAAGCTGATGTTTTTCATTTTCATCGGATGCTTCATCAACTCATGCGTACTTTCTAAAATATCGTGCAAATGACTGATTTCTTGATGTTCATCGTCTTTACGTGAAAAATCCAACAGCCCTTTTACGATATCACCGCAGCGTTTTGTTTCGTTTTCAATGAGTTTTAATTTGCTTAAAATACCTTGTTTCTTTTCTTCATCCAAATTGGGATTGCTAAGCTGTTTGTGTACTAATTTGGTATACACCAAAATACCTGATAAGGGATTATTCAGTTCGTGTGCTACGGATGAAGAAAGTTTACCTAATGACGCAATACGTTCAATCTGAATGAGTTCTTGTTGCACCGAGCTCAGTTCCTCACTTTTTTTACGCACCTTATATTCTAATTGTCTCGACCAGTTTTCAAGTTCAATATTTGCGGCTTGAAGTTTGTCGAGCATTTTATTAAAAGCGTATGACACCAATTTAATATCGTCTAATTCGTCAGCCATCGGCTGTAGGCGGGTTTCGGTTTCACCCCTTGCCACCGAAAGACTTGCATCAATCAAGGCATTTAAAGGACGTTTTACATTCTTTTGGGTGAAAAACACCAAGAATAACGCCACTAATACGGTAATACTCAATGCAAACAAGAAATACTTGGTTGAAGACTCACGAATTGATGTGTCAAGCTGTCCCAGCGGCATCTTGATAATAAGTGAGCCCAACATGGTTTCTTCCGGGAAATGTGCATGGCAATCGGCTGTGAAGCAGGATGATTCGTTAAGTATTGGGTTTCTTATCAGCAGATAACGCTCGTTATTGTCTGTAAGAAACATTTCGCATTTGCTTTTGCCGTCAATAATATGGTAGGTTTTTTCCTCTCCGGGAAAAATTTGATCCAAGGAGAGGTGGCAGTTCATGCAGTCCGGGTCTTCGTACTCATCTATGGGTTTGGTAGAGTAGGAGGTGTAAACCATATAGTCCGTATTGTCGTATAACTCCACCTCGTCAATACCCGAGAGTGTATTAATTAAATCTAGGGTGTTATAAAGTTCGGTTTTATCGTTGCGTAACATCGAATGATATAAAGCTCCCTCAACTATTGCTCCGACATTATTTCCGTTTTGATAAATCAAATTTTGCAGAAAATGCTCGTTAACCGTCCTGAATATAATTACATAAGTGCCTAGCAATAATGCAGATAGGGCTGCTATAATTATAACAACCCGGCTGTATATTGATGAATGAAACCGCACATATTGTTTGACGATTTTATTCTTTTTGGCTTTTGATTTCCTCCGCCACATCCTTTTTGTCATTGTATCCTTCCTTAATTACAAAAATAGTGATTTTCAGATACAATCAGCTATTATTTGTTTAAAAATCTAAGCTACTCATTTCAAGAGCCACTAAACAGAAAATCTTGCGCCAAATCCTTCCATATTTCTTGAGGAAGTATCTGCAATATTTGAGGGCGTAATTCTCCGCCGTCATAAAGCACTTGCGCACTGCCTGCTTGATTATTTTTCCAAAGGGAGGCAGCTAAAAAGTCTCTGAAACGTATTGTTTCCGATTTAAACCATGCATCGGAACTTTCTTCGGCTAGGGTATGTGCTCTTTCATTAATCCAGTTGGAGGGCTTAATCGTAAATAGCCATGCTGATTCCTGCTTTGTGTCTGTATCTGCCAAAACAGCTGCTTCTTTATTTATTGCTAAAATTTCTCCGGAAAGCGGACTAAGAATATCTAAATACTTATCTTTTTGTTGGATTTGGCCGATGTATTCACCTTTCGTTAATTTCGCCCCTTCTTGCAGCTGTGGGTTAAATTTCGCATCTCCGATGACTTTGCTTAGGAATGGTCCTAGATGAATGCGAATAGCCCCTTCCGACTCAACTATTAACTGTAAATGATTTATACTGTGGAAACTGCCTTTTTGGCTTACCAAAGAATCAAATTTATGTTTGTTTTGCTTTTTCATAAACTAATTATGCATTTAATTGTTAAAAAGAAGGCTGCCGCTTTGCCCGAATGCCAAGTTGTGGGCGTATTAGCTGACAGCCTTTATGTTTGCACGATTATCGCTTAGAACTTTTTATTTTGATTTCGCAAATGAAATATTATTAATTGATTATCAGTTCACTAAGTCAGATTATTTTAAAAATTCAGCTTCGAATTCTACCCACATTTCAGGTGTCATTTCACTCATAAAGCCTGTTTTTAGTTCGCCACCGTCTTGATAAGCTACTGTTTCTAGGCTCATATACTGTTGATTAATCATGGAAGCAACAAACTCTCTCAAACGATTAAATTCTTGTTTTACCCATTGACGATATGCATCTGCCATGAATAAAAACTCGGTTTCGCGTTTCCAGTTTGCCGGCTGAATTTTATAAATCCATGAGCTTGTCAAATCTTCATTTCCCATGATGGAATTGATGTCTTTGTTGATTTCGGTGATAACTCCCGAAACGGAAGCGATAAGCTTTACTTTTTTACCTTGGTAGTGAATGGAAGCAAGTACATCACCTTTTTTAATTTCGCTGTTGATGTCTTTGAATTCAATTTTGTCGGCTTTACCAAAGGCTTTGCGTAAAAAATCATCCAAACCGATTTTTACTTTTCCTGAAGTTTCTAAAAATGCCCAAGTATGGGTTTTGTCGTACAGCAAACCGTTTGGCGTATCCAATGCTTGTGGAGCAAAATCTTCACTTCTATTTTCCTTAGCCATGCTGTAGCCTTTTGCTTTTCTGCTTAAGAGCAAGGTTACTACATAACCTGCAATTGCTATTCCTGCGATAATAATGAGTAGGAGGGCAGCCCAATTATCTTTTGTAGCTGCAGATTCTTCGGTTTGAATCGGATTAATTGCTTTTACTTGTGCAATCAGTTCGTGTGGTTTTGGATTTGCAAATCCGTGCTCGGCAAGAATTCCTTTTCCGGAAGCAAGCATCCAGCTCATATAATTAATGTCGGCTTCGCTCAACTCAAGTTCATAGCTTACAAGACTCAAGTTGTTCATCAAAATACGGGGATATTTTCCAACCCACAGTGCATGCTGTAAGCTTTCGATTGATGAATAAAAATCTTCTTGTGCATCAATTTTTCCGTTTCCGTTTCTGTCAACAGCTATAATTTGGATGGCTGCAGACGGATTTTCTTCCATGAAGCGGATATAATCGGATAAATAACAGAATCCGACTGCCGTAGGATTTTTAGTTGCCATTGCAACGAAATTTTCGATGCTTCCGGCAGCTTCTGCTTGTATACCGTTATTAAATCTGAAATTTAAATGACTAATTATATCATCAGTAATATAGGTAATGGTGTTTTCCATAGGATTGGAAAAATATGCAAAAGGAATACCTTGTTCCATTAGCTCTACAATCTCCGGATTGTTTTGTGCGCTAATTGGAATAATTGCATCGCGTGCAATTAAAAACTGATGAATTGCTGTGCCTTCATTACGAATTAGATCGTTGTCAGTTTGAATCACTAAATTAAGTTGTGAAGCATCAATTTTATCCGAAGGGATTGCTTCGGTAACAATGCTTTCTACTTGTTCTGCTTTCGTGAAATTTGGATTGAAACTTGCAAAAGCTGTGTTGATGATCATCAGAAGGCTGAAAAGAATTAGGTTTGTTTTCATGATTATAATTTTTTTAGATTATTTTTTTATCAATTTACCTTTATATAGGCGAATACCGTGCCAAACTTTGTAAAGTATCAGTAAATCAACAAGATACACTAAATAGTTGAAAAAATATACAACGCTAACTGTTGAAAAAATATACAGTCATATCCGGTTAGTTGCCTAAGCAATTGATAATGAACATTATAAGTTGAGTGTTTAAAAATGCAACAGCTGTTGAAAAAATATACATACACTTGTAACAAATTGGAAGACTGTGGATTGTATTAATGGATTTATTCTATTCGATGCTGTTGTGTCAATAAGTAGGATGAAAAACAAGTCCAATCTTTCTTTCCGAAAAAAACAACTTTATTCAAACTATTACATGCTTGTTCGAGAAAAATGAGGCAAGTTGCAGATTCATGAAATATAGATTTGGAATGATTTCCTCAAGCTGCATTCGTGTATTTTAAAAATGCCAATGCTTTAACATCTAAAACTTTATCATCTGATTTTGTTGTCATCTTATTTTTAATCTTACTTAGATTAATTATAAATTGCAGGAAATCAACAACTAAGCGATTTTATAAGCCAAACTTTGTTTAATTTAGATGCAAAATATTTGAAGGGATAGCTTATGAGTCAGTATATCAAAATCACTATAAATGGCAAGCAATTAACCGGCTTCGAGGGCGAATCCGTTTACGATTGTGCATTGCGTCATGGAATTGAAATACCTTGTATGTGTTATGATCCACGATTGGAACCCTTGAACTCTTGTGGTATTTGCATGGTGGAAATTGAAGGCAAGCAGCGCTTACATTCTGCAAACCTCACCTATTTATATAAGGATATCTCAATAATTACTGAAAGCGATGTGCTTAGTACTTATCGCCGAAAAACTTTGGAAGATAAGCTTCGTACTCATTTTGCAGATTGCCTACCACCTTGTACTACGGTTTGTCCTGTTGGAGTTGACATTCAAGCTGTGATTGCATTACTGAAGAATAATAGGCTTCAAGATGCTGCATATCGCCTGGCTGAACGGAATCCGCTTGCAAATATTTGTGCTGCAATTTGTCCGCACCCTTGCGAATTTGCTTGTGGTGAAAGACATGATTCAAATGGCTCCAAAGTTTCAATCAGGGAGATTGAGAAGGCTGTTGCCGCACAACGGCAATCGCTTATTGAAGACAATAAAATTGAATCTAACGGAAAGTCGGTTGTGATATTTGGCTCCGCTGCGGCTGCCTTGCTGGCATCCTATTTATTGAATCAAAAAGGATATCGTGTACAAATACTTGATTCCTCTGCTTCTTTCGGAGGCTGGATGCGTACTGCTGCCCGGGATAAGCAGCTTTCAGAGGGCTTATTGGATAAAGACATTGATTTTATTGCTGCTTCTGGTGTAGACTTTTCTTCCTTAAAGGAGTATGAGGAATCATCTATATTATCGGAGGTTTTACAAAAAGCAGATGCATTATTGCTTACAACAGAAATAATGGATTCAAGTCGTTTGGCTCAACTTATTCGTGATTTACATTCGAATGATGACTCAATCATGGATAAAACGCAATTGCAAGCCCTATCAGATTCCTTGCAAACTGCAATTCCTTTTGTATTTGCCTTAAAAGATTTTGATGAAAAACCTGAATTGTTTGTTGATCAACTAAAACAAGCCATTATAGCAGCTGATTCGATTGATAGCTATCTTATGAATCGTCCTTTTAAACCGCAATCTGAAGCGTTTTTGAGTAAAAAGAAACATTTTATTGCGGTTGATATACCTCATGCCACTGCCGAAATCAGTCAAAGTTCTCAAAATATTTCGGATATAATTGCTGACTGTACTGAATGTGGCTGTTTGAGCTATTATGACTGCAAGTTGCGTTTGTATTCCGACCGTTATGGTGCCAAACAAAAGGATGTGGATAGGCGTGTCATCGATATGAAGATTGACAGCCGCCATCCATTCATACGATTGGAGCCTGCAAAATGTATAGGATGTGGGCGCTGCGTGCGTGTTTGTGCGGAAATAGTGGGTGCTAAGGCATTGGAAATGCGAGAAACCGAAATAAAATCCTTTGCTGCCCCTGTGAATTCATTAGCTTTGACAGAAACCAATTGTGAATCCTGCGGAATGTGTATTACAAGCTGTCCGGTAGGAGCAATTTCTGAAAATCATGACTTTAGTTTTGGTCCATTACCTGTACAAGCCATACATTCGATTGATATGGTAGGCTCCGAAGGTTATGAAATTGAACTATTCAATTACCGTGATGCCTTATATGCCGCAAGACCTTTGCAGCATGAAATGAACCGCTTGAGTTTGATCAACCGCCGTCAGTTATTTGGATATAAGCATTTTAGCGATAGGGATCGTATTAGTAAACCCATGCTTCGTACAGTAGATACCTGGAAAGAAATTGAATTTCAAGAAGCTTTTAAGCTGATTGCGGAACGTATAAAAGCAGTTTCAGCGGATGAAAATGCATGTTTTGGAGGTGCCCGCCTATCGAATGAAGAATTATATATGATACAAAAGCTGGCTCGCACCGGCGCAAAAACCAATAATACGGCAAGCTTCCATTATATGGGAAGGGGGGAAGGCTATGTACGAAATTCCAATGAAAATGCGATTTATTGCGATATACGCGGTGCTTCAAAACTGTTTGTGGCAGGAGGGGAGCTGCACTTGAATCATCCTATCGTAAACCACCTGATTATGAATACCCGCCATAAGGAAGGTATTGAATTGGTGCATATTACGACAAAAGCTGATTCCTGGTTTAGTAAAAAAGCCGATCAACAAATTCGGATACGCAATTATTTTCACTTCATTAAAGCAGTCAATTATTACATCATTAAAGAAAAACGATATAACGAAGATTTCGTAAACAGCCGTACCGAAGACTTTGAAGCATATATGAAATCCATGCTTTCGGAAGATTATGATACCTTGTTGCGTGCAGCCGGTGTAAGCCATGAAGTAGTTTCCGGTTTTGCCGAAGATTATATCAATGAAATGAATGCCCTGCTTATTTTTGAAGAAAAGGAGCTTTCGGCAAATACGGGTATGTCCATGCATAATTTGGCGATGCTTACCGGCAAATTAGGTAAGACCGCCACCGGTATCATTGCGCTAAAAGAGCGAAATAACAGTCACGGAATTTTCGATATGGGGGTCAGCCCGCAGCTTGGCCCCGGTGCAGAAGCTATTTGCGATCCTGATTTGCAATACCGCATGGCATTCTTATGGAAGACGGACGAATTACCTTCTACTATTTTGGATGTGAATACGTTATTCCATCAAGGCAAGTTGCGTAATGCCTTTATCTTTGGTGAAGACCCTGCAGGATGTGCCGTAGATAAGGAGCACATCATCGATAAGCTGAAGCAGATTGACTTTTTGATGGTTCAAGACTTCTTTATGTCGGATACGGCACGTATGGCGGATTTGATACTTCCGGCTTCTTTCCCATGGGAGATGGGGGGAAGTTATACCAATTCGCAGCGGCGTATACAGCAGATTGACAAACAATTAGAAGGACCGCTTCGCATGAATTCATTTGAACAGTTGCTGGAAATCACAAAGCTATTGACACTCGTAACTACCGACAGTCCGCAAGAAGCAATGGATGAAGCCTTAAGCTTGTTTCCAAGGCGTGGAGATTATAAAGAACTGCGTTTTGTGTACAAAGAAAAAGACAATGCCAACCGTCAGTTTGAATACGGATGCGATGTGCTGAATAAGCGTATTGATGAAGAATTTGCCGAAAAGTTGGGTGGGAAGTTTGTTGTTGCTAGTACTTGATGGATATGAGCTATAAACTAGCACATAGGTAAGAACCATTGTTTCATTAAAAAATAATGGTTGAAACTATATAAAAAGTGATTTAATATCCAGAAAAATTAAATTGTTGGAATATGGCTAAAATGCGTATAAAACTTGACGAACTGGCAAACCCAGATGAGAAGAAAGTATATAAAATTCTTGAAACTAAATTGTCAGATGATTATCATGTTTGGCCTAACTTTAATTTTCATAAAGTTGGCCGTGAAATAGATTTTGTAATACTTCATCCACTTGACGGTATATACGTCCTTGAAGTTAAAGGTTGGTTAAAACAAAATATTAACTTTAACAGTGAAGGGAAATTACAATTTGTTAATTCAAAAGGTGAGAAATCGATACAATCAAATCCATTAGATCAGGTTAAATTAAATGTTCAACTGATATTGGCTGAATTAATAAAGAAAGTAGAATTTCAACAAGATTCCGGATATTATAAGGGGAGATTAATATTCCCTATTAGTTATGGCGTTGTTTTTACTAATATTCGTGCTGAAGAAATTGAAAAAAATAATTGGTCAGAAAAATTCCCCCTTAATTCGATTTTAGATAAAGGGTTTGCTAATGGTGAATACTTCAATGAACAGGATTATGAAGACTCTTTAAAACAACTTAGGAAGCTGACATATACTAATCCAAGAAGCTTAACTAATAAACAGTGGGAAATTATCTCTAGTTTCTTTGGTACTACTATTATTCAAAATGTAAATGATGATGCGGTTATAGGGGTTTTAGATGAGTTTCAAGAGGAGTTAGTTCGCCATGAAATAACTAAAACTGTTATTTTTGAAGGTCCTGCCGGAAGTGGTAAATCAATAGTATTAGTTAATCGAGCAGAATTTATTCATGAGCAAAACCCAAATAGTAAAA
This sequence comes from uncultured Lentimicrobiaceae bacterium, assembly GCA_964592175.1. Lineage (GTDB taxonomy): Bacteria > Bacteroidota > Bacteroidia > Bacteroidales > F082 > JALNZU01. Next base: position 71,763 of record CAZQBU010000004.1, read on the forward strand.
TTGGTGTATTTTGTTTTAATGTTGTGATGGCTAATATGTTAAGAAGTTTGCTGAATAAGAGAGAGTTTAATGATAATATAGAAGTACATCATTTTGATAGCAATTATATTGATAAGTTTCCAGAAAAATACTTTGATGCAATACTCATAGATGAAGCTCAAGATATGGAAGATAAACATTTTAATAAAATATTCGATCTTTTGAAAACTGAATCCTTATCAATATTTTATGACCCAAAACAAAATATATATAATAGGAGTAGTTTGCAGTCTCTACTTGAAGGACATGGTATAGTTGCAGAGTATACTAAGAAATTAATTCGTCAACAAAGGTCACCTCTACTTTTACTTGCACAAATCATGTATGATTCGATTATGCAGTTTGAAGAAGATGATAGTGATATATATATAGATAATATAGATCAAGTCATTGAGAAAGTCCTTAGTCAAGCACCTCAATATTTTGAATCTGCTTCGGACCCAATTTCATCAATTGCCACTGGTGCAGCTAGACATTTTACTATTGAAGGTCAAGAATTATCAGAGCTTACTTTAACTGAAATGCTATCTTTTAGAATTGAAGTAAAAGAAATGAAATATGTTAAAGATATTATTAAAGATTTCATTGAAATTATTAAGGATTTTGTTGATGTAGAGATAGCTACTTATAATGATTTTGCTATTATTTTTCCAGCGCGTAAACTATATGATGGTTATCAGGCTGTTTCAATCGAATATTGGGCTAAAAGATTATTTGAGGAAGAAAAAATTCCAATTCGGATTATTAATAATAAACAAGGAAGAGTTATTCAAGCACCGGAATTTGAGGAGATTATGGAAAATGATAATAGAGAATTTGATTTTGAGGATGATGTAGTGCGATGTACTACTATAAATCAATTTAAAGGGTTAGATGCAAAATATATTGCGATAGTTGGTTTTGAGAATATAACAAATCGTATTGAGAATAATCGTTATACTGATTTTGAATCAGATAAAAAGAAAAGTGCATCCTTGGCTTATGCGGGACTAACACGAGCTACTGAACAATGTTGGGTTTATTATATACAATCAAACAAATCAATAGAAATTTTAGAGCATGTGCTTGAAAGTGAGTATTTAGTTTTTAGCTAGTTTATGGCTTTCAAATAAATTTATAGTTTATTATCTACATCTAATAGGATATTTCATATTTCGCATCAGTTGGCGATTCCTATTGGCAAGCGCTAAAAAAATAAGGTGTTACTTTTCAGCAACACCTTATATTATGTAGCACAAAAAAATATTAGAATTTAAAACGTGTGGTCAAAACAAAATGATTGTTAATAATCTTTTGTTGGGTAGGATTGGTAATCCAATTATTGGAGCTGTACAAGAAATAATCTTGATTCATGCTACCGTTTATCCAGGCTAAATCCAATCCAAAATTATTTTCCGAATATCCTATTCCGAATGAAATATTTTGCAGTGCGCCATCATTCACTCCTTCTGCATAGGGGCTTCCATATAAGGCATAGCCCCCACGGAAGTTGAAGTTACTGAAACGCCATTCTGTTCCAAAGCGGAGGTTCACCACCGACTGGAAATTATTTTTTATTGAATTGTTTTCATTGTTAAAGCTATAATCATTTGCTCTGAGGCGCATTTTGCTGTAGTCAACAAACTCCACATCTGCACTTATCAAGCCCAGATTACCAAAAATAAATGCAGCACTTCCTGTGCTACGCAAAGGCGTGCTCAGCTCGTACATATATTCACCGGTAGGCGAATCTTTTTTGTTGTAATCCGGTCCGATATATGCTTCAGTACTTGTTTGCCACACATCCATCAAATTACCGTAATAGGTGGGCGTATGTATGGAGGCTCCTAATCTGAGCCAATCTACGGGCCAGGCGATGACACCCAGCTTGAAGTTCAAGCCCCAGCCGTGTGTTTCCAAGAGTTCGGTATAGCTCCATTCGTCAAAGTCGTACACATCTTCCCACACCAGATTATATTCCGTGAAGGTGGTAGAGCGGTAAAAGCGCGTATAAGGCAATCCCAGGGTACCACCTATATATAATCTGTCATTCAAGTTGGCACCTGCAGAAAACAGCCATTCATTGGTGGAGCCGTAGCTGCTCATCACTTCTGACTGCAGCAATCCACCCGGTGGAATAGGGCTGTCATAATATAATAGTCCGTCGCTGCCACGGATGGTGTCAAGCACATATACATACCATGCTGGATACAAGTCAAACGGATAATTATCCTGATTGATGTTTGCAGGATCCACTCCGTCGAGCCTGTCTAAATAAATATCGATTAAAGAATGTTCCCAATTTTCGCCTTCTATTGCACTTCTGCTTCCAAAGTGATTGGTACGATTCATTCCGATACCATAATGATAAAATTTCCATGGAGAAGTTTTACCGTTCATCTGAGGTATTTCATTTGTAAATACCATTCCGAAGTTTCCAAGGTTAAAGCGCATACGCGAATCATCGGCAAATGAGTTGTTATATGTTGACTCGATGCTTCTATTGAAGAGCCCCGGGCTGAAGCTAAATTCGGAGCTTCGATATAATGCGATACCTGCGGGGTTTGTGCTGAGTGTTGAAAAATCGGCACCCAAAGCCCCAAATGCCCCTCCCATTGCCATGCTACGGGCTGTGCCTTGGTAAAACTGTTGTGATAATCGAAGTGCATCAACTTCATTTTGAGCTGTCAACAGTGTGGCAGTGAGCAGGAAGGATGCAATAATCAGTATTTTTTTCATCTGTGTATTTATTATAAGCTTTTCAAAAAATCTCTTGTAAATCAGGCGTTTTCGCAGCCTATTTTTTGTGAGATTATATTCTTACAAAAATTTATTTATGCTATACTATTCATTTTAGCGGCGTCCACCTGAGCTTGTTGCTGAGCTGCTGCTTCCTCTGGATGCGCCTGATGACGAAGAGCCTGATGATGAGCTTCTTGCCGGTGCCGAGTAGGAGGGCGAGCTGCTTCTTGCCGGTGCTGAATAGGATGAGCTTCTGTTATTTGAAGGTGCCGAATAGCTTCTGCTGTTCGATGTTCCTGAACTGCGTGCAGGTGCTGATTGACTCCTTACTGTATTTGTCTGACGCTGTACCGGTGCTTGATTTCTGTTTATGGTACCGGAATTTTGGCGTGGTGTTGCTTGCGGACGTACATATTCATTACTTGACTTAGGTTGACGTGTACTGGGTGAAGTATACGATCTGGGTCTTTCATATTGTTGTGTTCTGCTTTGTGCATTTGATGAGGCAGGGCGATCGTAGCGTTGACGGTATTCCGAAACCTTATCTTGTGTACTGGGTCTTGTGGTTTGTCCTGCTGATGTTCCGGGTCTTGTAGCACGTGTCACAGTTTGTTGTCTGTCTTGTGTGGTGCCGCTGGCACTTCCTGTACCTCTGTTTACAGCAGTGCCTCTTGCTTCGCCACTTTGTACGGAAGAACCCCTTTCGGCAGCACGTGCGCTGGTGCCGACAGCTGGATCATTAATACGCGTGCCGCGATTGTTACCTACACTATTACCTTGTATATTGTCGCTGCGGTTACCCCTTGGAGCGCCGGAAGCAACAGTAGTTCCACCTCCGGTAGTAGCACGTGGTCCATATACATAGCTGCTTGATTTCCAGTAAAACGGATTATCAATATTGTTTCCGTAATAATAACCGTCGTAGAAACCGTGGCGATAACCTGCCCAATAGCTGCCGTATCCGTATCCGTAATAGCCGCCATATCCCCAATAGTTGTAGCGCCAAGGATTATAATATCCATAACCGTATCCATACCAGGGTGAGTACCAAGGATCATAGAAGAATGAGTTATAATAACCCATATGGGAACGATAATATGGATAGCCGTAGCTGTAGGAGAGGCCGAGTCCGTAGGGATAGCCGTAGCTTAATGCAAAGCTGCTGCCTGAGCAGTCGAAGCAATTGCTGTTATAACCGTCATAATATCCGAATGAACTGTTGAGCCCACTGTCAAATCTCCTGAAACGGCTTGCATAATCGGAATCGTAATAAGTTTCGGTAGTTGAATAACTCGTACCGTCCGGCTCGATAATGGTTTCGTTTGTGGTATAAACCGGATTGACGGAAGTGCTTTGAACCTGTGAGGCCGCATTGTCCTGATAATAGCTTTGGTATTCATAATCACCGTTTGTACTTTGTGTTACAACACGTTTTTGCACATCGGGTGCACTAGCCATCTGTTGTTCGTAACTTGCATTTTTGCTACGTGAATAATAGATGTCGTCATACACATGACTGCTTGTGGAACAGGCACTCAAGGCGAATACCACGAGAATGGTAAGAATGTTAAAAGTTTTCATTTTATTGATCTCCATATTTTTATTGTGCAAAATCTGCATGGTTTTATTATTTTTGCCACTAGATTTATCTACAATTAAGTTACAAATATTATACCAAACTTCAATGGCAAAAGATTTTAGTTCACGCGAAGATAACTATTCTCAGTGGTATACCGACATAGTTACGAAGGCTGATTTAGCAGAAAACTCTGCAGTACGCGGCTGCATGGTCATAAAACCCTATGGTTATGCCATATGGGAAAAGATGCAAGCTGCTCTAGATAAGATGTTTAAGGATACAGGACACCAAAATGCATATTTCCCTCTTTTTATTCCGAAATCTTTTTTCAGTAAAGAGGCAAGCCATGTGGAAGGCTTCGCAAAAGAGTGTGCGGTAGTGACGCATTATCGTTTAAAGAACGATCCTGATGGGCAAGGCATCGTAGTGGATGAGACTGCCAAGCTGGAAGAAGAGCTGATTGTGCGTCCTACGAGCGAAACAATTATCTGGGACACCTATAGAAATTGGATTCAGTCGTATCGTGACCTTCCTTTATTAATTAATCAATGGGCAAATGTGGTGCGTTGGGAAATGCGTACGCGTTTATTTTTACGTACTGCCGAATTTTTATGGCAGGAAGGGCATACGGCACATGCTACGAAGGAAGAAGCTGTTGCTGAAGCAGAATTGATGCTGAAGGTGTATGCCACTTTTGCCGAGGAATGGATGGCATTGCCTGTACTACAAGGTGTGAAGTCGATAAATGAACGCTTTGCCGGTGCAGAAGATACCTATTGTATTGAAGCATTGATGCAGGATGGAAAAGCATTGCAAGCCGGTACTTCACATTTCCTTGGACAAAATTTTGCAAAAGCATTTGATGTGCAGTTTTTGAGCAAAGAAAATAAGCTGGAATATGTTTGGGCAACTTCTTGGGGTGTTTCCACCCGATTGATGGGTGCATTAATTATGACTCATTCGGATGATAACGGCTTGGTGCTGCCACCAAAACTGGCTCCTATTCAAGTGGTTATTGTACCTATTTATCGTAATGACGAGCAATATGAAGCTGTTTGTGGTAAAGGAGAAGAACTTAAAAAGCAGCTTGAAGCAGTAGGAATTCGTGTGAAATTAGACGATCGCGATACCCAAAAGCCCGGTTTCAAATTTAATGAATGGGAGTTTAAAGGGGTACCTGTGCGTTTGGTAATTGGACCGCGTGACCTTGAAAATAATACGGTAGAAATGGCGCGCCGCGATACCATGGAAAAAGAAGTATTGCAAATGGAAGGCATTGAAACGAAGATACAGCATGTGCTTGACCGTATTCAGTCCAATCTTTTCCAACGGGCATTGGATTTTCGTGAACAAAATACACATCAAGCAGATAGTTGGGAAGAATTTAACGAACTGATTGAAAAAGGTGGTTTCATTTTGGCACATTGGGACGGCACTGCCGAAACCGAACAGCTGATTAAAGATGAAACAAAAGCTACGATTCGATTAATACCTATTGACGGTAAAATGGAAGAAGGAAAATGTATTTATAGCGGAAAACCTTCAAAACAACGCGTAGTTTTTGCACGCGCATACTAAATTTTTATTGAAACTAAAGAAAGGTTGGGGACGAATGAATTAATTTCCTGCGGGGATTAGTTTTCCGGATCCATTTCCTTTTGGATCACCGAACTCGGGATTTCCGTAGTAATATACATTTCCGGCACCAAAAATACCTACAGTTAAGGACTCCTCTGCGCGGATATGACAGTCCCTGTTGGAGTAATTATCACATTCTGCCAGATTTGCATAAAAATCTCTTGTATCAATAAATCCAAAGCATTCCGTCATTTGGCTGAAAAATAGTTTTTCCCCCTTTCCTCGTAAGACTATTTCGGCCGAGCCGTAATGATATTTAATATAGGTTTGATTGAATTCATTGGTCTCCAAATCGAGAAAAAGGTCTCCGGCGCCCTCTTTCACTTGTAGCATAAACCTTGAATAGTTGGGCCATGAGTCGATGGCTTCCTGTTTTGCTTTTCTTATTATGCTATTGATGCTGTCATTCATGGTTTCATCCGGTACAAAATCAGGGTCGTAGGTTGTTTTTGTATGTGTTGGACCATCATATGTGAATGCAAAATAGTTTTTTGTTAAAGTGATGGGCTCAGGGCATGTAATATCTCCAATAGAGCGATATTCAATATGTTCAATCGGGTTTACATAATAAACAACAGCTTTCACTTTCTTTTTTTGATAATCTGATAAAGCATGTTTGTTTCTTATACTCAAACGTTTATAATGTCCTTCGATGTTTTTGAATTCAAACTCCATCATCATATACACTTTTGCACTCGTATTTTTTTCACCTATTTTCCCTTCAAGATATACTGATTTTCCAATAACTTTTTTGAAATCATTGAAGCCGCCATCACTAAAGTCTTCGATGTCTGTGTCGATTTTATCAATAAGATGTTTTCCTCCTGTTAACTCTATGCGAGCATTTTCACCCGGAGCAGCTTTGCGCAATTCAATATCTATATTATCATATAAGGCAATGGCGTTAAAATCATCTAAGTCCATGGTTTTTGTTGTTGTTTCACCATCAAAGCCAACCCAATTGCCATCTTTGTCGCAACTGCTAAAAAGCAGTCCGAGGCTGAATAAGCTGAGTATAAAAGCAGCAAATAAGCTATGTGCGCCGTGTTTTTTCATCTTACCATTTGCCTTTTGCGTAGTTTCTACTTAAATAATACTTCACATCCCATTTGTAGCCTATTCCAAAGCCGATAAAATCTGCTCGTCCCCCATGTGCAGTAAGTGCAATGGAGCCAAATACATTGTCTGTGAAATGATACTTCATTCCTAATTTCTGATACACAATTCCTTTTGTTATCAACTTATTTTCAATAGGATCCGAATCTTCTATTGTTTTGATTTTCCTGCCTGCCAAATTATGATAACCCAAATGAAAAATAAAAGAAGTTTTTGACATCATCAGTTCATAGGCTAAACCGGCACCAAATTTTATTAGATGGAAGTCGTTTTCATAAATCAACTCTTCGGTTCCTTGGCTTTTTTTATGGTCCAGCATCGCTTTGTCCGATCCATCAAAAGTCATTTCGAGTCCCAAACCAATTTTATATTTCAGGGCGAAAGGAAGCATGATATTGGCTGATGTATTGCTTACAAAATAACGTTCTCCAAGTTGTTGGCTCATATCGCGTGTACCCACTGACTGCATGATTTCAACCGAAAACCACTTTTTATTGTCATATTCGAAAGGACGTAATATTGGCAGAAATTTTGCTTCCAAATATGGATTTGGGCGTGTGAGGTAAAAGTTTATTCCTGCAACGGCAGTCAGCATATTTAGCCCGTAATTGGGTGTTTTTGTGGAACCGTTGGAAAAATGTGTCAGTCCTGCTGCTGCTACGAATGTAAAGCGCGGGCTGATGTTTTTTCGATAATCAAAAAATAAGCTTGCTGCCGCATTCAAGTGACTGCCAATCGCAAAGTTTTTGGGATTATTTTCAATATCAAACTTATTTGTAAGATATCCCAAACCTACTCCCAGCCTGAAGTTGATTCGGTTGTCCACATCCCGGTTAAGCGGAAAATTTATAAATGGATAGACTGCATAAACCTCACCAATTTCCTCAAATCCTCCCATTCCTGAATAAAAAAATGAAAAACCGATGATGGGATAGGCATATAATGCTTCCCAGCGTTGGTTTCCGTAGGTGGAGCGCTGAAATGCAAGCTCAAAAGAAGGAAAAGTGGCATTGAAACGACGAAATTCGAGATGGTGGTGCAGGTAAAACCCGTAATGCGTACGTACTTCGAGTTGGTAATTATTTTTTGGCAGTGGCGGACGGGCTTGTGCTCGTGTCACTTGCGGGAGGGCAATAAACATCAGCCCTAGGGCAGTAATGAATAACAGCCGACTGCAATAATTTTTAATATGTTTTAATTTGTTTGTGTACTTCAATGGAATAATAAATTCAGTATGGCATTTGCCCCTTTAGCCCATTCTTTGTGAAAAACGCTGCAAAAGTAACTAAAAGCATTTACATGATTTATGTTGCCATAAACGAAAAAGCTGTATTCATATTGTTTTTAGCTTTGATTATTCTATAAACCGGCAGTGGATGGGCTGTAATAATTGGCTTAGCTAAGCTTAAAACCGTATTTTTGCAAACAAATTACAAGCTATGCAAGAAAAACTTGAATCCTTTGCCCGCCTGTTGACGATTATGGACGAGCTACGGGCAGGATGTCCTTGGGACAAAGACCAAACAATCGAAAGTTTACGTCATTTAACCATTGAAGAAACCTTTGAGCTGAGCGATGCCATCTTATCGAAGGATTTGATGCAGGTAAAGCAGGAGTTGGGCGATTTAATGCTGCATCTGGTGTTTTACTCTAAAATAGCATCGGAGCAGGGTGCTTTTAGTATTAAAGAGGTGCTGGATGGAATTTCGGACAAGCTTGTGGTGCGTCATCCGCACATTTACGGCGAAGTTTCTGTTGATGATGCCAAAGGAGTAAAAGATAATTGGGAAAAGATAAAACTGGCTCAAGGCTCGCGCTCGGTTTTGGGCGGTGTCCCTAAGTCTTTGCCTGCTTTGCTAAAGGCATACCGCATGCAAGAAAAAGCTGGCGGTGTAGGCTTTGAATGGGAGAAACGAGATGAAGTTTGGGAAAAAATTGAAGAAGAGCTGAACGAGCTGCGTACCGAAGTTGATTCAGCAGCACCCAAAGAGCGTGTGGAAGAAGAATTTGGCGATTTACTCTTCGCCTTGGTGAATTACGCACGTTATATAGGAGTAAATCCGGAAGATGCACTCGAAAAGACCAATATCAAGTTTAAGTCACGCTTTGAATATATTGAAAAGCAAGCCGCCGAAAAGGGCAAAAAGCTACATGAAATGGGCTTGAAGCAGATGGACGGCTTATGGAACGAAGCGAAAGAAAAAGGGATGTAACTACCTAAGATATTCGTTATCTTACTGTGTATCAATTCATATCTTTATTAAAATATTTTTAACCGCCTTTTGAAACCGATGTCAAAGGCATGTATGTTTTGTGTATTTTTGTTTGAGTAATGGCAATAGCATATGATTAATATTTACCAACTGTTTCCACGTGTTTTTGGCAACAAAAGTTTCCAGATGCAGCTTGACGGCAGCATTGAAGCCAACGGTTGCGGGAAGTTTAACGATATCAATGATGCGGCGCTTGCTTCCATTAAAGATATGGGCTTTACGCATATCTGGCTTACCGGAATCATACGACATGCTTCCCTGACGGATTATAGTGCCTACCGTATTCCTCGGCAGCATCCTTCCTTGGTGAAGGGCAGGGCAGGCTCACCTTATGCCATTACCGATTATTATGATGTAGACCCCGACCTTGCTGAAAATATCCCATTGCGCATGCAGGAGTTTGAACAGCTTGTGAAGCGTATTAAAGCGCATGGAATGAAGCTGTTAATCGACTTTGTGCCAAATCACTTGGCAAGGGAGTACCAATCGGTGATGAAACCGGAAGCTGAGAATGACTTTGGTACACATGATATTAGTTGGCAAAGCTTTTCGCCTGACAACAATTTTTATTATCTGCCCGGACAGTCCTTTTTTCCACCTTTGCGCGAAGAAGAAATGTATCATGGCGATAAACCTTATATCGAACAGCCTGCAAAAGTTACCGGAAACGATTGCTTTACGGCATCGCCCGGCTTAAACGACTGGTTTGAAACCGTAAAATTAAATTATGGTGTCGATTACGGAGATATGCTGAGCCATCACTTTGAGCCGATACCGGATACCTGGTTGAAGATGCGCAGCATACTGAAATATTGGCTTGAAAAAGGAGTAGATGGCTTTCGTACCGATATGTCCGAGATGGTACCTACCGCTTTTTGGCAATGGCTGATAAGCGATTTGCGGAAACAATTTCCCGAACTATTGATGATGGCAGAAATTTATCAGCCGGGCCTTTATCGCGACTTCATCAATGTCGGCTTTGACCTGCTTTATGATAAGGTGGGCTTGTATAACAGCCTTGAAAATATATTACGCCACGGACATAATGCCGAAATCATTTCAAATTGTTGGCGTCAGACTGAAGGTATCAACCACCATATGTTGCGTTTCATGGAAAATCATGATGAAATGCGGTTGGCTTCCCAACATTTTATGGGCACTACACGTGCGGCATTGCCGGCTGTAGTGGTAAGTGCCTTGATGCATCCGGGCGGTTTTATGGTATATAACGGACAAGAGCTTGGTGAAAATGCGGAGGGAGCGGTAGGTTACAGCAAAGATGACGGAAAGACTTCGATTTATGATTATTGCCGCATGCCCATGCATCAGCGATGGATGAATAATGGGCTTTTCGACGGAGGAGGGATGTTGTATGAGCAGCAGTTTTTACGAAAATATTATCGCAAACTCTTGCGAATGCGCCTTGAGTGGGAAGCTTTTAGCGAAGGAGAATTTTATGATTTGATGTGGGCGAATCCTTGGTTTTCTAATTTTGATCCTCAATTTGTGTATGCTTTTTTCCGTTATACACCGAAGCAACGCATCCTTGTCATTACCAACTTCAATCGCCTTGAGCGTCGTGAAGTATCGTTAAAAATACCGCTTCATGCCCAAAAACTTTCCGGCATGCTGTCGGAAGGAGCCGAGCAGTGGATTGCCGTGGAGCTGATGGAAGAAGAAGCGGAGCAATATACATTTTCTTTGGAGCAGCTGGCAACGGAAGGGATTCAATTGATGATTCCTGCCTCCGGCTCGAAAGTATTTCATCTTCAACCACATAACAACAAAACAAGTTAAATTCTTATGCCTATGAAAGCAGATGTCATGCCTATCGTAAAAGCCGACCCTTGGCTGGAGCCGGTTGCAAAAGCGGTGGAGGAGCGTTACCAACGCTTCCTTAGTAGAAAGAAAAATATTGAATCTTTTTATGGCAGCTTGTATACCTTTGCTTCTGCCGATTTGCTGTTCGGTTTTAACTATGATCCTATTCGAAAAGGCTGGTGGTACCGTGAATGGGCTCCTGCAGCGGCAGCACTTTTCCTGATGGGCGACTTCAACGGCTGGAATCGATACAGTCACCCTTTAACAAATAATGGAAGAGGCGTTTGGGAGTTGTTTTTACCGGATAAGACCTATAAAACCAAGCTGTTGCATCAAAGCTTGCTTAAGCTAATTGTGCAATCGAAGATGGGTGAAGAGGAAAAGATTCCCGTATACATCAAACGTGTGGTTCAGGATGAAAACAGCAAGGATTTTAGCGGGCAGCTATGGAATCCGGATGAGCCGTATCAGTTTCAATTTGCATCACCCCAGCTTGAAGCGGATACCCCTTTGTTGATTTATGAAACCCATGTGGGCATGGCACAGGAAGCAGCAGCAGTAGGGACTTATAATGAATTCAGAGAAATTACACTGCCTTATATTGCAGCTGCCGGATACAATGCCATACAAGTCATGGCCATAGCCGAACATCCGTATTATGGCTCTTTTGGCTATCATGTAGCTAATTTCTTTGCCCCCAGCTCACGATTTGGCACTCCCGAAGAGCTGAAGCAGCTGATAGATGAAGCCCATAAGCTTGGAATTTTGGTTATCATGGATATTGTTCATTCGCATACGGTAAAAAACACCCGTGAAGGCGTGAATTTGTTCGACGGAACGGATTACCAATACACCCATGCCGGCGAGCGCGGGAATCATCCGCAATGGGGTTCCAAACTGTTTAACTATGGCAAAGATGAAGTGCTGCAGCTGCTGTTGTCAAATCTACGTTATTGGATGGAAGAATTTCGCTTTGACGGATTTCGCTTCGATGGAGTTACTTCAATGATGTATTTTCATCACGGCAATGATGTGGTCTTTGATACGCCTGAAAAATATTTTCTCGATGGGGTGGAATATGATGCAATTACCTATCTGCAACTGGCAAACACCTTAATCCACGAGATAAATCCCAAGGCAATCAGTATTGCGGAAGATGTGAGCGGCATGCCCGGATTGTGTCGTCCTATAACCGAAGGAGGAATTGGATTTGATTATCGCTTGGGAATGGGATTGCCGGACTTTTGGATAAACTATTTAAAAGATTTGCCGGATGACCGATGGAATATGGAAGAAATGTATCATGCAATGACAAATCGTTTGTTTGACATAAAAACGATTGCGTATGTGGAGTCGCATGATCAGGCGATGGTAGGGGATAAGACCATTGCTTTCAGGCTGATGGACAAGGAGATGTATGATTTCATGAGTAAAGATAGTGAAAGCCTGATAGTAGATCGCGGCATTGCCCTGCATAAGATGATTCGATTCTTTAGCTTGGTGCTGGGAGGTGAAGGCTGGCTTAATTTTATGGGAAATGAATTTGGGCATCCGGAATGGATTGACTTTCCGCGAGAGGGAAATGATTGGAGCTATCAGCATGCACGCCGACAATGGTCTTTGCTCAAAAAAGAGTATTTAAAATATCATTGGTTAGCCGATTTTGATAAGGCAATGTTGGATTTCGTGAAAATGCATCATTTGTTGCTCGCCCTTCCGCCATGGAAACTGCTGTCCGATGAAGATGCCAAAACCATTGTCTTCGAACGCGGGAAGTTGATTTTTGTGTTTAACTGGCATCCTACGCAAACATTGCCTGATTATGAAATACCGCTGCGGGAATCCGGTGAATATATGCTTGTGTTTAGTTCGGATGATTCTAGTTTTGGAGGATATGCCCGATTGAATAAGGAAACCGTATATTACTCCTATCTAAAAGATTCACAGCCTGTTATGAAAATATATAATATCAACAGGGCGGTGATGGTGTTTGCTAAGAAAGAATAATGAGCCATGTATAGATGATGTTCTGATACTCGACTGTATCCGGTTAAAGGACATGAACCTTGAAAAGCATATATCCTAAGCTTTATGCTTTTTTAGTCGATACACATCATCACGGTCATTCATAATGAGATAGACATTGTCCTTCTCGGAGAAACTCTCCCGCATCGCAGAAACTTCACGATTTTTATTTATCCTCAACGATTAAATTCAAAATTCCTGCCAGAATCATAAATCCACCGCCCAGTATCAGCGTATAAATAGCGTGCCCCTGGAAAAGATGCTTAGTAAGGCTGCCCAGAATGGTAGCAGCCAGTATTTGTGGCAGCACAATAAAAAAGTTAAAAATTCCCATGTAAGTACCCATTTTATTGGATGGAAGTGAACCGGTCAGCATCGCATAAGGCATCGATAAAATACTTGCCCAGGCCACTCCCACGCCAAACATGCTTACAATCAGCCAGTTTGGATCTTTGATAAAATAGAGCGAGATTAATCCGGCACCACCAATAATTAAAGCAATTAAATGGGTGATTCTGCGTGAAGTGTAATGCGCCATTACCGGTAATAAAAAGGCTACCAGAGCAGCAAAAAGGCTGTATGCCCCAAAAAGTACACCCACCCAGTTGGCACCTTCATTATAGAGCGCTGATTTGGTATCGCTGGTGCCGTAATGGTACTCCGTAATGGCCGGAGTGGCGTAAATCCAGAGCGAAAAGAGTGCAATCCAAGTGAAAAACTGCACCACAGCGAGCTGCCCCATAGTGCGCGGCATGTTGAGCAGGTCGCTCATAATTTCGGTCAGCCCGTTACTTGCACCTTTTTTCTTGAAAAAGATAACCATATAAAACAGCAGCGAAACCAATATAAAGAGCCCGCCTAAGATGTAGATTTGCAGGTCCATTTTCAAGAAATAAACCAACAGAACAATGGCTAAACCAAGCAGACCGAAAATTTGTGAAAAGCGACTGAATTTCTCTGCCGGCACCTCAACGCTTTGCACTACGGTTTGTGTTTCACTTTTAGCTTCGCTAAATGAAGCCAACTCATCGGGCGCATACTCTTTGGTGGTGAGTATAGTGACTAAAATAGCGACAAAAAGTACGGCTGCACCGATATAAAAGGAGAGCTTAACAGTATCGGGCAAGGCAGCATCGCCCACGGGCGTGTTGGAAACTCCAAACCAGTTGCTCAACATATACGGCAGCGCCGAACCGGCCACTGCGCCAATGCCGATAAAGAAACTCTGCATCGAGAAGCCGAGCGTGCGCTGGTCGGCAGGCAACATATCGCCAACAAATGCACGAAATGGCTCCATGGAAATATTGATGGATGCATCCATAATCCAAAGCATGCCTGCCGCCACCCAAAGTGCCGGTGAATTGGGCATCAGAATTAGTGCCATGCTGGTGAGTATGGCTCCGGAAAGAAAAAAAGGCTTGCGACGACCCAAGCGATTCCAGGTTTTGTCGCTCCAATATCCGATAATGGGTTGTATAATTAAACCGGTCACCGGTGCAGCCAGCCACAGAATCGGGATTTTATCGATATCAGCCCCCAGACTCTCAAAAATACGACTTACATTGGCGTTCTGAAGTGCAAAACCAAACTGTATACCTAAAAATCCGAAACTCATATTCCAGATTTGCCAAAAGCTTAAACGGGGCTTCGTTTTCATAAATTGCAGGATTTGAAGTTTAAAAGCGCAATAAAAGTACAAAATCCTTTAGGTATAGCAAGGAAAATTTATTTTGCGTAATGTTATGTGATGATGTATAAACAGCTTACAATCAAAGAGATGAGCTGGTTTTAGATTGTTTAAAATAGTATTTACTTGATATCGAATATTTTGCAAACGGTTGCAGTGTGATTGCAATCTTTGTAAAAACAAAGCCTAGTGTTAGGGTTTCGCTCCCTACGGGATGAGATAAAAGCTGTTAAAGATGTTTTTACAAATGCTGAATTCCTAACGGGATTTTAAACTATTCATATGTACAGAGAACAAATTCGCATTTAATGCCGACATAAGGCTTATGCAGCATTGGTGCAAATCCCAAAGAATACATTCATCCACACAAAAAACATCATCTCTTTGTCCTTTTTCATGATAAAAAGGACTGAAAAATCAAGCATGAATAAACGGCCTCCCCCTCCGTTCTATTATCGGAACCCTTGAAAGCTTTCCAGGCGGTTATGAGGGCTAGTGTTTCGTGTTTTTGTTTATGCAAATTAAAAATAGCTCTATGACCAGAAGACTTTTTGAATTCCTTCTTTTTTTCTCAATTCTTCAAGAATGGCATTCAATTGGGAAATATCTGATGTTTCAAGCTGAATCTGAAAGATGCATTGGTCATCAACTTTGTTTAAGCTGAAATTTTGTATCTGCAACTGCGTTTTTTGCAATAGTTGCGACATCAAATCTGAATGGTCGTATTGCCTGTCTGCCACGATACGTATGCTTTTATGCTTGAAACGTCTAGTAAAGCGTTTTTCCAAAGGCTGTAACGCCCATAAAATAATAAGTGCGATAATGGTGGTGATTGCAGCGGCAAAATACAGTCCGCCTCCGGTGGCAAGGCCTATTGCAGCAACAGTCCACATCCCGGCAGCAGTGGTAAGTCCTCGAATGGCGCCTTCTTTTAAAAATAAAATCGTTCCTGCACCAATAAAACCAATGCCGCTTACAACTTGTGCTGCCACACGCGAAGGGTCGAGTTCTACATTGGATGAACCCAATATATCGGAAAAGCCGAAAGCAGAAACAATCATAAACAGACTTGCCCCCACACTCACCATCATATGTGTACGCATGCCGGCAGCCCAGTCTTTGCGCTCGCGCTCCAAACCAATTAGTGCTCCGAAGAAGGCAGCAAGCAGTAAACGTGTCAATATAATTTTCCAGTCAAGCATAAATTTGTGTTTTTTATGAAGTTAGGTTCCAACGACTTTGGTAAATGTAAAATTACAAAAAAAATCAATTTATGAAAAGCTTTGTAGCTGTAGATTAGGCTTAAACTCTTGAAATTTCACAAACAATAACAATTTAAGGCTTAAATTGTAATTTATTTTTACAAATCTAAAGTTACATCCGCTGCAACGGGAATTATTTTTTAAACAATAAGCTGTTAGGTTTCTAAAGACTTATACATTAAACCCAAAAACCGCTATATAACTTTCTTTTCCCGTCCTTTTTCTTGATAAAAAGGACGCAAAAATCAAGCATGAATAAACGGTGTACAAGGTAATAATATCAAGTTATAATTGAGTTTATTTTCGTACTTTTAAAGTAAAAGTACCAAAACTTGTTTGCATGAATAATTGGCCTCCGCACTCTCAAATAAGTGTGTAAATCTAAGCAAGGTTGCGTCGGATCCAAGGAGAATTATCTTTTGCTTTTTTAAAAGTACGTGGGATTAGATAGCTTTAACCAGCGTCTTTTCAGCTCCTTGTATCCTCAAAACAGACCACCGCTCCGGTGGCCTGCCTTGCAAGATTCATTATGCTTTGCCAATTCTCAGGCTGGCGCTGCTCCGCATCCATGCGGGCCTGCGCACCCAACCCGGGAAAGATTTGAAATATTTTTAGTTTGTTTGAGCAAAATAATTTAATTCTCAATTCTCTCTGCCGTGGCGAATGTCAATTCTCAATTAAAATATTTTACCTGCGTAAGATTGCGTTTTCGCGGGCTACCATCGCGATTTTTCGGATAATGCCCCAGCGGTAGCCGCTGATTTCGCCATTTGCTTTTACAAGGCGATGGCAGGGTATGAGGTACGCAAATGGATTGCTCCCCGCTGCAGCGCCTACAGCTCGCGAGGCATTGGCTTTGCCAGTTTTTTTGGCGATTTCGGAATAAGTACTGAGGCTGCCAAAGGGGATATCAAGCAATGCCTGCCACACCTGAATCTGAAAATCGCTCGCATATAGCCTAAGCCGTATTTGCTCGGTCATTTGTAAAGGATTTGTAATATATTGTAGGGCAATCTCATGTTGTGGGCTGCTTCCTTTCGCCAAGGAGATGCCGGGATATTGTTTGCGTAAGTCATTCAAAAGCAATGCGCTATCATTTGTAAATACAAGCTTTACCAATGCATCTCCATTGCCCAAAACAAAGGCTTCTCCATATGGAGTGGGGGCTGTTTGATAAATCAAATTGCCGGACTGATGAAGACCAAATTTCGAGTCCGCTTGTTCAAGGATGATGACATTTCTTGCAAGCACAGATGTGCTGTATTGCTTTTGTTCCGGCAAATCAAAAAGGCTGGCTTGTTGAGGGTTTAACAACTGCTTGAAAAAGCTTGTGTGGGTACTTTGCAACAAGCGCTCCAAGCTGAGCTTGCCCCATTCGTGCAGCAGCTTGTCCAATTCATCGGCACTTATATTCAATTGTCGCAAAAAATCAGTCACAAACGGCTGTTTTAGCTGCTCGGATATGATTTTTTCAACACAATTGTATTGCATTTTAAAATTATGCTTCATGAAAGCTAAATTTTACTGCAATAATAGCTAAAATAGCATTCAATAAACTGTTTCGCTTTCTTAAAACCCTATGCGCAGTTGCAGCATCCAGTGGAAGCCTGCCTGTGGGAAATAGCCATCCTCCAAGCCGGGTTCGTCGTTGTAAATATAGCGGTAAACCCATCCGTTGCTCGCATACTTCTCGTTGAATAAATTGTTCAGACTCAGCTGTATGGCAGCATCTTTGAGTATTTTCCCCGAAATATCGGCGCTAAGCAGCAGCTTGCCGATATGGTAAGGGTCGAGGCTGCGGCTTTTGGTAGAAGTATTATCCAGATATTGGCGGCTTACATAACTGGAATAATAACTGATTAAAAGTCGTTTATATGCCTGATAATCAATTTGTGCGCCTCCTACAACCGAAGGAGAAAACGAAATATCTGTGGTGCCCCTTTCAAAGCTGTATTGATAAGGCTCATTTTCCGGATCATCCCAGTAATTCCAGTTATCAACATACTCCACAAAGTTTTTAATTTTGTTGCGGCTTACACTTAAATGGATTGTGGCATGTACTTTTTCATGTAGGCGTGCAAACAAACTCGTTTCTAAACCGCTTCGATAACTGTCCGGCACATTGGTCAATATGGCTGCTCCGGTGCTGTTTATCTTTCCGGTAAGCACTAACTGATCTTTATACAGCATATGGAATAAATTGGCTTCAAATCGAATATTGTTATTTTGCAGCTTATATCCGCTTTCTATATTAAATAGGCGTTCAGCTTTAACTTCTTCACCGGGATCTGCATCTTTGAAGGCATTTCGGTTTGGTTCGCGATGTGATTTTGCCAGGGTGAGATAAATGCCTTGTTGCTTGTTCAGCTTATAAAAAACACCTGCTTTAGGGTTGAAAAACAAATATTTATGCTGCTGATCCATTGGAAGCAGGTTGTCGTGTTGCCCTTGGATTGCATAGTCAATGGCACGCAATTGCATATCGGCATACAGCTTTATATGTCTCCCAAAATCAAGGCTTGCCTTAACGAAGTTGTTGAAATCTGTTTTTACGGAATTGTTAAAATACCAAGGCTGTTTAAGGTCAAGGCCGCTCGAAATTTCTGCCCAGCTGATATAACCAAAATGGTCGCCTTCATAGCGGTTCCAGCCGCTGCCGAAGCTGATTTCGTACAAGGGTTTTTCAATCATGAGCGACGCCTGCAGTCCGTAAAAATTATTGTCTAACCATTTTTGTTGTATCAAATTGGTACGTTTGATTTCCGTATCGCCAATAATCACATTTGGAAGGCCGTATTCACTGAATTTACGGTTGTTTTTCCAGCTGTCGTAATAGCCTTCTCCTTTTGTGAGAAAGGCTGCCCCACTCAAAAGCCAATCCGGCTTCAGCTGATGGGCAAGGTGCAGCTGATAATAATCTTGTTGATAGTTGTCGGTTTGATTATCATAATACCCGATTAAGTTTCCGTCGTAATCCAGCATTTCTCCTGCAGGATTGTATCTTCTGTTTGTCAGAAGGCTGTCTTTTGGGATGCCGTACCACGACTGATATGTTTTTTCTTTTCCGCTTGTTGTCAATAGCTTTGCATAGGTTTTATCATTTGCCCAGCTGGCGGCGAGGTAATATGACTTCAGGTCGGATGAAGCACGGTCCACATAGCCGTCTGAGCTTATTTTACTTAGTTTCCCATCAAATGAAAAGCCGTGTTTCCCTATTCCTGTTCCAAAGCTAAGGGTATTTTTAAAAAGATTAAAACTGCCTATACTGCCATCGTATGTAGTATAAGCTTCTTGGCTGCGTTGTGCCGTTTGTATATTGATACTTGCTCCAAAAGCTGCGGCACCATTGGAAGAGGTGCCTATTCCGCGTTGTATTTGTATGTTTTCTACCGAAGATGCCAAATCGGGCAGGTTGACAAAATAAACGATATGCGACTCGGCATCATTAACGGGTATGCCGTTCAGTGTCACATTGATACGAGTAATATCGCTTCCTCTGATGCGTATGCCTGTATAGCCGATACCGCTTCCGGCATCGGAAGTGACAACTACTGAAGGCGTTGTTTGCAACAAATAAGGCAGGTCGGTACCCGTATTTTCTCGCTTTAGGCGGTCTTTGTCTACCAAAGTGAAGGTGGCGGGGCTGTCTGCTTTGAGTCGCGTGGAACGAATCACCACCTCATCTTGCAGAAATGCCATGGGATGTAAGTGTATGACAATTTGCTCCGCACTGCCTGCCACTGCATCAATTTGCAGGCTGTTATAGCCTAAATAGCTGATGCTTAGGCGATACGATTTTTGCTGGGGAAGTTCAAATCGAAAACTTCCTTGCATATCACTCACTTGCGACTGCTTTGTTTCTTCAATTTGTAACAATGCACCCGGCAACAAACTGCCATCTGAATTGTCACGTACCACACCTTGAATAAGGAATTGTGAAAAGGCGAGGACCGGAAAAAAGAGGCCCACAAGAATTAGAAATAGATTTTTTTTCATCATGTATTGATTTAAAAGTTTAACTAATAAATCAATAGAGGAAATTGAGAAGTGCTTTTTCCCTTCGTCGGCATTATCCGCATCAGGTTCAAAGGGTTTAATCTCAGCCTGTCTTTCAACTGTTGCACACACAGCAAGGCACCCCTATTGGAAATATATTTCGGCAAAGATACTGTTTTTTTTAAACTTAAAAATTAAAGCAAAACTTCTTTTAGTGTAAACCGAAATTTACGTAAATTCGTAGAATAATTTTAACCAAAATCTATGGGCATCCGATACTATACGCCCAATTTACCTGAATTATTGGAAATAAAGCAGCTGATAAGGTTACTTTTAAGCGAATTGGGGCCTAATCATCCACTTTTGTATTTACTTCATTTGCAAAATCAATTTTCGCTTTGTTGCATTACGAAATATATTTTTTGGATAGGGAAGAATAAGTTCGATCGAGTTGGGCTGCTTCGATCAATATGGTTGAGCATCCTTTACAGACAATGTTATTGAATCCTCAATATATTTTTAATCACATTCTGCATCAAAGGTTTAGTAGATAATATTCATTTAGTTTTTTGTTACTTTTGAGAGTAAATTAGTATAAGTTTTTAAGATTGGACATATGGTACAATTATGTTATATAATTTAAGAATTAGACCAAATTTTATTTTTCTGCCTATTTTCATATTTGCTTTTTGCCTCTTAGTGGAAGGGCAAAATAAACAGGCTAATAAACTTAATATCTTGGTATTAGATGACTACACTTATGAAGGAATTGGCAATGTTGATCTTCAAAAAGCCAGTATCTCAAAACTTTCAATAGGATGCAGAGGAAGAAACTTGAAATTTCTCAGATTAAATAATGACCAGATTTACTGTGTTTTTTATGACTCAGAGTAGAGAAAAGCCTTAATAAAACGTCAAAAATTTGAATCCGATGAAAACAATTAAACACATCACACTCATTCTATTCGTAATATTCAATTTTAACCTTACTGTTTTTGCACAAATTGATAGTAATAAACCATATTTTGATCTGCTTAGAAAAGCTGACTCATCTTACAAAACAAGTAATTATGAATTGGCTGTTCGTTTTGCTAATCGAGCTCTTGAATATGGTAATTTGGATGGTCATTTATATAACTTAGGCTGTTGTTACTCCTTAAATGGTGATTCTGATAGTGCAATGTATTTTGTTAATTGGGCAGTAAATAAAGGATTCAGAAATTGCAACTGGCTCACTAAAGATACTGATTTGGTGCCCCTTAGGGATAGAGGTGATTGGGAAAATTTAATGAGTAATTGCATTGAAAAATCGAAACAAAGTAAGGATACTATACTTGCTGATTATATTATGACATTGCGAGGAAATGAAAAAAAATACAGGTTGCAACTTGACACCTTAGTGAGAGACCATGGTATTGATAGTAGAGCGTATGATAGCTTATGGGATATTATTAATTCAATAGACAAAAGAAATATTCAAATAATAGATAGTATTGTTGAACTTCATGGCTTTCCGGATAACTGTATGGTGGGTGAAAAAGCTGCCTATACAGTTTTTTTAATTATCCAGCATGCTGACACATCTTCTCATCGAAGGTATTTTCCAATGATTCAAGAATCTGTGGATAAGGGTTGCTTTGGAAAATCACATATAGCATACTTAACCGATAGAATCCTCATGAATCGTGAATTTAAGCAGCTTTTTGGTACTCAACTCAGTTGGGATGAATCGTTAAATAAATATACGCTTATTCCTATTATTGATTCAGTTAATATTGACATTCGAAGAAAACTATATGGTCTCATTCCACTCAATGATTATTTGAAGAGAATAGAGTAAAAAGTATGAGAAAAGCAGCTAATCAAGATGAGATTAACTGCATATGAGGGATTTTTTAAATAAAATCAAGATGAAAGCTTGGATGTATATATTGGAATGTGCGGACGCTAGCTATTACATAGGTAGTACCAAGTATCTGGAATTGAGGCTGGCGCAGCATCAGGCTGGGGAGGGGGCGAATCACACCAAGAAAAGACTACCTGTCCGGCTGGTTTATTTTGAAGAGTATGCACGCATTGATGAGGCTTTTCGACGAGAAAAGCAGCTTCAGGGCTGGAGCAGGAAGAAGAAAGAGGCTCTGATTAATGGCAAGCCGGAATTATTACCAAAACTGGCAATGGCATACAGGGATGTGAGGGGACTAGAGGAAGATGAGGCCCTCAGGGGAGAGAGTGGCTGAGGCTCTCGAAGCCACCCTAGCGCTTAGCCGTCTGAACCGCTCAAAGACAGCTGTAATAATTCAGTTGACAAGAATTAAGGAAGGAAACTTGTTAGGAAAATAGGTGGTGGCTTCGAGAACCTCAGCCACCCTGGCACTTCTCTGCCTGAGGCTCCCTGACATCACGCTGCCTGAGTACCGAAAGCCTTCGGTATCGAAGGCAGCAACAATAAGACCCCAAAAATCCGCAAAAAAACACATCAAAAATGTACAACTTATGTCTTTTGTAACGAACTTTGAATAGTTTTAAAAAAACAGAATTATGAAAAAGGCAGCGCTTATCTTTTTGGTTTTGCTGGGCATTTTTTCCTGCCAAAAGGATGAGAATGGACCCATCGGAAAAGGAGATATGGTGTTCGGAGACTACAAAAAGATGCAGATAACTCAGATTGATACCGTAGTGAAAGGGGCATATCATAATCCGCAATACTTTGATATAGATATCAATAACGATAAAACTTACGATATCCGGCTGCTTAGCGAAATATGGGGCTCATCTGCTTTGGGGCAGCATCCGCGCTCAATTGTTTACTGCCTGCATGAAGATGTGGAATTGTACGGTTATCTGCAGGACGACACCACTTTTTTAAGCAGATCTACCAGAGTGATTCCCGGAATTGAGCCTGCCGTGGAAATCTACGAGTATTACTATTATACCTGCAATAGGATGACGGAGGACGACGAGGTGCTGGGCATCATAAAAGACTGCTTAAAAGTCACTCCCGCTGAGAAAAACACCATCCTTCGCCGGCAGGATTTCTTCCAATGCGATTCGGTAACCCTTATTGACGACCATTATGGCTTTCCGTATTTCCCTGAATACATCGGACAAGACACAGTGCTTTATAATGTACGGTTCTTCTTTAACGACTGCAACATCTTCCCACTGGACGAAATACGGTACATCGGACTGAAAATGAAGAAGGGAAGCAGCGAAAAGCTTGGATGGATCAAAGTCATGATCAGCGACAAATACAAAATTACCCTCTTGGAGGCGGCCATTCAAAAATAGCTCGAATAACAGTCTGAAATTACTTCCGTTTACGTTGGTTTGTGCCGAAGCAAAGCTCCATCTAATTTAGAAAAGTTCTGATTTGCGGGAATTAGGTAATAGAATACCAAAATAGTGTGTATTTTTGCAAAAGAATTAATTCAAATCGTTTATGCACAGCTATTTTAAACCTACTGACAGTTTGTTTGCCATTACCGAAAATCATCCTGAAACGCTTGATGTATTTGTGCGTCAGGGATTTGTGCAGCTTGCCGATGCCGAAAAACGGGCTAGCTTCGGCAAAGCTTTGCGCCTTGATATTGCGTTGAGCATGCGTCAGATTGACTATGATGCTTTTGAACAACTTTTGTTGGAAGCAATTGAAGGCAATGGAAAAAAAGCACTTGGCGCTGATGCAACGGAGTTGATTCGTGTTAAAGGACTGCTGCCTTGTCCGGTACGCCTTCCTTTGCAGGAAAAATTAGACCTTTTTGTGGAAGCAAATGCAGACAAGGGTATACTGCTAGAAGCCCAAATGAAAGCTGCTTCTATGGGTTTAGATTGGATTAGTTCAGAAGTTGAAGCAGCTGAATCTGCGGATGATTTGGACGATATATATATGTCGGCAGGCTTTGATATGTTTTTCGAAGAACGCTTTTTTAAACGCTTTACACGAGATGGGAGCTTTGTAAATCCTATTTCTTGGGACAGCATCAATCCCATGTTTCATAATGATAAGATTGATTTGCGCGACCCGGAAGGGAAGCATGGGGTAGTGGCGGTTGTGCCGGCAGTTTTTTTGGTTAATACCGATATGCTGGATGGGCGTCCTGTTCCTGAAAGCTGGGAAGCCCTTTGCGACCCGATTTATGAGCGGAGCATCAGCCTTCCGGTATCAGATTTTGATTTGTTCAATGCCATACTGCTTACGATGAAGCAGCGTTATGGCGAAAGCTCGGTGGAAGCATTGGGGCGCAATATGCTAAAAAGCCTGCATCCCGCACAAATGGTACGTTCCGAGCGTCAGAAAAGCGAAAAACCTGCCATCACCATTATGCCCAACTTCTTCACCCAAATGGTGCGAGAAGGAAGCCGTATGAAAGCCGTTTGGCCCGGTGATGGTGCCATTATCAGCCCGGTGTTTATGATAGGAAAGAAGTCGAAAGGTGCAAGGATGCAAGCCGTAGCAGATTTCTTTGCCGGCAAAGAAGTGGCTGAAATATTATCCCATCAGGGATTGTTCCCCAGCCTGCATCCCGAAGTGGATAATAAACTCCCTGAAACACATCAGTTCATGTGGTTAGGCTGGGATTATATTTTAAATCATAACTTGAACCAAGAGTTTGAAGCTTGTCATAAAGTGTTTGACGAAGCACAGCTCAGATAAGTGAATTTAACCCATTACAAAAGTGAATACAAATGAATTTAATTACAGTCTCAGGTCCCCCTTCCTCGGGGAAAACAGCAGTAACGATAAAAACCGCCGAAACCTTGATGCAGCGCGGCTTAAAAGTAGGTGCTGTCAAATTTGACTGCCTGCATACAGACGATGATGTATTGTATGAGCGCGCCGGTATTCCGGTAAAGAAAGGATTGTCGGGTTCGTTATGCCCTGACCATTATTTTGTTTCAAATATTGAAGCTGTGTTGGAATGGGGCTTAAAAGAGGAGTTTGACTTACTCATATCCGAAAGTGCCGGACTTTGCAACCGTTGTTCCCCATATATCAAAGATATAAAAGCAGTTTGTGTGATTGATAACCTGAGCGGCATCAATACACCCAAAAAGATTGGTCCGATGTTGCGCATGGCTGATATAGTGGTGATTACCAAAGGTGATATAGTATCTCAAGCCGAGCGCGAAGTCTTTGCATCACGGGTAAATGCTGTTAATCCTACCGCCATCGTGATGCATATCAACGGGCTCACCGGACAAGGAGCTTATGAGCTGAGCACATTATTGTATGACGAGCAAATTCATGTCGATTCGCTCAAAGGGCGTAAGCTGCGATTTTCAATGCCTTCTGCGCTTTGCTCGTACTGCCTTGGCGAAACCCGCATAGGCGAAAGCTATCAGATGGGAAATGTGCGTAAAATTAACTTGGACGATAATTAATATGGTAAGTACTTCATTTTTAATACAAAGCAGTTTGTCGGACTTGCTGGAAAAATATCCCTATCTGCATGCATTTTTTGAGGGGCAGGCATTTTCCATTGAAGATAAGATGCACCAAAACCTACAGCAGATTTTGTCTTCTATTGATGAAGAAGATTCGGAGGACAATGCATTTGATGCACCCACGTTTTTGCTTCAGCTTCAGGAATATATCGAGCAGATGCAGGAGTTTTTGGGCGAAGATAAATATCAGGTCCAAACAATCAGCATATTGCCCGGAACCGATAAATCGGGCGTAGCCGAATCTTTTGATGCTATTGAGTTGCACAAGAGTACCATTACCAGTATTGTAGGACCTACGGGTTCCGGAAAAAGCCGTTTATTGGCTGATATCGAATGGGTTGCACGTGCTGATACCCCTACTGGACGAAGGATTTTGGTGAATGGCGAGCAGCCTTCCACTGATTGGCGCTTTGCCTCCGGTAGGAAACTGGTTGCTCAATTGTCGCAAAACATGAATTTTGTGATGGATTTGCAGGTGCAGGAGTTTTTAGAGCTGCACGCACGCAGCCGTATGGTGGCGGATGAAGAGACGGTCATCAAAAAAATTATTGAAGCTGCCAATGAGCTTGCAGGCGAAAAGTTTGAACCGCAAACACCCATCACCTCCTTGAGTGGTGGGCAAAGCAGGGCACTCATGATTGCCGATACGGCTATTCTGAGTACCAGCCCCGTTGTGCTTATTGACGAGATAGAAAATGCCGGTATCGACCGTAAAAGAGCTTTACAACTGCTTGTTGGAGAAGAAAAAGTGGTGCTGATGGCAACGCATGACCCCATACTTGCACTGATGGCAGACCAACGTATTGTGATAAAAAATGGCGGCATACACCGAATACTGAAAACATCCGATGAGGAAAAAGAAATGCTGGTGTCTTTGGAGGAAGCAGATAGAAAAATCCAACAGCTTCGTTCCAGACTGCGAGCAGGCGAACAATTATATTAGAAACAAATCATACTAAACAGAAAAATATGGCACACGATGGTTGTACCGGCACTTTTGCCGATGGAAAAATGGTAGTGGACAAGGTCCGCCAAATGGGATTTAACGATCAATATATGCCCATGCCTTTCGATATTGTTTGTGAAAACTGCAACAATAGCTTTGAAATGGAACAGTTTGAAACCCACTGTCCCCACTGCGATATGGTTTATGGCGTTACCCCATGCCATGCCTTCGACCCTTCAAATATTATGGCTGCCGGCATAGGCTATTAGTGTATAGTTTGTAAAATTCGACAAATTGAAAGAAAAAGCTACACTGCGAAGGAAAAAGCCGGTTAATAAAAAGTGGAAGTGGATTCACAAATGGTTCTCCTTGCTTTTGGCAGTCGTGGTGATTATATGGGCTTTGTCCGGTATTATACTCAACCACAGGCAGTTGGTGTCAAGAATTGAGCTGAAGCGCTCTTGGATGCCTCCGGCCTATCATTTTAAAAACTGGAACAACTCGGCAGTAAAAGGCGCTCGTCTATTGTCGGAAGACAGCTTGTTGTTGTACGGCAATATTGGCATTTGGCTTACCGATTTGGATTTTAGCAGCTATAGTCCGTTTATGGAGGCTTTGCCTCAAGGGATGGACAACCGCAGGGTGGCTGCCATGTTGTTAACACCTGAAAATCATCTGTATGCCGGCACGCAAACCGGGCTTTTTGTTTGGGAGTCGGAGCAAAATGCATGGTACAAACTGTTATTACCGCTTCGTGACGAACGCATCACGGATTTACGCTTAAAAGACGGTAAATTAGTGGTATTGGGGCGCTCGGAAGTGTATCTTGCCACCACAACCGATAAAGTTCCGGATTTTGAACAAATTTACCTGCCTGCTGCGGTAAATGATGATGGGAAGATTGGACTTTTCCGTACCCTTTGGGTGCTCCATAGCGGTGAGCTGTGGGGGACTGCCGGACGTGTTGTGGTTGACCTGATGGCTTTGTCACTCATCTTTTTCTCACTCATGGGATATGTGTATTTTTTCTTCTCTAAATGGATTCGACGAAGAAAAAGAAGTGAGCGAAGTGTCAAAAAGTTGGTCAGTCTGAACCGATTTTCGGTGAAATGGCATAAGAAATTAGGAATCTGGCTGGTATTTTTCCTGCTTATCACCAGCTTTACAGGCATGTTTTTACGTCCGCCTTTGCTTATCCCTATCGCCCACAGCCGTGTGCCCCGCATACCTTATTCGTTATTGGACCATCCAAACCCTTGGGAAGACAAGCTGCGCGGTATTTATTGGAACGATGCATTACAGCATTGGCTGGTAGCGACTGATGACGGACTATACCATTGTGATGAAGGATTTCGAATGGCGCCGCATCCCTTTCCCAATCAGCCGCCTGTTTCTTTAATGGGAATAAATGTGTTGGAATTTGATATGGAGCAACACGAATATCTGGTCGGCAGCTTTAACGGATTGTTTAAATGGAATCCCCAAACAGGGAAAATCATTGACGGTATTACCGGTATTGAAAGTGAAAAAAAGACCACTGCGGCATCGCCAATCGGGCAATATATGATTGCCGGCAGAATCAGCCTGCCAAATCAAGAATTGTTATTCGATTATAACACGGGCTTAATGAATGCAGATATTGTGATGCCTTCCGAAATTTCAGAGCTTCCCATGCCTATCTGGAACCTTGCCTTGGAAATACATACGGGACGTATCGTGCAGGATCTCATAGGGATAGGTTATATCTTTATTGTACCTCTTTTCGGGATTGCCGTTGTTTTGATACTGCTTAGTGGGCTATTCGTATATCTGCGGAGGCGCTAGTCCTTATTTAGACTAATTATAAAATGCAATAAAACAGCATCTTAGGGACGATTTATCGACTTTTATAGTATTTAAAGTCTTATTTTTGCTATGAAATAGGAAAACAAATACTCAAATACTTAAATCTGCCCATGAAAAGACGAATCCAACGCATAATACCTCCTCCACAATGGCGATTAGCTGTGGCTGTTATGCTGGGTGCTGCTGTAGGACTGATTGCCTATGCGGCTTATTCCAGCAAGGCTGTATCATATTTATCAGATGCACCTGAGACTTGTGTGAATTGTCATATTATGGCGCCTCAATATGCAAGTTGGCAGCATAGCTCACACCGTGAGGTGGCAAATTGTAATGATTGTCATGTGCCTCATGACAATATTTTCCGCACTTATTTTTTCAAGGCAATGGATGGTGCCCGTCATGCGACAGTATTTACACTGCGTATGGAGCCTCAAAATATTTTCATCAAAAAAGCCGGTATTGGCGTGGTACAGGAAAACTGTGTACGTTGTCATGAGCGGCTTATTACCGATTCGCGCCTTTTGGTACAAACTGCTTCCTACCATGATCAATTTACGGATCGCTTGTGTTGGGAGTGTCATCGTGAAGTACCTCATGGCAGGGTAAAGAGCTTATCGAGCACCCCTTATGCAAGGGTCCCGCTTCCCGGCTCACCCGTTCCGGATTGGTTACAAAATTTTATTAAAGACTAAACTTCTTAACAGTATAATATTATGACGAACAAAAGTGATAAGAAACGCAGCCCATGGGTCAACTGGACCTTATTTGGCGGCACGATGATTGTTGTATTTTTGTTGGGGCTGTTGGTGGCATCCATTACGGAGCGCCGCGCAGAAGCTATTTTTGCCTACCAGCCCAAGGTGAAGCTAAACGATTTTGAGCCTCGCAATGAGGTTTGGGGGAAGAACTATCCTTGGGAGTATGAAAGCTATCGCAAGACCCAAGAAACAGATTTCAGTACTCCGCATGGCGGAAATGCCATGAAAGACATGCTGAGCGAAAGCCCTGAAATGGTTGTTTTATGGGCAGGATACCCGTTTTCGCGCGATTATAATCAGGGTAGGGGACACTCCTATGCAGTGGAAGATGTGTGGAATACCTTGCGTACCGGAGGACCAAAAACACCGGATGTAGGTATGCCTAGCACCTGCTGGACCTGTAAAGGTCCGGATGTGCCACGAATGATGAATCAGATGGGAGTAACCGAATATTATAATACCACTTGGGCGGCTCTCGGACCGGAAGTTGTAAATCCCATTGGCTGTGCCGACTGCCACGACCCCAAGACAATGGACCTGACCATCACACGACCCGCATTAATAGAAGCGATGGCACTTAGAGGAGAAGATGTGACAAAAGCAACGCATCAGCAAATGCGATCATTGGTTTGTGCGCAATGCCATGTGGAATATTATTTTGATCAAAAAAGACCCGGTGCCGAAGGAGCAAATTACCTGACATTCCCTTGGGTAAATGGTTTTCAGCCGGAAGATATGCTCAAATATTATGACGATATTGGATTTTCGGACTGGACACACGCCCTAAGCCGCACCCCAATGGTGAAAGCACAGCATCCTGATTATGAAGTTTATATGACTGGTATACATGCTGAGCGAGGTGTATCATGTGCTGATTGCCATATGCCTTACATAAGCGAAGGAGGTCTTAAATATTCGAACCACCATGTTACCTCACCTTTGAAGTATATTTCACAAGCTTGTCAAACCTGTCACAGAGAAAGCGAAGCCACGCTGATGCGTAACGTGATTGACAGACAAAATAAAGTATTGGAGTTACGCTCAAAGGCGGAAGAGCTGCTTACACGTGCACATGTTGAAGCAAAAGCAGCATGGGATGCAGGAGCTACGGAAACTGAAATGCAAGATATTTTATATGATATCCGTGCCGGACAATGGTTTTGGGACTATGTGGCTGCTTCGCATGGCGGTTCGTTCCACTCACCGGTAGAAAGTGCCAGAGTAATGGGTAAAGCCATTGATTTTGCACAAGAAGCACGAATTAAGCTGGGACGACTGCTTGCAACAAAAGGAGTTGTTTCCGCCATCGCTTATCCCGATATTTCTACCAAAGAAAAGGCACAAGAATATATCGGCTTACCAATGAAAGAATTGCAGGAAGAAAAAGATGAATTCCTGAAAGAAATTGTCCCTCTTTGGAAAAAGAAAGCCGCAGAGCGTGAAGCAGCATATGACAGTGCACCCTAAGCTATTTCATTAAGCCAAAAGCAAAGAAAGTACGTATTTCATTTAAAAAGTTAAAGAATTATTTCTGCTGCATTATATCCGTTCTAAACAAACGGATATAATTGCATATTGGGCTTTGTATTTCCGTATCTTATTTACTTTTGCAGCCGTAAAACAGATCAAATTTCATTCAAATCAAATACAAAATTTTAAACATGCAAAAAAGTTTTATCTTAATTATTTTTTCAATTTTATTTCATGTCGCGTACTCCCAAAATGCGGCAGATTTTGACAGTTCTTTTGGTGAAGGTGGATATACCTTATCTCAAGCAGGTACTGCCAATGCCGAAGCCTATGGCATGGCGATACAGCCCGATGGAAAGGTTTTGGTTTCGGGGCATGTCAGACATAACAACCTTAATGTTTTTGGTATGCTGCGTTATAATACCAATGGTACCATCGATACAAGTTTTGGCGATAACGGACTTGCTGCCACTCCCATTGCACAAGGTGGTTTTAGCAAGGATGTTTTGCTGTTAGATGATGGAAAAATAATTCAAGCCGGGCATGTGTTTTCAGGAGGAAGTTATCATGCTGCTGTAGTACGTTATTTGCCAAGTGGCGAGCTTGATACTAGTTTTGGAACTAATGGAATTGCTCATGCAAATCCAATGAATAATTGTGAAAGCGTTGATATTCAATCAAATGGTAAAATTATACTCGGAGGTTTCATCAATGATAATTTTGGCTTATGCCGGATGAATGCTGATGGTAGCGTAGATACCGGATTTGGCACAAACGGCTATGTGATGACACTAATAAATGATTTATACGGAGTAGCTTCAATTTCTTATATTTCCGAGATTCTTATTCAAGCTGATGATAAAATTATTGCTACAGGCTTTTTATATAGCAGCAATTCCTATAACGATATCGTCATAGCGCGTTATCAAGCTAACGGCGCTTTGGATACCGGCTTTGGGACACAAGGAATTATCGTTTCAAATCCAAGCGGAAGTTCCGACTTTGGCACTTCTTTGGCGCTGCAGCCCGATGGCAAAATTATTGTGGGCGCACACCAAGAAGAATCGCTTATACCCGGGGTGCCGGAATATGATGCCACCATCATTCGTTTAAATATTGATGGAAGTTTTGATTCATCTTTTGGAGATAATGGTTTTGTAAAAGTTGATGTCAATGAAGAAGCCGGCTATGTGAGTAGTGTGGCGGTCCAAGAAAACGGTAAAATAGTTTTTGTAGGTGCTCATGTATTATACAGTTCTTCTAAATTCGATATGTATTTTGGACGATTAAATAGTGACGGCAGCCTTGATGATTCTTTTGGTGAAGGAGGTATTCGTCATTATGCAATTTCTGAAGAAGAAGATGCACCACAATCTGTTGAAATATTACCGGATGGGAAGATTCTTTTCTCAGGCTATGCATATAATTCAAATGGAAATTACGGCTTTATGATTGGTCGCCTTTTGGGTGATTCAAGTGCAGATTTGCCGGAAGTGGCTGTCAGCTTTGATAATATCACACATGACGAACTGGATGTGAGTTTTGTACCCAACGATGCTTGTGCTTCCTATTATTTTGTCATCATGACGGAAGAGGAAATGGAAATGTGGGGAGCCATGATGGGCAGCCCCGAAGCAGCAATCAAAGCTTTCGGAATTCAGAAAACCGAAGCTTATACGCATCATTATGAAGAATTGATTCCGGATACAGAATATTATGTGTACACCATTAGTGTGGGGCATGATGGCTTTGAAGCACCTTATCAGGCTGCATATGTAAAGACCTTGCCCATGGGCGGTACCGGCGAAGCCTCAGCCACTATTGAACTGCTTGACATTACTGAGACCAGCCTACGCATGATTGTGACTCCAAACAGCGAAACAGCGGTCTATCACGACGGACTGATAACTAAAGAATATTTTGACGAAATAGGGGAAGAGGCTGCAGTGGAATTGATTCGCGACAACGGTTATCCTCTGTACGGACCGGACAATTGGGTATGGCAAGACCTAGAGCCCTCTACGGATTATGTAGCTCTGGCAAGCTGCAAGAACCAGCTTGGTGAATGGGGACCCACCACCATTGTAGAGTTTGCTACCCTTGGCGGTACTTCTTTGGATGAAACTGCTGCAATGGAAATGGAGATTTTCCCCAATCCTACACGGGGGCAGCTGAATATGCGCCTTGACGGTATGTATGAAGTGACCATTACCACCATATCCGGCGCTCAGCTACTTAGTAAAACAGTGCGTGGCGAAGGACAATTCGACTTGTCGGGCTTGGAAGCCGGTATCTATGTCATTACGGCTAAATCAAATGCCAAAAAGATACAACGTACGTTCATAGTGAATTAATGTATTTCGAAAGACTTTCAAATAAGCTCTTGTCGTTGGCAGGAGCTTATTTTTTTGAAAAGTATTCTTTAAAAAGCAAAAACATCTGCTGTTTGATTTGATCCCTTGCATCGCGAAAAACCTGAGGCTCTGTGTCAAAGCATAACTTTTCATCTATTGGTGGGAAAGGAATGATTACAATCTGTTCGGCAAGCTCTGAAGCCCATTCGGGAAGCTGTTGCTTTGCCTTTTCACAAACAATTATAAGTTTTGAAAACTTTTGATTTGCATATTTTCTGATTGATTGCGGCATCGAATCATTGAGTTCGATAAATGATTCATACAAAAGATGCTTTGTTGCAGCATGTATGCTTTTAGCCGGCTCTATTGCTGCAGTCTCCAGCTGTACGCTTGGCATGAAAGACTGTAAAAAGCCTTGAGCCAATCTGCTTCGAAAGGCATCTTGAAACGATACGATCAAAACTTTCATGTTCAAATGTACGTTTTTTCTTCTGCAGTGGAGCTTTTTACATGGTTTTGATTGTAAGATTTCGTTTTTGGGTGTTACTTTACAAAAGTCAATAGATGATTTCAACGGCTTTCTTATACCAAAAAAGAGGCTGCCCTTTAGAAGACAGCCCCCTAACCAAAATCATCATCCTTTGGTGGCGCTAAGGCTGTGCTTATGATAAAAAGCGTCAAATTGTCAAGCTTTGATTAGCCCTGCCTTCAATATCTTAATCCCTTACGCACCGGATAGAAAAACCCAATGCCTTAAAGTAGTTGTCCCTGATCACAGCGCCGTAGTCGTAGTACATGTACCGAGACCTGACGAGATCGTATTCCCACTCCGTAGCACTCCACCAGCGACCGTAGTCCCCAATATTGTCGAATGTTCCATCATGGATACGCACGCCACCCGGAAGGGCTGTGAAACCTGTTTCATTAGTTGCCCACCTGTTGGGGCTACGCCAGTGCGTAGTTCCGGTTTCTTTTAGTTTACCCCCTGCGCCATCACCCAAATAATCGGTTAGTTCAGTCCACTCGGCATCGCTTGGCAAATGCCAACCTGAGGGGCATACGCCCTGCACGCCGCTGGGGTTAGCCTCGCTACTCGTTGCACCTGCCATAGCTGCAGGCCAGTTATAAAGCACGCCGTAGGTTTGATAGTTTTCTGTAGCTTTGGCTTGGGGCACATTGGTACCAACGTAACCATATACATAATAATAGGGGGTTGTTAGTGAGTATGTACTGTCATCTTCTACGCTGGGCAAATATTTCAGGTTTTCGGCCATCCAAACCTGGTTGCCAATGGTTACCCATGTATAAATATTTCCATCGCGAGGGTCAGTAAATGTGCCACTTGGATTTGTTGGTGTATTAAATGTAACTTCTTTTTCACTAAGGAACTCTTCATTGTCTTGTACAGCATACGCTTTTACAGTATAGTTAGCATCCGGTTCAAGGTTCTTTATCTCAAAATCGAAATAATAACTTCCTCTGCTAGTTCCCGGTACAACAACTTTTGTTAAATCATCATTTACTTTTCCATAGTAAAATCCTTTTTCTGAAATAGCAGGATAATAACCT